>JBDRCZ010000040.1:0-72914 GCA_043821285.1 Candidatus Omnitrophota bacterium | reverse complement strand
CTCCCGCTGCCGATTCTAATTAGCAGTTCCATGGAAGATGTTTTGAATATTATTTTTTCTCCTTATAAAGATCAAGATCATTGTTTTTTAATTGAGGCAGTTTTTGAAGAACCGGATGAGAATATAACCGGTTGTTTTTATTTTGTTTTAACCCCGGCGGCAGTTTCCGATATTAAGCAAGCCTGTAAAATAATGCTGGAGAAGCTGGAAAAATAGTAACAGGTCAGCTTTAAAAAATGAAAATCAACCACAGAAAATGCGAAGATATAAAAATTATTGTGGATTCTGTTCAGCCATTTAATTTTCTATTTAATGCTGACGTCCCGTTACTTTATAATTTATAACATACAGCTTAGAACTGGTTGATTTTTGCCTTTCTTGCCGATCTCTAAAACCTGCAATAAAAAAATCCAGGAAATTTAGCCGCGCCCTTGACAAATTCATAAAAACATGGTTTATTTTAAAGACTTATTTTTTATATTTAAAATAAGTTATAAAACAATTTAGCATGTTGCATTGTAAATGATACGTATTGGGCATTGAGTTTTGATTTTTGGAGCAGAAGATTTGCCGATATTTGAGAAGCGGGTATATCTAACGATCGTAAAAAGAAGGTTTAAGTGTCCGGTAGATAGACGAACGCATATTGAAGAAATTTCCTGGCTAAAGAGGTACGGCAGGGTAACGAAGCGGTTTGCAGATAAGGTTAATCGACTGACAGCGATAACAACGAATCAAGAAGCCGGGTGGTTTTTGGGATTAGATGACGAAGCGGTCTATCGCATAGACAAAGAGATATTAGAAGAACAGTATGCACAAAAGTTAGCGCCGCCAGCGGCGATAAACTTAAGTGTAGATGAAGTAAGTTATAAAAAATACCACCGTTATTTAACCAATGTAGTTGATACGGATGAGAAAGCAATTATCTGGAATGATCGCGGCCGAAAGACAGAGATATTAGATAGATATTATAAGGGTATTGGCGAAGATAACTGTAATGCAATAAGGTCTGCAGTGTTAGACGGAGCGGGGACAGATATTGCATCTACCGGGCAGTATGCAGTAAACGCGACAATCGCATACGATAAATTTCATGTGATTCAGAAATTAAACCGGGCGGTGGATATGGTTAGAACACAAGAGTTGCGTAAAGCGCGTAAAGAGGAAAACAAAGAGTTTGTTGAATTGATGAATTGCCGCCAGAGATTTATTCTGTTAAAAAAGAAATCCAATCTTACAGAAAAACAATCCAGTTACCTGCAAAGGCTTTGTCAGATTAATGAACCTATTTACAACGCGATGTTGTTAAAAGAGAGTTTTTTAAAAATCTACGACTATGATTATCCATCGGAAGCGGAAAGTTATCTCAGAAGCTGGATTAAAGACGCGCTGAATAGTTTGTTAAGCATGTTTAAAAAAGCAGCCGAAAGTTTTTATGATAAGCTTCAGTACATCATTAACTGGTTTAAAAAGAAAATCAGTTCGGCTGTCTCGGAAGGGATTAACAACAAAATCAAACGGCTTAAACGAATGGCTTATGGCTATTAAGGATATTGACTATTTTAGATTGAAAATTCACCAGCATTGCGGCTTGCTTAACCCCAGGAGATATTCACATTAATTACGAAAGAACCGAAAATATCAACTTGCCCTGTTAAAAACGGGATAACTGATAACCGTAATTGGTACAAAACGTTTTTACGGCAAATGTTGTTTTTTTGATTTTCTAACGGGGCAAGCAAATTGTCACAAATAAATCTTTTTTATTCGTGTTAATTTGTGTTATTCGTGGTTGAAGGATTATGTATTTTTGATTTTAAGACGTTGAACTATTGCTAAATTTTTTATTTCCCGCCAAGCCGCAAAGTACGCCAAGTTTTTTTAACCACGAAATACACGAAAATAAATATGCTCCATCCGTGAAAATCGGTATTATCCGTGGTTTAAATGTTTTGCGTAGCTTTTGATTATATTATTTTGATCTATGACTTCCGGAACCATTTTGGTTCCGGTTTTTATTTAATCCGAACCTTCAGCCACCGGGATTAATATGCTGTGTTTCTTATCCAGTTCAACAAACAGTTTTGGCTGAACTCAGGAAACAAGCTTAATATCCGCCTAGTAAGCTGGCGGATTAAATTCGTACAGATAAGTTATGTCGCTTTATAGCGCTCCACCTGAGGCGGACAGACATAACTCATGTACTCATTTAAAAAGATAATTGTCAAGGGCTTGTTATATATGCTATAATTACAATGATATAAAATAGCATTTTTAACTTGAGAATTCCCGGTAGCAAGCTAGAGAGTAAAAGGTTTTTGTTTTTTCATTCGCCAAGGCTGATGAACGGAAAATGCTTGCATTTTCCGTGTATGAAGATACCCCGCAGGGGGAGATTCATTGAGATAAGCTTATGAATACAAAAGAGATTAAAGAGAAATTTTCTAAATGCTTTTCTGCCCGGCCGGAAATAAGGTTTGCTTATCTATTTGGTTCGCAGGCAAAAAATGAAACGGGTAGATTAAGTGATATAGATATAGCAGCGTATCTTGACGAAAAAATAGATAGCAATAAGCGGTTTGATTTGCGCCTTAAATTAATTGGGCAAACATGCAGGATGTTTAAGACAGATAATATTGATTTGATTGTCTTAAACAATACCCCGCTGCTTTTATCTTTCATGGTAATTTACGAGGGCGTGATTTTATGTTCGAGAGATGAAAAAAACGCATAGAGTTTGAAACGAGAATTATGAGTTTGTATTTTGATCAGCAGTATTATTACAAACGTCATGCCAAAGCAGCGATAAACCGAATAGCTACGGAGGGGATATTATGATTGAGCAGGTGAACTTTAATCCTAAATTAGAAAAGCTTCAGGAATATGTAAACTAAACTCTAAATTCGAATATCTAAGCACGAAACAAATTCTAATATCCCATGCCAAAGGCAGGTCCGCCTATGGCGGAAAATGTTCTAAATTCAAAACATTTCTATTTTTTAACCACCAATTGTACCCCATAAGAAAATATCGACATTGGTCAAAAGGTAACATATCATGTTAATAATGAAAGAACTCGGAAAAGAATGTGCTTGAGGTTTTTTATCGACAAATAAAATGAAAAGGCATATAATATATTTGATAAAAGTGTGAAAGCCTTATTGCCAGATGTTTTTTTATCGCTGAACCAAAAAATGATGATAATAGTAAAGATATAAATGATCATACGAAATCTTTCGAAAAAAATAATCGCTTTTGAGATAATTGGCATCTGTGCAATATTAGCAATATTTTGGCTGGATGAGTTTTTAGACCTGCCCCATGTTTTATTTGGGGCACCTCCTACACCAGTTAACATTATGGAAAATTTTATTGAAACAGTTGTGATATTTTTTTTCGGTTTTTTGATCGTTATCGTGACAGTTTATTTATTGGAAAAAATTGTGGAGTTGGAAAGAAAACGACAGGATTTAGAAAGAATTTTCTTCCACGATATTTTGAATATTACAACCGGGATTAATTTGATTGCCGAATTACTGGTAAAAAATAAAGTTAACGTCGAGGATAGCAGTGCGGCTATTTATAACTCATCTAAAATATTGATTGATGAAATCGAGAATCAACGGGATATGATTTTGGCAGAAAGTGATAGATTGAAAATAAAATTATCACCGTTACAGTCGAACCCCTTTCTTTTAGCTATCGTGCAAATTTATAAAAATCACAAGTCCGCCGGTAAAAAACAAATTATCCTCTCTCCCGATACCCAAGACGTAGGATTTATCAGCGATAATAATATGCTTAAACGTGTCATGGGAAATTTGTTGATAAATGCCCTCGAGGCATCCGAAGACGGTCAAACGGTAACTTTAGGCTGCCGTTCTACGAGTACCCGGATATCTTTTTGGTGCCATAATAATACCTATATACCTAAGGAAATTCAGAAGAAGTTGTTTAAGAAAATCTATTCGGCAAAAGGAAAAAGAAGAGGTATTGGGACTTATAGTATAAAAATATTAACGGAAAAATATTTGCGGGGAAAAGTTACTTGTGTTTCAACCCAGACAAACGGGACTACTTTTACCGTCAGTTATCCCCTGTCTTATTGATCGATGATATGGTTCTAATCGCACTGGGAAAAGAAAGGGTACCGGCGGATCTTTTTCCAAATATGTTTGATAGGGCAAAAAGGCTTATTTCGGAAAACCAAAAAGCGGTTTAAGAAAATCTATTGACATTTTTAGTTGTTTTTTTGTACGTATTTTTGATATAAGGAGATAGGTAGTGTCAAAAATAAAATGAAAGAAACCACAGAGAACACAGAGAGAAAGATAAAGCTCTAAGTTCTCGAAAAAAATTCCCTTTAAAGGAGAGAAGAGCGGAGATAATTGCATCAGCTATTGAAGTTCATTCAACTCTGGGACAGGGATTATTAGAATTTAGAATAAAAAGATTAATAATGTGAGAGGACAGAGAGGGGGATGGATAGGATTATTCTATAAGTGTTTTATTATCAAGTCGCTCTGTGACCTCTGTGGTTAAGTATTTGACAGAATCAGGAGCTATCCAAGGAGGGAATTATGCGGCAGATTGAGATTAAAACTATACATATTGGCTCAATGTTTACTTTTTTTGGCGGTTCGGGAATGGTTATTGGTTTATTGCTGGGACTGTTTGGCCAGGCGCTTTTTAAACAGAATTTTTTGGAGTTTATGGCCGAACTCCCGGTGTTGTCTAAGCTTCCCGGCGGCGTTATCCGGGCTTTGATATTCGGCGTGTTGATTGGTTTGGTCTGGGGAATTGGGATGAGTTTGTATGCCGCGGTATATAATGTCTTTGCCGCATTGCTTGGCGGAATTAGGTTGTTTGTTGAGGACGAAGATTGATTGTATATCTGTCTGCAATAGATAGGGCGGAAATTATGGTCATTACCCGATAACCGGATAATTTTCTGATGACTTATTGCAACGATGTGCTAATTAGAAAATAATATAAACACGATTAGGGGACGGATGTGGAGATTCGGATATTTAATACAATTATTTGAAGAAAAGAAGGCGAAATAATAAGATTATTAAGCAATGCTGAAAAGTGAAATTTCAAAACGCATATTGTATTATGAAGTGATCGGTTTTACTGCGGTCATTCTAATATTATGGTTAGATGAAATATGGGATGTCCCGGGTATCTTATTTGGATTAGCTCCCACGCCGATAAATTTAGCGGAAAGTGTTTACGAAACAATTATGGTATTAATTTTGGCAGGTTTTATAATTTTATTTACAATACAGTTGATAAAAAAGGTTAAATTTTTGGAAGGGTTACTGCCGACCTGTTCCGTTTGTAAAAAGATTAGGATGGTTGATCATCAATGGGTGCAAATCGAAGAATACATCAGCCGCCATTCTGAAGCGGAATTTACACATAGTTATTGCCCGGAGTGCCGTAAGAAGCTTTATGAGGATGGTTTTGGCGTTGGGAAGAAATAATTGCAAATTATTATTTTTGGCAGGGTCAATGTTTTTTGAACGGTTCTACCGCGGATAGAAGGAGAGAGGAATGAAAAAATTGACAGCGGTAATTATATGTTTTTTGTTTGTCGGCGGGGGGGATGTTTTTGCCGGACCGGGACAAAAGGATAACTGGGAATTAGGAATAGAAATTTCTTCCATTAAATATGAAGAACCGGAGGTGATGAGAGAAAACGGTACGATGTATGGGATGTATAGTTCGTGTACCTGGTACAGAAAATATCTGTTTAGAATAGAAGGCGGATTTAGTTTTGGAAAAGTGGATTATAAAAATTCAGGAACTATGAATGGCATAACTGATTACATGTGGGAATTTAGATCATTAGCCGGCAAGGATTTTTTTCTATCAACCGCATCGGTGATTACCCCTTACATTGGTTTGGGATATAGATATTTAAGTGATGATATGGGCGGAAAGGTTTCGTCAACCGGTGCATTAGGTTATAAAAGAGAATCAAACTATTTATACAGTCCGCTCGGGATAGAAACGATAACGGAATTAAAAGACGGCTGGTCTATTGGGGTAACTATCGAGTATGACTATTTTTGGAAAGGGATGCAAAGAAGTTATATTGGGGAAGCAATTATCGGACTTAATAATCTTGATAATGACCAAAATGGTGGTTATGGGATGAGAGGTTCTATAAAGCTTCAGAAAAAAGGTGCTGATATTGACCAGATCATCGAACCGTTCATAAGATACTGGAATATTGAAAAGTCAGAAGAGCAGGATGTTACATATACCGGGATTATTTTGGGAGTGGGATATGAACCAAAAAACACGTCCACACAGTTTGGCGTTAAGTTTACCGCACGGTATTAGGACGAAATAATAGATCTAATAAATTCCGCGCCAAGCCGCAAAACGCAAAGAAAGATAGGGTGCTATCAAAAAAGGAGGTAAAAATGACATTGTTTTATGAAAAAAAAGAAGCATCAAACGAAACTATAATTAAGTATAAATATACCGCCCTAATTTATGTTGTTGTTTTTGCCGCTTTTATTTTATCTGCGGTTATGATTATACTCACCGATGGTTCTTTGGTAGATGTGGTATGGATGTTTGTCTGGGCTTTTATCGCGGTATATACCGTAGAGATGTGGACACCATTTAGGGAAATAAGAAAGGCGATGAGAGAGGGTAATGTTAAATTTTCCGGAAGCAAATTTTCTTTCAGGAACCCGATTACAGCAGTAATTAATAAAAGAAGCAAAGGGTAAGAGTTTAGATAAAAATAACTGGTCAGTTATCTGAAAAATCTATCCTTGTACAAAGCCACAAAGAACCGATGGTTCACCCTGCATACTTATTTTTTCCGCTAAGACGCAAAGTTCGCGCAAGATTTTTTAAATGACCCGCCATGTTCCGCTGCAATACCGGCGGATCTCTCCGATGCTTGAACGAAAAATGCGCGGGATATTTTAATATCATTTGGATTTGTGCAATTTACTGGGGTGTTTTAAGGGTCTTTCTTATCTGGCTTGCAGGAAATGATGTAACCTATTGGGAAGGAAGAAGAAAAAACAGAGCCACGGATGAACACGGATTGAACACAGATAGAAGAAAGACGAGTCTAAAAAATATTTAAACCACAAATAACACTAATTTTCACGAATAGAGGATGTTTATTGTTCAACTAAGAGGCTTCTTAGATAATCGGCGTATGTTTTGGAATATATTTGGTGAGAGAGTTGTTAATTAAATATTCGTGATAATTAGTGCAATTAGTGGTAAAAAAAGCAGTTAAAGATTTGAACATTAAAAATCCGTGTTTCATCCGTGTCAATCCGTGGCTAAAAAAAGATTTCTCCGTTTATTTACCCGTGAATTGCAACCCAAATACGAATGAACCTTTTTTAAGGCAAGAATAGTTAAACTGGAGGGAATTTTTTATTTGGGGTATAATCATGAAGGATGCTTTGGAAAAACATATTGACTGGTGTAAAATTACAAGATTGGATGTGATTATAATCGTGCTGATTCTTGTTTCTTCAGTATTTTCTATTTTCCGGATAAGCCCCAGCCGCAAATATTACCCCAAAGGCTTGGCAAAAGTACGAATTTATGTTAATGATCGCTTGTTTTCTACAAACAAGTTAAGTGAGGATAAGATGATAAATTTGCCAATTGATAAGATGCAGGTCGAGGTTAAACGAGGCAGAGTGCGTGTGGTACGCGCGGATTGTCCAGAGCATGTTTGTATGAATATGGGATGGATAAAGTATCCTGATCAGACAATAGTGTGTGTACCAAATAAGGTGTTGGTCGAGATTGTATCAGCAGATGTACCGTTTTTGGATGCAGTTGTACGGTGATTTAAAAGTCTGCACTTTTAGCGCAGATTTTTAAATACGAAGTTGACACGGTCAATTTCAGTTTCATAAGCTGGGGGCAGATCTTCGGAAAATACATTACATTTTCCGAAGATGAATATATTAGAGCTTATGCTCGGGAGTTTTATATGAAGGGATTAGGAGAATTAAATGAATATCGCAATACATATAAAACCGCAATGCTTATTGCCATGGCCTGTGTCTTACAGATATCGGAATCTTTAATCCCCCACCCTTTGCCGGGATTGCGACTCGGGCTGGCAAATATGATAACCATAATTGCCATGGTTACCTTAGGGGTGCATTATGCTGTTGAAATTGCGGTAATGCGGACAATAGTTAGTGCGTTGATTATGGGTAGTTTTATGTCGCCGGCATTTATTTTGAGTTTTTCCGCGGCAGTGATAAGTACACTGGTTATGGCACTGTTGTATAAAATTTCACAGTTTAATTATCGGGGTAGATTAAGTATTATTGGTATCAGTATAATTGGCGCGCTTTTTCATAATATTGTGCAGATATGTTTAGCATTTTTTTTGCTGATTAGACATCCGGGGATTTTTGTGTTTTTGCCGTGGTTGTGCATTGGTGCGGTGCTTATGGGTGGGGTGACTGGGGTTGTTGCGGCCAGGGTCTGCCAAATATTAAACAAGCATGAATTTTTTCCTTCACAAGTGGCGGGGAAGATGCATCCACGGAAAATACAACACATTTTTCCACGCTCGTGTTCTTTTCATAACCCGAGCGGGTGGGACATGCCGTACTTACCGGGTAGTTCTTTTGTTCACCGGCTTGCAGCAGAAATAAAGATTGTGCTTATTTTTAGTTTGTCTTTGCTGGTGTTAATCTTTAGTAATTTGTGGCTTTATTTCTGGTTATTTTTATTTTTGAGCAGCGTGCTGGTTATTTCACAAACTTCGGTCAATTTCCTTTTTGCAAAAACCAAACCTGCCAGCGCGCTGATTCTAGCGGCGTTTTTGCTGCCTTTGTTTTTTAATTCTGATTTTGGCTTGGCTGATTTTAAAATCACAGCTGATGGTCTAACAACGGGTATTTTGTTTGCCTTGCGGATTGTTTTTTTAATAAGCTTAAGTGCCGTATTAGTGAGGACGACTTCTCCAGAGGCATTGGTTAAGGGACTAACGAGGATATTGTCCCCCTTACGAGTGTTAAAAATTTCCCAAAAAAGAATTGCCGCGGTACTTTATTTATCATGGACAGCTATTCCGGGTTTTTGGGAGATAGCCAGACATGCTCTACGCAGCTCGGAGTTAAAAAAGATAAAGAACCTGTGCAATATCGTACCGCTTTTAAGTGAATTTATTGCGGCCATGTACCTGGAGGTAGAATTTAGAAGTCATAAAATGGTTGATAATGCCTCAAAATTCGCCTAAAATGCAGCTCATGGAATTGATGCTATAGGTAAATCTTGTTCTTCCCTGCCAAAGCAAAGACTAAAAAATATAACATGATAGGGTTAAAAGTGTTAATCGGAAAATTTTTATCAAGGAAAGCAAAATATACGGTTATTATAATTATTGCATTGGTTATTGTAAAAACCACAGCAGACTCTCCTTCTAATTTTCTGCGGCATTTAGCTGAAAAAATGCAAAGAATTTTCCAAGAGATAACGGGACCACGGGCTTACCCGCGGGGGGTAAAGGTAGAAAAACAGACGCGTTTTATGATGGATACCTATGTAACCATTTCAGCGGTGGGCGCGCGTAAAATTACTTTACCGGCAATTAATCTGGCGTTGGACCGGATGCAGGAAATTGATGTGAAATTTAACCGGCTTAATCCGAAAAGTCCTTTGTTTGCCTTTAATCATCAGGGGGTTGCGATTTCTGATAAAGAGATTGTTACCGTGGTAGCCGCGGCTTTGCAGGTAGCCAAAGATGCTAATGCGTTATTTGACATAACCGTTGCTCCTTTGATTGACCTGTGGGGGTTTAATGAAAATGAACCACACCTGCCATCGCAGCAGCAAATCAGGGAAACTTTGACAAAGGTTGGTTATGAGCACTTGAGCATAAATAATGGGATTTTAGAAAAGGATAATCCGGATATTGCCATTGACTTAGGAGGTATTGCCAAAGGATATGCAGTTTCTGAGGCGGTAAAGGTTTTAAAGGCAAGCGGGATAAGTGCGGCATTGGTAGACGCGGGAGGAGATGTGTATGCCATGGGTAAGAAAGGCAGAATGTCTTGGCATATTGGTATTCAGGCACCGCGACAGGAAAATCTTTTAGGATATCTGGAGATCGAAGATTTAGCGGTTATGGGCTCAGGGGATTATGAGCGGTTTTTTATGAAAGATGGTAAAAGATATCATCATATATTAAATCCAAAGACCGGCTGCCCCGCGGATGAACTTGCCGGGATTACGGTTGTTTATCCTGACCCAATGCTTGCGGATGCCTGGGCAACGGCGCTGTTTGTGCTTGGACCAAAAAAAGGGATGGAGATTGTTGCGAAAATACCGCGGATGGAAGTTATGTTTGTAGATACTTCTGACAAAATAATCTATTCTTCCGGATTAAAAAAGATATTAAATAAAATCAGATAAATGTGGTATAATTATTTTATGGAAGCGATAATAATCCCACCTTGCTTAGTGTCTGTCAGGTGCCCTGATTGTAGTTAACCCAACAGGCAGGGAAATTTATTCCCCGCTAAAAAATCGCAGATCCGCCAATATATTACTGGTGAAGCTGGTGGGGTATTAACCCAAAATTTGGTATTAATATGAAAAGGAGATGTTATGAAAAATTTATTTGTAGTGATATTGCTTGGTGTATTTTTTCTCGTGGGAATTATGCCGGTGGGTTATGCTGCGGTAATTAGAAACACGGCTCCATGGATGAATAATATAATATGGCAGGGTGATATACGTCTGAGGTATGAGCATGAAACAAATGACCCTGGTATGGATACGAACCGTCAAAGGCTTAGATTCAGGTATGGATTTGAAACAAAGGTAAATGACCAGTTTAAGGTTGGGGCAAGAATAGCCTCCGGAAGTGATGCCTCGCCAACATCGACGAACCAGACACTAGCGAGAGAATTTCGGAAGAAAGATTTATGGCTGGATTTAGCTTATGTGGATTATACCCCGAATGAGTCCATGAACATAAAAGGGGGAAAATTTAAAAATCCATTTTTTTGTACCGATATGGTCTGGGATACAGATGTGACTTTTGACGGGGCGGTGATGAATATTGTTTCTGGGGAATCGAAGGATTATGGGGAATATGTTTTGGTTTTTGGCATGTTTGCAATAGACGATGCCGAGCGTAATGATCCCTGGCTTGGGGCGGTACAACTGCAGACAAAAACAAAAACTGATGAAGGGATAAACATGGATGCCGGTATTACCTATTATGGGTTTAATAGAATTAAAGGCTATATACCGGTGGAGGGGAAAGGTACAAATACGCTAAGTGGCGGAGTGTATCCTAAAAACTTTCAGCTAATTAACCCAACGCTAGTTATAGATTTTGGCAAAACATTGGGCGGAGAAGTCCCCATGGGAATTATCACGGACTATATATATAATACTGAAGCCTCGGTCAAAAAAGAGGCGGGGAGAATTGGTGCCTGGGTTGGGAAAAAGGTGCTGGAGGAAAAAGATGACTGGAAGTTTATTTTTCAGTATAGTGATGTTGAAAGAGATGCATTGCTGGATATCTTCCCGGATGCGGATTTTAATAATGGCGGCACGAATGCTAAAGGATATGAGTTAATATTTGATTATGCCTTGCAAAAGAATGTCGTGTTTACCGTTGATTATTACTGCACAGAAACAGAAGCCGGCAGTAAAAGTGATGAGGAGGTTATTCAGGTTGATTTGGTGGTTAAGTTTTAGTTGCTCGATGAAAATTAAAGTTGTCATAAAAAATTAATATAATTATGCCCGGGAAAAGTTTTAGCGGTGGATACCGATTTAGGAATTTTAAGGGACAGCCGGAAAATAGATGTGTAGAATTAGCGCTTCCCAAGAAAGTTAGCATCCCTTTAACGCCGGGATTTGCCGCATTGCTTGAGCCGAAGGTTAAAGTAAATGACCGGGTGTTTGCCGGCGAGATTATCGCCCGCAATGATTTTTCCGTATCTTCCCCGGTGCATTACTCAATTAATGGTAAAGTCACAGCGATTGAGGTAAAGAGTTATTTTAAACAAGAAGTAACCATGATTGTTATCGAAGGTGATGGGGGGGCAAGTGTTCAGAGGATTGAGGGATGTTTAGCACAATGGGATAAATTATCCGCAGAAAAAATCGAAGAACTGCTTTATAAATCAGGAGTTACCGCCTTAGATCAAGGTATACCCACCCGCTTCAAAAGTTCCCTAATTATGCCGGCAGATGTTGAAGATTTGATTATTCATGGCACGGGTTCTGATGTTTATAATAGCTCATTAGAACTTTTTATCGACGGGGGGAATCTTTTTCATTTTGTCGAAGGGATAAAAATACTTAAGAAAATTATGCCCCGCGCCAGGGTGCAGTTGGTATTAAATTCGGAAAAGCAGGATATCATTGAAAAAATAAGAAAAATCACCAGGCAATTGGATGAATTTGAAATCATTCCGGTTATTGCTAAATATCCACAAGGGCGGGATAAGATGCTTATCCACACGGTATTAAATAAAAAATGTCCTGCGGGTTATTCGATCGCAAACATGGGAATAGTTGTTTTAACTATCCCGACAGTATGGTCAGTGTATGAAGCCACCGCAGAAGGCCGGCCGTTAATTGAGCGCGTAATTGCTCTATCTGGACCAGGATTTAAGGAAAATCTTCACCTGAAGATAAGGATCGGGACAGCGTTAGAAGATATTCTGAAAAATAGATTGAAAAATGAGCGGGTGAAGATTATTTTGAATAGTTTACTGGGCGGGGTTGAGTTACCGGACTGGTCTTTGCCTATAGACCATACCGCGGCACAGCTTATTGCTATCCCGGAAGAAAAAGAGAGAAAGTTTTTTGCCGCGATTAGTCCGCAAATAAAAACAGACTCTTATTCAAGAACATTTTTTTCATGCGGAGAAAAAATACCAACAACCAGTTTAACCGCAGCACAAAGACCCTGCATACAATGCGGCTATTGTCTGGAGGTATGCCCCGTGAAAATCATGCCCCTATTTTTATATCGACAGGCAAATTTACCGGTCAACGAAGAGCTTAAGGGTTATGGAATATTTGATTGTATTGACTGCAATCTCTGTACTTATGTCTGTCCCGCTAAGATCCCATTAGCTGAGAAAATCGCCGAGGCAAAAAAAAGGTTAATCGAGAATGGAATTGATAAAAACCCCGGATAAAACCACGACCACGGCCCCTTTTATCCGCGATGGCCTGGATATAAAAAGATACCTGGGTATGGTGATTGTTGCTCTTTTGCCAGCTGTGGCAGCGGCTTTTTATTTTTACGGACCAAGGGTATTGGCAATTATTGCGGTTGCTTATATTTTTGGCGGACTGGCGGAATTGGTGTTTTCGTTAGTGCGTAAAAAACCGTTGGACGAAGGATTTTTCGTAACCGGATTAATTTTTTCGTTAATCCTGCCGCCGGCAATCCCGTTATGGATAGTTGCGGTCGGAATAGTTTTTGGGGTGGTATTTGGCAAAGAAGTATTTGGCGGCATGGGAAGAAACATTTTTAATCCGGCATTAGTTGGGAGATTATTTATCACAATAACATTCCCAACAATTATAAACGCTTGCTGGCAGATGCCTTTTACTGATGCCATAACTTCTGCTACACCGCTCGTGTTGTATAAGACAACACAGACAGTTACCCCTTTAGTTAGCCTACTGTTCGGTCAAACCGCCGGGAGTATCGGAGAGAATTTTTGCTGGGGAATAATCCTCGGGGGGATATTCCTGGTTTATACTAAAGTGGCTAATTGGCGGATCCCGGTTTTTTATATCGGCACGGTGATTATTTTGAGTGCGATCGGTAATCATTTCCTCCCGGCAAATGTTGCCCCGCCTTGGTTTCAGCTTTTATCCGGCGGACTTTTATTCGGGGCGTTTTTTATGGCCACGGATCCGGTTACTTCACCTTTTACCATGAAAGGTAAGGTTGTTTTTGGAATTGGCTGCGGGGGGCTTACGGTTTTAATCCGGGCATTTTCCGGATATGCAGAAGGGGTAATGTTTAGCATTATTTTACTTAATGCCCTTTCTCCCCTGATTGACCATATAGTTATAAGCCCAAATTTTGCATTAGGCAAAATTTGCCCGAAGGGTCGATCGTCTAACTCCGTATAGGATTTAGACTTGTTACCCTGGTATCCCGGAATTTGCATATATCTTTTTGGTGCATATGAAAATTTGGGATAAAATTTAAATGACTCTTTCCGGCCGCAAGATGGAAATGACGGAATGAGCTGGGCAGAAATTAAAGACAATGAAAGAAAAAATTTTCATGGTAATTTTTGTTTTGGTTTTAGGAACACTATTAACCGGGTTAGTCGTAGGGGTGGATTATTATACCAAACCAATAATTGCCAAAAATGAGGCATGGAAACTGAAGCGCAGCATGCTGGATGTGTTTGGCATTGCTAGTGGTAAACAGGATCTGGAAGAGGTATTTACGGCCAATATCAGAACACTGAAAAAAGACGGCGGTATATTTTATATCAACCGGAAAAAAGAGGTTGCCTTTGAATTTTCTGGCGCCGGGCTATGGGGGCCGATTTACGGGGTTATTTCGTTTTTGCCGGATTTAAAAACAATTAAAGGAATAAAAATTATTTATCAGGAAGAAACCCCGGGTCTCGGGGGAAGAATTAGCGAGGATGATTATTTGCGTAGCTTCAAAGGCAAGACTATTTCACCAAAGTCGGCAGGATTAGCTTCGGATAATAATGCCAAAGAAAACAGCGTAGATGTAATTGCCGGAGCAACGTTAAGCTGTAAGGCATTTGAAAAGATATTAAATCGGCGGTTTGAACGGAACATTCAGCTTATTACCGAGGAAGAAAAATAGTGACGCTAAGAAAAATTTTAGGAGTAGAAGGTTATCAGACGATAAAAGCTGGTTTGTGGTCTAATCATCCGGTCTGTTCACTGGGGCTGGGCATATGTTCTGCTTTAGCAATAACGAATAAATTGGAAAATGCTCTGGCAATGGGTGCCGGGGTTAGTTTTGTTCTCTTGGCTACGGCGTTAATTATATCAATGCTGAGAAACTTAATTCTCCCGCGGGTAAGAATGATTACTTATATGATCACGATTTCTTCTTTTGTAATTATCGTAGATAGATTACTCAAGGCATTTTATCCTGAAATTAGTGAGGCGATTAATCCTTATATTGGGCTTATTATTACCAATTGTATAATCATGGGAAGGGCGGAGGCGTTTTATATCCGGCAGAGAGTTTCACTCTCATTACTGGATGCCCTGGCTAATGGCATAAGTTATACTTATACGCTGATTATTATTTCCATTGTGCGTGAACTTTTCGGGTTCGGGACATTGCTCGGAATTGAAGTCATGCCGCGGGGATGGATAAACTGGACCGTTATGTCTATGGCGCCGGGGGCATTTTTCCTGTTAGCGGTTTTTTTATGGATTATGCCCCGCCAAAGGGAAAGAAAGCAATAATATGGCATTCGAAAGCACATCATTATGGGGTATTTTTATGGCGGCAGTTTTGACCCAGAATATTGCCCTGACTTATCTGTTAGGGATGTGTCCGTTTATTTCTTTATCCCGCAGCTTAAATACGGCATTAGGCATGGGGGCGGCGGTAATATTTGTCGTGACCATAACCGCGGCGATTAACTGGCCGGTCTATCACCTGATTTTAGTTCCTACCGGAAGCGAGGTTATTTATTATATGATATTTATTATTGTGATTGCCGGTTCGGTGCAATTGGTTGAAATGATTTTTGAACGGTTTTTTCCGGCAGGGGAGGCAGGGTTTGGGATATTTCTCCCTTTAATAACCGTAAATTGTACTGTGCTCGCAGTTTCTCTTTTTATCGTGCTTAGAAAATATACCTACATTCAGACCATGGTTTTTTCCGTAGGTGCGGCAGCAGGCTGGATGCTGGCGATAATCATTGTTGCGGCAATAAATGAAAAACTCAAATTAATTGCCGACATCCCCAAAGGACTTAAAGGTCCGGGGATTGTTATGATTATTGCCGGAATTATGGCGTTGGCATTTTTAGGGTTTAGAGGTATGTTTTAAGAAAATCGTACCAGTATTTTTCAAAACAAACAGCGGGGATGAATGGCGCCGGGGTGGGTACAATATAAAAAAATTCAGAGATACTTGGCAGCAGCGGAAATTTTTTGGTAGTGTCAAAAGTGTTATGAAAAACCGAGAAGCACCCATAGGGCACAAGCAACCACAGATTACGCAGATAGTTATAAATATTTGCAGGGGGGAGGAAATCCGAGAAAATCTGTGGTGAATAAAAGAGAGAAAGATTATCCATATAAAGAATAAGAGGCAGATTTTATAGTTGAGGGGATAGTATTAGTAGAACTAAATGCCACTAAAGGAGTTATGAAGATAGATGAGGCATAAGTACATAATTATCTAAAGGCGGCACAAAACGGAACGGATTACTGTTCAACTTTGGAAGAGCATCGTTAGAATATAAGCGGATAATAAAGTAAATTTTTAAAGTTATGAGTATAGATTAAATCACCACAGATTTATAGAGATGATTTATTAAAAGAAAAAAATCATTTTAATCTGTGAAATCTGTGGTTGCTTGTGCCCTATGGGTACTTAAAAAATATACGAAAGTTTTTGACAGAACCAAATTTTTTTATTAGGACGGGGCAATGATTTTTCTACCGGTAATAATCATTGATTTGTTTCTATTGGTAATTACGGGTTTACTTGCTATTGCCGATAGATTACTTATTAATTATGGCGAGTGCAAGATAACTGTTAACGAAAATGGTGTAAAACGTGAATTTTTTGTCGCCGGGGGAGGATATTTACATTCTTATTTAATAGAAAATAGGATTAATATTGCCGGTTCATGCGCCGGCCGGGCAGCTTGCGGATATTGTAAAGTGCGGGTATTAAACGGCGGAGGAGAGATGTTACCGACGGAAGAAGGGTTTATCAGCCAGGAGGAAAAACGCAGCGGCATGCGCCTGGCCTGTCAGGTAAAGATAAAAGACGACCTAGAAATTTATATTCCTGATTATTTAACTACGGTTAAAAACATCGTAAAAAACAAAACCTACGACCCGGCACTTAAATGGCAATTTATCATAAATAGCCAAAAACACAATCCGCCAGATATAAGGAGGGTAAAACTTTCTTCTGCCGACAACCGGAAACTAACGACAATAATTGAAGCATATAAACCAGGTAAAAGAGATGCGTTATTGGCTGCCTTACAGGAGACTAATCAACATTTTGGTTACTTACCGGAGGGGGCATTAAAGGCGATAGCTAAAAATTTTCGGATGAGTTTAAGTGAGGTATTCGGCATTACTACTTTTTACGATCGCTTAAGCCTGCGACCGAGAGGAAAATATCTGATCAGACTTTGTCTGGGAACCACCTGTTATCTAAAAGGGGCAAAAGAGCTTCTTACGGTAATTGAAGAAAAACTGGGGATCAAAACAGGCGAGACAACGCGGGATATGCGGTTTACTTTAGAGACGGTCAGATGTTTGGGATGTTGTGCGGTTGCGCCGGTAATAAAGATTAATGAAAATATCTACGGTTCAATGACCGGGCAGAAGGTGCGGGAATTACTGGAGATGTATAAAAGAAGTGAAAAAAAATCTATCCCGGAGATAAGTGATACTGATTTTTTTATTCATCAAACCGGGGTAATTTTAAGAAATAGCGGAAAGATTAATCCCGAGCGAATTGATGACTATATTGCTCGGGACGGGTATCGGGCATTAGCAAAGGCGCTGGGCGAAATGCAGCCGGCGGAGATAATAAATGAAATAAAAAAATCAGGTCTGCGTGGACGCGGGGGTGAAGGATTTCCTGCCGGGATAAAATGGGAATTGTGCAAAAAATATCCCGGGGAAACAAAATATGTAATCTGTAATGCCGACGAAGGTAATCCTGGCTCATATACTAATCGGTGTATCCTTGAGTCTGACCCGCATGCGATATTAGAGGGTATGATTATTGGGGCAAGGGCTGTCGGCGCCAGACAGGGATATATTTATGTTCGGTCAGAATATCAGACCGCAGTTCGGAGATTACAAATTGCTGTGGCACAGGCAAAAGAGCATGGGGTGCTTGGTGAAAATATATTTAATACGGATTTTAGTTTTGCTCTCCATATTAAACAAGGTGCGGGTGCGTTTATTTGCGGGGAAGAAACGGCTTTGATTGCTTCAATCGAGGGGCGGCTGCCTGAACCCAGAAATAAGCCGCCGTATCCGGCACAATCAGGATTATGGGCAAGTCCGACGGTTGTTAATAATGTGGAAACCTGGGCAACGATTCCCGTAATCATTGCCCGAGGCGCAGATTGGTTTTGCCGCATCGGGACAGAAAAGAGTAAAGGGACAAAGATATTTTCACTGGTTGGCAAAATAAAAAAACCAGGTTTACTTGAAGTGCCGATGGGGATTAGCTTAAAGAAAATCATTTTTGATATTGGCGGCGGTGTTTTAGAGGGGAAAAAAATTAAGGCGGTACTTATTGGTGGTCCTGCTGGGGGTTGTATCCCGTTAAGTTTACTCGAACTGCCGGTAGACTATGAAAAATTGGCAGCCGCGGGGATAGTTTTAGGTTCCGGCGGAATAATTGTCGTGGATGAAGATACTTGTATCGTAGATATCGCCAGGTATCTTATTGAGTTTGCACATGAAGAATCCTGCGGAAAATGTTCTTCCTGTAGAGATGGATCTACGGCTTTACTTAAAATTCTTGAAAGAATATGCCGCGGACAAGGCGAAGAACAAGACATAAATTTACTTATAGATATTTCTCAGGCAATCAAAGAGACTTCGATATGCGGATTTGGCCGGACATTGCCGAATACATTACTGGACACCTTGCGTTATTTTCGTGATGAATATGAAATACAAATTAAGGAACGGCGTTGTTTAGCAAAAAGGTGCGGTTTTTATTAAAAGAGATAAACCCAATTAATTCCCGTGCACGAAAGCAATAACAAGGGTAAATTATTATGATTAATATTGCGATTAACGATAAAAGACTAAAGGTAAAAGAAGGAAAGACGATCCTTGAAGTATCTGCGGATATTGGTATAAAGATACCAACTTTATGTTTTCATAAAGAATTAACGCCTTATGGCGCTTGCCGGCTCTGTCTGGTAGAGATAATTACCGGGGAAAACAATGGACTTGAGGCCGCTTGTGTTTATAAAGTTACTGAGGGATTAGTTATTAAGACTGATACAGAAAAGGTTAAAAAGACACGCAGGATTATTTTCGAGCTTCTGCTGGCACGTTCTCCAGAGTCTGAAAAACTTAAGGCGCTGGCAGCAGAGTATGGGGTAGAAAAAACGCGGATTAAACTAAATGACGAAACTAACTGTCTCAATTGCGGATTATGTGTGCGTGTATGCGCGGAGATTGCTGGCCGGGAGGCAATAAATTTTGCCTGGCGGGGTGTAAAGAGGAGGGTTCAGACCCCGTTTGATCGGCTTTCAGATTTTTGTATTGGATGCGGCGCCTGTAAGTATATCTGCCCCATAGACAAGATAGAAATTAAGGAAAATTTTTGAAAAATAAAAGCGAAGACTTGATGAAAACCAAGATAAAATAAACAGGAAGGTATCGAGAAGAAATATTGTTTGAAGCCGTATTAGGGAAACCACGACGTACGGAATTTTAGAGCGGGCAATGGAAACAGAGCAAAGATAAGATAGTTAGCCACTGTCAACCGAAAGGGACAGAAACTGATATACTTAACATAAACTATCTCGAGCCATTGTTTTACTCGGTAAAACTTTACATATTTTTTGACACGGAACTATTACGAAGGGGGGGGATAAATGAACAGGTCCCCTTTCTACGCGCCACGGACACGACAAACGTTGACAAGGTAAAAGGGAAGGAATAAAATAAAGATATAATCTGACCATATTGTTGTTATAATCCCCTCAGCCGTTGAGAACACAGATATAATAATTGTTATAATAGAAGAAATTTTAAAAGCATAAGAGGTGAATGATGAAAAAAGAAGTTTTAGATAAAGAGTTAGCGGAAATAAAAAAGATCAGTAGAGAGTTTGATGTGGGAAAAGTGTTTTTGTTTGGTTCTTGTCTTGAAAACGTTGAAACAGTCCAGGATATTGATATCGCCGTAGAAGGAATTAAGGCAAAGGACTTTTTTAAATATTACGGGAAAATTTCTATGGTGGTAGATGACGATGTTGATTTAGTTGATCTGAATGACATAAGAGAGCATTTCCAAAAACGGATTTTATGAGTAAAACTTTGTTGCAAGAATTATAAAATGAGTATCTGTACTAAAATTTTTATTTATCTTTTACCCGCAGATAATCCAGATATAAATAAGTAAACGACCTGTTTTTCGATAAAGAACTGTAAACTACTTGCCTTCCGTCAGGGAGGTAAATTAAAAGCTGCCGATAGGCAGCTTTTTTAGATTGCTTCCTGCACAAATGATAAATCTTTAAGCTGTATGTTATCTATCTGTGGAGTATCAAAGAGAATATTAGTGGCAGGTAGATTAGGATGAGCAGTTGTTGATTTAGCATTGTCATTTATTGGTTTTGTTAAGACCATAAAAGCTAAAGGAACCTGATGTGCCTTGTTTTCAAGAAAGCCAATATATTGCGGTTCCACATGAAACCCTATTTCTTCAAATATGTTCTGCCATTGTTCTATCGATTTAAAATTAAATGGCATGGGTATTCCTGGGATGCCTATGGCAACTCTATTGGAAAACCAGTCACTAAAACGTAGGAATTTCGTTTTTTGCGCATTGCTCAGACCTGAAAATTTTTCTATTAATTGGCTATTACCAAGTTCAGGTGGCATGTGCTCTGAATAACTATCTTCAAATATAATTACCCGTCCACCAGGTTTTAAGACACGGAAGATATCTTGCAAAAATTTTTTTAATCTAGCATTATTAATATGATGAAGCACATATTTTAATAAGATAGTATCGGCAATAGGGGGAAGCGGTACATAAAAAATATTATCTTGGAAATGGGTGATAAATAAAATAGTTGGACCATCCTGAGATTGAGCATATTCTTCTTCAATATCAGTAACGATTACTTTTTCAACTCTCGGGTCATTAGCAATTGCATTTACGAGAGCTCCTGGGTATCCACCACCAACGTCGACAAATGTTCCAGAGCTTATATGTTGCTGAATAAGTTCTAATTCCATAATAGGCCGCTGGCTGCTTCTATAATTATGATACCAGCCATAGTCTAATTCAGTTCTAATAATATTTGCGGCTCTTTCTGGATTATCTTTGTTTTCAAGTAATACTTCAATTATTCTATCTATATCTGCTTTGCTGATGCCATATTGTTGATAACCTATTAATAGGGCTAAACGGATAAACTCTTTCGATTGTTCGTCTAACAATGCCTCCAATTGTTCTACGACCTCTGGTGCACTAATCATTATTAATGGGATTGCTTGCTCTTCTTTAAGGTTGTATAAATAGCTGGCATTAGTAGAGTCTCTTTCTGTTTTCTGAAAACCACAGTTCATTAAAATTGCTGTAGTCTCTTCATGACTTGTAATTAATTCAATTTGACTAAGCCTTGTATTGCGGGCAGTAATAATAAATAAGCTGATAAGCACTAATTGAATACCACGCTTTTTATACTTTTCGTCAACTCTGACTTTAAACTTATCCTGAACGTTATCGGGCCATAGTTCTTTTCCCTGCACAATTTTATCGTAGTAATCTTTGGCTAAAGTAAAATCACAATGGCCAATAATCGTATTGTTTCCGTTGTAAACGGTAATCTGTCTGCCACAAGGCATATATGTTTGTTCAAATGTAAAAATTTCTCCGTCTTCTGCCCGTATTTTAATTTTTCCCCTTTCTGTCCATTCTATAATATATTCTTCCTGTAGGGACCCTGTTAATTGTCGCGTTCTTCTAAAGCGTTCTAACTTAT
Organism: Candidatus Omnitrophota bacterium; assembly: GCA_043821285.1. GTDB lineage: Bacteria > Omnitrophota > Gorgyraeia > B26-G9 > JBDRCZ01 > JBDRCZ01. Next base: position 50,950 of record JBDRCZ010000040.1, on the reverse strand, counting down.
GCAATATATAATCTATAAGCTCTTTTTCAGGATCTGATAAGCGATGATATAAGGAAGCAAAATTTTCAGGCTTAACAAAATCCTCAAGTGCTCGTGTATTATCAATGATATCAGCCAAGTTTAAAAGGACTCTTTGCATCTGGGAACTTTGTGTTAATCTATGCAGCCTGATTTGGAAAAGAATATCGATAATGTTATTAGCACCGATATTGTTGCATCTTTCTATAATTGAGTCTATTGTGCGTTGCCACAGGGCAGGATGAGAGGGTGTTTCTTTTTCTTCTCGATATAAATAATCTTCAGCCCGAGCCATTGCCATGTCGCGGGATTTTTCTGCACCGTTACCTTTAGGAAGTTCTGGCCACGCTTGTATAGTGGTTAATTCTTTCCACACAGCAGTGAGATTTTTTTCTTGAAGGCGTGTCATTATATGCGGTACAGTTCTGTCTCTATCAATATATTCTTCAAAGATTTCTTCTATTGCTGCGGCGTTAACATGAGTAGAACCAGCTTTAGCAATAAGTTCATGGACTAATACACCAGCTTCCCATATATCTCTATCTTTAGGTGTCATTTCTTGGTTAGCAGGATTAAACACATAAATCCCCATTGGACCAGCATGGCCATCAGCATTTACATCTTGCGGACGGTTATCAATGCGCCATACTCGTTCTGCTTTAACTTCGGCTTCAAAGAGGTTCTTTAAAGACAATAATCCAGCATGGTCCAAGAAAGTTTGCACAAGCTGTATTGCGTTGTCTGCTATAGTATATGGTCTGGTTGAGGGTTGTTGAGGGTCTTCTTGATATTGTTCTATTGCAATTTTAATCAAAGGATCGATATGCTGATTATGGGTGTCATAGGTAAGATCTGGTGGTGAAGAGGAAAGAGGAGTAGTAGATTTTTTCGCCGACAGCAGAGGGGAAATTGCCGTTATTGATTTAAGTATTTTAAGTAGTAAAAAATCACTCTTGTCGTGAAACTCCACATGCCACACCATGCTCCATGTTCGTAGCTTCTCCAAGAGTTGAAAAATTTCAATACAAAGAACTATGCCTGCCTGCCAGTTTTCCTGGGCAATATGTGCATTTAACTCTCGTATTTTTTCGGCAATTGGTTCAGTTGTTTTGCTGTTTATGGTTTTTTTAAGAAGGGACTCGAATTTAGAATGTCTCTTTCCCCAACCTTTTAACTTGTCAATTAGGTCTTCAGGTATAGGTTGGGGCATATTTGTATTTATTTGTGGAGGTTGTGTAAAGTAGCCCTTAACGCTTTTATTATCAATTGAAAGCGCAGGAGAGAGGTGAGTGGAGAGATCTTTCATGTTGCCGCCGGCAGCACAGGTGATGTCCAGGCAGAAAAAAGCGTTGATTAAGACAACGGCTATTAGTTTAAACCAAATTTTATATTTCATATTCCATACAATAAATATCCTATTTATTTAATTCCAAATGTTCCGCCACAAAGATTGGCGGACAGACAACCTAAAAAACGTCTAGAGGTTACGGTTACGATGCCCGTATCGGTTACGTTCAATGGTTACGTCTAAAAAAATAAAAAAGTTTTTTTACGTTACCGTAACCGAACTACGCAACGGGCTTCGTTACCCTAACCGTTACCAAATTTTTTGTTATGCTCAATACTCATCACGGGTATTTATTTGTATAATTCGTGCTATTTGTTGTTAAAAAATAAATAGTTAAAGTTTTTCCCTGTGTACTTGGTGTCTCTGTGTGATAATTTTATTTTTTTGTTTCGTCATTTGTCACTTTTTTTCTGCCGTCTGTCTTCTGTTGTCTCATCCTCACTACGCATCTATAGTGCCGAACCACAAATAATTAATTTGATTAAGTAAATTTAAAATAAATTTAAAAATGGGATATTAAAGTATAGCATATTTTCCGGATTTTTCAAGGTTTTTTTAAAAAACATATTTTTTGTCTCCCAACAAAAAATATTTACATATATTTATATTGACAAATAGCCATATTTGTGATATATTTTCATTACCGCAAGATTTACATATCGAGATGGAAAGATTAGAATAATTGGGGCAGGATATTGGATGAAAGGAGGCGATTACTATGCGAAAGAGGATAAAATATCAGGATGTACCTATTGGGAAGATGATGCGGGTTGAAGATTTTCTTCCCCCACCAGAAAAACTTGTTGAACCACGAGAAACTGTTAAAGTAACCATATCGCTGAGTAAAACAAGTGTTAATTTTTTCAAGCAACAAGCTAAACGCCATCATACTAAATATCAAAAAATGATACGACAACTCATAGACAGATATACTATGCAATATTCATAAAAAAATTCTTTCGGAATTTTTTTATTTCTATTGACGGATTAGGTGTGATATATTACACTTATAAGTGTAATAGAAAAGGAGTAAAAGAGTTGCTTTAAACTTGATTATTCCCTCCAGCTTGCTACATCGAAGATCCGCCAATGCATTGTGGAGGAGGGATAGTCAAGCTGAAGGAAATTTTTTATTAGAGAAAAGGACGGAATTGTTTTTATTATGACACATCCTCAAGAAAAAAATAATAATGCATTTATAGGCCAAGTGTTGTACTCAATTCGAATGGCCGAAAAATGCTTTGTATTTTTCGGATATGAAGATCTCCCGTTGCTTGTTGCGGGGGATCTTCATTTGTGAGGGATGAAAAGGTATGTACGAGAAATATTGGGGGTTTCGGGAAAAACCGTTTCAGAATACGCCGAATCCGCGGTTTTTTTATGAGTCTCCCGAACATGAAGAAGTGTTAATGAAAATGCTCTATGTTATTGAGCAAAACATGGGTGCGGGTATGTTGAGTGGCGTGTTTGGCTGCGGGAAAACTGTGATTGGACAGGCAATCTGTGACTGGCTGCCGCACGATAAATATAAAATAGCTTTTATCACTAATCCCCAGCTGGAATACGTGGAATTGCTGCGGGCGATTGTGCGTAGTCTAAAAGCGGTAAATCTGCCGGAGAAAAAAACAGAACTCTCCGCGGATTCAATGCTTGAGATTTTAGGCAATATTTTAGAAAATAATTCCCGCGATGGCCAGGAAACGGTGCTGATTATTGATGAGGCGCATATTATAAAGGAAGAATGTATATTTGAGGAGCTTAGACTCTTGTTAAATTTTCAAAGCCGAGAAAGGTTTTTGTTGAGTTTGCTGCTTTTTGGCCAGCCGGAATTAAAGCAAAAGATTGAGGATAATAAACAGCTGGAACAGCGTATTGCGATAAAATGTCATTTAGAAGGATTTGATTATAGTGATACGCAGAATTATATAATTCATCGCCTGCGGGTTGCTGAAGCCATAAACCCGGAGGTGATATTTTGCGAAAGTGCCGTAAAAACAATTCATAGTCGTTCCGGAGGTATCCCCAGAAGAATTAATCGGATTTGTGATTTGAGTCTTTTGGTCGGGATGGGCCAGAGTATGGCCAGAGTTGATGAAGGGGCTGTTGAAGCAGGCTTGAAGATGATGGAAGGCTGATTTAAGAATACAGATGATCGCAGATTTTAGTTCGCAATGGGTATTGACTATCGTGTATTGAGGAAAAGATAAAACTATAGATTTTCACGGATTGAACTTTGATTATTAATCCGTACAACATCTGTGTAAATCCGGAGCTAAAAGATATTCAAACCGCAAATGGAACATCCATTTAACATTGAGCCATTGAGGTGGTTTTATGAATCTAAGGGTGATTAAGGTAATTGCAAATGATAATTTTACTTTGGCGCTTGAGTTTAAAAATGGAATGAAGTATTATCTGAGGTTAGTTTTGGGGTTGCTCTTAATCGGAGTATTATTTCCCGTTCCAAATGCACAAGCAGTAAAAGATCCGATAGTTATAGACGAACACAGTGTAGAAGGAACGGTTGTAAAAAAAGAAGGTAACGTCCTCTACCTTGCTTATACGGCGAAAGATGGCGATACGGTTTCAAGTGTTGCAGAAAAGTTTTATGGCGATGTGTCTAAATGGACATTGGTCTATGAGCCAAATGAGGACAAAATAAAAGACCCTTGTAAGATTGAAGCCGGGACTCCTTTGATAATAATGCTAACTGTACTTGAACAATCAAAAGCAAGCGTTATTCAAAATGAACAGCAAATAGCCGGGGCAGAATATACAATTAACCCCGGAGATGTGTTATATATTACTGTCTGGCAGGAGGATGATCTGCGGCAGGAAGTAATTGTCCGACCTGATGGAAGAATATCGTTTCCCTTAGCCGGAGAGGTTCCGGCACAAGGATTAACCTTTACACAATTGAAAGCGGAACTTACCCGAAGATTTGAAGAGTATTTAAGATATCCTGAGGTGTCCATATCTTTGAGAAAGTTAGGCGGGCGCAAAGTGATTGTCTTGGGAGAAGTGCGAAGACCAGGAGTTTATGCTGTTTCTGGCGGAAGCACGATTCTTGAGGCAATTGGCATGGCCGGAGGGTTTACTACTCATTCTGTGCCTTCAAGTACCATACTTATTTCCGGAGGATTTCAGAATCCAAAAGGGAAGAGAATCAATTTATCACGGGCAATTGCGGCCGCAGATAAAGAACAAAATATCCCGCTGCAACCGGAAGATGTAATATTTATCCCGAAAAAGTTTATTGCTAATGTTAATTATGTGGTTGATCAAATTCTTAATCCCATAAAATACGGCGCAACAACTAAAATCGATGTCCAAACAGCTGATTAACATTCGTAGTGCGTATTGAGCATTGCATTTTTTATTATCATCTTTTTATACTCAATACTCGATACACAATACGAACTTAAATCTGCGATTATCTGTGTAAAAAGGGGGCAGCTTTGCCGCAGTATGAATTGAATTTGAGAGATTATTTGCGGATTTTCCGCAAAAGAAAATTTATTATTGTTGCAACGTTTGTTTCGGTAACTATCGGTAGTGTGCTGCATGTTTCAATGAAGCCGTTGGTTTATGAATCTTCGGCTACAGTAAAAATACTTGAGCGTAAAACCGTCTCCGGACTACTTACCGAATGGATGGTCTATAGTCCCGCAGATACTATGGCCTCACAAGCGAAAATGATAAAAGGATTCCCAGTGATGAAAGAAGTTGCTTTTGATCTTGGACTGGTAAGCATAACTTCTCCGGTTACAGAACTCCAACGCATGGTTACGGATTTGCAAAGTAAGGTAACTACCCAAACCGTTGAAAGAACAAATATTATTAAAATTACGGCCACCGCAAGTAGTGCAGAAGAAGCAAGGGATATTGCCACGGCGGTTGTTAATGCTTTTATTGAAGTGAATTTGGAAGAAAAAAGGAAGCAATTTAGTACGGCACGTGAATTTATTCAGGAACAATTGTCGGAACTTGAAGCGAGATTAAAAGAAGGAGAGATACAACTGCAAAAATTTACTACAAGTAGCGAAGGGGGAGTTAATCTTTCTGCACCACTTCAAAAACGATTGGCGGATTTAGAAGTTGCTTTGGCCGCGCTCTTACAGAAATATACAGAAAAACACCCAAGGGTTGTACAAACTAAGAAACAAATAAAAGATTTAGAAGCACAACTTAAAGAACGGCAGGAAAAAGGCGGGTTGTCAGAACAGGAATTGGAATTTGCCAAGCTAACCCGTGAGGTTGAGGCAAATAGAAAACTTTATTCCATGCTTAAAGAGAAACTTGAGGAAGCGCGGATTACCGAAGCACAGAAAGTAGGCGATGTTTCTATAGTTGACCCAGCCGTGTTGCCTCGTTCCCCAGTATCGCCAAGAAAAACTACTACCGCGCTGGTTGGGATTATTGCCGGAGCAATCATGGGAATATCGCTTGCTTTTTTAGTCGAATCATTGGATACATCCGTAGGGACAATACAAGAGGTGGAAGACCTGCTGAAACTTCCGGTGTTAGGAGTTATTCCTTCGATAAAACACGAGATTGTTGATGATGAGAAAAATATTTTTGCAAAAATTAAACATAGAATTTTTCGTGTCAAGTATACGGAAGAAGAAGAACGTTATATCCGTATGCTGGTCCATTTTAACCCGACATCTTCAATTGCCGAGTCTTACCGCAATATCCGTACTAATCTTAAGATTAGTTCCACGCAGAAGGTGCTGCTGGTAACCAGTGCCGGCCCGGGGGAAGGGAAAACAACAATTTTGACAAATTTGGGACTGACGCTGGCACAAAAAGGTGCGAGAACTTTATTGGTTTCTTCGGATTTGAGACGGCCGGCACTCTCCCGAACCTTTGGGATTGACCGGGGAGATGTGGGACTAAGTGAGGTTATTACCGGTACGGTTCCGGTAGATGATGCATTAAAAACAATTTCCGATATTATGCTGGGGAAAATGTCGCTGGACGATATTATAAGGTTTCCGGGACTGGGCAATATCTGGATACTTCCCAGCGGGCATCTGCCGCAAAATCCGGCAGAAATTTTAGAGTCTAACGCAATCACGAAATTAATCGAAGATTTAAAAAGAAGATTTGATGTGGTGTTATTTGATTCTCCACCGGTTATCCCGGTAACCGACCCCAGCCTGCTCGCTTCTCACGTAGATGGGGTTGTACTTTGTCATGAAATTGGACGCACGTCCAAAGATGCACTGCTTCGGGCGAAAACGCAGCTTGAATCCGTAGGGGCAAAGATCATCGGGGTCGTGCTTAATCATATTGCCGCTCAGACCGAATCCATTGAGCCCTATCCTTATTATTATAAATATAAATATTATCGCGAAGAAGGCGAAACCGATCAGAAGAAGAAAACGTGAGAAGCCAAGCACAGATGATCACAGATTAGAAGATACAGATAATCGCAGATTTAAGTTCGTATTGTGTATCGAGTATTGAGTATAAAAAGATGATAATAAAAAATGCAATGCACACGACGCAATACGAAAGTATAAGCTCATCTATAAAAAAAGATGAGCGTTTATTTTTTTACCGGAGAATATGCAGATTAATATAAATTTTGAATTAGAATATTGGAGTTCTTTTACGTATTTGTAGCGGGGATTTGTGGAAAGTAAAGATATATGTTTGACCGAAATGCGCTGTTTAATATAATCATTTTTTTCCTCGCAGTTGTTTTTATGTTATTTATCGGCATTTCCAAAATCCCTCTGGAATATATCTATATTACCTTTATTATTATTCCGGTGGTAATTGTTATTACTTTTACCAATACAAATATAGCCTTAATTATCCTTATCTTTTCCATGCTGCTTTCCCCGGAACTTAAAGTAGCCGGCGTTCCCCAACGGGCGGTAGTGGTAAGATTTGATGATATTTTACTGATGGTAATCTTTTTTAGCTGGCTGGCCAAGACGGCATTGAATAAAGAGCTGGGGTTACTGCGCCGCACCCCGCTTAATCCCTTGATTATTGCTTATATTGTCGTTTGTGTTGTTGCAACAACTCTCGGGATAGTAACCGGGCAGATCAATGCGTTGACAAGTTTTTTTTATATCTTGAAATATAGTGAATACTTTATGCTTTATTTTTTGGTAACAAATAATATCCGGGATAAGCGGCAGATCCGGGTGTTTATTGGCGCTTTTCTAATAACCTGTTCAATAACTTGTGTATATGCCCTGCTTACGGTAAGAAATCTCTATCGAAGTATGGAAGGGGCAATATATCAAGCAATCGAGACCGGAGATGTTGCCCGGGCGACCGCCCCTTTTGAAGGAGTGCAGGGGGAGGCAAATACATTGGGTGGTTATCTGGTATTGCTATTTGCCCTGACTTTAGGGATATTTTTGTATACCCGTTCTCGAAACTGGAAATTATCGTGTCTGCCGCTGCTTTTTCTGATTTTTATTACCCTGTTGCAAACTTTATCCCGCGGCAGTTATTTGGCATTTATTTTTATGTACCTGTCTATGATTATATTTACGAAAGAAAAAAAAGCTTTATTAATCAACATCTTAGTTATATCTATTATTGCAATCCCTATATTCGTGCCCAATAAAGTAATTAATCGGATAAAATATACGTTTGTTCACGGCAAATTATATACGCCTTTTGGCATAGAAATTACTCTGGAGGAATCTGCGGCCACGCGTATTGAGAATTGGAAGAGTATATTTAAACAATGGCTGAAAAAACCAGTGTTAGGCCATGGGGTCACGGGAGTAGGATTGGTCGATACACAGTATCCCCGGGTGTTAGGAGAAACCGGGATTGTTGGATTATGGATATTTCTTTGGTTGTTAGGGGCAATTTTCCGGCGCAGTCTTGACGTATTGCGTAATATAAAAGATGATTGGGCAAATGGGATAAGCTTAGGTTTTTTGTCCGGGTACATTGGGCTGTTGTTTCATTCTTTTAGTGCAAATACTTTTATCATTGTGCGGATTATGGAACCGTTCTGGTTTTTGGCGGCAATGGTGATGATGCTGCCACAATTGTATGGGGACAGAAAAAGGTTAGAAAAACAATGACGAATGACGAAAAAATAAAGAAATGTTTATGAATAGCAGGGTTAAAGAAAAATCTGTATCAAAAATTGCCGCAAGAATATGTCTGGCCTTGGGCGGCATCGGACTTATATTGACGGTGATATATGTTCTTTTGCCGGATACGGTTTTGCTTAATCTGGCAACGCGGTTGGCATTAACTATTGGTGATCTAGAGCGTATTTCTTTTGCCGGGAGTGAACGGCTGCATTTTGAACTGCTTAAGATTATTCAGAAACTTAAGGTAGTTTTACTGCTGGTGTCGGGTTTATTTTTAGTTTGGGGACTATTATGGAAACATTTGTCCGCAAAAGCGGCGGGTGAAGTTCCCGTAGACGTAACCATAAGTGCCGGCTCAAAGATATTGCCAGGAGTTTCATCACCGCTCTTATTAGGCATGATAATCGTAGCGGCGCTAATACGTCTGGTAAATTTTAATCAGAGCTTGTGGTATGATGAGATTTATTCGGTTTTGAATTTTATTGATAAAGGAAATTTTTTAAATACCGTAACCGCCTATGCCTATTTTAATAATCATATTTTAAATTCCATACTCGCGCGTATGGCAATACTTGTTTTTGGACGGGCGGAATGGGTGTTTCGGCTGCCGGCGTTTATTTTTGGGATAATCAGTATCGGGGCAATGGCAAAATTTTCCCGATTGTTTGGGAATAAGAGCATTGTTTGGATAAGTACTGCGTTGCTTGTTTTTTCTGCCTTGCATGTTGATCAGAGCCAACAGTCAAGAGGCTATACGGCCTTATTGTTGTTTTCTATTTTATCATGTTATTTTTTCTTGCAGGCATTGCGGAAATCAAAATATTCTTTTTGGTGGGGGTTTGTTATTACTACCGTGCTCGGTCTCTACGCCCATCTTTATATGCTCATGGTATTACTAAGTCAGCTGGCAGTTGTTTTATTAGGTGCGTTTGTGTTTAAGGAAAATAAAAATATAGACACGCCGCTCGTACAATTTGAAACCGCTAATAGATTTTTCTTGTTTACGACGATTGCCGGGGTAGTTGTGTTTTTGTTTTATCTGCCGGTCGTGCCGTTTATTTTTTTTGAGCTGTTACGTGACTATGTTCCGAAAAATATTAATTTTACTTTTCTCCTCTCAGTAATTAAAACTTTAGGTTCAGGAGAACTTATTGGAAGCATTATTTACCTTATTTTGTTTTTTACGGGATTAGTCTTTATCTGGCAGAAAGAGAAAAAAATAGCATTACTTACAATTACCATGTTTGTCATTCCCTTTTGCTTGAACCTGATAATTAGACCAAGATACCTTTATCCCCGTTTTTTTATGTTTGCCTTACCGGTCTACATGGTGCTGGTCGCCAGCGGTATCAACAGCCTTTCTCAGAAATTGCCGAACTTGCGGCCGTGTTTTGTGAAAGTAATATGCACAATTTTTTTGATTGTAATAAACTTGCCGGCAGTTTATACGGTTTTGTCAATTGAGCGGCAGGATTATCGCGCGGCAGCAGAATTTATTAGAGAAATTGTTAAAAAAGATAAAGACGTGATTGTAATTGCTCCCGGGGTTGCCGGGAGAGAGATTAAGTATTATTTGCGGCATATAGATGTTGTTAAAGTTAGCACGGTGGCAGAGGTGAAAGAACTACAGCGCAGATATGACAGGCAGATATTCTTTGTGACTTATGATTGGTCGTTTGAAAAGGAACTACAGGATTTTATCAGAGATAATGCTAACTTGCAGACAGTGTATTATTCGCGCATTCCGGTGAGGATTTATGAGTTATGAGAGAAAGGGGGCAGTCCCCTTTCTCCCCTTTAAAACCGGAAAGTAACCATAGGCTACAAGCAACCACAGATTGCACAGATAGTTATAGAGGTTTTAAAGAGGAAGAAATCTTAGTTTATCAGTGGTGAATTAATCGGTGGCTGCGTGTGCCCTATGGTTACTTAGAAAAATGTGCGGATACTTTTAACAGCACCTAAAAAGGTGCAAGGTAAGTACTGAGATGAGTTTGGCTGGGCGGGTGGTGCAGGCCGGGGTGTGGGTGTTTGCGGTGCGGATAGCACAAAAGATATTTAACCTGATCCGCTTAATCGTGTTGGCGCGTTTGCTTGCTCCGCAGGATTTTGGGGTGTTTGGCATTGCCTTGCTTACCATGTCGGCCATGGAGACTTTGTCCATAACCGGGTTTCAGCAGGCGCTGATACAAAAGAAAGAAGATATTTATCCTTTCCTTAATTCGGCATGGACACTGCTCGTGTTACGGGGGATGGTTTTATTTTCCCTGCTTTATTTATTCGCCCCAGCAATTGCGGCCTTGTTTAATACGCCGGCGGCAAAACAAATAATTCAAGTTATTGGCTTTTCTATCCTGCTGCAGGCGTTTACGAATATTGGGATTATATATTTTTCTAAAGAACTTGAGTTTAAAAAGCAGTTTATTTATCAGTTAAGCGCAGCGTTCGCGGATTTTGTTATTGCCGTATCCGCAGCGGTTGTATTTCGAAATGCCTGGGCACTGGTTTTTGGGGTTTTAGCCAGAGAAGGGGCAGGGGTAATTGCCAGTTACTGCTTACACTCATACCGGCCGCGGATTGATTTTAATTTAGAAAAAATAAGAAAACTTTTTCAATATGGGAAATGGGTGTTAGGCTCAAGTATATTAGGGTTTTTTAACGCGCAGGGAGATGATCTGGTGGTCGGGAAATTATTAGGGGCAACCGCCTTAGGATTTTATCAAATGGCATATAAGATATCAAACCTTCCGGCAATTGAAATTACTCATGTAATCTCTCAGGTGATGCTGCCGGCGTATGCTAAACTTCAGGATCGAGCGGCGGATTTAAAAACCGCGTATTTTAAGGCTTTACGCATAACTGCGTTTTTATCGTTTCCTTTTGGCGGGATGATTTTAATGCTGGCTGCGGATTTTACCAGGATGTTTTTGGGAGTAAAATGGATGCCGATGGTTTTGGCAATGCAAATATTAGTGTTGTGGGGGTGGGTGCGCTCAATCGGCGCAACTTGTGGTCCGCTCTTTTACGGGGTGGGAAAACCACAGATTTTGACGAAGATACAAACCGTTCAGCTAATTTTGCTTGCGGTATTAATATTTCCGTTTACAACACAAGGGGGTATCGCCGGAACGGCAATTGCGGTGGTTTTAGCAACGTTTATCCCGAATATTGTGGTATGGTATAAGGCGGCAAAGGTTGTACGAGAAGATTTTTGCGTTTTTATCCGTATGCTCGTGATCCCATTGGTAAATGTAATAATTTCAATTTTATTGACATTAGCACTCAAACAATATTTTGTACGGGGATTGGATTTACTAGTTTTTATGTTGCAAGGGGTAATTTTTGTTTTGTTTTACTCGATGTTGGCTTTTGCAGCCGAGAAGGTTTTTAATTATGGGATGTGGGATATCGTGCAGGAGATAAGGAAAAGACTTGCTACTGGCAGGCAGGGATGAATGGAGATTATGGTATATCGTATGTCGCAGCGTTTACGGTTGACTGTGTACCGTGTTAAAAGGGACGGTTATTTTTTTTCTTTTGGTCTACCTTTTCTTTTCAAAGAAAAGGTAGTTGGCAAATTAACGCCGAAGGCGATAATTTAATTTGATGAAGATACTTATTATTGCAAGTACATTCCCTCCGGAAGGGGGAGGATTGCAGAACAAGATGTTTTTTTTGCTTAAACAGTGGTGTCGGGACGGTCATTCGGTTGTGGTGCTTACCCCGGTTCATGGGCGAGAAAACGATTTGTATAAACGAGTACATGTTCCACTTAACGGGCATTATCTTTATAAGGCATATCTTCTTTCCCGTAAAATACGCCAGGTCGTTAATGAATATGCTATTGATATAATTTATTGCCTTAGCTGGTCACCGGAAGGAGTTGCGGTTTTGTTGTCAGGATTTGGGAAAAAGATAAAATGGGCGGTGACCGTGAGCGGGTTTGATGTGATTGACGGGTTAAAAAGCCCGCAGACCAGATTTCTCATACGCCAGGTATTTAGGCAAACAACAAAAATCTATCCGCCGGGTATTTTTTTAAACTCTAAGGTTCAATCCACGGGAGATTTTTTCGATAAAACCGTAATCATTCCCCATGGCGTGGATATCAAAATGTTTTCCCCGGATATTTCCGGAAATTCTATCAGAAAAAAATATGCCTTAGAAAACAACCTGGTGATTATGACTTTATCACGGCTGCATCCGATAAAAGGCATAGATTTGGTAATAGATGCCTTTTCTAATGTTGTTAAACAAGTTGAAAATGCGCGGTTATTAATTGTTGGTACCGGAGAAGATGAAAATGAATTAAAAGAAAAAGTCAGAAAATTACAAATTGGTGAAAAAGTTGTATTTACCGGATGGGTATCGCATCAAGAGTCCCCTGGGTATTATGCTGCTTGTGATGTTTTTGTTATGTCCGGACGCAATTACCTTGGACGTGAAGAGGGACAGCCGTTTTCTTCTTTAGAAGCATCGGCTTGTGGCAAGCCGGTAGTAGGGCTGGCGGTCGGCGGAATACCAGAAGTAGTCATCGATAATTATAATGGGTTTTTAGTAAATCCAAAATCAACAGAAGAACTAATTCAGAAATTAGAGTATCTCTTGTTTCATCCGGAAGAAAGAAAAAGATTAGGTGAAAACGGTGTTAGTTTTGTGCGGAACAGTTGTGATATTAGTAAAAATGCCCGCAGGATGTTGGAAGACTTATTGAGCGCAGATGAGCCTGAATAATGCGTGAAAACACTATTTTTAATAGCCTTTTCAAAGACAAGGGGACGTTGATGAAAGTATGAAAGTATTGACAGGAGAGGAAGAAAATGATAATATATAGGTATGCCAAGACAAGCACGATTGGATTATCCGGGAGCTTTGCATCATATCATGGGGAGAGGGATAGAAGGCAAAGCTATATTTAAGGAAGAAAGAGAAAAGGAAAATTTTAAAACATGCCTAAAAGAAATATTCAAAGAGCATCAGGTGGTTATCTATGCCTGGTGTATCATGAGCAATCATTACCATATATTTATTTAGGCTATGAGTATTTGGGAAAAACCGTAACAGAATTAGGAAAATATTTAGGGATAATGCAGACCGCGGTAAGTAAAGCGATGGCAGCCGGGCGTAAGATAAATGAAGAAAGGGATATATTGAAGGCGGTAAGTACATAAATTCATACTTTCATCAACGTCCCCTTCGGCAGATAATTTGCAAGATAGCAAGGAGCAATAAAATGGCTATTTACAGAAAAAAGGATAACTAGTGGATAGATCTAATATTATCCCTTAAGGCATTACCTCGCTATATGCAAAAACAGGCAAATAAGGAATTAATATCCCCCTTTACACCACCCCCAAAAGCTGATATAATGACAAGTTATACAAAAACGTATCATGTATTGAGTAGTGAGTATTGAGTCTGAACATAAACAAAAATGCATTTGTTTGCGCAGTACGCACGACTCGATACACACGACGTTGATTGCGCCCATGGCTCAAATGGATAGAGCATCAGTCTACGGAACTGAGGGTTGCAGGTTCGAGTCCTGCTGGGCGCGCCAGCATAGCATATGGCTAATAGCAGATAGCAAAGGGTTATATAAATAAGCAGGGCCAAAAATAGCACGTAGCAAATTACCAACAGTAAATAGTTAATAATTTAAAAACAGGTTATAGGAGTAACATATATGGATTGCTTGGTTTGTCGGGAGCCCATGGTTGTTTTGGAGCTGGATGAGGTGGAAATAGACCACTGTTTGTCCTGTAGCGGTATTTGGCTGGATGCCGGAGAGTTGGAACTGCTCTTGGAAAGTAGTGTGGATAAAGATGCGCTGCTTCGTTCTTTTGAAGTTGATACAACCACAACCGAAACCCCGAAGAAATGCCCGATCTGTTTAAAAAAAATGCAGAAGGTTTTGTGCGGACGGGATAAGAAGATTCTTATTGATAAATGCCGCGATAATCATGGGCTGTGGTTTGATCGCGGGGAGCTTTATGAGATGATTCGGCTCGGTGGTCTGGATAAGGATAATAAGATTTTGGCAATGTTGAAGGATATGTTTGCAATAACCTCTGAAGGCAACTAAAGCAGCCTTCAGAGGTTATGTTGTTATTAAAAATCCGTGTTTCATCCGTGGCTAAAAAATAATTTTGAGGGGCAGAATAATGCAGGTGTATAAGGCGATTGTTGAGCGCAGGAGTGTAAGAAGGTTTAAAAATAAAAAAATAAGTCTGGAGTTAATTACCCGGATCTTAAATGCCGGGCGGTGGGCTCCTTCAGGTTTGAATAACCAGCCCTGGCGGTTTGTGGTTGTTTCTAATCCGGATTTAAAACAAAAAATTGCTGCTTGTACTGATTCTGCAAAAACGATAAATAGCGCGCCGTGTGTTATTGCGGTGTTTTTGGATAAAAAGAATAGCTATAACCGTGATAAGGATATGCAGGCAGTTGGGGCATGCGTACAGAATATGATGCTGGGAATTTTTGACTTGCGCTTGGGTGGCTGCTGGTTAGGGGAGATTTTGAATAAAAAGACTAAGATAGCAAAATTGTTAAATGTGCCACGTTCGTATGAATTGGCCGCAGTGGTGGCTTTTGGGTATGCGGATGAAAAACCACGAGCGGTCAGGCGCAGTAGAATAGAACAGCTTGTGTTTAAAGAGATTAGATAATAACTGCCTTTGTAGTAGAGGATTATCTGATAAATATATGCTTAGGTGGTAGAAAAATATAATGACGAATTGACCTAAATAAATCCCAATTAAAAAATTAGGGAAGAAATTATCACACGGAGACGCGGCGCACACGGGGGGAGACTTTAACTGCTTATTTTTTAAACAACAAATAGCACAAATTGCACGAATTTTAAAGATTGAGTTATTTAGAGATTCATTTGGATTTTGTCATTTGACATTTGGAATTAATTAGTTGGGATTTAATTAGACATTTTGATATCTGCGATCATCTGCGGATAAAGGAGGTTGGTATGATAGTTTTGATTGGGTTGTTGGTATTAGTTGTTATTGCGGTGGCTTATGTTATCGGAATATATAATGCCCTTGTTGCCTTGCGTAACCGGGTTAAAAATGCCTGGGCGCAGATTGATGTGCAGTTGAAAAGAAGACATGACCTTATCCCGAATTTGATAGAGACCGTGAAAGGTTATATGGGGCATGAAAGGGATACTTTGGAAAATATTACCAAGGCGAGAAGCCAGGCAATGAGTGCCGAAGGTGTTGGTGCGAAGGCAAAAGCCGAAGGTGCGTTAAGTGGGGCAATGGGTAAGTTTTTTTTGGTAGTGGAGAATTACCCGGATCTAAAGGCAAACAAAAATTTCCTCGCTATGCAGGAGGAACTAACTTCAACGGAAAATAAAATAGCCTTTGCCCGTCAGGCGTATAATGACCAGGTGCTTTTATTTAATAATAAAACTCAGATGTTTCCCTCGAATATGATTGCGCAGTCGTTCAATTTTAAAACGGAAGAGTTTTTTGAAATAGAAGATAAGGCGGAAAAAGAGGTTCCAAAGGTTGAGTTCTAAATGGATGGCCGTAGGCCATCCATGCATGGAAAAATGCGTTGCGTTTTTCCGGGCGGTTGCCGGTCAAAAACAAAACCGCCTCCGCTGATTTCGCGGGTAGAGTTTAGAATTTCTTCAACAGAAGAGAAACTAAAGTCTTTAACCACAAATTGCACAAATCAACACGAATTAGGTAATAATTTAAATATGAGTTTTATTCTGTAAATTTTACATGCTCTACATGTTTAATGAATATTCGTGTAAATTCGTGTTATTCGTGGTAAAAAAAGCTTTGTGTCTTTACGAGGCATTATGAATTATGTGGGAGTTGATTGAGGAAAATAAAAGGAAGTCTTGGATTATTTTTATCAGCATGGGGCTTTGCCTGGTTTTGCTGGGCTTTGTTATTGGTGCGGCATGGTTTCCTCCGGATGGTGGAGCCGGTGGCGTTATTATTGCTTTATTCCTCTGGGTTTTTCTGGCGTTTGTAAGTTATAGTGCCGGCGATTCCATTATTCTCTATTCCAGTGGGGCGAAAAAGGTTTCTTATGACGTCCACCCGCAGTTGTTTAATATTGTTGAGGAGATGAAAATAGCGGCAAGCCTTCCAGCAATGCCGAACATCTATATTATTGATGATCTTGCACCAAATGCATTTGCTACCGGTAAAACCCCGGAAAACAGTTCTATTGCCGTAACCGCAGGGTTGCTTAGCCGGCTTAACCGCGATGAGCTGCAGGGGGTTGTTGCGCATGAGATGTCGCATATTATAAACCGCGATGTCTTGTATGTAACATTTGCCGGGGTCATGCTCGGAAGCATTGTGATGCTTTCCGAGATATTTTTGAGGAGTTTGTGGTATTCCCGGGGCTCGTCCAGAAGGTACCGCTCAGGTTCAGGCAGTAGCGGGGGCCAGGCGCAGGCAATTATCATGCTTGTGGCAGTTGTTTTTGCCGTATTATCACCAATACTTGCCCGGATTTTTTATTTTGCCTTGTCCAGAAAAAGGGAATATTTGGCCGATGCCTCAGCAGTTAGACTGACCAGATACCCCGAAGGATTAGCCTCTGCGCTTGAGAAGATTTCTACAGGAAATATTAAATTATCATCAGCAAATAAAATAACTGCGCCCATGTATATTGTAAATCCCTTGGCCGCGCAAAGTTTAACTGCAAGTAGTCTTTTTAGTACACATCCGCCGATTAAAGAACGGGTGCAAATTTTACGGGGTATTAGTCAGGGAGTAAACTATGTTAATTATCAAAAGGCTTTTGCGCAGGTTAAAGGAAAATCAGCAGTAATTATGCCATTGTCAGCATTGAAGGATTCTGACAATATCATGGTGCGTGAGCCATCTATTGAAGAGCAAAAGGCAGAAGGGGTAAAGAAGGAGAGAAGAGATGTTGGGGATTTAATGCGGGCAGTGAATAAGTATGCGTTTTTAGCATGTGTCTGCGGCCTGAAGATTAAAATCCCGCCTGATTTTAACAGAGAAAAAATATCCTGCCCCCGCTGTGGGCATGAACATGCTGTGCCTTTGGCAAATCTCAAAGCAGCAATCACGGCCGTGAGCGCGGCAGAAGGAATAAAGGCTAAACAAGATACAATAAAAACCACGGATACAGATATAGCGCCGCAGGTATATACCAGAAAAAGTAAAGGCTGGGAAAGTTTTTCCTGTTCCTGCGGTAAATTACTGCAGCTCTCCCCGTCGTTTATGGCAAAGAGAATAAGTTGCGGAGAATGCGGGAGAAAAACTGAGATAAAATATTGAAAACCGAAGAAACACATAATTTATTTATGCGCCAGGCATTGAAAGAGGCGCAGAAGGCAGTGGATGCGGACGAGGTACCGGTTGGCTGCGTAATTGTGTATGAAGATAAAATTATTGCCCGCGCGCATAATCAGATGAAGCTGTTAAAGGACCCGACGGCCCATGCTGAGATGATTGCGCTTACTCAGGCTGCGGCGTTTTTACAATCAGAACGGTTGATAGATGTGCGTATTTATGTTACAATTGAACCCTGCACGATGTGCGCCGGAGCAATGGTACTGGCGCGGGTAAAAGAGTTATGTTTTGGTGCAAAAGATCCAAAAACCGGGGCCTGCGGTTCGCTTTATAATATTGTCGATGACAAACGACTAAACCACCACATAAAGGTAATAAACGGTTTGCTTGAAAAAGAATGCGGATTGATTTTGAGTGAGTTTTTTAAGGGGAAAAGGGCTGGACACTGATTGTAACAAACACAGATGATTTACGAAACACGCAGTGTTGCGTAAATCATCTGTGCGAATTGAGGAGAGGTGGCTGAGTGGCTGAAAGCAACCGCCTGCTAAGCGGTTAGCCTGGATCAAACCGGGCTCCCGGGTTCAAATCCCGGCCTCTCCGCCATAATTTTCGTTAATCAAAAATTATGGCGAGATTTCGCCAATTAGTAAAACAAATTGGCAAATCCGCCAGCAAAATATTCAACGTACGATATTTGTATAAGAGTAATCCTTTATGACGCATATTCCACACTATCCACATAGTTCCTTTGACGGGCTGGGTATTGCTCCCGTAATACTGCAAGCCTTAGACCGCATGAAATTTATTACCCCTACGCCAATACAGCATAAGGCAATTCCTATTGCCATTGAAAAAAAAGATGTTATTGGGGTAGCGCAAACTGGCACCGGTAAGACACTTGCCTTTGCCATCCCTATAATACAGCATCTCGCACAGACGAGAACTAAATGTTTAGTGCTGGTACCAACCCGTGAACTGGCCACACAGGTAAATGAGGCTTTTCAAAAACTCGCATATCTGTTTGGGATAAAAACAGTGGTTATTATCGGTGGCGCGCCAATGCCGCGGCAGCTCCAGGCACTGCGCAGAAATCCGCGGATTATTATTGCTACTCCCGGCCGCTTGGTTGACCACCTGGAACGCAAAACAGTTTTTTTGTCAAATATTGATGTTTTGGTTTTAGATGAAGCAGACCGCATGTTAGATATGGGATTTCTGCCGCAGATAGAAAAGATATTAAAAGCTGTTCCAAAAAACCGGCAGACCATGCTTTTTTCCGCCACCATCCCGGAAGAAGTGATGCGAATTGCTACCCGCTATATGAAACTGCCGATTAATATTGAAGTGGCACCGTCCGGTACAACCGCGGAGCGGATTGTGCAGGAGCTGTTTATTGTAAAAAAAGAATCAAAAAATGAATTGCTTGCTAAAATTCTGGAAAAATATCACGGCCCGGTACTCTTATTCTCCCGCACAAAAATCGGGGCGCGTAAAATTACCCGCCATCTGCGCGCAATAAGGCAGCGGGCAGCAGAAATCCACTCTGACCGTTCACTATCACAGCGCCGGGAAGCGCTGGAAGGATTTAAGTCCGGGAAATACCGGATATTGGTTGCTACAGATATTGCCTCAAGAGGGATTGATGTTGTGGGTATTGAGCTGGTCATAAATTACGATATACCGGAAAACGCGGAAGATTATGTACACCGCATTGGCCGTACCGGCCGTGCCGGGCACGCAGGCCGCGCCATATCATTTGCCACACCTGAACAGGGTAAGGATGTTCGCAGCATAGAAAAACTTATCAAGACCGCACTCCCGATATCCGCACACCCGGAATTCCCGCAGGAAAAATTTGTTCAGCAGAACAAAACCTGGCAGAGCAGACGTTTCTATGGCAAGAGAACTATCCGTCGCCAGAACTATGGCCGGAAGAAGACCTATAAACACTGGTGACCAAATACAGCTAAGGTGATCTTCGCGTAGTTTAAATATTTTTTAGCCACGGATGAAACACAGATTCTTAACGGACCCCCACGGCTTAAAAGCAGTGGTACGCAGCATCCCCGCCAATGCGTTGCGTCGACGAGTGTTACCTTTCACCGCGGTGATGATATCTTGCCGTAGCGCTAAACCTC
Source organism: Candidatus Omnitrophota bacterium (assembly GCA_043821285.1). Taxonomy (GTDB): domain Bacteria; phylum Omnitrophota; class Gorgyraeia; order B26-G9; family JBDRCZ01; genus JBDRCZ01. The sequence goes on along the minus strand of JBDRCZ010000040.1, from coordinate 31,053 downwards.
AATGCAGTTACAATGCTTTCTGCACTGTAACTTATGTCGTCATTTAAAATGGAAAAAAGCGAAAAAAAGAGACCGTCCTATTTAAATACGTGCAAGTTGTGTGGGGCAGGAGAAAGCAGGATTTTATTTGCGAAAAAATTGTCTGTAGACTCACCGGTATTTCACCTGGTGCAGTGTTTAGAGTGCGGGTTTTGTTTTGTTAAGCCAACCCCGGAGAGAGAGACACAACGGTCTTTTTATAAGTCGGAACGTTTTACAAGTTCCGCGCATGATCTAAAAAGATTCAATAAGAAAAAATGGCGGTTTACCCTGCCGATAAATAAATTAAGTCTGCAGTTGTTTAAGAATTACCGCTTTTATCCGCTGAAAAACAGCTTGTGGCTGAAAATATTAGTCTGGCCGTGCCGGATTATTGCGCTAAAAAACATCATGCCGTATCAGGGTAATGGCCGGTTCTTAGACGTAGGCTGTAATAATGGAATGTATTTAGCGATTTTGAAGGCATTGGGCTGGGAGACTTATGGCGTAGAACAGGAGTTATCTTTATATAACGAGGCAAAAGAGCGTGTGGACATGGCATTCCATGGGACATTAGAGGAAGCGAAGTTTCCGGATAAATATTTTGATGTTATCCGGTTTAATCAGGTATTTGAGCATGTTGAAGACCCGGTATTATCTCTTGAGGAAGCAAAGCGCATCTTAAGTGACCAGGGCCGTATATATATCGAAGTCCCCAATCAGAAAAGTTTTGCCTTTTACGCGTTTAAAGAGGATTTTTACGGCTGCCCAATGCACCTGCACATTTTTTCTCCAGAAACAATGGCGCTTTTATGCAAAAAGACCGGGCTTAAGATTAAAAGAATAAAAATAAGATCCAGCCCCGGCCTCATCCGCAACTGCCTAAAGGACAGATATAAGCGCAGTCAAAATAAATTCAAAAAAGTGTTCTCTCTACTGATCTGCGGAAAATTGTTTGAGCTGATTTTTATAAAACCCTTTTGCGCGGTTTTACAGATTCTTGGCCAGGGAGATATATTTGAAGTGGAGCTTACCAAATAATAGTCTTTATAATAGGTTAGCCAATAGCACGCCTTTTGAGTACAGATTACAAAAAAACCGATTCTCACACAGACTTGTAGGAGCACAGAGTTTTTTTAACCACGGATGAAACACGGATTTTTAATAAATAAATCGTTTAACCGCGGTTTTTTTATCTGTACACATCAATACATTACAGCATTTATTCCAACCCAGATAAGAAAGAATCCGTATTTTTATTACCCTTTGCGATAATCTGCAAGCAGCTGCGTTATTTTAACAGCAATTAAGAACCGAAAATTCTTCGCGCTTTTGAAGCAGCAAGATAGAGGGAAGAAAGGGAAAAGGCAACAAAGTGCAAAAAACATTTCGCACTTTGTTTTTTTGTGGTATAATAGGATGTTATCTATATAACATCCTAAAAAGGAAGGAAAGGAGGGGTAAAGATGCTTAATGAAAGCTATGCAATGTTAGAGCGGCGAAGGAAGGGATTATTAAAAAAGATTGGCCGGGTGGGGTATTTCATCATGGGAACGCCAACATATTTAAGAGTAAGATGCGGGCATAAGGGGTGTAAATGCCAAAAGGTAAAAGGAGCTGGACATGAGAAGCTGCATTTAAGCTGGACGGATAGCGAAGGGAATGGAACAGCGTATGTACCTGTAGGGTTACGGGAGGAGGTATTAGCGTGGGTAGAGAATTATTGGCTGCTCAAAGAATACATGAAAGAGATGACAAAACTAAGCCGGAGAATGATCAAAATATATGTAAAGAGCCGGAAGAAAGGCAAAAAGAGCAAAGGGTAAAGAGCGGGGCAAAGCGAGGGGGAGAAAATTTAGTCGGAGTATTAAAGACAACAGTAGAGCATTATTTTCCCAAGTTTAATGAATGACTAAGCGAGATAGCAGATGGGCGAAATCCGGAACAGATAAGCTATAGAAAAGAGACCCAGGTATGGTTGGGGTTAAACTTACTGCTTATGAAACGCGGGGCGCGGAAAAAGATAAACGATGAAATACAGAGAGAGGAATTCTGTGAGAATTTGAAACAATTGAGCGAGGTTCATTAATCTGTAAGGAAAGTTATGGCAGTATTAGGAATATTGCCAATCGGATGTTTGAACATTTTAGATATGCGGTATTTAAGCCGCCGGCAGAAAGAAGGAAGATTCAAATCAGATTATGTTGGGATACATCATGAAAAAGGTGCCCCCACACAGTATCCCCTATTGTGCAAAAGAAACGCGTTAATTCCTTTGTAGGCCCCGTTTACCCATTTTACAACCATTCCCGAATTTAATCAAAATGTTTTTTCCTGACGTGATTTTTGTGGATTTTGCAGATTCGGTTCTTAATTGCTGTTATTTAAAAAATCCCTTGAAAAATTCCTAAAATATGCTATACTTTAATATCCTATTTTTAAATTTATTTTAAATTCACTTAATCGTGGTGATTATTTGGAATTAGGTGTTGGAGATACGTATTGCGGATTGCGTGAAAAAAATAAAAATTTTACCACAGAGCGCACAGAGGACACGGAGAAAGACTTTAAAACTACGCATTGAGTATTGGGTATCGAGCATAAGAGAACAGAATACAGAAGTCAGAGGACAGAAAAAATAAAAAGGGAAAGTTTGAACACGAAGGTTTTTATATGACAAGCTGGACGAGCCAAATGTGGTGTGATTATGTTTGGTTCTGGCTTGTTCAGGTTGGGGAAATTAGGTCAATTAGAAATTGAGATTAAAATATTTGTTTATTGGATGATTCATTTGTCATTTGGATTTTGAGATTTGAAATTAACTAATGAGGCATTAACATATGAGTAAGCTAAAACAACATATATTATTCAAACTGATAGCTGTAATATTAATAAATGCCTTTTTCTGCCTGGACATTTCCCTGTCCGCTGGGGGGAACATAACAGGTCTGTCTACGAGCCTTTCGCCAGCGCTTAAAATGGCGGGGCAGCAAACAGGAATTTTGTTTGAGGTCTTTCCAGAATTACAACGACAGGGGATCCAAATAGAAGACATAATTGGGGTAGAGTTTGGAGAAAATGAAATTGTCGTAGTACTTTCTGATGGACGCAGGATTGTTGTTAGTAAAGAAAACGGTGAATTACATATTAGATTTGAACAAAGTAGACCAGCAACGCCAAGGGAAAGCCCCGGTAGGAGAAGTACCGCCAATCCAAAAGCAGAGGCGGGATTTGCGATAGAAACGCAAGAGCGTCTTGCTCCTTATGGTGACGCGTTTGAAAGATTAAGGAGTATATTTGATAATTTCAAAGCGGTGGGATTTCCCCTGACTTGGGAGTTTGTTTATCTTCGGCTAAAAAATAGATTAGCCAGAGGAGTGCGTGAAGAGCAGGTTCATGGGTTTATCCGGGAGATACAAACAGTTTATGGAGACATTACGCGGTATGACAATTTGAGTTTAAACAAAATCAAAGACTTGCTTGAGGAAAAAAGATTGCCAGGATTAAGTTCAGAAGTGCTCTATGCAGAAATTGCTGCTAAAGGCATTGATGCCTTTATTACAGAATTAGCCGCACTGCAACAAGAAGCAATATTCAGAATTAAACAATGGATGGAAATCTCAGAATGGACGCTAAGTGATACTTTTATCTATGCCCAAATAAAAGATTGCGGCGCTGAACGGGTGATTAACGCATGTAATAAGATTAGCACAGAAAATTTGATTAAATATCCATCGGGGATTGCTGGTTATCAGGATGAAGACAGAGACTTAGTATTCGATATATTATTTGAAGGCGCGGAAAATTTAAAAGAACGTTTTGTGGTGCAAGGATACGAGTTCAGGTTAGGTTCAGTTGCCCGGGGGTTACCAATAAGATATATACGTGAGGGCAGAGACAAGAGGGTTTTACTCCATAAAGAAGATAGAGCTCTTTTGTCCATTGAGGTCATAGAAATAAAGGAGAATGAAACCACTTTTTTACTCAATGATCAAATTATCAAGAGCTTTACTAAGCACAGTATTAGCTTATCAGTTTTAGAGAGCAAAGAGGTTGAGGAGTTCCTTGGGATATTTAGGGACGAAAGAGGCAGTGTTATTAGTGTCTCTGAAACCATAGAGAGTACCACATTAAAAGCAACCCGTTTTGCCGTGGGGAATGTTTTCATCCACGGAGTAAGCCAAGGCTCAAGATACGTCAGACTGGCCTCTAGCCCGGAAAAAAGCGAGGTTGTTTTTCCGGAGGTGCTGGTAGTTGATAGTAAAGGCGAAGAAAGTCCGTTGAACATACGCTGTATAGAAAGCACCTTATATGTTAATGGCGAGCCGGTACAAGAAAAATATTTTCAGAGTGAACGCGGTGGAAGACCAATACTATGGATAAACTCATATCTGGAAACAAAAGGATGCTATGTTCAAGAGGAAGGGGATATAAATGTACTGATGAGGAATGCACATTATAATGAAACGCGGTATATTTTTTCGTTAAAACAAGGAGAAGAAAATATAAATTTTTGGTATGCTGCCTTAAATCTATGGCAAAGGCTGATTAGCCAGCCGGATTTTCTTGCGGAAATAAAACAAACATCCTTTTATACACAATGGTTATTGATTTATCGATATTTATATCAAAATGGGTTAATTAAGCAAGACCAGAGACTGCTGGCAGTAGATGGCGGCGGGGGACTGGACAGGGAAATGGTTCAAGATACAGAACAAATAATTGGCCGGGGACTTAACTTAGCAGTTGAAATAGCAGATTACCGGCCGGGATTTATCCGGCAAAGCCTGGAATTAGGAGAGAAAGTATATGATCAGGGACAGGAGCCTTTAGCGCGCTCTTTAGATAGATTAGCAGAACAATTGAAAGAACAAGGCGGGTTGTTCGATTTAATAACCCTTCCGTCTTTGGATTATATCCCGGATGAATTACGATGGAAGGCAGTCAGTAATTTGGCGGAATTTCTTGATGAAAAAGGTATTCTGGTAATTAGCATGTCTAAACTAAGAGTGGTCACGCAGGAATTATTAAGTTCATTGGGACAAATGGGGTTTGAGATTTATCTGGGCGATAGCTGGCAGCTCTTGTCAGATAAATACATTAGCCCAGAAATAGAATACGCGTTCGTAGATTCTTCGGAACAAACCGAGGCACGTAGAATAAATAGATTAGTCGGTCATTTCCCGCTTTTGATTTTAAGAAAGAAAAAAGACTGGCAACCAATATGGGATAGAAGAACTCCTTTACCAATGCCCATAATCACAGTAGAAGGGACAAGAGAAGGACTTGGAGGAAGAAGTCCGGGAATAGATGAAGAAAGAGAAGATGTTGATACCGCGGTTTTGGCCGCAGGTCATTTAAGCGAGATTACACTGCAAGCAGCAAGTGGGGTTGATAAAGGAGTCAGGGGCTTAGGAACAAGAGAGGAAAGGCCACCTTTAGTTGAATATACATTGCCTCCAGCAGAGAGAGAACCACTTACTTTGGAAGATTTTGTTAATGAACTTAGCCAAGAGTTAGAGCACCAGGGAATAATTATCGAGTGGGATGTTTTAAAAGATATTATCACGGCACATGGTTTTAGCGAAGATATGACAGACACGGATAGGGATGCATTGCAAGAGACAATAATTGATATCCTTATCAAAGTATTTATCCTAGGACTTAGCAATGAGACGATTAGAGCGGCGCTGTTACAAGGAATAAACCCGCAGGGTATAGAGGAAAGATTAGCAATCTTGGATCAAATAACAGTAGAGTTAGGAGATGAAGAGATTAGTATAGAGCTAATCTGGCAGGCGATATTGGATGCTGGGGATGGATTTGGAGAAGTTGATATGGTTATTGCGGATGTATACGCGCGTACTGTGAGAGAAGTGCCTGTTGAAACGCCAGATAGAGATACTCTGGTGCAAGAACCAAGTGCGGAGCCGGATATTTATGCGGAGCTTTTCAATAAAACTTTGGAATTATTAGGAAGGGTTGAACGGGGGGTGCAAGAGGCGATCGAACGATCCATTAGAGAGTTTGTATCTTCAGGAGATGAAACTACTGAACAACAAATACGAACCAGAGCACGGCTGCCGTACCTGCTTGCAACAATTTATCACGCCAGCCTACGTGAAGGCCGTCAACGTGATGATATTAGAATTGGAATCAATGAAAATCAGGAGCAGTTACAACACCTTATCTATGGAATAGAAGAAGATGGATGTTTTGAGGGATTAGTTAGTTTGCTTAATGAGGTGCTTTCGAAACGAGCAAAAAAGAAAACGCGATTAGAAGTGCAAACTTTGATTGATTTAACTTGCTTGTTGATTAAACTAAGGGCAGAGGCGAAAAACGATGAGGAGATATCAGGGGTTTTTACTAATGGAATAGGACTGGAACACTCTCTGGAAGATGTAATAAATTGTCTGCGTAATGAGGGGTTTGATGACACCGTAGCATTATACCAAAAGGAGTTAACTGCTGCTCGAGAAGTACCGAGCGCGCCGCTAGGTATTTATTTCGAGACATCTACTACTGAACCGAGGGAACCGCCAACAAGTCCACCTTCACCACCAAGAACGGGGGCAAGACCACGTCGACGAGGACATAGGCAAGTGAATTTAGCAGAAATAATAAGAAATGCCGTGGAAACGATAAAAAAATTTTTGCCGATTTTTATCTCCTTGCCATTATTAGGATCCCAGACAGAGGGTAGAGATATAAGAAGAAAAGGACCTAGTGAGCGTGTATTTTCTGAAGAAGATCGGGCAACATTTGAAGAGATAAGACAAATAGCAAGTGAAAGGGAAGTGAATGTCACATTGATGTCCAGAGATGATGGAACGCCTATACACGCTGATGTTACAACCGGAACTCTGCTTTTAACAACAGGTTTTATCAGCAGAATGGAAGAACTCAGAAGAATTACTCCGGAGATATTCAGAGAAGTTGTAATCTTATCCATAAATCGCGGGTTGTCACAGTTGGATCATCAGAATATGTGGAATGCAATAAAGAGAGAAATTAGTGAAATGTCCGAGGAAGCTGTAAGAGAACTTGCAAAAGGAATAGGCATTGGAAAAGAAGGACTCTGCATCGAAGACCTAAGAGGAGCTGTTCTTATATTCATATTTAATCAGCGGATTACGCCTGCGATAATGGACAGATATTACTCCCCAGTTGACTTGCCGCGGGTTGTTGCTCTGGACATACTGCTTGGAGAAATAATTAATAAAGAAGGACTCACTAATTTTCTAATAAAACCGCCCGAGGAGATGGGTGCATGGCGGCTAAAGAATTTGTCACGGCTTATGCAATACTATAAAAGATTATCTGACCAGCATGCGATTGACGAAGGACTTAGCATTTTTAAGGAACAAGTAGATTACCTGTTGTGGGTAAAGACGGTTAGAGACATACTCCGCAAAGATGTTAAAGACATCCAGACAACAGCAGAAGTTAAGCTATTAATACAGGCATGTCTGAGGGAGGAGCTGGCTGAGGATTTAAATAGACAAGATGTTAAAAACAAACTGCGGGAGATTAAGGAAAACAAATCAGAACTCTTGAGCATTACCGTGGACGAGCTTATTTTTGCGGCTTTAGAGGGCGATGAAGCAGTATTAGAAGTTCTGTTTAATAGTGATAAGTTGATGGCTGCCGGAATTTATCAAAATCTTGCTGAGGCAGAGGGAGAACCGGTAAATTTCCAAAGCTGGATAAGGTATTTAGTACTTTATGGGCAAGCGCAAATTCTTAAAAGGGCAATGTATGATAGAGAGGAACTTGAACCCCTGGTAAATTCCATTAGACCATTACTTATACTGATCCGTGAAGAGTTGGGAGATGAAGGATTGAAGCAAGCGTTAGGGGATGAGGGGTATTTGCTGATTGAGAGAATCAATAATTTAACTGAGCTGGGAGAGTTGCGTAGGTGTTGTGATATTCTTTTGTCATGCTATTTTCATTGTGCTGGGGTAGTTGACGCGCTGGGACCGGGGCAGATAGTAGCGTTGGAAGTGGTGGAGAGGGCAATTTAGGTGCTGTCGTGAGTATTGAGCATTATGTATTGTGTGAAGAACTAAAGTCTTTAACCACGAAATATACGAATTACTCGAAAACAAAAAATACAATTATTGCACAGAGTTTTTAACAACCCTGGCGCCCTTTGCGGCTTGGCGGGAAATTAAAAAATTTACCACGAAGCTCACGAAGGGCACGAAGAAAAACGAAAAGAAATAAGACAGAATAAAAGAAATATAGAGAATGGAAGAAAATGACGAATGATGAAACCAGAATGGCAAAAAAATAAAAATTTTACCACTGAGCGCACAGAGTTCACAGAGAAAAACGTTAAAACTACGTATTGTGCATCGAGGATTTAATTAGTAATGTGTATTGCGTATTGAGTATTGAGCATAAAAAAACTACAATAAAAAACTCAATACTCAATCCTCAATACACGATACGAGAAGTATTAGGTTAATTAGAAATTGAGATTAGAATATTTGTTTATTGGATGATTCATTTGCCTGCCCGCCGATGCGGGGTGGCGGGAGATTTGGCATTTGAAATTAAGTAATGAGGCATTAACATATGAGTAAGCTAAAACAACACATATTATTCAAATTAATATCTATCGTGCTGATCCAATCCTTCTTCTGCTTAGACATCTCCTGGGCTGCTGGGGGAAACCTCAAAGGGCTAAATGCCCAGCTTGCCGTGCCATTGGAGATTGGCAGCCGTGGTCTTTCGAATACTCTCAGAAATATATTATTAGTAAGAGAGGTGCTTTTTGAGAGGATTCATGGGCTAAAAGATAAATATGAATCTTTTAGAAAAGGAGAGCTTTCTGAGGAAGAGATTGCGGCATTACGGGAAATGTTTTATCGCATAAGGAAAAAACAGTTTCTTTCCTTAGGTACACTTAGAAAAGTACTTGGGGAGAGAAGTTGTTTTAGAAATTCTTATAGAAGAGCCTTGATTATGAGTTTTCCCGAGTTAATGCTTAGAACAGAAGGTTTTCAAAAGGGGCGGATTGAGTTTGTTCGCGCCAAAGCCACGGCTAACTTAGCGGAACTATTGAAGGAACAAGGAGAGCAGGTAGATTTTAGTGACCCGGCTAATTTTATACCATGGCTTGTCCAGCACAGAACGCGTCTGGGGTATAAAAGCTTAAGCCAATTAATGCACCTTTTATCTGAACTGGGTAAAATCCCTAAGAATAAAGTCGGGGTGTTGCAAAGGGTATATGCCGGGCCGGCGGATTATGCATGGAAGAACCGGGAAATGATTGAAAGAGAATTGCGCGAATCTTGGAAGAAGCTGTCAAGAGCAGAAAGGCTTTCTGATAAGGTAACAAAAAATGTAAAGAGGGAAATAAACACAGATAAATTTACAACGTCAATGGCAGACGGTAAAAAAAAGCCAGTATCCAGAGCTTATCTCCATAAGATATGGAGACAGGCAATGCTATTGTATGGTGCAGAAATAATTGAGGATTTAGTTACAGCAGAGAAAGAGACGATTGTGGCACAAAAAGAGGCAGCAGAAAACCAACGGGTAGAACGTGGGTTAGGAGAATTGCCTCTGGAAAGAGTTCAAGGTACGATAAATCTTTTAAAAGCTTTGTTAGAAAATCCGCTTGAAAAATTAGAAGATTTACTCAGGAAAATTGGGCAGAGACCATTGACAGATGAAGAGATAGATGTACTTAAAAAACTTGAGGATTTTAGAAAAGATATTGAGAACTACTTAAGTAACCTTGAGGGAAAAGATGCAGAAAGAGACAGGGCGAATTTTATTGCGCTGTTTGGGTTTGATGATGGGCGTGTTAAATCATTAAGGCAGGTAGGCGATGTAGTGGGTGAAAATTTTAGGCTTAGTCCACAAGGCACTAGTGACATTCTGAAAAGATTATTAGAAGAACTTAGAAATTTGCCCTTGACAAAAGAAATAGTAATAATATTACAAATTCCGGAAAAATCCCGCGGCGGACGGTGGCCCTGGCTGCAAAGGTGGTATGATCGGATAGGACAAGACTGGGTAGGACAGGATTTAGCGCCAGCAGTTGTTGAATCAGGCGGCTTTGTGGGATTATGGAGTTTTGCTGTGATAAAAGCGTTTGGATTGCCATATGAAATAGGGTTGCCGCTTCTGATCATTGCTGGTTTCCAGTTTTGCTGGCAGGCTTTACATTTACGCAGTGCATTGGAAAAACAACTTTTTGTAATTAGTGTGTTAACCGTGGTAATTACCGTGCCTATTTTGTGCATTGCTAATCCAGTAAATGGGGGGGTGATACAAACGATACAAACAGGGGCAGGTATGATAGTACTATTTACTGTACCGCATGCTGTGGTGAGTAGTTTATGGAAGAGACGAAAAAAACTAATACTGTGGGCAAAACAGCAAAGGACAAAAAGGCATTATTACAGAATAGTGGGTACACAAGCTCGGTCAGAACCAACAGAGATGTCTACTCCTGTCAAAACAAGATGGCAAAGCTTGCTTAAGACAATTCAAACACCTCGAATAGTGCAAGAGACACCAGAACAAGAGATAAATAGATTATTAAGGCACAGAGATACTTTTGAAAATGGCCTTAATAAATTATCAGAGCATCTGGATGATTTAGAGAAAAGAGGTAAAGAAATAGAGGAATTAAATCTTATCTTCTATTTTCGGGGAACTATCAGTTATGATTACATGGTTAATACGCTTGGTTTTTCAGCAGAGGAAGTGCTGTATTTCAAGGAAGCATTGAAGCGGGTGTTGGAGCAGGTGGTTCGAATTGGGCACCTACACCAAGACAGATGCAATGAAGTAATAAGCCAATTTGACGCCCCTATCGCAGAGGCCATGCGGAAACGGATTGATGCAAAGTTTAGATTGAATACAGATCTCCATCTATACAGGAATATTGCGAGGCTGATATTTAGAGCGCTAGTGACGGGATGGCTACTAATATTCCCAGTTAAAGATATTATCGCCGTGCTATGTGCTCCGTTAATAGCAACAGGTTATATTATACTTATCATTTTTATTGGCATTCCATATATTTGCTGCAGAGCATATCAAATCCTATATAGCCAATGGCTGATTAAAATAGAAATTAACTCCACTGATGAACTGTGCAGTATGATAAATGAAATACTTCCTCAGCTTAAAAACGAGATTAAAAATCTTAACCCAGTGCAAATCCAATTGCTTAGGGTTTTGGCCTATCCTGATGAAGATATTGCTCGAATCCTTGAATGGGAGGAGGGCGGCCCCATTCAAGAGGAGGACCTTCAATCAGAAATTGAAGCACTCAAGGAATATTTAGCATTAGATAGTCCCATCCGTATAGTGTTAGAAGCAATACGCAGCAGACAAGTCCCGTTTATTGCCTTTAATGCAAGGCGCTTGCCAGTAATAGCTGCGTTAACAAGGCGGCCATTAACCCAGGAAGAAGAAAAAGTATTAAAAGCCGCTGCCATGGGTGAAGAGATTAGTTTTCATGAAAGAGGGACATTAGATTCTCTTAAGCGGCGCTGGTGGGTTGATACAGATACTCAGGCCGTGCTGTTGTGGTTATATCTGCAGGTGAACAGAGAAGAATTGCTTGCCCAAACAACACAAGATACGGGTGGTTCCCTAACAGTGTTATTACGCAGGATATACAAACGTGTAAAGCCGCGGAAGGATGAAATTATTTTTCAAGAGGGAAAAGATGTGCTTGATATTGGTACAAGAAAAGGAAATTTTTTATCAAACCTAAAAAAAGCCAACCCAAGAATTGGGCGTTTGGTGGGAATAGATATTGAGGAGATAGGTGATAGGGAAGAAGGCATAGAATTTGTTCGTATGGATGAGAAAATGTTAGCGTTTGCAGATGGTTCTTTTGATGCGGTAACCATAAATAACATCGCTACAGAATTGCCGCCATGCATTCAATTTTTAGGTGAAAAGGATGAAGAGGGTACACAAGAGAGGGAAGACGTAGAAAATTTACTTAGTGAAATATACCGGGTTTTGCGTGATCAAGGCGAAATTTATATAACTATAGAATTACCCCCAAAATCAGTAGAATATAAATATCTTAATAGAATAGTTCAAAAGACAGAACTATGGAGAATATATGAGCAAAAAGGGGTTAGAGCATTTTTAACTGAGGCGGGTTTTGTAGATATACGAATAGAAAAAATACCGCGTTATTGGCCGGACAGCAGAGAAGGCACTGTTCGAGCAAAAACTTTAGTACGGGCGCGGAAGCAAATACTGGATGAAGAATCGGATGCGAATGAAGAGCCAGACGCGTCCACTGGGACTAATGATGCGTCGTCTGCATCAGTGCAGCAATGCTCCGCTTCTTCTAGCATTTTGGATGTAATTGAAGGGATAGGGAGTCAACACCCGGAAATTGTTAGCGGAGAAATTAGTGATGGTATTAGAACAAAAATCCAAACAGGTGAACCAGTAAAAATAATACTTGATGTTGGGTCAGGATTGGGCGGGTATCTTTTAAATAGGGCAGCTATTGCAAGTGAACAAGGAGAAGATGTGCTTTTAATAGGGGTGGAATGGCATCCAGATAAATTTAATTATTTTTCAAAAGTGATTGAAAATGAGAGATTTTCAAATATTTTAATTTTAAATATGTCTTTACAGGATTTGCCTCAAGAATTTAAGTTTGATGAAATAGTAATGTTAGCTCCTGACTTAAGGAATATACTATCTAAAGCAATTGGAGAAAAAATAGGTGAATTATTAAATGAAGGTGGAATTGTAAGTGTTGTTACTAATTTAGCTGATAGAGTTACCTTAGAAGCTTTAACATCACGGTATCATGAGCCTGCAATGAAGATTTTAGAAGGATTTGGAGCAAAAGGACTAAATGAAGAAACTGTAGAAGTAGTTGACTTAAATAATCCTCCTGATTATTTGCCTCCGATGGAAGGAACGTATTTTACTGAGGCAAATATCGGTTTAGTAACTCTGATAGTTTATAAAAAACCATCTCCGCAAAAGAGAGCTCAAGCATTAGAAGAAAAAGGAATACTGGCAGCGCAAGTGACTACAGCAAACACACTTTCTGCATTACTGATAGAACGGGTGTTAGAAGTGGAGAGGGCGATTTAGTTACCGTTGTGAGTATTGTGTATTGCGTATTTAGTGTAAGAAACCGAAGTTAAAAGACAGCAAACAGATGACAGAAAAAAATCAAAAATCAAAATGTTAAAAACAGAAAGCAAAGGACATGGGGCAAAGAGTGAAATATACTAATCACTGCGAATTTAAAAACCGTAATACTCGATACGCAATACTCAATACGAGAAATAGCAATTAGGTTAATTAGAAATTCATGAATATATTTGGTGAGATATGTACAAGCTAAAACATAACATATTATTTAAACTAATCGCCGTAATATTGGTGAATGCCTTTTTCTGCTTAGATATTGCTTGGGCTGCGGGTGGGGATATAAAAAGTTTAAACACTCATCTTGCACCTGCTTTAGAGATAAGTAGCCCGGATTTATTAGGATACTTTACACGAATATATGAACCTGATCCTGTGCCGGGGTTTAAGAATAATATAAAGCGGCTTCGAGCGGTGCTATCAAACCTTGCAATTGCGAAGGGAGATTTGGATAGGATAAAAGGGACAAATTATAAGAATGAGGTTATATATGATGTTTCGCTAAGTGCATTGCATCCTATTCTGGAACGGCTAAAAAGAATAGAAGTTATGGTCCATGAGCATAGTGAATTGCTTTATGGAGACTTAAATAGGATACATATAGAACTTAGTAGCGTTTATAATTATGTAGAGAGCTTATTAGATGCTGTTGGTAATCCTGGTAATAGATCACGTAAGGTACGGTTCCCGGGACTAAATCATTTCCGTGAAGAACAGGACAAAATTAGCGTTAAAAGGGTTGAATTTGCAATTAGTATGTTAGAACAAGCAATAGCTTTATTGCAAGAGAAAATATCTTGGACACAATACTTAGCGAATGCTAATCGGATAAAATCTGTAGAGGATTCTTTAGTTGCAGCATATATTGCAGGATTATTCCATAGAATATTACCAGAAAAGGTGTTAGTATCTGATAAACTTCCCATAACCCCGAAACACCAATTTTGGACATCCGTGGCTGCGTTTTTGATGAGTGGGGCGGTTGGGGGATATAGTGTTTTAACCGGGTTTTGGCCTGTTTTTGCTACGAATATGTTTGCGGGTATCTTGGCTGGAGCATTTTTAACAGTGTTTATACTTATTCCACTTGTTTCTGCGATTATCTCTGGGATTGCCATAATAACTGGATTTAATCCTTTAGCTGAATTTGACCCGAATACTAACAGAATTATTAATAACACAGATGAATATATAGAAAAAGTCCAGAAAAGACTCAAGCGTTCTTCTTTACCTTTTTATCTACAGACAATTATAAGCATTAGTGCCACAATTGCCATAAAGATATCCTACTGGTTTGTCCTGCCGCATGAACTAAGCCATTTAGTGTTAAAAACAGAAAATGAAGTTAAGGCAGATATAGAAATATTATTCGCTTATGGTAGTCTTTTAGTTTTAAGTATAGTGGTTTTATTTAGTGAATGGGGCCCTGTTATGCTTAAGGTTATTGCTAGTTGTGACTGGACGGAATACTTAGTGCTACTTATGATATTTCTTTGTGTTAATGTACTTCTATCTATAAATTCCACATGGAAACTTTGGAGTTTTATTTTCAATAGGTTATTGCTAAAACCGTATTTTCGAAATTTCTGGAGTTTTACTAAAGAAATTCAGAACAGAGGACTAAAAGAAGGGATGAGCATAGTGGACTTAACGATAAGATATATTCTAAGAGAAAGTTCCCAATTACTTAAAAAACAAGGAGTTGAAAATATAAGAATTTTTCGTCACTGTGCGCTATTTATTGTTAGTATATTAGCGCTATCTTTACTTTTGCCTGGAGCATCACTCTATGATCAGAGCCTTAATTTTGGGCTATTATGGTGCATTGCTTTTCTTGCTGCATTTTTTAAAGCGTGCTTGGTTCCTATAGAAGATTGGATTGAGCAGATCCCCTCGATCGACTCTTATTTTCGTGCTGTGATGATTGCCGACAGCCTTAGATTAGACAAAGAATTTCCTCAAGATATATCCCCAGGTGCAAAAATGGCGATAAAGCTTGGAGCAGTGGTAAGGATATTAGAACAACTGGAAGAAGGAAAGAAGGTTACAGATATTTTAGAAAATAAAGATGCCTTACGCCAAAGAATTAAAAAAGAAGTAGTTGAACTTATTCTTAACCGAGAAGAGAGAAGTAGAGATCTACAACCTGTGGGGCGAAAAGTCTACCCGCAGTTTCCATTTAGTATGTCTAAAAACAAGATGTATCGTCTCCTTGGTTTTGACGTGCGTAATCGAGGAACAGTTTTAGAGAGAGAACATATTATTGTTCCTCCTAGCCGTGCCGCGGATACACTGTCGTATATACTTGTGCATCTTAGACAATTAGGGCTTCTTGGTGAAGAGGGAGAATATTATACAGATATGATGACTGTGCAAGGCAGATTACCTGATGAAGCAAAACATATTGCCATAGCCCTTCTTGCCACATCTCCTTATGCACATGATGATTGGAAAGAAGGCCCATTTGAGACTACCTGGGGTAAAAGTGCACCTTTGGTACATGGTGGAGGAGTTGTGGAACATATCCATGGGGCACCTCAGCTTGAAGGCAGAACAGATTATCTTAATCGTCATGCAATAGTATACATGCAATATTTAGAGCAGTTTATAAAAATGCAATTTCAGGGAATCTATTTAGAGGAGGAACAGCTAAATAAAGCAGAAGAGGAATTTAAGGAAACAGGAAGGCTTTTCTTTGAGTCCAGAGCTTGGCAGCGTTTATGCTGGGCACTTGCTTCTAAAGAAGGGATGATTGAATCAAATGATAAAACGCAGCAGGCAGCAATAGTATGGGATTATTTTCAAAATAGTTTAAGGGAAATTTTCAGAAAGCATAACCTTGAAAGTGCGCTTGATGTGAGATGGTTTTTAAAAGAATCACGCTCACTGGGGGGCTGGCCAGATCGTTACGAAGCAGACTGGGAACCGATAAAGCCAACTTTGATACTTCTTGAGCAGGAACGCCAGAAGAACCCGGTTTTTATCGGTGAGGTAAGGGCTCTTCTGGACGAAACAGTTGTGGCACTGGGAGAGATAATTGATGGAGTTGATTATAGAGATAGTAAGGGTAAGACACAACAATTATTGGAGGAAGTACTGCTATTAACTATGCCAAAAGAATCACTATATAATGATACTCTATTTTCTACGGAAGTACTCGACGCTATGCAGGTAAGTAGGTTGGAAGAGGTAGAGAGGGCGATTTGATAAATCCAAAATCCAAACTTCAAAAATCAAAATTTATTTTCAACCACGAAATACACGAAAAAAATAAAATTTTACCACAGAGCGCACAGAGGACACGGAGAAAGACTTTAAAACTACGCATTGGGTATCGAGGATTTAATTAGTAATGTGTATTGCGTATTGAGCATAAAAAAACTACAATAAAAAACTCAATACTCGATACGAGAAGTATTAGGTTAATTAGAAATTAAAATTAAAATATTTGTTTATTGGATGATTCATTTGTCATTTGGAATTTGCCCGTCCGCCGATGTCCACTACAAAGCGTTGGCGGATCTTCGACTTTGTGGCGGGGATTTTGGCATTTGGCATTTGAAATTAAGTAATGAGGCATTAACATATGAGTAAGCTAAAACAACACATATTATTCAAATTAATATCTATCGTACTGATCCAAGCCTTTTTCTGCTTAGACATCTCCTGGGCTGCAGGTGGCAATCTGAAGGGATTGTCTGCTCATTTGGCGCCGGCGATAAATATCTCTGGTGCTGATTTTGCAAAAGACGTGGGGCTTATTATAGATTTACGCCGGGCATATAGAGAGGTTAGACAAATTATGCGGATAACGGAAGATATAAATCCCGGGCAAGTATTAGATCGGCATGGTATTACTTATTCAAAAGCAGCCGTAATAGATAAGAGAAGGCTTTTTATTATAATTAATGATAATGGTAATAATCGAGTGTTTGTTGTTTCTGAGAGGGGCAAGGATCCAGTTATTAAAGAACTTGGACCAGGTGATGGATACACAGTTGGAGAAGCTATCCGGATTTTACGACAAGGGGCTGGATTGAATCAAGGAGATTTAGGATTGAATCAGGGAGTGATTTCAGAAATCGAAAGAGGAAAAACATATAACCCGCGCATAGAAACTATAGAACTTATTGCCAATACTCTTAGTGCTGCTTTAGAGATGGACGTGATGCCGCTTTTACAAGGAAGAGAGGTTAGTAAAAAAACTGACTCTACGGTTCTGGTGCCAATTAAAGAAATAGAAGTTGATCCTAAGACAAAAGCTTATAAAAAGAGGATTATGGAAATGTATGGATTTACTCTGGGGGCAGCGGATTTACAAGAGGCTCAGGAGGAATTAATTATCAGATTGAGAGCGTATTTTCAAGGCATTGAGATTTATCAGGACATAGAAACACTTACGCCAAAAGATACAGAAGAAGATAGCGAGGAATATAGGGAAGAAGACATAGAAGAAGTTAACGAAGATAAGCTGAGAGTTTCTACGCGGCTTATGAACCTGGGTAAAAATTATCCTGAAATTGTTTCAGCTAAATTAGCGGCAGTAGTGACAAAGGAGATGATTGATAAAGCAATTGAGAAAGAAGGAGACAACCAAGGTACTATTGAGCCACCAGCGAACATAGCGAGATTAGTAAGCATTAAGATACTGTTATGTAATGTCTGGGGTGACTCAACAGAAGCGTCTGAAGCACAAAAACAACTACAAGAGCAATGGGGAGCAACAGTGCTAACCTTCCTTGCAGTACCAGTAGGAGTGGGGTACAAATTTTTTGATACATTAAGCAAAGCTTATTGGGGTAAACAAAGTGAGCAACGTACTCCTAAGTCAACGCGTTTGCCCCTTACCAAAGAATGGGCGAGGGGTTTTTTTGCCGCTTATTCAGTCTTGACAGGTATTATACTGGGTGTGGGCCTATGGAATTTCTTTGCCAGTGGGATGGGATTTGCTAGTGGTGATTTTATCTTAGCCCAGCTTTCTGCAGTATTAGTAATGAATTTGCCAGCGCTCTTGGGGATGATCATCTCCGGAGTATTGGCTTATGGTTATTATAAGGCATGGCGCCTGCCGCTTGCTGACGGTGAAGTTGGTCCTTCATGGACAAAAGAAGGTCGCATTAGCTACAGTCAAGCTGTTAACAACCTTCCAGCACTACGTCAAGGCATAGTTAAATTATCCCTGAATTTATATGAGATGTGGAATGTGTTTTTCCCAAGAGATGATGAACTTTCGGCTAAAGGATTTACTGCTTTGCCACTGGCAATAATAAGTATTGGGTTGATTGTGAATCAAATAGGTTTGATTTTTAATAAAATTGAACTCTTTCCATTGTCATTCCTTATAACGATTATTGGCGCAGGGATTTATCTGGGGTTGGGTGTGTGGGGTAGTAAATTTGTAAAAGATAGTGAAACAGCGTTGCCTATTTTGGTAAGGTTAGGTAATGTTGTTACAAACATCCGCAATTGGCTGGGGGGAGCTATTATTTCTGCTGTTATTACTATAGCACGTTCATTCCCCTTGTGGGTGCAAGTTGTACCGTTATTTTTAGCTGCACTTGTAGTTTGTCCGCATCTTCCTCAAGAGATTCAATTTTTGATTATCGGACCGCTATTATTTTTGATAGTAGTAGACCTTGCTATGGTTTTTATACAACAGTTAATTTTTGAACCACTTATGGTTTTGCCAATAAGATTAACCACAACATTTCTTTTTAGGCGTGCATATTATAGGGAATATTATTCTAAATCTCCAGTGGAACGGGCGGAATTTATAGTTGAAAGGTTGCGAGAAGAAGCCCGGGAACAGAATGATACAGAATTATTAGATGTTCTCTCGTATGTAAAAGGATTTCATATTACAACAGAATTTCCAGCAAAAGGGAAAGTGAGAGATTTACCCGAGAGCATGCTTTACATTTCCAAAGGTCTTACAGAACAGCCATCAACACTGCGATATTTTATTCTTAGGCGTGCCAGAGGGTCGTGGCTATTCAATCAGAGAGAATGGAGAAAAAACAAGATGTATTATCTTGATATTATGACAGATATGAGTGAATTTTTATTGCAACATGCTCGATATGTCGGAACATTCCATTCAATCTATGAATTTTTAGTATTTGCTTCTGAAAGAGCTGTGATAAGGGCACGCCATAGATGGAAATTTACAAGACTACCTCCACTTTCAAGATTCGGGATACACGTTGTTCATTTACCTTTTTCTGAGCGACAGAATTTTTTGCTTTTCTTAAGAATACTTCTTTTAGGGTTTAGGGAACCTTTTGAAACAATCTACACCATAGAAGAGGCAAAACAGGAGGCTATTGAGCAAATGCAGCGAGGGGAAAATTATACTCCTCAACGTTTTGCAGGAGAATTTTACTTTAGTCATGAATTTGCGGCTGAACTTTTGCGGGAAATCATTGACGCTCACCCAGAGTTAAGGGGGCATATATTCGATATTCAGGGTAACAAAATAGCACCAAATGCACAAACAGATAATCATGGATTTGTTCAATCTCGAGGTGGGGAGGCACCTGGGGAATTGGCAACAATAAGGAAAGAGCAGAGAGGTAAGCTTACCCCGGTTGATATTGCCAATTTTGACGAGATTATAGAGTATATCCGGTCTAAAATTGAAGAGTTTGAAACAAATATCCCACAGGCTCAAACAGCATGGGAAAGGGAAAACCTGCCAAAATATTTAGATCAGGCAAAAACAGGGTTGGAGCATCTTGAAGAGTTGTATGAAAACAATGCCTTATTTTCATTTCCGGCAATAGTATATACTAAAGAGGATTTTGCCCTGGCGTATGGTGATGAAAATGAGATTGGGGCAGCTGGGGAGTTTATCAGTACAATGCCGATGGAACTTTTAGCAGAACTGTTTTTCCATGAGGCAATATGTTATAAAGCCGGACATCAAGCGGCAAGGCAAATACAGCAATACATATTTAGGGAAAATTATTATAGAGATGCAGAGGGAGTCCTTTGGAAAAGCAGGTTGCAGATTTTTCTGCGTGAGTTTATTGACCAAATGGCACGAACCAAGAATGGGGTGGATTATCTTGAGATAATACAAGCAGTGCTTGGAGAAGATAGCGGGGTTATTCCCGTGTTTACTGATAAAAGCGATTATCCTGCTGAGTGCGAGAATAGGCAATGGCAATGGCAAGGGAAAATGCAGGAGATGTTAAGGGCTGATCAAACCTTTGTCTTTTATGGCCAGTTTGAGACGATTGGGAATGCGGCTAATCAGTTTGACTCTGCTGAAGAAGAGATAAAATCCAAGAGGCATTTTAAAGTACTGCTTGATAAAGAACAGGGGTTAGTAGGCGCATGGGATGTTCCAGAAGATTTAAATGAAAAGATTAGGTCAATAATACAAGATATTGACTATCCTGTGCTGGTAGATATTGCCCCCTTTGTAATCAGTGTAAGGCTTTATGAGGCGGGTTATAGCCCGATAGAAGGTGTTTTGAAAAAGATCATTCAGCAAACCACACCAATATGTTCATTTGAAGAACTGGGTTCAGTGATACAAACATATAATCAGCGATGGGATAGATTAAGCAAGTTGAATGATAGGATGGATGAGATGAAGTCCGAAGAAAACTACTTTTTAAAAGAACAATTGGGTGTTGATGCAAGCGATATTCACAGTATTTTTGGATTATTATTACCAGAAACCTTAAAGAATTATTTAAGAAGATTTGTCTTAGAAACTGATATAGATACAGGAATAATGCTTTTAAGGTTAGGAGAAATTTTTGTAGAGGGAGTAGAGGATATGTTCTGGGAGTTTTATCTTGATGCAAATAATACTAAGGAGGAAAATGAACGGTTTCTGGAGGTTTTGGCGGCTTTGTTGTTTAATTCTAATATCGACACATTTCGTACGATAGCAAGAATTTTTAGGGAGAAAGATATAGAGAAAACCTATAAGGCCATGGATGTTCTTTTTAGACTCAGAATAGGTAGAAAAAACCTTGCGTTATTGTTTAGCCTTTTAGAAAATGTTCGATACAAAAAAGAAGCAGTAGCAAGTTTTTGTCTTTTACAGGCTAATTTAGTGGGAATAGAAGCTGAGCCATTATGGAGGAGAGAAGATAGTCACTTGCTTCAGCTGTTGAGTGGGCGTGGACCTACAATTAATCTATTGACCCCTGAATCACAAAATATCTATTATTATCTTTTAAAGATGGAAGAAAGAAGAAAAAAAGGAGGGGTTACAAATGCTGCTATTGATAACCGGATAGTTAGAAATACTATTATGCTCGATAGTGGGGCTGGTTATGCAGGAGAATATGGCCGTACATGGTTTTCCTTGTTAAGAAATAGAATCCACCACGCTGGAAGTTCAAGAGACCGGCGCACAATAAAAACAGTTTTATATTTTTGGAAGGCATTAAATGAGGATATGATACGAGATTCTAAAGATGAGCTTATTGCTAATTTAAAAAAAGATATTGGAGCGGAAAAGACTCGAACATATTCCGAAATAATTAACCAAATGCTGAATAAACTTTTGGAAAATGGGCAGATAAAATCATTAGCCGGGGATAGTTTTTTAGCAGAAATTCTTAATATGTCTGAAGAGGATGTCATAAAGGCATTGCATGAAGCTAATCCAGATGCGCAGGCATCTGACTTAGAGAAGGTTGAGTATATGATCCGGCTATATTATGCATTGAGTGAGCGTTATGGTGTGGTTGCCGCGGCTATTGTTCCTAAGATAAAAGGAGAAATTGGGGCGGAAAATGAGAGAGAGGGGCGCAAGAAAAACATGTTGGAACTGACATCATTTATGCAGCAGGAATATGCACAGCTTATTTCGGTTATTGATACTGATGGACATAAGGCTGTTCTTTCGGCAATAGCTGAGTGCCGGAGGGCAATCAGACAGCACTTGTTATTTGACCGGAATGATCGTCTGGAGAACAAAGAGGAGTTGATGAAATTAGATTATAATATGTTTATGTTGGGGAAAGAGATGATTGTAAGGGGGTTGGAAGAGATTAATCAATGCCAGGACATGGAAGACTTGAAAGAATATGTTCCTAGTTTAGTTTCGATGGCAAAATTTATGCATGCATCTGGCTTAGGAGGAATAGATTTTGCGCAGTTTATTGAAGAACTTGAGCACGGCAGAATGAAATATTCCCAGGTGCATGATTTAGTCAGGGCATTACGTACAGAAGTGCATAAGATTAATCGCAAGATTAATGAAAACATGCGCTTTGCAATGGGGCATTTCTGGGATAATCTGCAATTAGCGGATTTAACACAGGAGTGGCAAGATAGAATAAAAACTGAAAAAAGAATAGATGAATTTGGGGGTGAAAGCGAAGTTATTAGTGAAGAAGGAAAAGAGCAAGCTGCGAGTGAGTTTATTGATGGGCTGATTCGCGATACCGGAATACTTGCCTTTGATGATGCGCTGATGCGGTTTAATCAGATATTAGAGAATGAGCTGACTTTGGGTAATGATGAATTTATAGATGGCGGAGACTCTACGGATGAGATTGTCATGGAAGAGCAGTTTTTTAGATTTGGCCAAGAAGAAGATGTAATTCCCCGCGAGCGCCTGCTTTCTCTGTGGAGTAAGAAGGGGCTTAATTTAGTTTGGATGACTGAGCAGGGTATACCGGTTCCTCCGGGGGTGGTTATCAGCGCAAGGTTAATTACCCGGCCAGAGATCTCTAAATCAGAAGAATTCAAAGAAGAGGTAGAGGGAGAGATTGCCCGGTTAAGAGAATATTCAAAGTATCCGGAGCTTAAATTATTGTTATACGCGCGCAACGGCTCGGCGTTTGCCCTGCCCGGACTTTTAGTTACGATACCTAATTTAGGGATGAATGATAAAGAAGCACAGGAGTTAGCAGAACAGACCGGGGACGTATGGTTTGCCTATGATACTTATGCAGAGTTTATCCGGGCGTATGCTATTCATATTTTGGGAATTCCGGAGGAATATTTTGAAGAGGTGCTTAATATTTATGAAAAGGATGATATGTCTGGAGAAGAAATGATTAGGGTATGTGAGCGTTACAAAGAAATTGTGAGTACACATGGAAAAGGAGCACAGATACCGGAGGATATGATTGTTCAAGTAATGCTGGCAATTGATACTGTCTATGCTTCCTGGGATTCTGCCGAGGCTCAGGAGTATCGTGCGCGGCACAGGATTTCGCAGGAATGGGGGAGCGTAGTTATATTGCAGAAAGGGGTATTTGGCAATTTATCACCAACAGCAGATGGGAAAATATCCGGGGCAGGAGCTGCGGCTTTAAGAATTTTGCCTGATGGCAGAGAAGTGGTTCAGGGAAGATTTAGGTTTCAATCTACGGGAGACCAGGTAATGAGCCGGGCGGGTCAGAATTATGTGCTTTTAAGTAATACAGAGAGGGTATTTGAACACGAACAGACACTTGAGGAATTACAGCCAGAGATATACCAAGAGATATTAGCTTATGCTTATCAGCTGAAAGAGATATTCGGGAATAATCAACACTTTGAGTTTACAGTAGAACTCGGGAAGTTGTGGCTTACGCAGACTAATGACGATATTATTCAAGATGATTATCCGGAATTTGTGGATTCACCGGATTATGAACCAATTGCCCGCGGACACGGGGTAAGCGGCGGTGCTTTTCGCGGATGGGTGGCTAATTCCGCTGAGGCGGCGGAAGAATTATTAGAGAAGTATGAACGTGAACAGCCAGAAGACGTAGATGGTGTGATTTTATTTTTGGATAGAGTTAATCCGCAGATGATAAACCGTATTCCTCGGGGTGTGCATATTGTTGCACAGATTATTTCTGTTCATGCAGAAACCCTTGCTCAAACATATGGGATTACTGCTGTTTATGGGGTAGCGAATATGAAATTTTATGACGAAGAGGAGAGGAAAGGATGGTATCTGGGCGAGCACAAAATGGAAGACGGCAGAGTTATTAGTATTGATGGGCATGAAAATCAGCTTGTTTATCATAATAGTGGGAAGATATATTTGGGAAGTGTTCCTTTGGCAGAGAGTTTAGATGGACAAGCAGAGCCTGAGCAACGTACCCCGCGTGCCTTGCGTGGAATCAGTGCATTGCGGGACCAAAAACAGTGGGAAGCAGCCATGGCAAGTAGGGCAAGCAGAATCACAGCGTTTGAAAGAGAAATATTAGCTATGTTTGAGCGCTTTTTGCGCGGGGAAGCGGAAAGAGGGGAGATAATGCGCTATCTTATAAACTACCGGGTAATATTAGATAAGATAGTCAGGTATTGTGAAGATCTAAATTTTGAGGTTTATGGGGAAGAATTTAAAACAGCATTAGAAATTAAACTGGCGGAATTAGGTATTTCCTTTGAGCTTTTTATTAACCTCAACAGCAATTATTATTCGCGCGGGCAAGAGCATCGTGAGATTTTAAGAAGGATAATTCACTGTTTAAATTACAGACCGCTTTCCGATGATTTATTGGATCAGATAGTGGTCTATAATAAGCACGGACAGCCAAGAGTTATTAGAGAAGAAGAACTTTACCAGAGAATGCCCCAAACAGGTAATTATTTTATTATTCATCCGCCACAGCAGGATATCAAATTAGTTTCCTTTGAATTTGAAGAGGTTTTGGAAAAGGTGCTGCAGGGTTATGGAATAGAGGGATTATTAGAGCTTTTTAAAAATCTTAAGTCTATGGGACTGCGCGTTGCCATAACCATCAGGAATCCTAATGTGTTGCGATGGTTTAGCAATGTAAAAAACAAACATCCGGAGATTGCCGAGTATGTTGACTATTGTTATAAAGACGTTTTGAATGGTCCATTGCTTCAACGTTATGTTGAGGAGTTAGGACTTTTGCCAGGTCAAATTATGCATTTTGGGAATTCGTGGAAGATATATTCTTCTAGCAATAGCCACGCGGCAGAAATGCACAGCAGAGGATTTGTAAGCGTTTTAGTCCCTTTAGCGGGAGGGGTGTTCCTTAGAAGTGATGTTTTGGAGAAAAAGGTAGACGCATTTGTTTTTGGTTTATGGCAACCACAAGATATTCTGGATATTGTAGAGGCATGGGTTAATGTTTCCCCGCAGCAGTGGGAAGGGGTGCTGGCCGGCCCTGTTGAAGAACTGGGGCTGAAGCAGATAGTAGAGTTGGGATTAGTGGAAAGTGCGATTTAGGTACCGTCGTGAGTATTGCGTATTGCGTATTGAGCATAAAAAAACTACAATAAAAAACTCAATACTCGATACTCAATACACGATACGAGAAGTATTAGGTTAATTAGAAATTGAGATTAAAATATTTGTTTATTGGATGATTCATTTGAGATTTGGCATTTGAAATTAACTAAGAGGACATAACATATGAATAATTTGGCACGCACAATTTGGTTCAGGCTAATAGCCATAATATTAATAAATGCCTTCTTCTGCCTGGACATTTCATGGGCTGCGGGTGGCAATCTGAAGGGGGTATTTACTCATCTTGCCCCGGCGATAAATATCTCCGGCCCGGATGTTGCAAAAGAAGTAGAGCTTAGTATAAACTTACGCCGGGCATACCGGCAGATTAGGCAAGGTGCGAAGCATAAACAATCTTTAAGCGGCCTTAATGTTATTTATTCCGCAGTATTACAAAACAAGCTTTTTATTAAAATTGATGATAATCATCGGGAGCGGGTGTTTGTTGTTTCCGGAGACATTGAGGACCCAGCGGTTTTAGAAATACCGGTAAAAAAAGATGCGGTTTGGATTGCCGGGTTATCTGAAGAGATTACAATTAAATATGGTGGAAAAATAATTGGAAAAGCTGTGATAGATAAATACGGGAAGTTGCCAAGAGGATCAAACCCATATCCTAAATTTAGTAAATATGCAGGAAGTGAAGTAGTCTATGAGACCTATGTGGCTGGGGAAAAAGAGATGATTACTATAGTGTATATTTTTCATGGAGATAAAGTTGTTGAAGTACGACGTTCAATAGTTGTAGATAATAACACAGGTAAGTTATTGTATGTTTTTACTAGGAATATTCATGGACAACGCATTGAAACAGGAGATGTAACAAGTATAACTTGGTTGGATGATGACGCAAGGTTAAGTTTTGCGGGTGGCCTTATTTTTACAGAATTACTCCCAGTGCTTAATCTGGAAGAGGCTTGTATTGCGATAAGAACAAAAAACGGCGAAATAAGTAGCGTGGTTTTTTTGACCTATAAAAACGATACGCCGATTTTAAGTCTGCAAGGGGAGCCAATTATTATAACAAGGAACGAGTCAGAACCAATGGAACAGTTTATTCGCAGGCTAAGGGGAGAGTTGTGTGCTCAATTAATTGGCGAAAGAGCAAAGTGGCGAATTTATGATAAAACTGGCTGTTTGGTAAGGGGGTATGAAAAACTGGGCAAAGAAGAATTTAATGGCATCGCTTCTACCGAGCAGCTACGTACGAGAGTCCCTTCAGATGGAAGATTAGATATCCCTAACAGTAAGCAGCGGTTAAGTCTTCCTCCCGGGGCAGAGGTAGAATTAGTTATTTCTGGATGTAAGGGGGGAGAAGGGAAAAAAGTTGTTTTAGTTAAGGATAAACATGGTAAAGAGATGGCGTTAGAAAATAAAATAATTAGTAGAAAGTTAGTACTCAAGGCATTTGTGAGCTATTATGAAAAAAACGGACGATTTCCTACATTAGATGAAATTTATGATGAACTTAAGCGGTTAAAATCAGAAGGGGCAGAAATAGAAAAATTAAGAGTAGCTGCAGTAATGCAGGCGTTAAAGAAAGAGGGGTTGCTTTCATCCGATCGGGGGCGGTGGGAACTTACACCAAAGGGGATTGAGAAAACAGGAATTGTTGAAGCTCCAGCACTTCGGGATACAGAAGAGTTAAAAAAACTATGGCGGTCTGATGGATTTTCATCAGAAGTAACGGCGCTTGATCCAAAACAAAGAGCGATTTTAATAGCACTATTTAATTTAACATGGAAGCATCACCCGATAGTGCGGCCTAAAGAAATAGCGAGAGAAATAAATGCGGGAGGAGAAGTACCGGAGAAAAAAATTAGCCTTGTAGGGCAAAATATAATGGATATAGTTCCCCCAGGTTGTATTGAGAAAATAGATATTAAAAATAGACCTGTTGCCTATGCCTTAACTAAAAAAGGACGGGCTGTGGGGATGTTGTTAAGATTGTTAGCATATTGTGAGTTCGGTATTTATCGAGATATAGAAACAGTTATTACAACTATTACAACACCGAAATCTAAAGAAGAGAAAAAAGAAAAAGAAAGAGAAAAAGAAAAGGTTGCGTTACGTCTTCTGGCGTTTGCTAAGGATTATCCCCAGGACATTTTCGATGCTTTAAAAAATGCGATTATAGTAATTATAGAATACCGTTTCCTTCAGGGCGAACTACTTAGCGAATGGCGAGCGAAGATTCGTAAGCATTTAATAAATAGCTATAAAGATGGGTATAAAAATAAAGCGGTAGAAGAAATTATCTTCTTGCTTGAATTGGCAGATAAGTTCGGGGTTGATTTGAATAAGATTGGTTCAAGAGAAGAACTTGAAGTAAGAAGAGAAGATATCATACAACATAAAAAAAAGGGGGAAATTGTTGTTGCTTTTTTTTGCACACATTTTGGTGAGACATTTTTTAGTAGATTAAGCCAAAGCTTAGCTAATCAGCGTAATCATAGCGTTAAAAATCCCCTTAGGGCAGAATCAGTACTTTTCCTAACAAAAAAACAGGCAAAGATTTTTGCTAAAACATATGCAGTTTTGGCACTTATTGAGATAGGAGTAGTATTGTTCGGGGTATGGAATTTCATTGCAGGGGGAATGCAAATTGATAGTAATGTTTCTATCTTAGCCCAGCTTTCTGCAGTATTAGTGATGAATCTGCCAGTACTCTTGGTAATGAGTACTTCGGGTGTATTGGCTTATGGTTATTATAAGGCATGGCGCCTGCCGCTTGCTGATGATGAGGTTTGGCCTTCCTGGACGCAGGCTGGGAGCATTAGCTATAGTCAAGCTGTTAACAATCTTCCAGCATTTAGGCAGCTCATGGTTAAATTATCCCTGAATTTATATGAGATGGGGAATGTGCTTTTTCCAAGAGACAATGAACTTTTAGCTAAGATATTTGGTTTCTTGCCATTTGCTGCCTTCATTCTCGGCTTAGGATTAAATCAGATAGGACTTCCACTTTTTGCTATCAGCGCTTGTCTTATTGGTTTAATGATTTATCTTGGGTTGGGAATGGTAGGGTTTGCATACGAAACTAGCCCGGGAAAAATGTCTCCAGAGGACTTTGCTGCATTAAGAGTTTGTTCTCTTGGAGCGTTTAACGCACACAAGCAAATAGGAGCAATACATCGAAGCACAGGAGAACTCGATGGGAAGATAATTTTAGATGTGGGTTGTGGAGCAGGGATACCTGTTCTTTTTGCCGCAGTTGGTAAGATAGATAAATATGGCTATCCTAAGAAAGTAATTGGAATTGATCGTGTTCCCGATGCTATTCGCGCAGCTCAAGAGATTTCTGCATATATTTGGCATGAAAAGTTAAGAGAGGATTTAAGGAAAAATTCGATAGCGATTACGGCTATAAAGGTCGTTTATAATTTAAAAAATGAAGGGGTTCGTGGGAGGAAAGGAAACATACCTTCTAATGTTGAATTTCGTGTGGCGGATGCTCGGAATTTAGATTTTTTACCGGATAGTTCAATAGATATTGTTACAAGCTATGAAGCGATTGATATGGATGAAATGGCTGATGTTATGCTTGAAATTATCCGAGTTACAAAGGATGGAGGATATATTCATGGACCAAATTTAAAGCACATGCTGGATGAAAGTATAGTTTCAGAAATCATCTTAGAATTTAAAACAAGGGGTATCAATATAACTTTAATGCCTATATTTATTGGTCCAAAAGAGCGGGGATTGGTAGATACTTACATCTTGAAAAAACAAGATAGCAGTATCACTGTTCCTGAACGTTATAGTTTCTACCCTGCCTTAGGTAAGAGTCCATACAGTACAACGATTCTCCCAGGAAGCAGGAAACCATTACAGCCTTTACCTGTTGTCGATGAAGAAAGGAGAATGTCAGGCGAAGAAGATCCAGGTAAAACTCCCGGTGTTCGAGAACAGGGCACTATAAGGACAGGCATTAATAAAAAAGAATGGGAAACAAGAAGGGAGCGTAGACGGAGAGCGGTAAGGCTCATTAGAAACGCAAGCACTTTTTCAAAAGATAGGGGTGTTTGGGAGTTGGCTCTGGATAAACTGGAACCATTGCAAGAATACGCAGGGCTGGTTGTACGCTTTGCGGTTTCTAAAGATGAACCAGAATTTAAAGATTTTCCAGAATTACGATCAATAGCCGAGGCACTTATCCCTAAATTTATAGAAGAAACCGTTGGACCACTTGTAGGAGCAGCTATTATGGATGAAAAAGAAGAACTACGTAATAGAGCAGGCGAGTTAATCTTTCAACTGGGAATAGTAAGAGATGCCGCGGGACATTTTGCAAGTGCAGCTTTAGATGAAGAGAATGATGATGTTCGGGAGAGAGCAGAACAATGGGCATTCGTGCCAGAAATGCTCCAATATTCACTGTTCCATTTTCTAATGGCCGCGGTAAATGAAAAGGAAGAAGGAAGACGATTAAAAGCGGTTAATATTATCGAGACAAAGAAAAATATTATTTGTGAGCACTTTGCGCCGAAAAACTTCCCGACACGAATAGTGGAGTCATTAGTGTTGAGTGTGTTACGTGATAGCGATGAGAAAGTTGTTAACGACGCGCGTCAGTATATTTTAGACCTTTGTCCGAAAGAGGCGGAGAAATATTTAGGAGAAAGAATAATCAGTGGTTTTCATGCCAGGAGAGATGAGTACACAAAGGCTGTAAAACTGCAGAAGGATATTAGGGTGTCTTTACGTGGGCAGGGAACAAAAGCTAAAAATTTATCTTCTGCGCCTGAAGTTTTGGGAAGTCCACAAGTCCAAAACATTGCTAGGCAGTATCAGATTAGTATGAGTGAAGCAACCATGGAAATAATAGTAGAAGCAAGTAGGGCAGGGTTAATTAACAAGAATAGTTTGAGAGAAATTTTTCAGGCTGCTTCAACTAAGCGATTGTATGCAGAGATTATTTCTTTACTGCTTATTGAGTATGCTATTTTCAAGAAGCATAAACGGCTGCGAAATGAGTGGTGTGAGCGGGTAATGCAAATAGCCGCAGAACAAGGGTGGGTAGCTTTTCTTAGGGAACATATGCAGCAGCTTACTACCAGAAAGGGAATTGCAGCGATAGTAGAGGCGGAAAAAAGAGAAGTGATGCTTGCGGGAAAGGATATAGCAACTGAACACAAGGAAGAGCGGACTCATAGAAGTGGGGACGTTGTTGCATATATGGACATATCTGGACTATGGACGGGGCTTAAATTTTTTGTACAGGTTTTAGGCATTGCGCGCATGTTAGTGGCTATTTTTAGGCAAAACAGTTCATTTGGTAATGGATTAACCAAGACAGGAAAAGAGGGGGATAATTCTTCGCCAGTTATAACGTTATCTGATGGGAGTGAATTAAGTCCGGGGGATAGTGTAGCGCATTCTACATTTGGCCAGGGGACAATAATAAGCATTGTTTCAGGAGTAAGGGTGATTGTTGATTTTGGTAATGCGGGAACAAAGACAATTGCATGGGAATTTGCCCGGCAGTACCTTTCCCCTTCTTCTGGTCAACAAGTAGAAGAAAAAATTGATCCCAAAATAGCCAAAAATATTGAAGAAATGCGCAGGCATATAAGGGAAAATGTAATAGATAGCACAATAGCAGAAAACGTGATAGAGATAAT
>JBDRCZ010000039.1:0-2880 GCA_043821285.1 Candidatus Omnitrophota bacterium | reverse complement strand
TAGAAGATATAAAGAGTAAATTAACAAAAACGCTGGGTAATGCCTCGGATATTATTAGACGGATTAATGAGGGGGTGATTTCTATGTCGGAAAAAAGAAAATTTTTGAGGTTTGATACTTTTCTGGACGGCACGTTTCTTGCCGCTTATGAAAAATTAAAAGGTTTATTAATGGTCATTGATGCCAGCCGGGAAGGACTGAAAGTTGCAATTAACCGCAAACTGAAGGAACAAACAGAAATTGACATGGAGATATTTTTCCCCGGTAGTATCGTGCCGATTTTTGTAACCGGCCAAGTTATTTGGCTGAAGAGTTCAGCAAACGGATGGACTTACCGCTATGAGTCGGGAATAAACATCACAAAGATTGACGCCCATGACCGTCAGAGAATTTTAGATTATGCCTATGAGAATTGGCGCAAGGGAAAGACGGGAAATTTTGTGCAGCAAAACTAAGCTATGGACAAAAAAAAGATTATTAAAGGAATAAAAATGGTGCTTGAAGGTATTGGCGAAAATTGCCGCCGCCGTGACCTTTTACGGACACCAGAGCGTTTTGCCCAAATGTGTGAAGAGATTTATTCCGGCATAAGCGAAGATCCGGAGAAAGAACTTGAGATTTTATTAGAAACAAATCATGAGGAAATTGTTTTACTAAAGGATATCCCCCTTTATTCAGTTTGTGAGCATCATTTACTGCCTTTTGTCGGTAAGGCACACGTTGCCTATATCCCGCGCCATAACCGGGTAACGGGACTGAGTAAAATTGCCCGCGTAGTTAGTATTTTTTCAAAACGCCTGCAGGTACAGGAAAGACTTACGACAAACATTGCCGAGATTATTATGAAAAAATTGAAACCGCGCGGGGTACTTGTGGTTATTGAGGCGGAGCATCTCTGCATGAGTATGCGCGGAGTGAAAAAGCCAGGGGTGACGACAGTTACCAGTGCGGTAAGAGGGATATTTAAGGAAAATCAAAAAACAAGGTCTGAGGCACTGGCGTTGATAAAGGGATGACTAAAGAATGACAAATGTCAAAATCCAAAGGAATCAACTAATCACTGAACAAAAAAATGACAAATGAAAAAAGACCGGTAAGCTATTTGTGTTTCTTTAACGAATATTGTTTTGAGCATCGTAGTGATTGTTATGCTCACCGTATTATTTGCCGCGTTAATTATTGCAGCAGGCAACCTTTTTAAGTGAATGAGATTTATTTACAGTGATTATTATAAAATTTCAGAGATTTAATTTCCCCGTTTTTTTAGCGGGAACTATTTTTATATTTAATATCTGCTTTGCTGAACCTGCCCGGGTGATCAAGGTTGTTCCTTCTGCCGGCTCACGAGATGTTTTAATCAATACTAAAATTCTGATTTATTTTAATCAGGCGATGGATCAGGATAGTGTCGAACGAAATATCCATATTTATCCTGAGACGGCGGTTGATCCTTTCTGGGAAGAGCACACACTTGTCCTGGTGCCAAAAAAACGGCTTGTTCCGTCAGAGCAATATACAATTAGCCTATCGCCGGCAATAAAAGATAAAAAAGGCAATCCGTTATCTCTGACATATTTTACAACCGTTGAACATATTCTCTATGCTAATACAAAAGACGTTATTTCCTCTGTAAGCCGTGATGGGAGAGAAAAATACGAGCTTGGAGAAGGCGAAAGCGCTTCATGGCATAATACAAATCGTAAAATAATTTATGCAAATAGAAATAATATCTGGATGATGGATTTTACGGGAGAGGATAAACAGGTGTTGACAGACGAAACGGAGAATATAAACATGCTCCCGCAATGGAAGAGAGGAAGTGATGAATATATATATATGTGAGCATTACCCCGGATAAAATTGCAAATATTTATCAAAGTAAAACCAACACGCGGGAATTTTTCAAGCTAACCGATTTTACCAGTCCGGGGGATATTGCACAAGTATCCATTTCTCCGGATGGTGAAAAAATCGCATTCTTGCGTAAGGGGCAGATATGGCTGATGGATTATAGAGGTAATGGTGAACTTCGCATGACGACAAAGGATGTAGCCTGCGTGAAGGGATTTATCTGGAGCGAAGATTCCCAAACAATATTTTTTAGCGGAGAGAGTAATATCTGGCGGGTAGATCTGCAACGAACTGAACTAATTAAACTTTCTTTTGATAATGAGAATACATTTGAAGTTGCTGCTTTTGCTAATTGGCTTGCTTATGAGGCGGATGGTTTTTGCATTATGAATGAAGACGGCAGTCATGAAAAGAGGATTGGGACAGAAGGAAGATATCCGGTATTTTCTAAAAATGGAAAAATGTTAAGCTTTATTATTCCCCCCAGGGAAAATAATGACCGCGCGCAATTATGGGTTATGGACATAGAAGGAAAAAATAAAATTAAATTAGCCGATGTTAATAACTGGCAGCAGTATGCAGACTGGTCACATAACTTCCATGGACACAGAGAGTAATTAGGCATTCTGTTTCCCTGAATTTTCTTGCAAAACCGCCCATTTTACAGTAATATATGAGCAGTATTGTTGAAGTTGGGGATTACCTGTTATGCTTTCGAAGTTCCTTTTAAATGAGGACAAGCGGAGTCTGATTTCTTTGATTTTTGATAGCCTGATAAAAAAAGGAGTTAACAATAGAAATAAAAAAAGAAAACAGAATATTTGTTGATTCGTCATTCAATATGTTTTTCCCTAGGAATATTAATATTCGACAAAAAGTGTTTACGTTTGAAGAAAAACTGAAAGGTAAATATCAAATACCTGCCCAGTTGCTCCCGATTCCTGATCAAGTAGATGCAGAAATGCCTCGATTTACATTTATATCCAATAAATTTCACAGTTTAATAAATGTCTCTCAGATAAGTGCGAG
>JBDRCZ010000038.1:0-26729 GCA_043821285.1 Candidatus Omnitrophota bacterium | reverse complement strand
TAAACGGTATTGAAACAGCTTTAACCGTTTATTTTTTCCGAAAGGAGCTTTTTTGTCAATCTATTACTCTACTATCCGAATACTTCAGCATAGCTTTTGCAATTCTCCCCAGCATAGCTGGGGGCTTAGCTTTGAAGTTAGATAAACAGTGAAGCTCATTATATCAATGAGTGAAACTAATATCTCATTTGGATGTTACTGCTATGGAATTTTCTCGGCCATTTCCTATGGAATTTATTTTAGCCCTGAGGTTTATACACACTAACCATTTGCCATATGCAATTTGCCAACATGGTCGGGGCGGATGGATTTGAACCATCGACCTCAACGTCCCGAACGTTGCGCTCTAAACCAAGCTGAGCCACGCCCCGACGATTACCTTTACATCAATTAATCTTTTTCTTAAATTCACACACATAACTTTTTGAACAATCTCAACTTGTTTTTTATGCTTAATGCTCAGTACGCAATACTCAATAGGACTTATAGCTGCTTTTGAACCTTAATTCTTATACTCTATTATACCCTATTATACAAAATATGCTAAATATTTTCAACTTACTAATTTTTCAGAATAGCGTAAATCCCGCTTTTTTATCCGTAAAAAGAATACGTGATTATTTTTGCGCCGCAAAAAATAAAAAGGGGTAACTTCATTACCCCTTTTTCTAACTCCACATTAGTTAAATATAAACTTAACTATTGTACCGGCGTCATTGCGGAATATGCTGCCTCAGTGGTAATCTGCGCTGTATTTGTCGTATCTGCCCTAAGTACACCTGACTCATTAACCGCAAACCTTCTTGTGCCGGTTACACCGGCTGATGCTGGTATTCCACTGCAGACAAATTGATTAGCATTTATTTGTGTATACTGGAATGTATAGCCCTGTCTTGAAGGATTACCACCAGCGTCATCAAATGTCCCATCTAAATAAGAAGGTATTGCACTCGTCATTGCATTAAGACTTGCGGGATAAGTAGGTGAAGTTTGTGCCGCACGAAAACTCTCGGAAGCAGTTGAGACTGTTTTTAAAGCTGCCTGAGCCGCGGCTTCATTTGCATTATGTCTGGCACGCAGTAAATTGGGGATGGCAATTGCGGCAAGTAATGCAATTATTGCTACAACAATCATAATTTCAACCAACGTAAATCCTGCTCTTTTCATTATGTTTCACCTCCTTACTAAAATTCTTAATAAAATTCAATATCTCTATTTTTCCAGCTACCATATTAAATTATGCAATTATCGTGCCATAATATATGATACGCTTTTAACTATTTGTCAAATAATAAGTTATACAAAATAATTTATCATAAGTACAAATTCATATGCGGCAATTTTGTAAAAATATTTTTACAAAATACAAAAATTTTAGTTTTGTAACTCATTATCCGTTATATTATATTTCTTCAGTTTATAATATAGATCCTGCCGGGTTAGCCCCAGTGATTTCGCGGCCTTATTTTGATTACCAGAACATTCTTTTAACGCATTTAAAATCAGCGTTTTTTCAAAATCCGCAACTTTTCCTTTAAGCGTCGCGCTGCTTTCCTCGTTTCTTATATTTAAACTTGCCAATTTTATTTTCTCCGGTAGAATATCCGCGGTGATAATTTGTCCTTCAGACAAAGTAATCATCCTTTCAATTGTATTTTCTAATTCGCGGACATTACCCGGCCAATTATATTTTTCGAATAACGACATGACACTTTTTGCCACACTTAATCTCTTAATGCCATCCGAACTAAATTTATGTAAAAAATGTTCAACAAGCTGCGGGATATCTTCCTTTCTCTCCCGAAGCGGCGGCAGGTACACCGGAATAACACTTAAACGATAAAATAAATCTTTGCGAAAACGCTCCCGATTAACTTCTTCTTCCAGATTTTTATTTGTCGCCGCAATTATCCTTACATCAACCTTTATGTTTTTTGTCGCCCCAACCCGGCGAATTTCCCGCTCCTGTAATACCCTTAATAGTTTTACTTGAATTACACCGGTTAATTCCCCTACTTCATCCAAAAATAATGTGCCCTGATCCGCCACTTCAAATAAGCCCTCTTTTGTATTTATCGCACCGGTAAATGAACCTTTAATATGGCCAAAGAGCTCACTCTGCAGAAGTTCCTCAGGTAATGCCCCGCAATCAATAGAAACAAAAGGATTTTTTGCCCGTAAACTGTTATAATGAATTGCCCGCGAGACCAATTCTTTTCCCGTACCGCTTTCTCCGTATATCAAAACCGTAGTGTTTGTTTTCGCTATTTTTTCTATCGTCCTAAACACATTTTGCATAACCTTGCTTTGACCAATAATATTTACAAAATTGTACTTTGCCCGCAATTTCTTCTGAAGCATTGGCGTATCTGCAACGATGCGTTTCTGGCTTAATGCTTTCTTTATTACCATTTTTATCTCGTTAAGCCTGAACGGTTTAGTAATATAATCATAGGCTCCCAGCTTCATGGCACAAACCGCAGACTCAACACTGGCATAAGCCGTAATCATAATAACAACAACTTCCGGATTAATTTCCTTGAGCATCCTCAATACCTCAATCCCATCGAGCGGCTTCATTTTTATATCTAAAATAACAATGTCAAAATGCTCGTCTCTAAATAAACCAAGCGCCAGTTCTCCCGACATAGCCGTTCTCACCTGATATCCATCTTTCGTCAAAACCATCTGCAGCCAATCAAGAATGCCTTTCTCATCATCAATAATTAATATATTTGCTTCCATTTATCCTATGCTCCTTTAGGCAGATCAATAATAAACGATGTCCCCTTATTCTGTGTACTTTCTACGGTAATTGTTCCGTTGTGTTCCTCAATAATATTGAGCACAATAGAAAGACCAAGTCCAACCCCCTCTGGTTTATCAGTAAAAAAAGGTTCAAATATCTTGTCAATTTTATCTCCGCTAATCCCCTGGCCTTGGTCAGAGATATTAATTTGCCAAGATCGGGTAAGCTCTCTGATGTTTAGAAAAATACTGCCTCCTTCTTCAGGCATTGCCTCAAGAGCATTAATCAATAGATTTAAAATTACTTGCTGCATCTTTTGAAAATCGCAATTTATTACCGCATCCCCAGAAACGATTTTTGTAATGGTTACTTTCCGATTAAATTCCTTATTATTTTTTACTAAGGCAATAACCTCTTCACAAAGTTCATCAAAATTAATGCGGTTTTTTTTAAGCCTCTTTGGGCGCACATATTCTAACAGTCCGGAAATAATATTGTTAAGCCGTGCTGACTCCTTTATAATCAAATTCATCAAAGTTTGATTTTCTTCATTTAAGGTCAAATTTTCACTTAAGGTATCAATCGCACCGCTGATACAGGCTAAAGGATTACGGATCTCATGGGCAATCGCCGCCGCGAGTTTTCCAACCGTCGAGAGCCGCTCTTCATGTTTCAACTTTGTCTCCAGAACAGTAATCTTTTGACTTCGCAGGCGCAGTTGACCAGTAAGATAAGCACTTAAAAACCCAATCGTGCAAAATACCGTTACCTTAAAATATAATAGGCTAAAAAGATACGTCCGGTCATTTAGCGGATTAATCTGCGGAAAAATATTTAAAAACTCTAAAACTACCGCCAAAGTATACAGTATGCCGGCAAAAAATCCCACGATCGTCGAGGAACGTGGACTAATCACTAAACCCGCCTCAATAATTATCAGCGGATATACTAATGTTAAAATCGAATCTACACTACCGGTATAATAGATTAAATTTGTTATAATGATCAAATCAAAAATTACCTGTATATAGGCAA
This sequence comes from Candidatus Omnitrophota bacterium, assembly GCA_043821285.1. Taxonomy (GTDB): domain Bacteria; phylum Omnitrophota; class Gorgyraeia; order B26-G9; family JBDRCZ01; genus JBDRCZ01. The sequence continues at coordinate 22,945 of JBDRCZ010000038.1, read as the reverse complement.
AGACATTTAAATAAATTTTAAATTTTAAAGCAAGCAGGTAAATAATCGTCATCAGATATATTGCCGCAATCAATTTATATATCGGCAGCCGCAGCATATCAAACAGGATTGTTGCAATCGTAAGGATGATTGTCGCAATAATAAATCTAACGATCGTCGTCCGCCACAAATATTCGATCGTCTGTAGGTTATATAATTTCTGCGGGAAATTGTTTTTCATGATAATTTTAAACTGAATTTCTTTCGCGATAAGCCGCAATATTTTCTGGCACGGTTTTTATAAAAGTATTCTCTTTTTCTTTTGTTCGACCTTTTCTTTTTCAAAGAAAAGGTCGTGCATAAATTAGTGCCGCAGGCACTGATTTATTGACCAATAAGCTCCGTGATCTTAAATATGGGTAAAAACATCGCAATGACGATTGAACCAACAACAACACCCAAGAAAACGATAACAATTGGTTCAATCAAGCTGGTCAAACTACTTACCGTAACATCAACCTGTTCTTCATAAAAATCAGCGATCTTTGTCAGCATTTTTTCAATCTCACCCGTTTCCTCTCCTACCGAAATCATCCGCGTGACCATCGGCGGAAAGACTTTGCAGGTAGACAGCGGCCCGGCAATATTCTCTCCCTCTCTTATCCCTACGCGTACACTGTCAACGGCCTCTTCGACAATTTTATTCCCGGCAGTTTTTGCCACAATTTCCAACGCCCCGAGTATCGGCACACCGCTTCGAACCAGTGTGGAAAGGGTGCGAGAAAATCTGGCAATGGCCACCTTTTGCACTAATATCCCAAATACGGGAACTTTCAAACTAATCGCGTCAAATTGTTTTCGGCCGCGTGGTGTCATGATATAACGTGATACAATCACTCCAATCACAACTAACAAAGCAACTAACACTAAAAAATAATGGCGGATAACATCACTTATCATAATCAACATCTGTGTTGGCCACGGCAATGTCCCTCCTAAGGTTGCAAATATATCTTTGAATGTCGGTATTACTTTGAGAATCAACACCATCGTAATTATTATTGCCATCAACGTTACAACAATCGGATATACCATTGCCGAACTAATCTTGCGGCGTAGATTATTGATCTTTTCTAAATAGGACGCGAGCCGGTCCAATATTTCATCAAGCATTCCCGAGGTCTCTCCGGCCTTAATCATATTTAAATACAGTAAAGAAAATATATGCGGATGTTTTGCCAGTGCCCCGGAAAGACTTGAACCCGACTCGATATCGTTTCTGATCCTGGCAATTACCGATTGAAAATTTTTATTTTCCATTTGACTAGCTAAAATATCAAGGCCCTGAACCAAAGGTATGCCTGATTCTACCATTGTCGCCAGCTGCCGGGAAAATATCACCAGATCATCTGACTTTATCTTTTGCGGACGATCTTTTTTTACCCGGCGATCTTCATCTATGGAAACAATTAGTAAATTTTTACTGCGTAAAAGTTCAACTACCGAATCCTTATTTTGCGCCTCAACCTTGTCGATAATCGTCTGTCCTTCAATGTTTTTTGCCACATATTTAAAAAACGGCATATACACCTCCCAAGCTGAACGAGCCAGAGCCAAACATAACCAACGATGTTCTGGCGTGTTTTACTTGTTATATAAAAACCTGCGGTTTTCAATTTTTTTATTCATTCACTATGAACTTTATCGGTCTTCGGTTTTTTGTCTTCTGATTTCTAATTTCTCCATCCTCCACCTTAATCCCCCGCAGTAACCCGTAATACTTCTTCTAAAGTCGTATTGCCCATGATTGCGTTTTGTAACGCTGCATCACGCAGTGTCTGCATCCCATTTTTACATGCATACTCTTTGATTTGTTCCGAAGAGCGCCGGCTTATAATCATTTCTTTAATAGTATCATCTACGGGCATAATTTCTAAAATTGAAAATCTCCCTTTGTACCCGGTTTTATTACAAGCAGCACACCCTGCTCCTTTATAAAATTTTATATTTTTTCTTGCATCTATTTTTAAACGCTCAAGCACCTCTGGCTTTATTTCTATTTCCTGCTTGCAATCCGAACAAATTCTCCGGCATAATCTCTGTGCTGCAATCGCAATAATACTGGAAGCGATCAAAAATGGTTCCACCCCCATATCCCTCAGTCTGATAATCGTACTTGGAGCATCATTTGTATGTAAAGTGCTCAAGATCAGCTGTCCGGTTAAACACGCCTTGACGGCAATATCCGCGGTTTCAAAATCACGAATTTCACCAACCATGATTATATCCGGACTCTGCCGAAGTAGTGAACGTAATCCACTGGCAAAAGTAAGACTAATTTCCGGTTTAACCTGTAACTGGGTTATCCCGGCAACCTGATACTCCACCGGATCTTCGATGGTGATGATATTTCTATCGGCCGTGTTTATTTTAGTTATAATCGAATAGAGAGTTGTCGATTTCCCGCTGCCAGTAGGTCCGGTCACAAGTACCAGCCCGTATGGTTTCATTATCACCATATTTAGCTTTTCTGCGGCCTCTGGTAAAAAACCTAATTTTTCTAGTCCCACGGTAAGATTTGATTTATCCAAAGCTCTAAGCACCACTTTTTCCCCAAAACTTATCGGTAAAACCGATACCCGAAAATCGATCTCTTTGTCTTTTAATCTAATTCTGAAACGACCGTCCTGGGGAAGCCGTCTCTGGGTAATATCCAATGATGACATTATCTTAAGGCGAGCTAACATTGCATTGCGGATCTTTTTAGGCAGGGTCATTATCTCCTGTAATGCTCCATCAATACGGTAACGTATGCGGATTTCTTTTTCATAGGGCTCAATATGAATATCACTTGCCCGCTTAAGCACGGCTTCAACCAAAAGTGCATCTACCATTCTTACCACCGGCGCCTCAGAACTTGAACGCAACATCTCTCCAATATCAATCTCTTCCGATTGTTCTACCAGTTCTATTTCTTCATCTTGCGCGGTGATCATATCCTCAATCTTTTTTGCATAGCCGGAACTGTAGTATAAATCAATTGATTTCTGAATATTACTTATCGGAGCAATCACTACGGAAATATATAAATTAGTAACCGACTTTACATCGTCTATGGCAAAAATGTTTAAGGGATCGGCCATCGCAATTGTTAAATTTTTACCAAGCTTAGAAACAGCAATCAATTTATAATGACGGGCAATATGCTCTGGTATCAATCTGACAATTTCCTCGCTAAGCTTACAACGATTAAGATCAAACACCGGAATATGCAAATTTTTGCTGAGGCAGATCATCAGCGCCTGTTCACTAATTATCCCTTCTTCAATCAAAACCTGAATAATCCCCCCCCCACGTTTTTTCTGAATGGCATATGCCTTATTAAGCAATTGAGGGGTCAACAGCTTGCTTTCAAGTAAAATTTCATCTAATCGTTTTTTTAGTGCCTTAATCATAGTTAAATTATTACCGTTGGTAATAATTTAACACCTACCTTTTCTTTGAAAAAGAAAAGGTAAACCAAAAGAAAAAAAACTCTTCGGCAGTTATTAAACTATTACCAACAGCATTAAATTAATTAAATCATTAGTTTAACGTAGCAAAAATAAGAGAGAACTATTTATCCGCAGTTAATCTTAACACTTCTTCCAGCGAGGTTAGTCCGCTAAATGCCTTATCTATGCCATGTTCACGCAGCGTTACCATCCCCTGTGCAATTGCTGATTTTTTTATCTCATATTCAGTCTTTTTCGCCATGATTAATTCTTTAATCTTATAATCCATAACTAAAGTCTCGATAATCCCAACCCGCCCTTTGTAGCCAGTGCCATTACAAGCACTGCATCCTTTACTCCTGTAAAACTCTCTTTTATCCTTTGAAAGATTTAACCGTTGTGCTACGGTATCATTTATTGTATATCGTTCCTTACAATGAGGGCAAAGACATCGCATCAACCTTTGCGCACCAAATAAAAGGCATGCAGAAGTTATTAAAAAAGGTTCAACCCCCATATTAACCAAACGAACTATTGTCCCGACCGCATCGGTGGTATGCAGTGTCGAAAGAACGAGGTGCCCGGTAAGTGCAGACTTTATGGCAATATCTACTGTGTCTAAGTCTCTTATTTCTCCAATCATAATCACATCCGGATCCTGTCTTAAAATTGAACGTAAACTGCTGGCAAATGTCAACCCAATATCTTGATGAACGGTCACCTGATTAATACCATAAATTTGATATTCTACCGGGTCCTCTACCGTAATAATGTTTTTATCCGGCGAGTCTACGAAATTTAATATCGAATAAAGTGTAGTTGTTTTGCCGCATCCGGTTGGGCCGCAGATAACAATCATCCCATGCGGCTGTAAGGCTGCTTCTTTAATGTTTGCCAAAGCGTCCGGCGCAAAACCTAATTTCTCAATGTCAAGCAGGAGCAGATCTTTATCCAAAATCCTCAAGGCGAGTTTTTCTCCGCTGCTTGCCGGTAGGATCGATACTCGAAAGTCAACCTCGCGCTGGGCAATCTTTACTTTAAAACGTCCATCCTGAGGAAGGCGATGCTCGGCAATATTTAAAGATGACATTACCTTAATTCTAGAAACAATCGCCTCATGCATTGAGAGTGGCGGGGCTTCAGCATCCTGTAATATTCCATCCACCCGATATCGAACACGCATACTTTTCTCCTGCGGTTCAATCAAAATATCACTGGCATGTTTTGTAATTGCGTCGGATAAGATAAGGTTTGTCACTTTTATCACTGGTGTTTCTTCCTGCATCCTAATCAATCTGCCGACATTCGTGTCCTCTTTTTTTTGGATTTGCTCATTAATTACTTCAATGTGCATATCCTTTACGTCTTGAATAGCATCAAGAATATTTTCGCGCGCCGGCTCTTCATAATTTTTTTCTATGGCAAGAGTAATATCATTTTCTGAAGCAATTACCACCTTTAAGTTAAAATGGGTCAACGCCTTGATATCATCAATGGCAAAAATATTAAGCGGGTCCGCCATAGCCATGGTCAAAAAATTACCGATTTTGGACACCGGGATTAACTGATAACGTTTTGCAACTTCCTGGGGAATAAGTTTTACCACGTCTTGTTCGATTTTAAACCGGGACAAATTAATCGGCGGGATATTAAGGCTTCGGCTTAAGGCCACCAGTAAATGTTCATCACTGATATACCCTAATTTAGTTAAGATTTCACTTAGCCGTCTTCCGGATTCTTGCTGCACATGTAATGCATTATCCAATTGTTCTTGTGTCAAAAGGTTAGATTCGACCAGAACCTCGATTAATCTTTGCTTTAGCGATTTTATCATGGTGATTTATGAAGGTAGTATTTTTCAATTGCCAGTTTAATTTCCGAAGGCTTTGCAATAAATATCTCAATTTTACATCCGGTATTTTTCTCTACTAAATCTATCGCCTCTTCATCTAAAGGGTTAGCTACGGCAATCGTGAGCATATTACCAATTTTATCTATGGGAATGATGTTATTTTTCTGAACAAAATCCAGCGGTAAAATCTTTAGAACTTCTTCACTGATTTCATAATTTGAAAGCTGCAAATAGGGAAACCCAAACTGCGTGGCTAAGGCACTCACAATATCTTCTTCTGTAGCCGCCCCAATCTGAATGAGAATTTGTCCTAACGGACCTCCCTGTTCGGACTGAATCTTTAGCGCCCGCTCGACGTGTTCATGGGTAATTATGCCCAGTTCGATTAAAAGCCGGCCGATTTTTTTTCTGGAGGGATCCTGAAAGTCATATATCTTTTCTGCTTCACGCGTGGTGATATATCCCATGTCAACCAGGATTTCTCCGAGCAATCCGCCTTTTTTCCGCTGTACTTCCTGAGCCTCTTCTAATTGCTGCGGGGTAATTAAAGATTTTTCTAAAAGTAATTGCCCAATCTCCATATCTATTTTATATTTGTTAAAATCAGACATATCCAAATCCGTTTTTTAATAGCGTTTTATCAATCTTAACAACTCTTCGGTATCCGTAGAACGGCCAATTGCTTCTTCAAAACTTATTTTCTTTGTATGATACAAATGATATAGTGATTGATTCATTGTCTGCATACCACTATCATGCTGCGAGGTCTGGAGAACGGAAAAAATTTGATGCACTTTTTGCTCTCTAATTAAAGAACGGATTGCCGGATTTACAACCATAATTTCCGATGCCAATACTCTGCCTTGTTTCTTAAAACTTGGAATTAGCTGTTGGGAAATGGTTCCCAATAGCACAAATGAAAGCTGCGTCCTGACCTGCTGCTGTTGACTTGATGGGAAGACATCAATAATCCGGTTTATTGTCTGCACTGTTTCCGAAGTATGTAAAGTCGCAAGTACCAGGTGTCCGGTTTCCGCAATCATTAACGCCTCTTCAATGGTTTCTAAATCACGCATTTCACCAACTAAGATGACATCCGGATCCTGGCGGAGAACATACTTTAAGGCCGTAGAAAATGAATGACTATCTGAACCGATTTCCCGCTGATCAATAATTGCCCGTTTATTCTCATATATAAATTCAATCGGATCCTCAACGGTGACGATATGACAATTACTTTCAATATTAATTCGTTCAATAATTGAGGCCAGTGTCGTGGATTTACCAGAGCCGGCAGCGCCGGTAATCAGCACCAATCCTCGAGAACGCCGGCACAGATTTAAGACAATTCTTTCCGGCAGACCGCATTCGGATAAACTCCTAATCTTTAAAGAAATTGCCCGTATCGCTGCGCCAACAAAACCTCGCTGGTAAAATAAATTAATCCGGTACCGGGATAACTTTTCAATTTCAAAAGACTTATCCATTTCTTTTTCCTGCTCAAAGGTATTAATTTCTTCCGGCGTTAAGATACTGTAAATCAAATTTTTCACATCATTACTTTGTAATACCGGCCAGTCAACCGGAAACAACTTTTCATCAATTCTTAATGTCGGCCTTCGATCCACACCCAGATGCAAATCCGAAGCCTGTTTCTCAACCATCAAATGCAATAATTCCTTTATCTCGAATTCAGCCATATTCCCCCTATCCTTTCTCCGTTTAATCCGTTATTAAAAGTATTGAACAAAGTTTCAATCCACTCTTATTATTATAGCGGGTTATCCCGCCGGCGTCAAATTAACAATAACATTTACAATTAATTAAAGATCAGCCCAGTATTCGTTTTTCTTCTTCGGCCATTTGGTATTCTTTCTCTAAAAAAACCGGACTTACCCCGGTTAGCATATGTTCCCAGGGCAACGGCTGTTTTAGCTCTTTTTTATCTAAGTATTTAGAAATACTGATATTATTCTTTTGAAAGGATTTATGCCATAAATCATAATTAAAATAATCATCCCAGGCATCAAATTTTGCGCCAAGTTTAAATGCGGTTTCAAGCACGCGGGCAATTTTTCTATCTCCGCGGGAAATAACCGCCTCAATTATGCTCTGTGCGGGATTATGAAATTTTAATATAATGTTTTTATTATGCAGTTTGTGTTTAATAAATTTTTGTTTACCAATAAGTTCTTCTTGCCGGTTCATTCTTTCCCATTGAAACGGAGTATGGGGTTTAGGCACAAAATTGGAAATACTCGCAATAATATTTGCCGCTTTTCCATTAATCTTCTTCTTAATATTCGAAATCCTGATACACAAATTCAATATTGCTTCTAAATCCGCATCTGTTTCGCCAGGCAGTCCAATCATAAAATAAAGTTTTATATGCCGCCAACCATATTGAAAAGCGACCTCGGCTGCTTTTTCCAAATTTCTGATGTCGATGTTTTTATTTATAATCCTGCGTAATCTAACAGTTGCGGCCTCAGGGGCAAATGTAAAAGTTGTTTTTTTAAGTTTTGAGAGACACTGCGGTAATTTAGATGCAATATCTTCTGCGCGTAGTGAAGACAGGGCAATACTTATTTTTTCATCCTTAAAACACTGACTTAAGTTTAAAACTGCTTCATTAAGCTGGCTATAATCAGTAGAAGAAAGTGACGATAGCGATATCTCATCATAGCCGGTATTTTTATATGCGGCTTTTGCCATGTCTAAGATAAGATTGACATCTCTTTCTCTTTTGGGACGATGGGTAAACCCGGCTTCACAAAACCGGCAGCCATTTATGCAGCCACGCATTACCTCAATCGTAATACGCTCATGAACAGTTTCAACATATGGCACGGGAAAACACCCGGTATAAGCAAAACTGTTTAAATCAGGAAAAACACGTTTATGAATTTGTTGGGGAACTGCTTGGTCAATATTACCTAATCGCAAAAAATCTCCTTCTTGATTATAATCCGCCTCATAACCCGACGGCAGATAAACCCCAGAGATTGCCGAAAGCTGTTGTAACAGCTTTTTTTTCCCGGTGACATTTTTTATTGGGGCACACCGGGCATATTGATCTAATATTTCATTAACCAGTTCCTCACCATCACCGAGTAAAAAAATATCAAAAAAATCATACAGGGGTTCAGGATTAAAACAGCCCCCGCCGCCAGCAATCACTAACGGCCATGTTCTCCCACTGCTTTTTAACGGTATCCCTCCTAAGTTAAGCATGTTTAAAATATTGGTATAATTTAACTGATAAGGCAAAGTGAATCCCACAATGTCAAATTCATTAAGCGGGGAAAAAGACTCTACGCTATAAAGCGCTATTTTATTTGCACGCATTAATTCTTCCATATCCGGCCACGGGGCAAAAACTCTCTCGCAGATAAAATCAGGTCTTTTATTAATCAGCTCATATATAATATGCAGTCCAAGATAACTCATGCCAATGTCATAAATATCCGGAAAACAAAAGGCAAATTTATAAGCGTCATTTTTCTTTTCAGTTTTTGCAATATACTCATGTCCGATATATCGTCCTGGTTTTCTAACCTGAGGCAAAATTTTATCTAACCTTTTAAGATCTATTTTCGACATTTTTTTTATTTGCCCCTAAGCCTTTATGTATTCTTAACGTCGTATATATCATCTGGGCTGCTTCGGCAAACCCATCTTCTTTGGCAAAAAATCCAGAAATACCCAATTTTGTTGCTTCTTTCATCTTTTCCTGTGTACCATAGGCGCTGATAATCACTACCGGCAGCTGCGGATTACTCTCTCTGATTTGCTTAAGTAAATCTACTCCGTCACAATCCGGCAATTTCAAATCTAAAAACAAAATGTCGGCTTTTTCCTTTTTTAAATTTTCCAGAGCCGTTTGTCCGTTTAGCGCATAATTTACATTAAAATCTTTTTTTTCCAGCCAGTATTTAAGCATCGTTACAAAATCTAATTCATCATCAACCAAAAATACATTCAGTTTATCTCCCATATCCCCCTCCTTTGTTATTATAGGGTTCTGTCAAAAACTTTCGTATATTTTTTAAGTACCCAGAGAGCACAAGCAACCACAGATTACTCAGATTAAAATGATTTTATTCTTTTACTTCAGCTCTATAAATCTGTGGTGATTTAATCTCTGGTTATAAGTATATGTTCTACCTTTTATATTCTAAAGATACTTTTCCAAAGTTAATCTGTAATCCGATCCGTTTTTGTGTCTCCTTTAGATAGTTATGTACTTGTGCCTTATCTATCTTCGTAACTCCTTTAGTGGCCTTTAGTTCTACTAATACTATCCTCTCAAATATAATATCTGCCGCATATTCTTTATATGGATAATCTTTCTCTCTTTTATTCACCACAGATTTTCTCGGATTTCCTCCCCCCTGCAAATATTTATAACTATCTGCGTAATCTGTGGTTGCTTTCAATTCTTTCATAGAATCTTTGACACTACCATTCCAAAGGTCAAAATCCAAATGCCAAATGAATCATTTAATAACTCAATGCAATTATCAAAGCCCTGTTTATCGGCAGCAGGCAGAAATCAAAATCTTCTGTTTTCTGACTTTTGATTTCTGTTTTCTATCTATATTTCAGATCAAAATTTTATTTTCACCCTGTACCTTTGCCTGTTCCATCAGTACTTTTGCTTTATTGATTAAGTCCTTAGCATCCACGCCGTCAATCGGGACCTCACTCACCCCGCCATAGATCGCAAGTCCGCTCTCACCAATTAAATTACTGATGTTTCCCGCATAACTATATGCCGTTTGTTTATTGCATTCCGGCAGAATAAGGGCAAACTGGTTTTCTTCAATTCGTATAACCTTGCCATTATGCGGAATGCTTTTTTTAAAAATATCCGCAATCTTCTTAATCAACAACTCAAATTCCTGTTCATCCATCTTTACCCTTATATCCTCATAGCGGCTTAATTGTAAAAACACACAAGCGCAGGGTATTTGCATGGATATCGCTATTTTTATATCATCATTTAATTTTTCACTTAAATAATTTTTATTGTATAGACCAGTTAGTTTGTCTTTGATTGAGGTCAGCTGGATATGCTCCACAAGCTGCCGAATAGAACTGCTTAATGCTCCAATTTCATCATCTGCCGGCTGATTGATAATTTTAGAAAAATCACCGCTGGCCAATGCATCGGCATCACGGGAAAGCTGGATAACCGCCCGCACTATTTCTTTCGTAATATACAGTCCTAAAAGTGCGGTCATTATGCTCAGCAGCATAAAAATACTTACATGGCGAATATCCCGCGTTATCGGAAAAATATAAACGGAAACGATATAGCTGCAAATCAGAATCGGGATAACCGACATCAGGGCAAACCCAATCATTAATTTATGGCGAATGCTAAGTGGGACCAAAGATAATGTTTTTAAAAAACTATCTTTCTTTGGCATAATCTATTCCTCCTTATTATCCGTGGTAGTTTTTACAATCTGCGGGATGACAAAAGAAAATTCCGTCCCCCGGCCCACCTCGCTTTCTATCCAAATCTTTCCCTTATGCAGGTCGATTACATGCCGTACAATACTCAACCCCAATCCCGTACCGCGAACACTGGGTTCAATTTGTGGTTTCAGCTGAACAAATTTATCAAATATCTTTTTTACTGCTTCCTGCGGTATGCCAATGCCGGTATCCTTAACACTCATTTTAACATAATTTCCCTCTGGCAGGTCAGAAATATTTGAAACAAGTTCTGCTTTTATAAAAATTTCACCTTCGACCTCGGTAAATTTTATGGCGTTTCCCAGTAAATTCGTCAATGTCTGACTTAAATATTTATAATCACCGTCAAAAGTGATTTCCGGATAATCAACTTTAATCGCGATACTTTTACTATCGGCCCAGGGGGTAAGAGTGGTGGTAACATCCTGCAAAAGTTTACCGGCATCCACCGGCGCATATTCTAATGTTACTCTCCCTGACTCTAACTTTGCAATATCCAATAAATCGTTGATTAAATCATAAAGCCGCCGGCTATTATTTTGGGCAATTTCTAAAAATCTTTTTTGCGGCGGGGATAAGACGGACAATTCTTCATCTTCAATCATTAAAGATATACTCTTTTGAATAGCAATTAACGGGGCACGCAGCTCATGCGATACACTGGCGACAAAGTTGGATTTTAGCTGTTCAAGCTCTTTTTGTTTAGTAATATCACTCAATACCGAAACCATACCTACCGTCTGTCCCCGTTCATTTTCAATTATTGCTGAACTGGCCTTTATTGTCTTCTTCGTGGCATCACTTTTACTTCTCAGTTCAATCTCCTGCTCAAGCGCCTCTTTACCCTTGGAAAAACTTACCAAATGTTCTTCTTTTAATTCTTCCATCAGAAAACGGCCGATCTTTTTTTCCCTTGTTGCCCCGAGAATCTTCTCGGCGGCAGGATTTAACATTAACACCTTGCCATCTGAGTCAACGACAACCAAACCCTCGGCAATACTTCTAATTACCGTTTCAATGCGCTCCTTATTTTTTTTAATCTTTTTATGTTCAATACGCAATGCTTCGTATTTTTCTTCCTGCTGTTTGAACAGCTGTACCTTTTCCACTAAATCTTTTTTTTCTTTTTCTAATCTTGCGATTTGTTTTATAAAATCAGTATGTGACTTTTTCGCCAAAGCCTTTTTTGATAAAAAATTTTCTAAAGAAGAAATGATCTCAGTTTTTTCATTGCCGTTTATGCCTAATTTATCAAACTGTGGTGAAATCTGCTGCAAGATTTCCTGTTCATCAATCTTTCGGCCAAATTTTTTAATTAATGCACCAGTAATACTGCGGGTATGCCTTTTTATATAATTAATAAACTCTTCCTTCGTAATCGTGATCCTCTCTTTTGGTTCATTAGAACTTAAAAATTGCACAATCAGTTTCATCGGCTCTTTTACCTCTTTTTCTGTAATACCTTCATCCGCAAAAGCCTCTGTTCTTTCACCCGTTCCCTCGTCCGGCCCGCGGCCAACTCCCCGGTCTTTCCTTTCACCTTCGTCTGTTGTTTTGTCCGTTCCTTCTTTTTGTCCGGTAAGCACCGCGGCTTCATCCGGCTGAGAGAGCCCCTTCATCACCTGTTCATCTTTACTAATAATACGCTGTTCATCACTAACCTTTTCATATCTAATCGTATTTATCTGGATATGCTCAATATTCTCCGCGGCAAATACATCTCTTAAGATTTTACCTTTGGGCAGTTCCGTCTTTTGGGAAATAATTTCTAATAATTTCGTAAGCTCTTCCTCCGTAACGCCTTCCAGAAAAGTCAAACTCTCTATCCCTTGCTGCCTAAATTGCTGCACAAAACCATGTGATACCGGCATTTTATCTAATGTCACCTCATCAATAAAAAACCGGTCATTCTGCCATGTTACGCTTATTTCTTTTTTTGTCAAAAATACCCTTTGTAAAATAACAAATAACTCTCTAATTGAATCTTTAATCATAGGATGCTGCGAGGGGTACATTGGTAATTTCCGCACTGCTGAAACTAATATTTTCAACAACCCGGTATAAACCTTAATCTTTGGATCTTCCTGTTGTCTCTTATCAAAACTATCCATAATACCTCCATTTTAATGCCAAATGACAAAATCCAAATGAATCTTCCAATATCTTAATCCTTAAAAAGAAAAACAGCCAACTTCTTGGAGTTTTTTCTATTTACCTGCCCGCCGTTACATACGGAGAATTCCTCCTAAATCAGACGGTACAGTATTTATTTTATTTGTCTTTTTTTTATTAAAAGATTCATTTGGATTTTGCCTGTCCGCCAACGCTTTGTGGCGGGTCATTTGTTATTTGTCATTCTAAAAAAGCTCATTAGAGTTTTTTTAGAACCGGTTACTCTGGATGTTGATTAAAAGCCCGACGGCAATCATCGCACTTAACAGATATGAGCCGCCATAGCTCATAAATGGCAGCGGCAGGCCGACAACCGGCATAAGCCCCATAGTCATGCTAATATTTATAATAATATGTCCAATAAACATTGCAACAATTCCGATAACAATCACCAACTGCGACATGGTTTTGGTATTTGCCGCGATGGTCAATGCCCTTAAAATAAACAAAAGATATAAGCCCAGTAAAAAGCAAGCGCCAACAAACCCCCATTCTTCACCAACCACAGAAAAGATAAAGTCCGTATGCCGCTCGGGTAAAAAATTTAGCTGATTTTGCGTACCGGCAAACCATCCTTTGCCAAAAAATCTTCCCGATCCAATAGCAATTCTTGACTGGATAATCGTATAACCCGCCCCTAAAGGGTCAAGATTAGGATTTATAAACACCAATAGCCTGTTTTTCTGATATGGTTGTAAAAAATGCCACATCACCGGAGCAGACAATAACAGCAAAACCCCAGAAACCAGTATATATTTTAATCGTATTCCCCCGACATAAAGCATCGCAAACAATACCGGCAGGAAAATCAGCGCCGTACCTAAATCCGGCTGCAAAGCAATAAGCACCATCGGAAAAATTGTTACTAATAAACAACGGATAAAAAATTTGGCATCATTCTGCCAGCGGGGATTATCCGAGATCAGCCTGGCGATTGTCAAAATTAAAACAATTTTTGAAAATTCTGACGGTTGCAATGTGAATCCCGCGATACTAAACCAGCGCTGTGCCCCCATACTTATATGCCCAATAATTAAAAGTAATGCCAGCAGGATCATGTTTAGGACGTACAATACATGTGCCCAGCTAAGTATTGCGGTATGATTTATTTTTGTAACCAGATACAAAACAATAAAACTGATTCCCATCCAGAAGGCTTGGCGTGTGAGATAATTTTTACCATGACTTACCCACTGTTGATGAGAAGCACTGGCGAGGATAAATAAACCGAAAATAAACACCATTCCGACAATTAATACCAGCCAAGGTTCAACTTTAAAAATACTTGCATCCTTTTTATACATATCCCTTTTGCTTGAGAAACTCACAAATCCCGGCCGCAATATCTGCCGGATCATCTCCGCCATGCCCGCCTTGTTCCAAAAATATTACAAAAGCAATTTGTGGTTTTGCTACCGGGGTAAACCCCAAAAACCAGGCATGTGATTTTTTTTTACCTGCCTGGGCCGTACCCGTCTTTGCCGCAAGACTTAAACCATTACGATAAGCGCGGTGGCCGGTGCCATAATCAGAAGCAACTGCTTCCTCCATCCCTTTTTTTACAATTGTAATCGTTGGCAGCGAAATACCGGTATTAATAAACTTTGGCTCATCGTCTGTTTTTATAATACGCGGAATAACAATTTTTCCATCACTAGCAATCACCGACCCCATCAGTAGGACCTGTAGGGGGGTAGCCAATAAATACCCCTGTCCAATAGAAAAATTCAATGTGTCCCCTTTATACCATGGTTCACGAATTTCTTGCCTTTTCCAACGCAACTCCGGGACAACCCCCTTTTCCTGATAAAAATTCTCCAACCCGATTGCCTGGCCTAACCCGAATTTTTTAGCGTAAGCAGCAAGCGCACTTGGCCCCAGCATCATCCCCACCCGCCAAAAAAATACATTGCATGAAAATCTCAGCGCATCTACAATATCCACCTCACCATGCCCATCACGCCGCCAGCAGTTAAAAGTCCTATTCCCGATATCAATCTTACCGTTACAAGTTATCGGGGTATGGGCAGTTATTTTATTTAATTCCAGCGCCGCTGCGGCATTAACAATCTTAAAAGTAGAACCCGGTGGATAAGCACAATTAACATCAAAATTACGATTTAAAAAAGGCCCGGCGCGGTCTTTTAAAAGATCGTTGATTTCCTTACTCTTGCCAGAAATAAAGATATTCGGATCAAAATCCGGCATACTCACCATTGCTAAAATATCACCGTTTTGAACGTCCAGCACCGTTATCGCACCTTTTCTGCCAGCTAATAATTCAGTGGCCTGTTTTTGCAGATCTATATCTATGGTCAAAGTTAAATCCTGACCTTTGGTTGGCTCTTTATGTCCTAAAACCTTTACTTTTTTACCATAATTGTCAACTTCGATTTGTGTCCCGCCAGTTTGTCCTCTCAGATACTGGTCATACGTCTTTTCAAGACCGGTTTTTCCAATTTGATCTAACATTGTATATCCATAAGCGCTTAATTTCTCAAGCTCACCCGGAGCAATTTTCCCAACATATCCAAGCAGATGTGCGCCAATATGCCCATAAATATAGTGACGGCTTGGCTGTGTCTGAAGAATAACCCCGTTTAACTCATTACGCTTTTCTTCCAATATAAACGCGGTCTTTTTGTCAATATCACCAGCCACGACTACCGGGGAAAACGTGGCAAAAAAATTTCTTTTGTATTTCTTCCTAAGTTCCTCTTGTGGACAAGATAAACATGCAGACAGCGCCGCAATTAGCTTATCTAAATCCCTGACTTCCTGCGGCACAATGCTAACATTAAATGTCAGGCGGTTATCTACTAAAACATTTCCCTGGCGGTCAAAAATCCGTCCGCGCGGTGCAATCAGCGGCAAAAGTCTGATCCGATTATGTTCACTTAAACGCAAATAATAATTTCCCCGGATAACCTGAATATTGAACAGGCCAGCTGTCAATAAAATAAATAGTAAAACAACTAAGTTTTTAAAGCTGCTAAATCTGCTCATCATGTATCTTCCCGGCAGCAACCGGATTTTCGCAAAAATTACCTACTTGTTTAATAAGCAGCTACTCTATATTCTTTTCGTAATAAAAAAATTCCTTCGGAATCTTTTTATCCATTTAAAAACCTACGGTTTTTAAACCTTCCCTCCAAAAGATCACCCTCTATCTTGCTACAGGGAATAATCAAGTTTAATGCTGCCCCGCCGGGTATTCGGGCACGGTTTTTACCGTAAAATAGAGCTTTTCGAATTTCAAAAACCGCCGGAAAATTTCAAATAAAATCGGGGTTAAAAAAGCAGAAATAACCGCAGTAGGCAAAATAATCCTGAGTATTGGCGAATAAAACTCAACCTGCGGCATAAATATTTTTATCATTAAATAATAAATCAAATCCGACGATATAACGGCGACCATGGTAATAATCATCTGTGCCAATATGCTCTCCCGGTTTATATGTGCCGCAATTTTATTCAAACCAACCGCCACTCCGGAATAGGCAATTGCCGATATGCCAAAAATACCAACACTAAACAAATCTAAAATTATTCCGCCTAAAATTGAAATACATACCGCGACCTTTAGTCTGGTATACATCGTAAAATAGATGATAAAAATAAGCACTAAATTAGGCCGCATTGATAAAAAAGTAAAATAATTAAAAAAAGAGCTTTGGACAACCGCCAGAATAATCAACATAAACAGCAGTTTAAACAAATTTATTTTACTTAACACAAAGCACCTCTTCTAATTTAGAAAATTCTATCCCCGGTCTAACCAGTACCGTTTGATAAAACTCTGACCGGGATAAACTGACTTTTACTACCTCCCCAACCAACAGCCCCTCCGGAAAAATACTGCTAAGTTTTGAAGTTACAACTAAATCCCCAGTCTTTACATCTGTATCAACGGGAAGATATTTTAAAACACAAAGTCCTCCACCGACTCCTTCAACAATCCCCGTTTCCCGCGAACGTTGTACAACACAAGCAATCCGGGAATCGATATCCGTTATCAATAACACTTTACTGCTCGTCTTGCCTGCTTCTACCACACGGCCAACAACTCCTTCTGGACGAATCACTGCGGTATTCTGACCAATCCCATTCATCCTGCCCCGATTAATCAACAATGCTCCAAACCACTGCACCGGATCCCGCCCGATAACTTCCGCGACAATAAATTCTTTTTCGGTTTTTTGTCTGAAATCAAGAAGCTCTCTTAGTCTCTTGTTTTCATTCTTCAGTTCTTCGAGTTGAACCAATTTTCCTTGTAACACGGCAATACGTTTTTTTTCTAATGTATTGTTATGTTTACAATTAAAAAGCTGAGCTAACATTGTGATTTTTGAATAGCTTCGGTGTGAAAAACACACTAAGGGTACAGCCTGTGAGTAGAGATACGTACGTAATGAAATGAAAAACTTATAAGGTATTATAACTAAAACAATAATTAATATAAAAGGTATAAACCTAATTATCTTTCTTGGAACTTGCACATTTTATTTAACCGTTTTATTTTCCTTCGCAAAAATAAAAAAATTCTTCATAACCAACTATCCCTGTGGCAAAACCACCGGGTATCGCACCGGCTAAATGAGACTCAGATCACTATAATTTTTTTATCCATTTAGAAACCGTAGGTTTTCAAGCTTTCCCTCCATCTAAGGGAACTGGCAGCTTTATCCACTTTACTGACAATTAAAACATAAGTCAGAAAATGCGAAGCATTTTCTGTGGATGAATTTTCCCGATCTCTTGAGATAGGGAAAATTCATTTAGAGCTCAAATTTAGCGCGTGAAACTGCTACTTTTTTAAGATACTTTATTTCGGTTAATACTTTTCCCGTACCCATAGCAACCGCAGTTAAAGGGTCATCTGCTACATTTACCGGCAATCCGGTCTCATCAGTTAACAATTTATCAATACCGCGCAACAATGAACCTCCGCCAACCATGATTATCCCTCGTTCGACCAGGTCCGCCGATAACTCCGGAGGGGCCTTCTCCAGAATTATCCGCACGGATTCTAAAATTGAGGCAATCGGCTCGGACAATGCTTCACGAATTTCCAGCGAGCTTATTTTTATTGTTTTTGGCAACCCGGCAATTAAATCACGTCCCCGCACTTCGTACTCTATCTCTTTTTCTAAGGGATATGCTGAACCAATCTTTATTTTTATCTCTTCCGCGGTTCTCTCTCCGACCATCAGATTATAAGTCCGCTTAAGATGCTGAATTATTGCATCATCTAATTCATCTCCGCCAATTCGGAGACTCTTCGAACATACGATATCGGAAAGCGAAATAATTGCCATTTCCGTAGTACCGCCGCCAATGTCCACAACCATATTCCCTACGGGTTCTTGTATTGCCAGTCCAACACCAATTGCCGCGGCAACCGGTTCTTCGATTAAAAAAACCTCTCTTGCTCCGGCACGCTCGGCAGAATCAATCACGGCTCGTTTTTCTACTTCGGTAATTCCCGAAGGCACGGCAATAACAATCCGCGGCTTAAAAAAGCGATTATGTTTATGCACCCGTCTGATAAAATAACGCAGCATACACTCACTAATGTCAAAATCAGCAATTACCCCATCTTTCATCGGGCGAATTGCGACAATACTGCCAGGGGTGCGTCCAAGCATTCTTTTTGCCTCCTCACCCACCGCTAAAACATTAGATGTACCTTTTTGTACCGCAACAACTGATGGTTCACATAAAACAATGCCCTGTCCCTTCATAAATACCAACGTGTTTGCGGTACCTAAATCAATACCAATATCATTCGAAAACACACCCCACAACATATTGATCCTACGATAAATATCAGAAATCATTTTTTTCATAATTTACCTCACTGTATATATCCTTATTTTATATCATATAGTTTGGTACTTGTCAAACATCTTTATTTTTATTTTTGCTGCATAAAAATAATTTTTTATTCACAGAGTGAATAAATTAAAATAAGATAGATAAAAAAATTTCTCCTGCGGTGTAACCGTATCGCATGAGTATGCATCCCAGTGGGTCTTGCTAAAGAAACAGCCAATGTAAAAAAATATGCTATTTCTTTATTGTAAACTTTACAAATGGGTGAAATATATCTAAAAAAGACGGAAAAGATGTGTTTATACAGTCACTATCCTGCACGGTTGAAGGGTGTTTGGCACGAAGAGCAGCAATAACCATGCTCATCGCTGTACGATGATCGGAAAAACTATCAAAAATTCCTGCCTTTAAACGGGTAGGACCGGTAATGTATAAGTCATCGCCTAAAGCTTTAATATCTGCCCCCATTTTAGTTAAATTAACCACCATTGAATTAATCCGGTCTGTTTCTTTTTTACGCAATTCTTCTCCGCCGCAAATCTTTGTCGTACCCTCAGCTTGAGTAGCAGCTACCGTAAGTATGGGTACCTCATCAATGAGTAAAGGCAAATCTTCCTTTGTCACGGTCACGGCTCTTAATCTGCTGCTTTTTATCACTAAATCTACGTTTGGTTCATACAACCGGTCGTTTTTTTGAATAGCCCTTATATCTGCACCCATGTTAAGTAAAACATCAATAATCCCCCGGCGGGTCGGGTTTATGCCAATATTTTCTATTTCCAGATAAGAATCTTTTAAAATCGTCGCCGCAACAACAAAAAAAGCCGCGCTGGAGATGTCTCCGGGAATAATTAGTGGTTCAGCTAACGCAAGTAATTTATCAACCTGCCCAGTTATAATTTTATTTCCTTCAATCTTAATTGGGATTTTAAATAAACGAAACATCCTTTCCGTGTGGTCACGTGACTTTATAGTTTCAATTACAGAAGTCTGTCCCTTAGCAAAGAGCGCGGCAAGTAAAACTGCGGACTTCACCTGTGCGCTGGCAACTGGTAGTCTATATTCAAAGCCGTTTAAAACGGCCGGCATTACCTTAAGCGGTGGATATTCATCATCACCTTGTAGTCGTCCTTGGATATCCGCACCCATCTGCCTTAAAGGATAAGTTACTCTTTTCATTGGCCGGCTATTCAAAGATTCATCCCCATATAAACTACTTGCAAACGATTGTGCTGCCAAAACACCGGCAATAAGGCGCATTGTTGTCCCGGAATTACCGCAATAGATGCTTGAATCCGGCGGTAATAACCCATGCACACCACGGCCAGAAACAACCACATCAGCAACAGACTTAGATTTGCCGGTACATTTAATATCAATCCCCATCTGACAAAAGGCATTTACTGTCCGGAGGGTATCTTCTGCATCTAAAAAATTATTAATCTGTGTTTTGCCTTGGGCAAGGGAAGAAAAAATAATTGCCCGATGAGAAATTGATTTATCAGGCGGAATTTTAATCCTACCCATTATTTTTTCCGTAGGATAAACAGTTAATTGTGTCATATAAATTATTGCTTCGGCACTAATTTATTAATTACCTTTTCTTTAAAAAGAAAAGGTAAACCAAAAGAAAAAAACCGGGACAGTTAAGGTGAAGGAAATTTTATAGTTAGGCCGAACAAAGCCACCCTGTGACAAGAGACAAAGTATCTTCATACACGGAAAACAAAATCATTTTCTACTCATCCGCCAGGGCGGATGTAATCGAAATTGTCTTCACTAATTTTGCAAAAAACCTTTTACCCTGTAGCAGACTAAATTACAGGAAATGCTCAAGTTTAATGAATAAGGATAAAGGCAAAAATCTCCACCTCTACAAATAAAAAATTTCCTTTAGCTTGACGATCATTGTCATAAGACTATCGGGTATTATGCCAAGTTGATGAGGCAATGCAGCACCGGAAATTTTTTAACCATTTGAAAACCGTAGGTTTTCAAACTTTAAATGGCCCCTATCTCCACCACAAAGCGCTGGCGGATCTTCAGCTTTGTGAAGGACGCCAGCCCCGCCACAAGGCGTTGGCGGGTCTTCAATTTGCTATGCGGATATTAAAACTTAATTTGAAAATCACAAACTTTTTATTACCTGTTTAATGCGGCAGGCAGGTAAACTGCTTGCCCCCGAGAGGGGGTAAACTCTATCATTTATATCGGCTTAACCCGATCTCCTTCTTTTAATTCAACGTTATTGTATTCCGGTAAGATAATTGCTGAGGCCATATTATCAAAGATACGTTCAACCTGCACCTTTGCCAATAATTTATCATCGCGGAAAATACCCAGCAACATTTCTTGTCCTAATCCATCCCGATTACCCAGGTTGATAACTACAAAGGAAAACTCTTTATTAACCACGAGAACCTCGCCATTTAACGCCTGCAATAACTCTTCACTGAGGGCGGGTTGTGACACCAGTTTACCGTCTTTTCCCATAACAACTATTTTTTCAAGGCCAACTACACCATTGGTCCTGCGCGCCGATATTTTTTCTTCTAATGCCTCTTTTGCCATACGCAGCTGATCATATTCGTTTTGTAATTTACTATGTTCTCTTTTTGTTTTAGACAATTCATTTGTCAATTTAAGCTTTGTCTCTCTTTCATTTTTAATCTTGTCTTTCAAATTGGCAGTTTCCTGTTCTTTTGCAGAAATCTGCGCCTGGAGGTTTTCCTTTTCAATTAATTCTTCTTCAAGCTGTGCTGCTAACTGCTGCGCTTTAAGCCTCTGCTCGGCAAGATCTACCTGCAGTTTGTCTTTTATTTCCATTGTTTCATTAAGGTTACGTTCCAATTTTTTCTTCTGTGCCGTAAGATCTGTATTTTTATTTTCTGCAGTAATTCTCTTATTCCTCTCATCTTCCTTAATCGTATAAAGTGCCACTGCCGCAGAAATAGCAATAATACTAATAAAAATCAAAAAAATAATACCCAGCTTACCAAACTTCTGCATATTTCCCTCCTTGAAATACCCCCACGCTTTGCTTCGCAACGTGTTACCATGGGAGAAATTTACTCCGCCACAATTCCAGCGGATCATCGATCTATTAGGCAAACATTAAGTATATTCTCATCGGCTCTTTCATAGCATAACAAAATACTATTTTTTTGTCAACCCATTTTAATTATTTCATAAAACCCAGTAGTAATCCAATTAATCCCAGGATGAGATTTTGAATAAATGTAATTAGCGGACTTAACAATCCTGTCCAAAGCAAGAAAACAATTACTAAAAAACCGTATGGTTCAAGTCTGGCAAGTGTATATTTGGCCTCATAAGGTAGAAACTCCATCAGTACCCGTGATCCATCCAAAGGGGGGATAGGAATTAAGTTGAATGCTCCGAGTATAATATTTATTCTTGCCGTAAGCAAAAGCACCGGGGTAAAAAAATGGTTTGTTTGAAAAGTCTGAAACTGAAGTAACAATATGGCAACGGTGGCAATAATGATGTTGGTGATACACCCGGCCAAAGAGACCGTAATCATCGCCCTGCGGGAAGTGCTTAGATTTCTATAGTCAACCGGTACCGGCTTTGCCCACCCAAACCCGACGAGAAAAAGTGCCAGTGTTCCCATTGGATCAAGATGAGACATCGGGTTAAACGATAGCCTGCCTGAATATTTTGCGGTATTATCGCCAAACAGTGAAGCAACCCAACCATGGGCTACTTCATGAGCAATGACAGAATAAAGAAGCAGCACCGCCAATAGAAAAAAGGCTATCGGGTCTTGAAACAAAAGTGACAGTAATCCCATATTACTTCTCCTGTTTTTTTAGCTACGGATAATTTCTAAGCTAAGTCAAGTGTTTTTTTAAAATAGTTTTGAATATTTTTTAAAGTTCTTTGATACATACAAAAAATACTTGCCATTTCCCCTAAACAGTTGATAAAATAGATTCGATTGTTCTATGAGGAAGCGGCTCGTTATGGCTTTTTGAGGAGTCAAAAGACTGCCTCGTGCTAAATGCCAAGAGCGCTTTCTCTTTTTTTTGTTTAGCTTTCTTGCTTGGGTAATCCCTGAATATAATCGCCCTGGCTTCGGTTTTCGAAATAGGATTACCATTAA
>JBDRCZ010000037.1:0-8332 GCA_043821285.1 Candidatus Omnitrophota bacterium | reverse complement strand
AAAAATTTCCGGTGCTGCATTGCCTCATCAGCTTGGTATAATACCCTGTAGTCTTGCTGCAGGGATAGTCAAGCTGAAGGAAATTTTTTATTACTAAATTAATGCCGAAAGCAGTAATTTAAAGAATAACCTTAAGATCCGCCAACGCGTTGCAGCGGAATTGGCGGACAGGGATTAAATTTACACAGATAATTCATGTCGCTGCCCAGCGACATGAATTATGTAATCATTTAAGGAGAATTAAGTATGGCTAAGAAGTATCGTACTGGTAAGAAAACTGTAAAAAACATAGCATCAGGCATTGCTCATATTCAGGCAACATTTAATAATACTGTTGTGACGATTACGGATAAGAGGGGTAATACCCTTGCCTGGTCAAGCGCCGGGACAATGGGTTTTTCAGGCTCGAGGAAATCCACGCCTTTTGCCGCCCAGGTTGCCGCGGAAAATGCTGCACGTAAGGCAAAAGAACATGGAATGAAGGACGTAGAAGTGTATGTAAAAGGACCTGGTGCTGGCCGGGAGTCAGCAATACGTGCGTTACAATCAGTAGGTCTGCATGTGGTAATGATCAAAGATACAACACCGATTCCCCATAATGGATGTCGTCCATCAAAGCGGAGGAGGGTGTAATGTCAAGATATACAGCGGCAAATTGTCGAATATGCAGAAGACAAGGAATAAAACTGTTCTTAAAAGGTACGCGTTGTACAACAGATAAATGTGCGTTTGTCAAACGCGAATATTCTCCAGGGCAGCACGGGAAGGGGAAGGGCCGGAAGAAGGTTTCGGATTATGGACTGCAGTTAAGAGAAAAACAAAAAGTAAGAAATATATATGGTATTATTGAGAGACAGTTTAGACGCTATTTTCAATTAGCTTCACGCGCTAAAGGGGTTACTGGTGAGCGGTTACTTGAGTTGCTTGAACGCAGATTAGATAATGTTGTTTTTAGACTCTGTTTTGCCAGCTCACGTCCACAGGCCAGACAGTTTGTTCGGCATGGCGGTGTGCTGGTAAATGGTAAAAAAGTGAATATTCCCTCTTATTCTGTAAAAGTTGAAGATGTTATTTCTTTTCGCGGCAAAGATTCCTTTCAAAAAAAGGTTCGGGAAAATATTGAATTGTGTAAAGAACGCGGCGTGCCCGCATGGCTGGAAACGGATTTTAAGGGTTTAACCGGTAAGATACAGCGTCTACCGGCAAAAGAAGATGTTGCATTCCCGATACAGGAACAGTTGATTGTAGAATTTTATTCAAAATAATCAGAGGTAAATTAGTACCAAAGGCAATATTTAAGGGGGTAATGAAACATGGCGATAAAGTGGAATGATTTTCAGATGCCACGGACATTGGTTTGTGATGAAAACATGTTGACAGATACATATGGCAGATTTATTGCGGAACCGTTTGAAAGAGGATATGGCGTTACGATTGGAAATTCACTGCGGCGGGTATTGCTTTCTTCAATTGAGGGAAGTGCCCCGACTTCAGTTAAAATCGATGGTGTGTTACACGAGTATTCCACGGTCCCGGGGGTTTTAGAAGATGTTTCTCAAATTATTTTAAATATTAAAAAATTAATCCTGCGGACGCATGGAAAGACGGCAAAAAAGGTCTATATTAAGAAAGAGAAAGAGGGAGAGGTTCAGGCTAAAGATATTATTGCCGATGAAACGGTTGAAATCCTAAATCCCAATTTACATATTGCTACCTTAGGTAAAACGGCAAAACTATATATGGAAATAGAGATAGAAAAAGGACGCGGCTATGTTCCGGCAGAGCGTATTAAAAAAGAAGGACAGCCGATTGCCGTGATTTGTCTGGATGCGACCTTTACCCCGGTTAAAAAGGTAAGCTTTGAAGTTAAAAACACACGTGTTGGACAAATAACAGACTATGATAAATTAGTTATTGATATACATACAAACGGAAGCATGAGCCCGAAAGATGCCATTCTTTACGCGGGCAATATATTACAGAAACATTTGGATATATTTGCTAATTTTGGTAAACTTCCGGAGGAAGAGGAAGTAGTCGTAGAGGAAATTGATAGCGGCTTGCTGGAAAAATTAAAAACGCCGGTATCTGAGCTTGAGCTATCAGTAAGAAGCGCAAATTGCCTAAAAGATGCGAGGATAAAGACGATTGGCGATATGGTTAAAAAGACAGAAATGGAAATGCTGAAATACAGAAATTTTGGCAGAAAATCTTTGGCGGAGATAAATATTATATTACAAGGGATGAAGCTGTCATTCGGGATGAAAATTGATTTAGGTAAGAAAAAGTAAATTTTTTATATCAACTATCCCGGCAGTAGAATCACGAAAGTATTAATATTAAGTGGATCTGATGCACAGCAGTGCAGCAGGGGAAATTTTTTAATAATTTATACCTTTCTCAAGAATAGTAGGTATTCTAAGAATGGTATAAATCGCGCTATTTTTATCCGTCACGTGGATAAATGCTTATTTTTGCGCAGCAAAAATAAAAGGATTAATTATGCGACATAAAAAATTAGCAACAAGACTTGGCCGGCAGAAGGCTCACCGCAAGGCAACAATCAAAAATTTATGCCGGGCACTACTTATTAAAGGACGTATTAAAACAACCCGGGCATTGGCAGAGGCATCGCGCCGGAGAGTAGAAAAATTGATAACATTAGGAAAGAAAGATACCTTGCACAGCCGCCGTCAGGTATTTAAACTATTAGGCGACCGCAGTATTGTTGGTCTTTTATTTAGAGAAATTGCCCCGTTATTTAGTACGCGAACAGGCGGATATACCCGTATTATAAGAATTGCCTCGACCAGAGCCGGTGATAATGCATCGCTGGTAATTTTAGAGTTCACGGAACAGCGACCACTGCCGCAAAAAGCAAAGTCGGTTAAAAAGACCAAAGCTAAAAAAGAAGAAGTAAAAGCTAAACCCATACCCCCGGCTAAAACTGCCGCCGGAGCCCTTGAGGAGTTAACCGAAGAAAAACTCGTAGAAAAAGTACGCACGGAGAAAGAAAAACCAGCCGCCGCGGGCATGCCAACAGCTAAAGAAGAAGAATCTAAATCCCCGAAAAAGAAAAAAGGTTTGTTAGACAATTTTAGAAATTTCTTTAAGAAACGTGATAGAAACACCTAACCAAACCTGCCCGCCGACGTTTTGTGGCGGGGATGGGTACAGATTAAAAAACATAGTGGATAAATTAGTGCCTTTGGCACTAATTTATGGAATTATTTTGCGATGAAACTTGCTTCCAGAGTAGAGAATTTAATTTCTTCGCCAACCCTTGCCATCAGTGCAAAAATTAAGACATTAAAAGCCGCGGGAAAAGATATTGTCGGATTTGGTGCCGGTGAACCGGATTTTGATACGCCTGATTTTATAAAGCAAGCAGCAATTGAGGCAATAAATTCCGGCTTTACGCGCTATACCCCAAGCAGCGGCATCCCCGAATTAAAACAGGCAATAATAGATAAATTTCAACGCGAAAATAACCTCAAGTATACCTCCGAACAAATTGTTGTTTCCTCTGGAGCAAAACATTCCTTATTTAACATTATCCAGGCATTATGTGAAGAGGGAGATGAGGTAATAATCCCGGCACCTTACTGGGTAAGTTATCCTGAAATGGTAAAGTTTTCCGGTGCCGGTCCAGTAATCGTGCATACAACTGCAATTAACAATTTTAAAGTTAAGCCAAAAGAGCTCTTTTCAGCAATTACCCCGAAAACAAAATTAATAATCCTGAATAGTCCTTCTAACCCCACGGGTTCTTTATATCATAAAGAGGAACTGGAGGATATTGCCCGGATAGCCGTAGGGCACAATATTTTTGTCATTAGTGACGAAATATACGAGCGGCTGGTGTATGAGCAGCAGGAATATATATCTATAGCCGCGCTAAACAGTAAGATTTATGATTTAACAATTACCGTAAACGGGGTATCTAAAAGTTTTGCTATGACCGGATGGAGAATTGGCTATTGCGCTGCCAGGCGGGAAATTGCCCAGGCAATTGCTAAAATCCAGGATCATTCCACCTCAAATCCGGTTTCCATCTCGCAAAAAGCGGCCCTAGCCGCTTTAGGCGGTAGTGATCGTTGTGTAAAAGAGATGCGCGATGAGTTTCAAAAAAGACGTGATTTTATGGTCAAGAAAATTGCCGGTATTAAGAAATTATGCTGTACAAAACCGGAAGGCGCATTTTATATATTTTGCGATATTTCGAAGACAGGTCTTTCAGCGCGTGATTTTGCCATGCGGCTTCTTGAAGAAAAATTTGTTGCCGTTGTCCCGGGCGAAGGCTTTGGTTCGGATAAACACATAAGACTAAGCTTTGCAACATCGCTGGATAATATAAAGAAGGGACTGGAGAGAATAGAGGCATTTATAGCTTCGCTATAAATGCCAAATTTCAAATTACAAATTCCAAAATCCAAATGAATCTTAAAATTCCAAATCCTTTAATATCTTTTTAGTCTTGTCATTTTTTAGTTTGGATTTTGGCATTTGACATTTGGAATTCCCCAGGGGGGGCTGTGGGTCAGACGATTGCTGAAAAAATTTTAAGTATGCATGCCGGCAAAAAGGTATATGCTGGCGATATTGCCATATGCGATGTTGATTTCTGTTTTGGCCAGGATGGTACGAGCTCATTGAT
This sequence comes from Candidatus Omnitrophota bacterium, assembly GCA_043821285.1. Lineage (GTDB taxonomy): Bacteria > Omnitrophota > Gorgyraeia > B26-G9 > JBDRCZ01 > JBDRCZ01. The sequence goes on along the minus strand of JBDRCZ010000037.1, from coordinate 3,675 downwards.
TATTGATAGTTTGAAAAAGATTGGTGCGAGGAAGATCTTTAACCCGGATAAATTCTCTATGGTCATTGACCATTCTGCCCCCAGCCCGAACATGGGAGTTTCGCGTGTTCATAAAAAAATGCGGGATTTTGCGGCGGAGCAGGGGGTAAAAATTTATGATATTGGCTGTGGAGTGTGTCATGTGGTGATCCCGGAAGACGGACTTGTTGTGCCCGGGGACCTGGTCGCGGGTGCGGATTCACATACCTGTACCTATGGTGCGTTGAATGCTTTTTCTTGCGGCTTTGGTTCAACAGATTTAGCCGTTGTTGCGGCATGTGGCCGGAATTGGTTTAAGGTGCCGCAGAGTGTAAAGATTATTATAAGCGGCCGGCGGCCCAAAGGTGTTTATTCAAAAGATATAATTTTACATATTATTGGGGCGTTAGGTGCGGATGGGGGTACTTATAAATCTATTGAATTTATTGGTGAGGCGATTGATAATTTAAGCATGGACGCGAGGTTTACCATTTCGAACATGGTTGTTGAAGCCGGGGCAAAATGCGGAATAATGCCGGCAGACCATAAGACACTTGACTGGGTAAAAACACATTCAAAGCGGACACCCAGAGTTATTGCTGCCGATGATCAAGCAAAGTATACAGAAATAAGACAAGTTACAATATCCAAAATGAGCCCACAGGTAGCTAAACCGCATAGCGTAGATAATGTTGTACCAATTGAAGAGGTGTTGAATACGCATATTGACCAGGCTTACCTCGGCACCTGTACCAATGGCAGGATTGAAGACTTAGAAATTGCTGCGATGGTTTTGAAACACAAAAGAATACATCCTCGGGTAAGATTTATTGTCGCACCGGCATCACGACAGATTTATCTAGAGGCAATTAAAAGAGGAATTATGGGAATATTGATTGAGGCCGGAGCCGCAGTAGTTACCCCGGGCTGTGGACCTTGTGTAGGAACACATAATGGTGTACCGGCAGAAAATGAAGTAGTCATTTCTTCGGCAAACAGAAATTTTAAAGGCCGGATGGGGCAGTCGAGCGCGGCGATTTATTTAGCCAGCCCGGCAACAGTATGTGCTTCGGCAATTGAAGGAAAGATTGCTGATCCGCGCGGCTGCTTATAAAGAAACGAAAAGTAACCATAGAACCACGGATAGCACAAAAAAGAGGTTACGTCTTAATTAACCGCAGATTGCACGGAAAAAGATTTAACATAGCCACGGATAAACACGGATTGAGCACGAATAGGGCATATTTATTTTTATTCGTGACAATTAGTACAATTCGTGGTAAAAATAAACATCCGTGTAAAAATAATAATTTTCGTAAAATCTGTGAGTGCTTATTAAAAGTTTAGGCGGCTTTTTTTAATAATTGATGAGGCAAAGATGAATTTGCATGGTAAGGCTTATAAATTTGGGGATGATATTAGTACTGACCTGATCATTTCCGGAAAATATAAATTTTCCATAACTGATGAAACAGAACTGGCCAAACATGTGATGGAAGATGCTGACCCTGATTTTGCCAAAAAGGTCGTAGCCGGGAAAAGTTTTATTGTTGCCGGCCGTAATTTCGGCATGGGTTCTTCCCGTGAACAGGCGCCTTTAGTGATTAAGACGAGCGGGGTAAATGCGGTACTTGCCGCCTCCTTTGCCCGTATTTTTTATCGCAACAGTATAAATATTGGTCTATTGCTTATCGAATGTGAGACAAAGGAAATAAAGGAAGGCGATGAGCTAAGCATTATTTTAGATAAAGGGCTGGTTTTGAATACGACCCGGCATAAAGAGATAAAAATAACCCCGCTGCCTCCTTTTATGGAGAAAATTTTACAAGATGGCGGACTAATAGAACATTTTAAGAAGTATGGAGGATTTCGGATTGACGAATGACAAAATCCCCGCCACAAAGCGTTGGCGGGCAGTCAAATAAAAAAACAGCGGTTGTTTTTTTAACGTATAGGAAACAATAAGATTTTCAATCTGTGGCTAACTTGGGAATTGGGGTATAGTAAGGTACATTTAATTCATTGTTAAGGGAAGGTTTGAACACGAGAGGTTTTTAAATGGATAAAAAGATTCCGAAGGAATTTTTTTATTTTGAAGATTAGAATATTAAAAGATTCATTTGGGTTTTGTCTGTCCGCCGATGTCCACCGCGAATACTTTGGAGGAACTACGACTTTGTGGCGGAACATTTGGAATTTGGATTTAAACGGAGGATCGTTGTGTATAAGGTTACATTAATTCCCGGAGACGGGATTGGGCCAGAAGTTGCTCTGGCGGCAAAAAGGTGTATTGAGGCAACCGGGGTAAAAATAGCATGGGAAGAAGTTATTGCCGGGGAAGAGGCGATTGAAAAATTCGGCACCCCTTTACCGGATAGTGTATTAGAGTCTGTGCGGCGCAACAAAGTGGCGATAAAAGGACCGATTGTAACTCCGGTAGGCAAAGGGTTTCGTTCGGTAAACGTACGGCTGAGAAAAGAACTTGATCTTTATGCATGTTTACGTCCGTGTAAATCATATCGCGGGGTCAGATCCAAATATCAAGATATTGATTTAATCGTGGTTCGTGAAAACACCGAAGATTTATATGCCGGGATAGAGTTTGCCGCGGGAGATAAGCGAACAGTTGATTTGATTAAAAGGTTATCTGCTGACTCGGGTAAAGAAATTAATCAAGATTCAGCGATAAGTATAAAACCAATATCAAGAAAAAACAGCGAGCGGATTGTTAAATTTGCCTTTGAATATGCGACTTTACATAACCGTAAAAAGGTTACCGTGGTACATAAGGCAAATATTATGAAATATACCGATGGATTGTTTTTTGAGGTTGCCCGGGAAGTGGCCGCAGATTATCGGGGAAAAGTTGATTTTGAAGACCGGATTGTTGATAACATGTGTATGCAACTAGTACAAAAGCCAGAGCTTTATGATGTAATCGTTTTACCAAACTTATACGGGGATATTGTTTCGGATTTATGTGCCGGGCTGGTAGGTGGTTTAGGCGTTGCTCCCGGGGCAAATATCGGCACAAATATGGCCTTATTTGAACCGACACACGGTTCAGCGCCAAAATACAAAGGCCAAAATAAGGTAAACCCTACGGCAGCAATTTTATCAGGAGTGCTAATGCTCAACTATCTTGGGGAAGAAGATGCTGCCAGCAGACTTGAACGGGCAGTTGCTGATGTAATTGCAGAAAATAAAGATGTAACCTATGATTTAAAACAAGACCGAAATGATCCCGCGGCAGTAGGCACGCAGGAAATGGCAGAGGCAATCATAAAAAAAATGCAGTGTTGAAATTACAACTTGGGTTGATATTTATGATAGTGCAGGCCTATTTTAATTATTATAAGATAACTCAAACTGCATTTTTTTAATTCCAAATGTTAAATGTCGAATGAATCATTTAACAAAAAAATGACCCGCCAAAAGTCACGGCGGGCAGGCAAATGAAAAGACAGCGGTTGTTTTTTTTAACGTATAGGAAACAATAAGATTTTCAATCTCTGGCTAACTTCAAAGCTAAGCCCCCAGCTATGCTGGGGAGAATTGCAAAAGCTATGCTGAAGTATTCGGATAGTAGAGTAATAGATTGACAAAAAAGCTCCTTTCGGAAAAAATAAACGGTTAAAGCTGTTTCAATACCGTTTA
>JBDRCZ010000036.1:0-28162 GCA_043821285.1 Candidatus Omnitrophota bacterium | reverse complement strand
TGGCAGTTTTACGATTCCGCTAATACACCGATACCTTGTGCCGGGGTAAATGATATTGCCATAGATGGGGAAGAGGTGTGGTTTGCTGCTGAGGCGGGCATATGGCGTTATATAAAAGCAGAAGATAAATGGGAGGTTTATACTGGAGAGCATTATGAGCTCGTAAATGGGCAGTGGATAAATATTCCGGGCAATTGCGGGCTATTGGGCAATTGTATTAATCAGGTTGTAATCGATGGAGAAGATATCTGGCTGGTAAGTACCGGCCGGTATTTTGGTACGGAGAGTTTTTATAAATCCGCGGCAAAAACCGCAGTTCTCAGCAAATTTAATAAAGCGGCAAATACCTGGGTTAATTTTACTAAAGAAGACATTGGGTTTATTGGCAGTTATATTGACTGGATAGATATCGATAGCCAGTCCGTGTGGCTGGGGACAAATGGCAGTAGTGTTTATGGGATAAGTAAGTACGATAAAGAACCCGATACCTGGCAGACATTTACAGATACAAGTGCTGCCGGGAATATTAATTATTTTACTGCGGACCAAGAGCAAATTTGGATAACGATATCAGATTATTATGGATTTGAGTATTTAACAAAAACAGGACTGTGTTTTAATAAAACCGAACATACATGGAAGGAGTATGTTCCGCGAGAAGAGATAATTGACCCGGAGACTTATCCCGGGGTAATTTATCCCGGCAAACGCATTTTATTAGATGATAAGAAGGTCTGGTTTTTATATAATCAAGGACCGGGAACAGTTAATGGAATGAGCTGTTTTGATACTGTAGAAGAGACTTGGGCATTTTATGAATACCCATCTTCTTTTAATGGGAGCTGGATTACCAGTGCGGTTATCTGGCAGGGGAAAATATATATTGGCACGGCCTGGTCCGGGGTATTTAGTTTTGACCCGGGGAGCGAAGAATGGGGACAATTGAGTGCAGAACTAATCACCCCGCATATTGCCGCATTAAGTACCGGGGAAAGCAATATATACATTACCTACTATACGGATCTGGTATATTATTACCATGGATATGCGAATCCATTCTGGAAACAGGGCGGCATATATGCGTGTAATTATCTAAGCAAAACCCAGCCGGATATTGTCGGAGAGATCAAAAGAAACGAACTGCCGGTAAATAAGGCAAAGGTATTTGTGGACAAGGAAGACATCTGGTTTTTAGCCGGCAGTGAAACTTCACCCCCGCAGCAGCTGTTTAAATATAATATTTCTTCCAAAGAATGGAAGGAATATACTCCGGAGAACAGTGGATTACCGCAAAAATCAGAATATGGCTTATGGGTATATGACATTGCGTTTGATGAAGAAAGTATCTGGTTTAGTACTTACTGGGGGGTCTGCCGGTACAGTAAAACTACCGGTGATTGGGTAAATTATGATAATCCCGGGCCATTAGTATCTAAGGTCTTAATATATGGCAGCGAAGTCTGGTGTCTGGGGTATCTGGGGCCAAGTGTGTATAACCGGGATACAGATAATTGGGTAATGTACACGACAACCGGTAGTGATGCATTAGGTTTCTTAAATATCATCTGTCCGGCCGGTGATAATGAAGTCTGGTTTGCGAGCACATACATAACGAACCGTTTATTCCGGTATAACCGAACCAGTGATACCTGGGTGAAATATACATCCGCGAATAGTCCGGTGGGGACTTATAGCCGGATAATGAATTTGTTAGGCAGCAACGAAGACGTCTGGGTGGTAACCAGTGATAATGTATTAAGATATAATATAAATAGCAGTGAATGGTTTGTTAAGGAAACATCCGGTATTATTGATAGTGGTATTTTGGACGGGGATTTTTGGGGTGCTAAATATCCCGGGGTTTGGTGCTATGATAAAACTGACGACCAATGGATAGAGTATATCGGGCCGCATTATGACAGCAGCAGCAATTATATTGTGGGAAACTCTGGACTGGGGATAAGCCGGATTTATGAGATTGCCGCACATAATGATGATATCTGGTTTTCCGGGTATGGAGGCGTGTCGAGTTATAATAAATCCACAGACACCTGGCAGAATTATCCGCTAAATATCATTGCCAGCCAAATAGATATTTCTGACAATAATATTTGGCTGTGGGCGGATAATTTAGGCATGGTGAATATAAAACTATTTAACGAAAGTATCTGGAATAAACAAATTCCCCTAACAATCACCAACAGCCAAAATATTACAGAACAGATAAATGAAATAAATACCACCGGTAAGCTTTTAATTAAAGGCAGGTTGTCCTTAGATAATCAGCAGTTTTTAGCCGAAGATAATCAGAGTTTTTATATTACCAAAGACAGCTTAGTATTAAAATTGGATACGGATAAGCAGTATTATAAACCCGGGGAGATTATTAACCTAACCGGCGAGGTATTGAATATTGGGGAGTTGCCGCTTACTGAACTGGTGCTGTCAATTAAAAGAGATGGGGATGAAATATATGGCCAAACCATAAACAGCCTTGAACCAGAGGGAGTAGCGCCATTTAATTTAAGTTTAGAAAACGAACCAGAGAGCTTTACCCTGCAGGCAGGGTGCGGGGATAGTATTATTGAGCAGAGGGTGACAATTGAGCCGCCGGAGGTGAATTTATTAATAAATGCGCCGGAGGTTGCGGGTAAAGAAGAATTTGTTATTGAAGTAATCCTGGAGAATATAACACACGTGGATAGCCATGTTACGGTTAATATTGCCGGAGAGAATTTTAGCGCAAATATAAAACCCGGGGAAACACAACGTTTATATAAGACCTTAAGCATTACCGAAGATACAATTATTGACATTAGCGTTACCGGGGAGGTAAAAAAACATGAACAAAAATTTATTCACTTTGGAGAGGAAATCTTAGTTGAAGCAGGTATTGAGCCAGTGTATGCGGAAGGGGCAATTGGGCTGCCGGTTTCCATAACCAATAGCGGGGAAGTGGATAGCCGGGGGGTAGTAAGTTTTATTATTCAGGATACTAATGGCCCAATATATTATCAAAAGGCCGTAAGTTATGAACTGTCTATAGGCGAAAACCTGCACACCAATTTAAATTTGGGTTTAAGCCAGGGAGATTATTTACTGCAATATGATAGTTTTTCAAGCACCGGCACAATTTACTTTCAGGTGGCAAAATTTAATCAGGTGGCTTTAGAGGCAGCAGCCGCAGTAATGCCGGGTGGCAAAATACCGCTTTCCGTAACCGCAATAAATACCGGGGGAAATATTTTTAACGGCCGGCTGAAGATAGAGGCAGCAGGTGTATTGGAAGATGTAGTATTGGAATTAGATAAAGCTGAGACTAAAGGGCTAAATTTTGAACTTGCGCCAGCCGGGGTCCGGCCGGGTGAATATACCATCAGAATTATTGCGGAATATTCCGGCAATGTAAACGCAGAAAAGGTTCTCACCGTAGTTATACCGGAAGCCGTGTTTGTTATGGAAGATGCACCGGAAGCGGTTAGTATAAATGCCGGGGAAGATACGAATATCAGCTTTACAATCAAAAACATTGGCGGTATTGCCGGCCGGGCGGGTTTAAGTGTGCGCTGTCTTGATTTGATAGATGAGACAAAAGAAGCCTGGCTTGAGCCGGGGGAAACAAATACGCTCACATTTAATTTAGCGGTGCCTGCAGACTTTAGCCAGGGCCGGTATTATGTTGAATGTTGTTTGGATAATCAGACAAGTTCTGTGTTTTTAAATATTTCCGGGATGGATATTTCGGTACAAGCAGAATTGGATAAACCAATTTATTTTGCTGGAGATATTGCCAAACTGAATATGAAGATATCGGATTCAAATAACTCCACCAGCACTTATGAGATGTATATACTGGTGCGTTACAAAGACACGGAACAGCGGCAGGATTTTACCTTAAGCGGCGAGAATAATGTAATGTTTGATATTCCGGTAACCGGGCAATTATCGGAACAGGTATATTATAGTCTTTATTTAGCGGATGGTACTTCTGTGTATATAAATGATATGTATCTGCCGATTGGCATGGAAGAGATAAGTCTTTGGACCGATAAACCGGTATATTTACCGGGGGATGTGGTAACGGTTAATATTCAGTCCAATACCTCTGGTAATGTAAGTATAAGTACCACCGGTTTTAGCAGTGAAGTATATGTGGATAATTCCGCAAACTTTACCTTTACCCTGCCAACAGATTTAAGCGGCGGGACTTATGTTATTGATTATTATTTTAACAGTCAGGATTATAAATATTTCTTTAATGTACGCGGGGATGGGGTAAAGATATTATCCTGTAAATTAGATAAGCAAAAATACCTGCCGCAGGATAATTTAAAGGCGGAACTGGTTATTAGTACCGAGAATACAACAAATATAATCATTAAAGCATGGGTTAAAACCCCGGAATATGTATATGAACAGGTGCATGAAGATTTTTATACCTTATTTGAGGGGCAGAATACGATTAATATTGAAGCCGGGTTTATAACTGAAGAGAGCGGGATACACGGGTTTAATTACGGGTTATATAAACCGCAGACAGAGGAGCTGATAAGTTCGGGGGCAGAATTATTTGATGTGGGAGATGTGGTATTAACTTCTTTAAAAACCGGGAAGAATAAATATTATCCGAATGAACCGGTAAAATTACATGTCGGAACATTTGGCCAGGGCAGTGTGCCTTTGAACATCTATGTTGACAAAGAGTTAGTAATGCAGACAAATATTGAAGTGCAGGGGCAGACAAGCACAGCACTTTTTATTGGAGAATATGGGGTTGGCGGGCATAAGCTAACTGCGGTATTAGGGACACTTAATCCTAACCAGATGGAGAGTGAATTTACGGTAATAGACGATACCCCGCCGGTAACCAGGGATAATTATCCTAATCCTGAGATATGGCGAAATACTGATGTGCAGATTATTTTGACGGCGGAGGATGATTACAGCGGGGTGAAAACGACTTATTACCGGATAAATGAAGCAGAAGCAGAAACGGGCAAGAGTATTTTTATCACGGAACAAGGTGTGCATACAATAAAATACTGGAGTGAGGATAATGCCGGGAACACGGAACAGGAGCATACAATTGTTATAAAGATAGATAAGACTGCCCCGCAAGTCGGGATTATCTCCCCGGAAAACACCGAATATTTTCATGACCAGGTAATTGGGTTAAATACATCGGTTAATGACAGTCTTTCACAAATTAAATCCACACAAATATTATTAGATGGCGGGCAAGTAGATGTATTAGGGAATATCCAAGTTGGCACGCATATTTTAACAATTATTGCTGAAGATAATGCAGGAAATATTGCCGAGAAGAGTGTAGAGTTTTTAGTAAAATTAAGGGTAGTGATAAATGTTTTAGCGCAGAGGTTTAATGACCCGGCTTATACAGAGTTTATGGTTCAAGCTGCCTTTTCCGGCGAATATGGTATGGTAACGATAAATGATGCTGTATGTAATGGTGCCTGGGTAAAGAACGTATGGCCGGCATTGCAGCAGAATGTATTTATGCTGATATTTGCGAAGTCGGACATTACCGAAGACCCTGAAATTGTAGGTTTTACGGTTCGGGGGCAGTTTAATGGGGGTAAGATTTTTGAAGGAAACGCGCCGTGAGGGGCAAAGGCAGAGAACGGAGGACGGAAGAGAATGATCCGCCAGAAAGATTGGCGGGCAGGCGAAAAAACTGAAATTATCCCGCCAAGACGCCAAGCACGCCAAGGTTTTTTAAATTCTTCCTGCCAAAAGACATCGCGGGGGAATTTAATCCGCCAGCATATTAGGCGGATAGGAAGCTATTTCTTTGCCCGCGGATTGACACTGATTGGACACGGATGAAAATAGATGAGGCTAAAAATATTCAAATCACAGATAACACAAATTGACACAAATGGAGCATATTTATAAAAGTCTGCGCCGAAAACCCCGCCTTTTAGGCGGGGATGAAGGCGCATCCTTTTTCCATGTTTAGAGCCTGCTCCAGACCGGAACAAATTTTGAAGGCATCTATCCTAAAAAGAGAGGTTCTTAGGGGATACTTCCCCTAAGATGAAGTGAAGATGCCCCGCCTTTAGGCGGGGTAGATTCACTTAATATCCGCCGAACAAGTCGAAGATCCGCCGTGTCTTTTGGCGGGAGAAAAAGTATTTATGACGATGAACGATCAAAGACGAGCGTTTACTTTACAAGTGGGTACGAGGATTTCTGAGGTTTAATATTTGACAAAATTTAGGAGAGGAGCAAGGGGGCGTATAGGTTGTTTAAAATGCTGTTAGAGTATACAGAAAAGCAGAAAAGAATTGCCGTAAAAATATTCTTCTGTTTTTTTATTTTTTTAGTCTGTTGTGATTTTTGTTTTGGCGAGCAGCCGGCAGAAAGATTTCACATAAAAGATAGCCTTATTTTTTATAAGGAAAAACCGTTTTTTATAAAAGGCGTATGTTATGCGATTACCTATCCTCGGACCAAAAATATTGCACAGATACCAGCGGAGGTGTTTGAGAAAGATTTTAAAATGATGCAGCAGGCCGGGATAAATGCAATCCGTACATATGAGCCGCCGCCAGAATTCTTATTAGACCTGGCGGAAAAATATGAAATTATGGTTATCCCGACGATTGTTGATTTAGATGACGCGGTTAATTATTGTTCTCAGAAAGACCTGGAGAAATTCAAAAAAACCGCCTTAGAAATTGTAAAGCGTGATAAAGGCAGAAAATGTATCTTAATGTGGAGCCTGTGGAATGACATGCCGTTTCAGTTTGGCGCAAATGGCGGCAATGTTGTTCCGCGTTATAGCTTTGACCAGGTAAATTCTTTTTTAAAAGAAATATTTTTGGCGGTTAAGGCAGAAGATAATAAACATTTAATTACCGCATCGAATATGTTAAATGCACCAAGTTATCAATTGGGGTTTGATTTTTTAGACGTTATCGGAATAAATACGTATTTGGGTATATCCGACTGGTTTGATGGAAATTTTGATTATAACCTGGCGCAATTGCTGGTAAAAAGATTAAAACGCATAAACCGTGATTATGCAAAACCGATAATTATTACCGAGACCGGGTATAGTAGTTTTTGTGATGGGTATAGTCCAGTGAGGGCACTGGAGGCACAGATAAAATTGGCCTATGAACATTTTGCCGGGATTTTTATTTTTCAATGGGCAGATTGCTGGGATAAGGCCGGTGATTATACAACACAGGATAAGCATGTTGAAGAATACTGGGGGATTGTTGATGGTTTCAGAAAACCCAAACCTGGATTTAAAATGGTTTCGGAATTGTTTAATCGGATTAAGCCATACATATACCTGGGAAAATTTTGCCCGGAAGCAGCCAAGGATTTTTCTCTCACTGATGATAAAAATGGAGTTATTTTCGAGGACTTTGAATATAGTTCTCCCCTGGAATTTAATCGGGATTATGGTAATCTTTGGCAGGGGAATGCGAGGCTGACGGTAGAGTTAAACGCGGAAGATAAATGTTCGGGTGAGAAGTGTTGCCGGATTGTGTTTTGCCCGGATTCAACTAATGCCTGGATGCATGTACAGAAAAATTTTTCTATAGCAAAAGATATTTGTCAGTATAAAAAAATTAGTTTTTGGGTCAAGGGCGATGGGCCAATCGTCAATTTTTCTTTGCTGCTTAAAGATGCGGATAAGGAACGCTGGAAGACAAATTCTATTTTTCCGATTGGAGAATGGAGGCAATATGTGTTTGAAATAGATAAATTAATAAAAGACCCGCATGACTTTGAACACGATGGCGTGCTAAGAGGCAATAATCGTATAGATTGCGACCGAATAGCCGGGATTGCCTTGCAAGTAAATGTTGTTCCTAATTTTGAAGAGTTAGGAATTGAGACGGTATTTTATATCGATAAGATTGAGTTAATTAATGAAGCTACCCGGCAGTAATCTGCCGGATGTCTTCATACACGGAAAATGCAATCGTAGATTACAAGCAAGCATTTTCCGGTTATCCGCTTATGCCGGATGAAAAAACAAAACCTTTTACCCGCGATCTTGCTACAGGGAATAATCAAGTTTAAGGGTGGAAAATCGGGAAAATTCCGAATGACAGGGGATTTAGAGGACAGAACTTTTGTTCCACCTACGGTGGAATATCTTAAAAAACACGGACATAATACTGCCCAGATATCTTGCCAGAAACGGTTTTTCGATAGTTGATGCGATATTAATTTCCCCCCTAATATGGGTTATCTAACCGACCTTAAAAAAAATAATTTTGCAAAGAAGAGAATATAGGGTATAATTGTCTATTAAGGTTAGATGATCATGAAACAGAAAATTACCTATTACTTGGATTGGATTATCGGGGTGGTCGCGGCCGCGGCGTTTATTCTTTTGCTTGTCAAAACGGCAGTTAAGTTCGATACGGCAAAAAATGTCATTCTAAATAGGATAGATGTCGCAATTTTAATTATTTTTGTATCAGATACATTAATTCGTTTTTTAATCGCAGAGTCAAAACGTGCCTATTTAAAAAGAAGCTGGGTTGATTTTATTGTTTTTATACCGCTTTTGCAGATATTGTTATCAAACACTTTTTTTGTCAAAGAGATTGTGATTTTTAGACAGATTGTCGTGTTTGTGGTGCTTTTTTCCCGTACAAAACGCGCGCAAAAGCTGATCAGCCTGCTTAAATTAAAACCGGCACAACTGATGCTGGTCGGGTTTTTCTGCGTGATTGCTATTGGCGCGGTTTTGCTGACGCTGCCGATTTCAACCAGCAACCAGGGCGGACTTGAGTTTATCGATGCCTTGTTTACTTCAACATCGGCAACTTGTGTGACCGGGTTGATTGTTAAAGATACCGGAACTTATTTTTCCATCTTCGGGCAGATCGTTATTTTGGCATTAATCCAGATCGGCGGTCTGGGGATAATGACGTTTTCAATATCGCTGGCATTAACAATGGGGAAGGCGATTGGGAAAAAACAGGAAGTGATTATGCAGGATGTTTTGGATCATGATACAATAGCGGATATTGTGGGATTGATAAAATTTATTTTTAAAATGACGATTATTATCGAGCTTGTAGGTGCCGGCATTCTGTTTTTTTCCTGGCAGGATTATTTTAAAAATTTCTTTCAGACGGTTTATTTTTCCATCTTTCATGCGGTTTCCGCTTTTTGTAATGCCGGTTTTTCTTTATTTTCCGATAGTCTGGAAAGGTTTAAATGTAACTCTGGGATAAATTTTACAATTTCCGGACTAATAATTTTTGGTGGGTTAGGGTTTATTGTTATTCGTGATATCATGAGTTTTGTTTGTTATCGCTCTAGATTGGAAGAAAGATCACGCCAACTGCGTGTGCATACTAAACTGGTTATCATTATTACGATTGTTCTGTTAATCTTGGGCACCGGATGTTTTTATTATTTAGAGAAAGACCGGATTTTGGCGGAATTCACTTTAAAACAGAAAGTATTAATTAGTTTTTTTCAGTCCGTTACTACCCGTACGGCCGGGTTTAATACGGTCCCAATTGCCTCGCTGTCAAAAGCCTCGCTTTTTATGATGATGATTTTGATGTTTATCGGCGCCTCGCCCGGTTCAACCGGCGGGGGAATAAAAACATCAACCTTAGGGATAATTTTTAAAGCGGCGCAGAGTTCGCTCTTTGGCGAGGAGCATGTGACGGTTTTTAAACGCAGTGTGCCGCAAACTGTGGTGATGAAGGCGGTTTCTGTTTTAGTCATTTCGATAATTATCTTGGGCGGCTTTATTTTCCTGATCCTTTTATTTGAGCCGCATTCGTTTATAAATATTGTCTTTGAATCGGTTTCGGCTTTCGCTACCGTTGGTCTTTCGACCGGGTTGACGCCTAACCTGACAAATTACGGTAAAGTGTTTGTGATTGTCTTAATGTTTGTCGGTAGATTAGGCCCGTTAACCATTGCCTTGGCACTGACAAGATATAAGACAAAAATTAAACTAAAATTTGCCGAAGAAAGAGTCATTGTTGGATAGGAAAAATCGTATTGTGTATTGTGTATTGAGTATTGTGTATTGAGTATTGTGTGTGGATAAATTATTGCCTTCGGCAATAATTTAATGGAGGTTATTATGCGGCAGATTGCTGTTTTAGGGATGGGGAGATTTGGGGCAACAATTGCTAAGACTTTGACGAAAAAAGGTGTTGAGGTGATTGCGATTGATAATAAAAATGAGCGCATCGAGGAGATAAAAGATTATGTTGCCGTGGCCGTGGCACTAGATGCTACCGATGAAAAGGCATTACGTGCCGTAGGACTGGAAAATGTTGATGTTGCGATTGTTTGTATGGGTGAAGATGTAGAAGCAAATTTACTGACAACTACCTTGCTCAAAAAGATGGGGATAAAAAAAGTTTATGCGCGGGCAATGACCGCTCTGCAGGAAGAGATACTTAAATCTATAGAAGTTACCAAGGTTTTAAACCTTGAGGAGGAAATGGGGGTGATGGTCGCAAATAGTGTAGCCGCAGCCGGGGTGGAAAAACATATGGTGTTAGCTCCCAATCATAGCCTGGTTGAATTACGGGTGCCAAAATCGTTTATTAGCAAAACGGTAAGAGAAGTTGCGACCAGACAAAAGTATAAGGTAAACATTGTGGCAATTAAAAAGAAAGTTCCTCAGGTAACTGAGCTGGGTGAAAGAATTTTTAAAGAGGTCCTAAATGATGTCCCGCAGCCGGATGACGTTTTTGAAGAAGGAGATATGTTGATGGTTGTGGGTTCTGATGCTAATATTGAAAGCTTGACTAAATTATAAGGTGGCGCAAAGGTATTCTGACAGAACCGAGTGATAAAAAGGGATGGTGCGGATGCAGAAAACATTAAAAATAGAAAAAAGGATTTTTTTAGGGTTTGTCGGTCTGGGGGCAATATTAGCGGTGTTTATTATTGCGGTTGTTATGTATGCTGAGCTTGAACCCTGGTGGCGCCGCGTGTTTGTTTTTATCGCTGCAATCGGAATTTTTATTTGTACATATCTTGGCTCAAGAATTTATATCTTTATCCGCCAGATTGACCGGGCGTTAAGAAGGTTGTATGAAGGAGATTTTGATATTGCAATTACCGAGAAGGGAAGTGATGAGTTAAAAGATCTTATTCATCTTTTTAACAAAGTTGTTGCCGTCCTCAAAAGTTATGACCAGCTGCGCGCCGCTTATGTATCGAAACAAACAAAAATTATACGTACCGTCTTAAGAAATATCAGTGAAGGATTGATAATTATTGACAGAATTAATGATATTATGGTATTGAATAAACAAGCACAAGATATGTTTACGACCACGCAGGACGAGTTGAGTATCCAGTCCGTAGTGAAGATGGCCGCTAATTATAATTTTGCCCAAACACTGAATACAGTTTTTATCGAAAAGACAAAGCAGCAGATCCAGATGGAACTACATTTACCAATCGCCCGCGCAAAATGTCAATGTGATATAAAATTTTTCCCGGTAAAAGATACGATGCGCGATACTGAGGAAATTAGTACAGTAGTGATGATAATAGAGCCGGTTAAAAAAATCGCGGAGCAAAACGAAACTAGTTTTGCCAATTCTGCAGATTAACAATCGGATAAATATATGGTGTATGTTACAAAGAACGCTACGCCGTTTGTCCCCGGCAGCAAGCCGGGGAGAATGCGGGTGCGGTTGATGTAATAAAGGGGTTAGTGATGTGGGATAGGCGGAGTTTACAGAAAACAATAAAAGATAAGTTTGGCGATTATCAGTTTGTTGTTGTTTCTAATCGTGAACCTTATTTGCATGAATATCGTGGAAATACGATTAAATGGATTAAAGCGGTAAGCGGATTGACGATTGCGCTCGATCCGGTGATGCAGGCAACGGGAGGTATTTGGATTGCCTATGGGGATGGGAATGCGGATCGGGAAACAGTTGATGAAGATGATAAAGTTAGAGTTCCGCCGGATGGCCCGTCTTATATCCTGCGCCGGGTATGGATGGATAAGGCAGAAGAAAAAGGATATTATTATGGTTATTCGAACCAGGCACTTTGGCCGCTTTCCCATATTTCGTATGAAAAACCGATTTTTGATGCCGAACATTGGCAGTACTATAAAAATATAAATAAAAGATTTGCCGGGGCGGTCATTAAAGAAAGTTCCGGTAAAAAGTCTTTTATCTGGCTGCAGGATTACCATTTAGCACTTTGTGCCGAATATATCAAAGAACAGTCACCAGATAATATTGTTTCTCTTTTTTGGCATATCCCCTGGCCAAATCCAGAAACATTTAGAGTCTGTCCGCAGAAACTTGAGATACTCAAAGGACTCTTGGCAAACGATTTATTAGGATTTCATCTGCGCTATCATTGTCATAATTTTCTTTCGACAATCGAGCAGGAAATGGAGGCAAAGGTTGATTGGGAAGAAATGAGTGTTACCTATCGAGGATCGAAGACACTGGTACGCCCATTTCCGATCAGCGTAGATTTTCAGGAAATATCTGATTTGGCCCGCTCGGGTAAAGTTACCGCGGCAGGTGAAAATATCCATGAGTTAATTAGTTCTAATTATAAAATTTTAGCCCTGGGCATAGACAGAATAGATTATACGAAAGGATTGGTTGAAAAGCTAAGAGCCGTAGATAGATTTCTCGAAAAATATCCCGAATATCAGGGGAAGTTTGTCTTTGCCCAGTTTGGTGCCCTTTCACGTATTCGTATAAAAAGTTATAAACAGCTGCTTGATAACCTGCAGGCTGTTGCCGAAGATATTAATTGGAAATATCGTAGTGGACGCTGGCAGCCAATTGTTTTAGTTAATAAGCGAATCGATTATTTTACGCATTTGGCATTATACCGGATGGCTGACCTTTGTTTTGTCAGCTCACTGCATGATGGGATGAATCTTGTCGCGAAGGAATTTATTTCCGCAAATGTCGATTGTAAAGGGATGCTGCTGCTGAGTAAGTTTACGGGCTCGGCGCGGGAACTCAAAAATGCGGTATTGATTAATCCCTATGACCCGGACGGTTTTGCCGATGCAATAAAACAGGCAATAGAAATGCCGCCAGAGCTGCGCAGAAAAAAAATCGAAAAGATGCGTCAGATAATTGCCGAAAATAATATCTATAAATGGGCCGTTAAATTTATTTCAAACCTTGTGAAATTATGAGGGGGCAGAGATGGCAGTTTTTGTGAAAGATATTTTGTCAAGAAATGTTATTTCCGTGCACCGGGCAACGACGTTAAAACAACTTGTCCAGATGTTTAGTAAATTTCATACCTTTCCGCTGGTGCCGGTTGTTGATGAACAAACACACCTGGTGGGAACAGTGCTTTTTGAAAATATTCTGGATATCTTTAAACCTTACCGGCATGAGATTTTAAAATCGATTCCTTTGATTGACCGCCAGGAAGCGGATATCTTGAGTTTTGACATTGATCCGACAATGGGAGAATTACTGGTGGTCGATGATTTAATGGCAAAGAAATTTATCGCGGTAAAGATTACGGATACCCTGGAACATGTTTATGAAATAATGCGGGTAAATAATAAAGATGTGTTTCCGGTTGTTGATGATCATAATCAGCTTGTCGGCATTATCGGTCTTTTTGATATTGTCATGTCAATGTTTAAGGAGAAAGGTATCGTTTAAGATTATGAACATTTTGCTAAGTTTAGGGTTAATCTTAATTATTGGACTAATTGCCACGAAGATCTTGAAAAAAATAAAGCTGCCGGCAATAACCGCCTATCTGCTGCTGGGGATATTTATCGGTCCTTTTCTGCTTAACTTGATTGCGGATGATTTGCTTAAGGCAAGCGGCTTGATTTCTAATGTTGCTTTAAGTTTCATTGCTTTTGGCATGGGACAGAATTTTTCTAAAGATACATTTAAAAGGCTCGGGAAGGTCGTGCTTTGGGTTTCAATTCTTGAGGCAATTGGTGCTTGGTTATTGGTTTCCTTTGCGTTATTGTTTTTAAAATTACCGATTTACATTTGTATCGTTTTTGGGGCAATTGCTACTGCCAGTGCCCCGGCAGCGCTAATGATGATTATTAGACAATATCGCGCCAAGGGAGAATTTACGGAAACGCTGATGGGCGTTGTTGCTTTGGATGATGCCTGGGGGTTGATAATTTTTTCCGTGTCTATTGCCTTAGCCCGCGCATTGTATCTGCATATCGATACCGGCATTATCCGGGTCGTTTTCAGTTCGTTGATTGAAATCATCGGGGCGTTTCTTTTGGCCGGGGCGGTAGGATTTGTTTTTAATAAAATTGCCTCACGGGTGCAAACACAGGTTGATACTTTGGTGATTATCTTAGGGGTGATTTTCTTTACCGCGGGCATGGCAAAATTATTAGGACTTTCATTACTTTTGGCATGTATGTTTTTAGGAATTGTCGTGGTGAATATTATTGAGTCAAACTCAAGATATTTTGAATCACTAAGATCGGTTGACTGGCCGATATATCAGATATTTTTTGTTCTCTCCGGGGCGAATCTTGAACTGCCGATTCTGTTAAAAATCGGGCTAATTGGAACGATTTATTTATTTGTCCGGGTCGCGGGTAAATATATTGGAACCTTAATTGGCTGTATGATAACTAAAGCCGGCAGTTTTATTAGAAAGTACCTTATCCTTGGTCTGTTGCCGCAGGCGGGTATTGCTTTAGGTATGGCATTGATTGTAAAAGATGAGTTTCCTGACTATGGGAATATGATTTTTACCGCGATTGCCGCAACAACTGTTATCTATGAATTAGTTGGCCCGGTATTTGTCAGAATTGGACTGGAGCGTGCCGGGGAACTGACATGAGTAAAAATAAAATTCAAATATCAAATGAAAGAATTGAAAGCAACCACAGATTACGCAGATATTTATAAAGATTTTAAGGGGATGGAATCTGAGCAAATCTGTGGTGAATAAATCTGTGGTGGATAAAAGAGAGAAAGATTTTCAAATGTAGCTATACTAAGAAAACATTTTGCAGCCACGGATTAACACGGATATAAATGAAAAAATATTAAATGATTTATCCGTGTTATCCTAATTATCCGTGGTTAAAAATAAAAATTACCAGTTGTTACTTTTTAAAGCTGTTTTTTAGTTAACTTACAGCTTATATTGTCTGACAAAAGAACAAGAATTATTTATATGAGCATAAGTTCACGCATTAGTTAGGATAAGCACAGATTAAATCACCACAGATTTATACAAATAATTTAAAGAATAAAATCAATTTAATCTGAGAAATCTGTGGTTGCCTGTGCCCTATGGGTGCTTGTACTCTGTGAGTGTTTTAAAAAATGTGCGGATAGTTTTGACAGAACCTTATAAAAGGACGGGAGGTAGAAAATGGAGCAATTTATGACTAAGGAACCGTTTGTGTTTTACAGCCGGTTAAACCTGCGGGAACTTACCGGTGAACGTGTTTATGACTTAAAAGGTTTGCTGCATGCTCTCGAGCAGGTGCCCGGGGCAGTGATTTATCATCATACCCATCATTTCTTAGCCCAGCACCTTTATCTTTCACCGGAGCCGCCGAATGACTTTGCTTATTGGGTAGATGAGATATTGAATGAGCATAAATTAGCGGAGGAACTTGCGAGTATCGATACGGTTCAATGTTCTTCGATTCGTCAGCTGCGTGAAAAGATTATTTTAACGATCGCAAACTACTTACGCACAACAACGCGTAATCCCCAGGCTCCAGAAGGACAGGAGTTTTATTTTATTAAGACAATAACCTTTATTATGCCTACCGGTTATATTGCCCATAACCTCGAAGAATTTAACCGTATTTTATCGGATATTACGGTGCAATCAATTTATTTTCACATATTTGAGGCACGGATGAGGCTGGAAAAGGACGAAAATGATTTTTCATTCTGGATACGTACGAATATTGGCGATAATGATTTAGCCAATGAAATATCAAAACTTGATCCATACACCTACACCATAGAAGGACTAAGAGCAAGGATGCTCAAGATGATTAAAAACAGACTAGGTTAGTTTTTACTGAACAGATAGTGTCTATATACACATCCCTTGACCGGTAGGCCGAGATGTGCCGAGGTGTAAAGAAGCAGATGATTATGGATATGATTAACAATATTTAGGGAGTTGCCAGTTTTTCCGCGGGGACTAAAAATTAAACTTAATTATTCCCTCTAGCTTGCTAGAGGGTGACCTTTTGGAGGGAAAGCTTGAACACGAAAGGTTTTTAAATGGATAAAAAGATTCCGAAGGAATTTTTTTATCAAGAAAGGAATATTTTTATGCCGGCAAAAATTTCGGATTATGAGGATATCGTTGGTAAAAGCGCTATTTATGAGCTTAAGATTTTAGCGGAACGGCTTAAAGGCAAAGTCGTGCAAAATATAAACTCAACCGCGGTTGGCGGCGGAGTTGCGGAAATTTTAAACCGGATGATCCCCTTGCTGCGTGAGATTGGGGTAGATGCCCGATGGGATTTAATTAAAGGCGGCGAAAAATTCTTTCAGATTACCAAGAAATTTCATAATGCCTTACACGGAAAATCAGAAGAGATAACCGAGGAAATGTTTAGTGCTTTTTTAGATAACAGTGCGCGGAATATAAAAGAAGTAAGCATTTACGGCGATATTATTATGATTCATGATCCCCAGCCGGTAGTTTTGGTGGAAAAAAGAAAAGAGAAAGATAATAAATGGATATGGCGTTGTCATATTGATGTTTCTAATCCCGATTCTCGGGTTTGGAAATTCGTAAAACAATATGTGAATAAATATGATGCAGCGGTATTTTCCAATCCTAACTTTGCCCAGCTCCTTGAGATTAGACAGTTCTTAGTCGCTCCTTCTATTGATCCGTTAAGCGATAAAAACATTGAATTGCCGCAGGAAAAGATAGATGCAGTTTTAAAAAAATATGAAATTGATAAAGATATCCCGATAATTACTCAGGTATCGCGTTTTGATTATCTGAAAGACCCCGTCGGAGTAATTGAGGTGTTTAACCTGGTCAGAAAATACAAAAAGTCTCAGTTAGTACTGGCCGGGGGTACGGCCACGGACGATCCCGAGTCCTATACGGTACTTGAGGAAGTAAGGGAGAAAGCCAAAGGTAATCCGGATATACATATTTTAGCCATGCCCCCGGGTAGTGATATAGAAATTAATGCCCTGCAGCGGGCATCAACCGTAATTTTACAAAAATCAATACGGGAAGGTTTTGGCTTAACAGTTACCGAAGCGCTTTGGAAGGCAAAACCGGTTATTGCTTCTGCGGTCGGAGGGATACCCCAGCAGATAAAGCATAAATACAGCGGGTTGCTGTCTTATACCATTGAAGGTACCGCGCATTTTCTTAAACAGCTGCTGCACAGTCCAGATTATGCAAAAAAATTAGGGCAAAACGGCCATGAGCACATTAAACAAAATTTTCTGCTTACCAGACACCTTAAAGAATATATGCTTTTGTATTTGGCATTGTATCATGATGCGGATGTGATTAATATATAATGAATGATCAAGATAACAAACGGATAACTTTTACCAGGCGGTTAAAACTTTTTCTATTCTTGTTTTGCCTGCGTATGGTTTTTTACATAAATGCCGCAGGTGCCGATGAACTTATCAGTCTGGTTAGTAAATACTACTATGAAGGGGAAATAGACCGGGCAATATCGCAGCTGAAAGATGCTCAAAAGTCTTTAGATAAAGAAAAATTTTTGAATCTGGCGCTGCTCTATAAAAAAAAACATGATTATCATACTGCCGCTAGTGTGTATAATGAAATTATTGCAGTTATCCCTGATGAGCGGGAGGCTATTTTTGGGCTGGGGCAGTGTTATTTTTTTAGCGCCGAGGTTAATCGGGCAATAGATTATTTCGAAACGCTGGTCATGTTAAATCCGAATGATTGCGAAGCCATTTATTACCGCGGATGGTGTTATGAAGAAAACGCCGATTTTTCCCAGGCGCTTGCGTGTTATCAAAAAGTGCTGGCGAAAGAGCCGGAACATATTGAATGTATCTTTCGTATGGCTGCAGTTTGCGAAAGATTAGGCGATTATGCCGAAGCAGAAAAATATTATTTAAAAATTAAATCATTTGATAGCAGCTGGACCGGGATTTATGAAAGATTGGCTTTTGTTTATGCAAAAGAAAGAAAGCGGGAAGAACAATTTAAAGCGCTTTCGAAACTTTCAGCCATTGAGCCGGAAAATTTGCTCTGGAAGAGAAAATTAGCCGATGTTCGTGAACAACTGGGAAAAGATTATTTTGCAAAACTTAGCCGGAAAAAATCCGAAGAACGGAAATTTTCTCCGATTGTTGTACCAATAAGTTCAAAAGACATCCCGCTGGTTGATGTTTGTATATCGCGCGGCGTTTTTGCCGTTAGTTTTAAATGCAGTAAAGGGTTTAATATTATTGGTACAAAGAATGATTGTATCTATAATATGCCGGATACAGAAGATCGAGTGTTTACCTTAACTTTAAATGCCACCGATAACAAAATCAAGCTGATTAATAAAGACGGTAAGTTGTTAACGGAATTTAACAGTGAGATTTGCATCGTTACCCGGGATGCGCGGGGAACGATTACGGTTTTTGATCTCATCCAAGGCAGCGGGGAATTTTGGGCGCATCACGCAGATCGTGATTATCGCGGGCAGCTTAAAGTGCGGATTAATCATGATACCCTAACGCTGATAAATAGATTAAATTTAGAGGAGTATTTGTACGGCGTGGTTCCCGCGGAAATGCCTGCTGCTTGGCCCAAGGAGGCACTGAAAGCACAGGCGATACTTGCACGTACCCAGGCAATTTTTGGAAATAAACTTCATGAAAAACAAGGATATAATTTTTGCAGTGATGTGCATTGTCAGGCATATCGCGGGGTAAGTGTAGAAACCGAAGCCACGAATAAAGCAGTTGATGAGACCAAAGGATTGATTGCGGTTTATCAAAGCAATCCAATTGAGGCAATTTATTCAAATAATTGCGGCGGGCATACGCAAAATAATATTTTTGGCGCGAAAACAGATATTCCTTATTTGCAAGGAAGGGTGGATTTACTTAAGTTTTCCCAGTTTAAAACCCGATTATCACCTCTGCGGCTGGAAAAATGGCTGATGATGCCGCAGGAACAGGTGCTTTGTCGTAATACCCCATCTTTACAAGCGAGCAGTTTTAGGTGGCGAAGAGTTTATACCCGGAATGACTTAAGCAAAATTATTAATCGCAATTATAAAATCGGCAAAGTAAAAGATATTGTATTTTTAAAAAGGGAAAAGTCGCTGCATCTCTCAAAAATCAAAATTATTGGCACTAAAGGTGAGCAGGTAGTCGAAGGGGAGCTCAATATCCGTAAGGTCTTAGGCGGACTGAGAAGCAGTATGTTTGATTTCTGGTTAAAATATGACCGGCTAAAGACCCCGGAGCTTTTTATTTTTTATGGCGGGGGATGGGGACATGGAGTGGGTATGTGCCAAAATGGTGCCCGTGCTTTAGCAGAAAATAATTATAAATCTGATTTTATCTTAAAATTTTATTTTCAAGATGTCGAAATCAAAAAAATATATTAACCCAAAATAAATCTACCCCTTCGCTTGCGGAGGGGTAGATTTATACACGGAAAATGTAATACATTTTCCGAACAACCTTGTGCCATTTATTCCAGGCGTTTTGCCTTGGGGGAATTCTGGCGAGATTTTTTAAAAATTTTCTAGATTTTTGGCCAAATAGCAAAACGGGCATTTGTCAGGTAATGGACATTTATAGTTTTATTACCTTACCGCTTTTAATACACCTGGTGCAGGCCCGGATGGTTTTAACCATGCCGTTTATTTTTGTTTTTATCGGCTGCAGATTAGGCAGAAATCTGCGTTTACTTACTCCGGTAATCCGACGTCCGACACCGCCCTTTTTCTTGGCAAGTCCACGGCGGGCAATACTGCGTCCCGCATGAGGACCTTTTTTGCAAATTACACATATTCTTGACATATTACTTACCCTCCGTAGTAGAATATTAGGATACATATTAGCATAATCTCAATATTATTGCAAATAATTTTTTTGGATGCAGATAATCACAAATACATATGACACTTATGCTGACGGATTTTAGTTGGTGTTTATCATCCTACGAAGTTCGAGTTGCTGATGTAAATTTTGGGATGATTATCGTGAGAAACAGTGCATGTTAAACTTGATTATTTCCTGTAGCAAGCTAGAGGGTAAAAGGTTTTTGTTTTTTTGCATCCGGCGTAGGCGGATGACCGGAAAATGCTTGCATTTTCCGTGTATGAAGACACCACGTCTCTTGCTGCAGGGAGGCTTCATTAAGAGAATATTATAAATGCAAGAAAGACTTGATAATGATATTCAATATCTAAAAGGTGTTGGGCCGAGACGGGTTAAGATTTTAAACCGGTTAGGCATTTACACGGTAAGAGATTTGTTATATTTTTTTCCCCGCCGGCATGAAGACCGCAGCAAGTTTACCCGGATAGCTGACCTTGTTTCCAATGAATATCATACGGTAAAAGGTACGGTGCGGGCTATGGGAGTTCGCCGGACCTACAAAGGTTTCACGATTTTTGAACTTATGATTACTGATAACGGCACACTCACCGCGATTTGGTTTAACCAGCCATATTTAAAGGATCAGTTTATAAAAGGACAGGAAGTGGTAATTTATGGAAAAATAGAAACAATTCCCAATTTACACATTAATAATCCTGAGTACGAGATTTTGTCTGATATAAAAAAAGATACTATTCATACCGGCAGGATTGTCCCGGTTTATCCCCTTACTGAATATTTAACTCAGAAGTCGATAAGGTCAATATTATGGGGGGTGCTTAATAAGTTTTCTGCAGATATTATTGATTATTTACCGCAAGCAATAAAAAAGGAATACCGGCTCAGCGATCTCTTTTCGGCAATAAATACCCTGCATTTTCCGAAAAATTTATCGGATTTAGAAAAGGCAAGAACACGTATTGTATTTGATGATTTTTTTATATTACAAGTTGTCCTGGCGAGAAGAAAATATGACCTAAAAGTAGAAACCGCGGGGATTGCTCACAATAATATTGTCAATTTAAGTTTAACCCTTAAGAAAAATCTGCCCTTTAGCCTGACGAAAAGTCAGGAGAAGGTAATTGAAGAAATATTTTCTGATATGACCAGCCCACAACCAATGCACCGGCTTTTGCAAGGCGATGTTGGCAGTGGCAAGACGATTGTTGCGGTTTTTGCCGTGCTCCTGGCGATTGATAATGGTTATCAGGCGGCAATTATGGCCCCGACGGAAATGCTTGCCTTGCAGCATGCAAACACCTTAGCTTCTTTTTTAGAACCGTTAGGATTAAACATTGCCCTGGTTGTCGGCAGGACTAAGGTTGGTTTAAAAAAGAAGTTATATGCGCAGATTGAAAGTGGCCAGGTCCAGATTATTATCGGCACGCATGCCTTGCTGGAAGAGAAATTGAAATTTAGAAATTTAAGCTTGATTGTAATTGATGAACAACATAAGTTTGGGGTCGCGCAGAGGTTGAAATTAAAGACCAAGGGGAATAACCCTGATGTCATGGTCATGACCGCGACACCAATTCCGCGCACCCTGGCGATGACCGCTTACGGAGATTTAGACGTTTCGAAAATTTCCGAATTACCGCCGAACAGAGTGCCGGTAAAGACTTATTGGATAACCGAGAAAAAAAGAGCAGGCTTATATAATTTTTTGCGTCAAAGATTAAACGAGAAAAAACAGATTTATGTTGTCTATCCTTTAATTGAGGCCTCAGAAAAGATCGATTTAAAAGATGCAACCCAGATGTATGAAAATTTCAAAAACGGTATTTTTAAAAATTTTAATATTGGTTTGGTTTACGGCCGTCAGCCTAAGAATGACCGGGAAAAGATAATGTCAGATTTTCATCAAGGTAAGATTGATATTTTGGTTGCGACCACGGTAGTAGAAGTAGGCATAGATGTACCGAATGCGGCGATCATGCTTATTGAGCATGCCGAACGCTTCGGACTTTCACAACTGCATCAGTTGCGTGGCCGGGTAGGCCGAGGTAGTGAAGAGTCTTATTGTATATTGTTATCAGATGCGAAAACAAAAGAGGCGGTGCAGAGACTTTCGGCAATGGTTAATACCCTGGATGGGTTTAAGATTGCCGAGGTGGATTTGAAAATCAGGGGGCCGGGGGAGCTTTTAGGTACGCGGCAGCATGGGTTTCCGGAGTTCAAATTAGCTGATATTATTAAAGATGCAAATATTTTAAAGATTGCCAGGACCGAGGCATTCAAACTTGTTGCCGCAGATCTAAATCTTTCTCATCGGTCAAACCAGCTGCTAAAAAAGGTTATTCAACAAACATATCCGCGGGGTTTTGAGTTGAGTAAGACCGGGTGACCCAAAAATGACAAATGACAAATTCCAAAATTCAAATGAACAAAAAAGCATATGAAGGCTTTTAGCCTTGTTAATCCAAAATGGGGAATTTCGGAAATGGATATTATAATAGACAGCCCTATAGATTATCAAAAGGCATGGAAGCGTGTTAATAAAATTTGTCTACATAATATATTGATTCCTACGATATCATATAAGGATTTAATCAAGATGAAAAGTGTTGCTAATCGGCAGCAAGATCGGTCGGATATACAATATTTAAAAAGATTACAACATGGCTAAAAATAAGGGATTTAGTTATTATTTAACTAAAGATGTACTAAAGAAATATCAGAAAAATCTTGCCACAGACGTTGCCTCTTTTGACAGTTGAGGCCATTTAATTAATTTGTAAGTGTTTGATTTATAGAATGTTGTGAAAAATATTTCTATTACTGGAAGAAATCAAACATGATCTGAATGGGTACTTCTGGGGCTAAGAACAGACTCAGCCAGAGAGCAAACAAAACTTGACTGATGGGGGTTTTGTGGTAATATAGATATTACTGTTTCAGGTATAGGTGCAAGGCGGTTGGTGGTGGCAAATGAATATAAAAATTTAAAAGGCAGCTCTCGATTTGGGGAGTTGTTTTTTTTGTTTATCTTAGGAACGGTGACGGAATTAGGGGAATATTTAGCTGCAGTAAGTAAAACGCTGGCAGCAGGCCGTAAGATAAATGAAGAAAAAGATGTGTTGAAGGCGATAAGTACATAAATTTATACTTTCATTAACGCCCTTTTCTAAATAAAAATATTACTATTTGTAATATTTTTATTAACAAAATTAGCCATATCTGATAAACTTATTTTGTCCTGATGTTCCATCAGGCAATTGATCTTTGAAACTTTAATACCTCCTCAAGAAGTTGTGTGGACAAGTGCCTTTTGGTAGCTTAAAGGCGCCTATCTTTAAAGATGGGGGCCACGACGCAGAAATGCCGTCGTATCTTATTCCGGGCATGCATCTATGAAGAAGAGGGTAAAATATGCTTATGCCATAAAGAATGTAAATAATGTAATGAAGAAAACAAGACATAAGCATATCAGTGAAGTAATGTAAGAATAAGGGCTTTTTGTCTGGGAAGAAATGATGTTTCTTCGCTTAACAGAGCGTCACACAACTTGCTTTAAGGGCTTCAGGACGTGCAGACGTTCTAGACCCAAAAAAGGAGGTGCAAAAATGAAAAGAAGTTTCATAAGGTCAAAACTAGCAGAGATAATCCAAAATCTTAATGAGATTATCTTATGCGAAAGCGAAGAAACATATGGCATCCGACGTCTAAAGAAATGCCGTGATGATCTACAACGAGTGCTAAATGCTCTTAATAAACGAAAAAAGCCTTTCAATAGAAGGGCACTGTTATTGAGAGTATATCGTTTAGTAGATTGTATGCATTTTTGGATTACAAGAATTAAGTAGTAATGGACGGAAGAGAAAGGATGACAACATTTCTTTAAACCAGATCCGAAAACAAGGTAAATAAACTATGAGTATTGGAGAAGCAATAAAAACCCTCCGTGTAAAGCGTAAAATCCGTCAACAGCAATTGGCCACAAAGGTGGAAATAAGCCAGGGGTATCTTTCGTTGGTAGAAAAAGGCGAAAGAGAACCAGGGATGGATTTGATTAGCAAGATTGCGAATTATTTAAAAGTGCCTCCACAATTAATTTTTCTTATGGCTTGTAATGAGCAGAGTAACGTAAAGAACTTTCGAAAACCGATAAGAAATATCATATCTGCAGTAGATGAAATACTCCAAAGA
The DNA here is from genome assembly GCA_043821285.1 of Candidatus Omnitrophota bacterium. Taxonomy (GTDB): domain Bacteria; phylum Omnitrophota; class Gorgyraeia; order B26-G9; family JBDRCZ01; genus JBDRCZ01. Next base: position 3,938 of record JBDRCZ010000036.1, on the reverse strand, counting down.
ATCTGACATAGAACTTGATAAGAAGGTATTCCCCATACTTTCAATTAATAAGCTTGCCTGGTTAATTGAAATACCAACACAGAAGCTAAAGGTTTTGGCTAACAAGGCAGAGTCTTATTACTCCCCTTTTGAAAAAAAAACTGTTACTAAAACAAGAATTATAGATAATCCTACAGGATTTCTGAAAGATGTACAACGCAGAATTAATAAACGTATTTGTAGCCACATTGCGTTCCCTGCTTATATAATTGGTGGAGTAAAAGGGCAAAATCCCCTAAACCACCCAATACAACATATTGGCAAACCAGTTGTAATCACTATTGATGTAAAAGACTGTTTTCCCTCTATAACAAACAAATGGGTATTTGAAATTTGGTTTAAACAATTAGGCTGCTCTGCACCAGTTGCACATTTGCTTACGAAGCTTACTACTAGAATAGGTCATGTGCCATTGGGAGCACCTACAAGTAATTGTTTGGCAAATCTTGCTCTTTTACCATGTGTTAAGAGAGCCGTTGAAATAGCGCATCAATATAACTTTGCCGTTCCAACACAATACATTGACGATCAAGCATTTTCAGGATATAGTCTTCCAGATAATTTTATTACATTGATTATTAAAGAATATTATAGGCAAGGGATTAAAATTAATCGAAAAAAGATAGAGGTCATGTGGTCAAATGCTACGCAACGAGTTATTGGCAAAACTGTTAATAAAAAACTAAGCATTCCAGTATCAGAGAGACATAAAGTGAGAGCAGCGTTACATGAATTAACAAAAATGGAATATACAAATCCGGCATACTTAAAGTGTTATAGAAATGTACATGGCAGAATACATAACTTGAAAAATTTTCATCCTAGACTATCTAAAATAATGTTGCAGAAGCTAGAGAGCTTAAAAAACCATAGTGGTGGTATGGGTATAAAAAAGATATAGGAGACTCTGGGCGGCAGGACACGGAATACGCCGTAGGCGGATGGAGCCGAGCACAGAGACGATTCCTTGTCCCCCTATAAGGCTTTCCCTTGACGTTCCTGCCAAATACTCTATAGTATTGTAAAGGGAAGCGGGTAAGCATAGAGCAAATGCCTTATTTAAAAAATTCCTCGCAGAACCATTTAAACAATCTGTTGTCCAAGACAATACAACTTATTATTATATTGGATTTAGAATAAAGGGAGGTAATTTTGAAAATTTGTTTATTCCCGAAAATCCGCATGTATTCAATACGTATCAAGGCGCGGAATTAGAACTTACGTTTTTACCAACAGCAGAAGTGCAGGAATATATCGGGCCTAAAGGTATTCCTGCTGATCCGGACTTTGATAAAAAATATCCACCGGTAAAAGCTTATGGTGTCAGTAATGCCCGAGGTCGAGTGAAACTTAGTCTTCCTCCATGCGTCTATCGATTAATAGGGCTGAATATTACAAATAAACCGCAAGAATTGTTAGGGTTGGTATTAAAATGGCATCCCGAACCTTTCAATGTGGCAAAAGGGAAAATTGTAAAGTTGCCGGATCTTAAATTTATTCAACCGATAGAAATCTTTTTTCCAAAAAAAGATGAAGCTATCCCAATAAACAGTGAAGATGTAGAGATTAGCTGGAAGCCGTATTATGACGCTGAGTATTACAAGCTGGAAGTCCGGAGATTTTACGAAGGCAGTGCTAAAGGCGGGTTCAATATGCCGGTACATGATACAAAAATAGATTGGGAAAGTCTAAAGAAGGAAATATTAAACTTCAATAAAATATGTGAGACAGCACCTGAATGGCAGGTGATTGTTAACCCTGGTGACGTATATCATTTAATTGTGCGCGCTTTTGATGTTGATGATAAGGAGCTTTCTCATTCATGGTCTACATTTAAAATTATTAAATAGATTTGTTTAATTAGCAGATGAAGCGGATTGCTAAATATTGCTGCCTAATTTTACGTTGAGTTAGAAAAAAATAAAATATGGAATCTATTTATGATAGGGATAGTAATCCTTATAAAACTAAGAAAGAGAGTGGCAGTTAATATCTCACCTGCGTAGGTGGGATATTAAGTTGGGGTTAATTCTTCGTGAACTTTGTGAGCTTTGTGGTTTAAGGATCTTATCCGGCGGATGTGCAGGATATTAGCGGGGAGAGGGATTGGGGAAAGTAGGAATATCCCACTTGACAAATTGCCCATTATAGTGTATACTTTAAGTAGAGGTGAGGGAAGTGAAAACTAAAGGAAAAGAAGTGATTAATAATATTCAAGAGAAATTTATACAGGTCGGCGTTAAATATGTGGATTCAAAAAACCGTATGAATCTTGGCGAAAAAGTGATACGCATTGTTAATAAAATTACTAATGCCGATGCATTTGAAGTATTTGTAGGAAATGAAGGGGATATTTTGCTGCGGCCAGCCGTAAATATTCCCAGCAGAGAAGCATGGGTTTATCGTAATCCTAAGGTCCTGGCACAGGTTCGTAACGGGTTGGCAGAAGCGAAAGAAGGTAAAACGGAAAAAGTAGACGACCTGGATAAGTTCCTGGAAAATCTATGAATTTTATATTTGAATTTACCCCAACAGCAAAAGAATCTTTGGCAGAGCTTAAGAAAAACCCAGGATTAGAAAAAAGGTTTAAAGCGGTTAAGAAGGCGTTAAAATTCTTACAGGTAAATCCAAAACACCCAAGTTTGCAAACCCACGAGTACTATTCTGTTAAAGGCCCAAAAGGTGAAAAGGTTTTTGAAGCTTATACAGAGCAGGATACACCCGCTGCTTATAGAATATTTTTCTATTACGGGCCTAAAAAAGGAATAATTACAATCTTTGCGATTATACCACATCAATAAATGCATTGTATGACTAAGAACTATCTGAGAATATTTTTTATAACCCTTGCAATCATTTTGATAACGGCAAGGGTTTTTTCTGCCACTGAAACGTCGGCGGACAGGCTTTTCCCGCGGATGTACAGGATATGGAGTGTTTAGTGCTAAAACCTTTTATGAGTGGATAAGAGGACTGTTAAAGGAAAAGGATATTACGACTTTTTTAACATAATGAATAATAAAAGATTGCGTAAGATTAATAGCAGTATAACCGAAGGCAGCTTACGAGCTTCTATTTGGAAATTAGCCATGCCAATGATGATCGGAGCGGTCTTACAGGATTTGTTTACCCTGGTGGATCTTTTCTTTGTCGGCAAATTAGGCCATGCGGCGGTAGCCGCTTTATCCATTGCCGGCGTCATTATCGCAGTAATAATGATGGCAGCGATCGGGATTGCTGCGGGTACAACAGCTTTGATTACGCACTTTATAGGTAAAAAAGATTATTATTCAGCCGACAATGTTCTTTTTCAGACTGTTGTTATAAGTATTATTTGTTCTATTGTAATGGTTTTTACCGGCCTTTTTTGTACCACTTGGCTGCTACGCATATTTGGGGCTAATTTTGAAATTGTTCCTGTGGCATCTGAATACTTGAAAATAAGCTTTATCTGGTCTATTTTTATATTTCTGTTTATTGGTTTCAATCAGGCGTTAAGAGGGGCTGGGGATGCGGTTGTTCCTCTCAAGGTTCTTATTTTAGCGAATGTACTTAATATTGTTCTAGATCCATTACTTATATTTGGTTTAGGACTTTTCCCGAGGATGGGAGTTGCCGGCTCTGCCGCGGCAACGGTTATAAGCCGCGCTGTGGGAGTGTTTATTCTTTTAGGACATTTTCTATTTGGACATTCGAGTTTACATTTTCATAAAGATATTGTTAAGATTAACCTTAAAATTATAGGTAGAATGGTCAAGATAGGATTTTTTGCCTCCTTTGAAGTTTTGCTGCGTCAATTATCGCTGCTTCTGCTTTTACGCCTCATTACCTCTTTTGGTACAGCATCTTTGGCTGCCTTTGGGATTGCCATCCGGCTAAGAATGGCCGTGATGATGCTT
>JBDRCZ010000035.1:0-14418 GCA_043821285.1 Candidatus Omnitrophota bacterium | reverse complement strand
TCTAATTATGGCTTTTATCGGCATATTTTCTATGGCGGTAATGGGCTCAAAGCATCCGTTTGTTATTTTTAAATTATTTTGTTTCGCGCTTTTCAAATGGAACTTGGGATATCTAAAAGGCATTTTTACGCGGGAATATTCAGGGTGAAAGAATATAATAAGGGAATAAGAGGATGTTTTTTTGTTTCTACGTGACGGAAATATAATGTAGGGGCGGGCCCCTGTGCCCGCCCGAAGAGGGGTTAAAAAGGTGAAATCATGATAATGAATATACAGATGACAGATTTGAATGCCCAATATGAAAGTATTAAGGATGAAATTGGTCAGGCTATATTAGGAATATTGTGGTTATTGATAAGTTTTTGTGAAGCTCTAAGTTCTTGGATGATGCGTTTCTCAGCTTTTGGATTGATTCTTCTGGTTGGTGAACGCCGGCAGTATTTGAGACTAAATGTCCCCTGGCTGTTTCGATAAACTTTAATCAAGGCGAAGAACCGGGTTTGCCCGATGCCAACTATCAGTTGAATGTGATTTCTGGTTAATTCGCCCGCTTCGTAGCGCTTCATAAGCTCTTTGACCTGTTCATCAGTGTGTCGTTTGTGGACATGTGTGGGTATACTTTACCCCTTTCTTTTTGGATAAAGTATGCCACATTTTTTAACTGGTCACTTTTAAAACGTAAATCGGCTTTAAAACTGTTCACTTTTAAAATGTAACTAACAGAAAGTCAAAAAAAGGTATAATCTTGAAATAAAAGTGGTAAAATATATAATAATTTTTATTTTTGATAAATCTCATGTTTTTATGAATAATAGATAGTGACTAAAAAAGAAAGGTCAGAATGAAGAAAAGGGCTTTAATAACTGGTATAACCGGTCAGGATGGTTCCTATCTTTCCGAGCTTCTTTTATCTAAGGGATATGAGGTACATGGTCTTGTAAGAAGGGTAGCTTTGGAAGACGTGGAGCATAGGCTTTGGAGGATTAAGCATTTATTAGGAGAGGTAATTTTACATCCGGGATCATTGGAAAGTTATGCCAGTATATTTAAGATAGTGGAGAAAATACAACCCCAGGAATGTTACCATCTTGCTGCGCAGAGTTTTGTGAGTTATTCCTTTGAAGACGAATTTTCTACTATAAATACTAATATTAACGGTACTCATTATGTTTTGTCGGCGTTAAGAGAGAAGGCGCCCGGATGCCGGTTTTATTTTGCGGGTTCAAGCGAGATGTTCGGCCAGGTAAAAGAAGTCCCTCAGAATGAAAACACGCCTTTTCATCCCCGTTCTCCATATGGTATCTCCAAAGTGGCGGGTTTTGATTTGACCCGGAATTACCGTGAGGCTTACGGCCTTTTTACTTGTAACGGTATACTTTTTAATCATGAATCTCCCCGGCGGGGATTTGAATTTGTAACCAGGAAAATCAGCCTGGGTGTAGCCAAGATTAAACTGGGTTTAAGTGACGAACTTATATTGGGCAATCTTGATGCCAAAAGGGACTGGGGTTTTGCCGGAGATTACGTCAGGGCGATGTGGTTAATGCTCCAGGAGGATAAACCTGACGACTATGTTATCGCCACGGGAGAATCGCATTCCGTAAAGGAATTTACGCGTTTGGTATTTGAGTATGTGGGGTTGGATTGGAAGAAATATGTTAAAGTGGATAAGAATTTTTACCGCCCCGCAGAGGTTAATCATTTAATCGGTAATTATCACAAAGCCAAAAGGAAACTAAAATGGCAGCCAAAGGTGAAATTCCATGAATTGTTAGAAATGATGGTTAAGTCCGACATGGATTATCTTGCCAGATTTTCCAGGAAATAAGCCGCCGAGGTTTGAAGATAACTTGTTTGATCAATGCCCGCCCGTAGAAGGTTTAAAACGATGAAATCACGATGATGAATATACAGATGACAGACTTGAATGCCCAGTACGAAAGCATTAAAGATGAAATTATTCCGGTTATTAAAGAAGTGCTCAAAGAGTCCGGTTTTATACTGGGAAGGCAGGTCAGTTTGTTTGAAGAAGAAGCTGCCCGGTATTTTGACGTTAAGTTTGCTGTTGGGGTTGCTTCCGGGACAGACGCTTTAGTATTATCCCTGGCCGGCTTAGGCATAAAAGAAGGCGACGAAGTTATTACTACGCCGTTTACTTTTATTGCTACGGCGGAGGCCATAAGCCGGGTGAGAGCAAGGCCGGTTTTTTGCGATATAGACGAAAAAACTTATAACATTGATGCTAAAGAAATCAGTTCTAAAATTAACGGCCGCACAAAGGCAATTATTCCCGTGCATCTTTATGGCATGCCTTGCCGGATGGATGAAATATTGAAGATAGCAAAAGCGTATAATTTAAAAATTATTGAAGATTGCGCCCAGAGTTTTGGCTCCGAGTATGCCGGTAAAAAAGTTGGCAGCCTGGGAGATTGCGGATGCTTAAGCTTTTTTCCCGCTAAAACATTGGGTTGTTACGGCGATGGGGGGATGGTAGTTACTGATGATGAATTTCTGGCGGCAAACCTGAGAATGCTGCGCAATCACGGTTCAAGCAATAAATATATATATTCAAGGCATGGTTTTAACAGCCGTTTAGATACTTTACAGGCCGCGGTATTACGGGTTAAGCTTAAATATATAGATAGGTGGATAAAACAAAGGATTCATAACGCGGAATATTATAATAAGCAATTAGCAGATTTAGCTGAAATAACCACCCCGGAAATCCCAAAAAATTCAAAACACAGTTTTAATTATTACACTATTAGAATTGAAAGCGGCAGGGAAAATATTCAGGCTGGCCTTAAGGTTAAGAATATCCCCAGCGCGGTTTATTATCCTCTTTGCCTTCATTTACAGGAAGTTTACAAGGATTTGAAATATATGCCGGGGGATTTTCCCGTAGCTGAAAAAAATCAGGATAGGGTATTGTCCTTGCCGATGTATCCGGAGCTGGCAGAAAAGCAAATGGATGCGGTAGTTAAGGCTATTAAAGAGTTTTTAAGCGGATAACCTTTTTTTATAATGTTTATCTTAAAATCATAGGCGGCCTAAATTTAATTTCTTACTTAAATTTTCGCTAATTTTGTTTAAATTAAAAATATGAAGATTTTACAGGTAACCAATCATTTTTATCCACATAAGGGCGGGATTGAAGAAGAGGTTTATTGCTTATCCCGTGAAATGGTGCGAAGAGGCCATGAGGTAACCGTCGTTTGTTCAGATGATCCGGCTGTTGGCGATTTGACCGTAGAGAATATCCGTGTCCGGCGATTGCCGGTCGCGGGAAAAATTTCCAACACTAACATCACTGGAAGATTGTTCAGTGAGCTCTTCCGCACGAAATACGATATTATCCATACGCACCTGCCTTATCCCTGGAACGCGAGCATTAGTTCTTTTGTCTCCGCTTTTCGGCGAAAGCCTCTTTTTTTGACGTACAATAATGATACTGTCGGCACTGGACTTAACGGATGTATCGCACAGGCGTATAATTATTCTTTGTTGCCTTTTTTGCTAAATCGCGCGGAGCGTATTTTTATCTTGCATGCGGATTATCTGAGAGAATCCCGTTTCTTGAAAAAATATGCTTCGAAAGTCACCGTTGCGCTCCCTGGTGTCGATACCTCTCGTTTTAAGCCTCAGGAAATGTCTCGTATCGAAACTAATGTGGTTTTTTTCTTGAGTATCCTTGATAAGCTCCACGAATACAAAGGTCTCAGCTATCTATTGGAAAGTATTAAGCTGTTACGTCCGATGATTCCGGTTAAACTATACGTGGGAGGAAAAGGGGATCGTCTGGATTTTTACCAGGATTTCGTTGCGCGCAACGGATTGGCAGATACGGTCACGTTTTTAGGATATATGAAGGAAGAAGATACCGTAAAATATTACAATCTTTGCGATGTCTTTGTGCTGCCATCGGTTTCATCAGCCGAAGGTTTTGGCCTTGTTGCTTTAGAGGCAATGGCCTGCAGAAAGCCGGTTATTGTTACCAAATATGTGGGCGTTACTCCGGACATACAAGCGGTCAATGCCGGACTGGTTGTTGAAAGCAGCAATGCGGCTGCTTTGGCTGATGCGCTCCATCACATTTTAAGCCACAAGAATGAAGCTCGAGCAAAGGGGCAGCAGGCATTTAAGCTGATTACCGAGAAATACACCTGGGGGCGTCATGCCGATATAATCGAAGACGCGTATAAAGGAAGTTTAAATAAAAAACGGCTGTAGCATAATTAGGTATTGTAAATCGCGTGAAGGGATAAAAGGGGCATATTAATGCGAATAGGAATTGATGCGTATCCTCTCACGAGGGTAAAAGCAGGTATAGGTTATTATACCCACAATCTTATTAAGCATCTTCTGGAAATTGATACGGGAAACGAGTATGTTCTTTATCATAATATCGACGATAAGATATCGATGCGTCATCCCCAGTTAAAGTATAGCACGATTTCCGGAAAATCTCTGTGGCGTTACTCAACCCCGTGGTTTTTATTAAAGGCAAAGCAGGATTTACTTAGAGATAAAATCGATGTTTTTTGGGGAACGAGTTCTATCGTCCCCGTAGGGCTTCCGAGATCGATCAAAGTCGCATTGACTATATACGATTTGGTAGTCCATTTCTACAGTTATACTATGGAGAACATAAATTATCTCGTAACTAAATCGTTTTTTTCCAAGTCAGTTCTCAGGGCGGATAAGATTATCGCTATTTCGCATACAACAGCTAATGATCTGGAGAATTTCTATCCTGGTATAAGTGATAAAAGTTCAGTGGCTTATATTGGGGTAGATAACGGGTTATTCCGGGTGAGAAACCGAACAGAATGCCTTAGTCGTGTTTGTCATAAGTACTCTTTAAAGCCCGATTTTATGCTTTTTGTGGGTACTATTGAGCCGCGAAAAAATCTGATAAGTTTAATAAGGGCTTTTAAAATTTTGAAGTCAAAATACGCGGTACCGCATCAACTTGTTATTGCAGGCGGCACTGGTTGGAAGCAAAGTTCTATTTTGAAAGAAATCAGCGCGAAAAAGGAAGATGTTAGGTTTATTAATTATGTTCCGGAGTTGGACTTGGCGGAATTATATAGTAGTGCAGGGTTATTTGTTATGCCTTCGTTGTACGAAGGGTTTGGCATGCCTGTAGTAGAAGCTATGGCATCTGGAACCGCCGTCGCAATCTCGGATATACCAATTTTTAGGGAAGTCGCCGCTGATGCGGCTCTGTTTTTTGACCCGCGTAACCCTGAAGATATCGCAGAAAAGATGCACACGCTGATTAGTAACGCCGGTCTAAGGAATTCGCTGGCCGGAAAAGGGATTCAGCGGGTACAGGCTTTTTCATGGAAAGAATCGGCGAAACATTTAATAAATATTTTTAATGAACTTCACCGAGATCGATAAGAGTGGTTGCTTTTCACTCATAAAAATGCTCATTATGGGGCAAATTATATGAATATCGCTATGTGGAAAACGTATGTAAAAAGAACTTTGTTTCTTCTGAGGAAAAAAGGAGCCGGGTATACTTTTAAAGCTATTTATTTTTTTGTTATATGGGGCAGACGGTATCCGCTAATAACGCGTTTATTTTCCTTTATTTCCCCGTATCCTAAATTTATCGAAATCGAAGTTACCACCAGATGCAATCTTCGGTGTACCCTTTGTGAACATACCTATTGGAATGAGCCTGTGCGAGATATGTCGCTACAGGAATTTAAAAGTATTATAGATCAGTTTCCTCATTTGCAATGGATCGGTTTAACAGGGATAGGGGAAAGTTTCCTAAATAAAGATTTCCTTTCTATGCTCGCATATGTCAAAGCTAAGAACGTCTTCGTTGAGCTTTATGATACATTTTATCTTATCGACGCAGTAACCTCAGAGAGGCTGATAGAAATGGGGATTGACCGGATGTATGTCTCTTTTGATGGAGCTACAAAAGAGACATATGAGAAAATTAGGGTAAATTCAAATTTTGAACAAGTGGTTGAAAATATCAAGGGATTGTTAAATCTCAAGAGACAGCTGAGTGCGCATTTTCCCGAAGTGCATTTTCACTATATTATTACTAAAGATAACATAAGTGAGATGTTGCAGTATCTGGAATTAGTGCGTTCTCTTATAGTTGATCAGTCTGTAACGGTTCAGTTTACCAGGATGCTGCATACATTTAAAGAGGTCGACCACTTGTTTACTGAAATTTCCCCCGAAGTAATTCGGGAGGTGGAAGATCAAGCGCAAAAACTTTCGATTAATCTTTCTTGGAATTTAAACGTCCCGGTTGATAAGCCACCGCTAAAAAATTGCATCGAGTGGACCATGCCGTTTATTTTTGCAACGGGGCATGTAATTCCTTGCTGTGCCGGAAATGAATCTGGCAGACGTGATTTTCAAAAAGATACATCATTAGGCAATATCTTTGAACAAAGCTTTAAAGATATCTGGCTTGGCCGAAAATATAAGGCGTTTCGAAGGATGCTCAGGGTAGGCCATGTCCCAGTACAATGTAGAAATTGTTGTATTTATCATATAAAAGGAAATAATTGAGGTTGAAAGGATTATGGGAACAGCAAAAAGCATGTTAAAGAATGCGGTGTTTTTATTGGTAGCTACCGTAGTAGCAAATGTGCTGAATTTAATCAGTCTGATTTACCTTGCCCGCGTCCTCGGGCCTACTGGGTTTGGAGAGGTAAACTTTGCGTTTGCTATCATAGCCTATTTTATGTTATTGACTGATATGGGATTACCTCTTGTGGGAATTCGCGAAATCGCTCGGGATAAGACACAAACAAAAAAACTCGTGAGCCATATTATTGTCCTGAGATTTATTTTAACCTTCATTAGTTCATGTTTATTGGGGGTTTTGCTAATTTTCATTCGTCAACCGCAAGAGGTGAAATATTTGTTGCTTATCTATGGTCTCGGTATGGTGCCGTCTGCTTTTCTAGTCGATTGGGTTTTTCAGGGGGTAGAGAGGATGGAGTTCATCTGTATAGCCCGCATCATGTCCGGGATCGTGAACTTAGGCCTTGTGTTGACGTTTGTGAAAAGTTCTGGGCAACTGCTGCTGATTCCCTCTTTTCAGGTCGCAAGTAACCTTCTTATGTCGTTGCTTCTTTCCGTATTTTTTATTAAGGTTTTTGGGACGGTTAATATCAAATTCGACAGAAAAATAAAAATTTGGGAGATTTTAAAACAGGCATTCCCCATAGGCTTTTCTCTTCTTATGGCTCAGATTTTTTATTATATCAGCACTGTGATGATTGGTTTTATGCGCGGAAATGAAGAAGTGGGATATTATAATGCGGCTTATAAAGTAATTTTTCTTTTTATCGTAGTTATCGGAGTTTATCACGATGCAATTTTTCCCACCATTTCATTTTACAGTAGAAATTCTCTTGAACGATTGAAAAACCTTTTATCTGTTACTCAGCGATTGATGATTATCCTTGCTTTGCCGTTGGCCACAGGATGTATCGTGCTTGCGCGACCGCTAATGCATATATTGTATGGGACGAAGTATGATGAAGGTATCGGTGCCTTCAAGATATTGATTTTCGCTGTAGTTATTATCTACATTAATACTGCATACAGCAGGGGTTTATTAGCGGCCAAAAAAGAAAAGTGGTTCGCGGCGGGAGTTACTCTCCCAGCTTTCGTCAGTATTCTTTCGAATTTTATTCTTATCCCGCGACTAGGCTTACAAGGCGCCGCTATTGCAAATGTTTTTTCGGAGGCTAGTGGTTTTGTGGTTATGTACGTGGGGTTTAGAAAAATAATGCATGTTCCTTTTCTATCGTATATAAGCAGGCCATTATTTGCTTCTTTAATAATGTTCATGTTTTTACATTGCGGTCTCAATTTATATCATTGGAATTTCTTTTTATTGACGGGTGCAGGAATTATATTGTACTGCGCAGTTCTTTATTTGATCCGGGGAGTGACTAAAGAAGATTTCACCTTGATAAAAAAAATATTCTTCGCGCCTGGTTGAACAATAATTGAGAAATATGAAAATATTATTGGTAAATCCAAATTTTAAAGGGGTGGTTTCTGTCCCTTCGTTAGGACTTGGTTTCATTGCCGCGCACCTTAGAAAACATCTTGTTTGTGATGTTGAGGTTGTTGAGCCGTTGTTACAGGGGTTATCTGAAAGAGCGGTGCTAGAAAAGGCTAAAAAGGCAGAAAAGATAGGCCTTGTTTGTTACACCGAATCGAGATTTCAATGTTTTGATTTTGCAGAAAAGATAAAACGATTTAATTCCGCAACGCAGATATTCGTTGGAGGCCCGCATGTAAATGCTTTAGATTCGAGAATATTACAGTATTATCCTTGTGTTGATATGCTGGTGCGTAATGAGGGCGAGGAGACAGTGCTTGATATCGCTAAAGCCAAACCTTTGGAACAGATTTTAGGATTGACATGGAGAAACAAAAATGGGGCAATCATTAGGAATGGAGATAGGCCACTGCTAGAGAATATCGATGGTTTTGAATATGATTACTCATTTGCTTATCCATTCCTGAAAGATTGGAAAGATATTGAGATTCCCCGTTATCTGCAGAAACGCAATGCAATACCTATCATTGGTTCACGTGGATGCCCTTTTCAATGTGTCTTCTGCGCCGCGCATGAACAGTGGGGTAGAAAATATAGAGGAGTCAGTCCTGAAATACTCGTCCATTGGGTGGAAAATCTAGTAGAGTGTTACAATATAGGGTACTTTCGTTTTTACGATGCTTTGTTCATAGGTACGGATGAAAGAATTTTGCGGTTTTGTGATTTGCTTGAACAAAGTAATCTTAGAATAAGTTTTCGGGTAGATATTCGTGTGGGAACAAAAAAAGAAACGCTACGAAGGTTAAAACAGGTGGGCTGTGATGTGGTAGGTTTTGGCGTTGAGAGCGGTTCGGATAGAATACTCAAAAGGGTGAATAAACGTATAACAAAAAAGGAAATTATAGAAACTATCAAGGACTGTCGTGAATTGGGTTTTTGGGTGTTAGGTTTTTTTATGGTTTCGCTCCCTGACGAGACCATGGAAGATGTACGGGAAACCTTTGCGTTATTAAAATCGTTCGATGAAATGAATTTGCAATTCTTTAAAATACATCCGAATACTGAATTCTATGATGAACTAAAAAGAAAGGGAGAGATAGATGACAGCATCTGGTTTGACGAAAACCGTGGTTTAACGACACGGTACGGGAATGAGATTTATTATTGCAAGGAGAATTTCCCGAGCGCGAGGTTTTCGTTAAGGCAAGGAAATTATCTTCTGCGCTACGCGTATCATAAATTCAAAATTGAAAATCTCCGCGCTGTTATACGGTTGAGAGGGGTGATGTCGGCAATGCCGATTATCGCGAAGTCTGTTCTGGGGAGTTTAGTGGCGCGATGCGGGGAACTTGAAAACCTTTGATGAACGTAAAAAAATAATCTTGCGATTTTTAATAAGGCGAGATTCTTGAGGATTATGCGTAAATAGGAAGGAAAAATGAGCGTAAAAGTTGCGTTGATTAACCCAGGTAAAGATAGACAATACGCAGTGCAGGAGCCGTTGAGTCTAGGATTTATTGCCAGCTATTTAGAGAAGCATGGTGTTCAGGTGAAGATTATTGATGAATTAGCGGGCCAAAAAGTTATTTCTTCTATAGTCCGCTACCGTCCGGATTTCGTCGGTATTACTGCCACGACACCAATTATCAGCGAAGCGTATAAGATTGCGCAAGCCGTAAAGCGCATGGGAATTTGTACTGTTATAGGTGGGGTGCATGCGAGTATTTTCCCAGACGAGGCTTTATTGTATGCTGATTTAGTTGTTGTAGGAGAAGGGGAAACGGCTATGTTAGATATCATCAAAGATAATATTCAGTCAGGTGTGGTGAAGAGGCCGTATATCAAGAATATCGATGAGATCCCTGCTCCTGCGCGCCATTTGATGCGTATGGATTTTTATATGCGTTCGAAAGAACGTTTGCCTCATACTTATCTTTATTTCGTTCCTCCGCATACAAAAGTAGCCGCTGTCCTTACCAGTCGGGGGTGTCCATATGACTGTATTTTTTGTCATAACACCTGGAAAAACATGCCTTATCGGTTTAATAGCCCGGAAAGAGTGGTCTCGGAAATCCGTGAACTATCCGGAATATATGGGGTTAAAGCAGTTTTTTTTATCGAGGATAACTTTTTTGTGAATAAAAAAAGAGTTATTGATATCTGTTTTTTACTTAGGGAACAGGGGTTAAGTATAATCTGGGGAGCTAATGCTCGTGTGGATAATATAGATCTTGAGATCCTTAAGGTCGCAAAAGGTGCAGGATGCCGGCAGATAACATTTGGGTTCGAGAGCGGCTCTCAAAGGATACTGGATATTTTAAATAAAAAGACGACTGTTGAGCAGAATAAGAGAGCCATTGAACTATGTAATCAGGCGGGCATTATACCGCAAGGAACAGTGATGATTGGAAACCCCCAGGAAACAATAGATGATGTCAGGGCTACGCAGCAGTTTGTTAAAGATTGCGATATCAGAAGTTTGGGGGTATGTATTACGACACCATATCCAGGAACAAAATTATGGGAGTGGTGTAAGCGAAGGAGGGCGATCCCGCAAAAAATTAACTGGGCAAATTTTAATTATTCCAAAGTTGTTATCCCGGTTTCTGATGCGCTTTCTGTCGCACAAATAAAAAAACTGCGAGGCGAAACATTGAATATCTTAGTTCAAAAGTATTCTTTAGGTTTTTTTCAGAAGGTCACGAATGTATTGCGTAGGTTTATCGCTATTGTCGGAATGAGGCGAGTATGCGTGTATTGATAGTCCATCCTGGAGTATTTGTGTATGGAGGGGCAGAGTTATTGATCGTGAAGCTCGCGAACTATCTTACGAAGAATGGGGTCAGAAATTCTTTTTTGACTACGGCGATACTTCCCGCAATGGAGAAAGAATTAAAGGGTACGGATGTTATTGTATGTACGAGGCGAGCGCCTAGGCTTTTTCCTGTTTTGCAGGAAGCCAGATCGTTATATAAAGGGGTAAAAGATGTTTTTTCGAACTTCGATGTTATAAACGTGCATAATTTCCCCGCGGAATTATCAGTCTTTGGCGTCCGTAAGCCTGTTATATGGATGTGTAATGAGCCACCAGAGATCAGCTTGGGGGCTGAAGCGCCTTGGTTTAGTATTTCTAATTTAAAAAGGAAAGCATTGCTGACTCTTGATGCTTTTTTGGTAAAAAGGTATGTAAAATACGCGATTGTATCCGACACATACAATGCCCAACGTTTTTCAGGTCTATATAGAATACAGCCTAAGGTGATAAATTACGGAGTCGATTTTGAGTTTTTTAAAAATGGAAATAAAGAAAAGATACTAAAAAAGTATGATTTGGCCCCGAATGATTTTGTAGCGCTACAAGTAGGTATGCTAACACCTTATAAGAATCAGTTGGAAAGTGTTAAAGCGGTAGAAACGGTAAAAGGCCGTATTCCAAATATCAAGTTGGTATTGGCAGGGTTTGGCCAGAATGAGTACTCGCGCATGTTAGAACAATATGTGAAGGATAAAGGGTTAGAAAAATATGTTTTTTTTATCGGCCATGTCGATAGGGCGGAGGTTCGTGATTTGTTTGCCGCGTGTAACGTGGTTTTGCATCCGATAAAATCGCAGGGCGGCTGGCTGGCGCCGTTTGAGGCATTATGCGCAAAGAAAATTATTGTCGTTTCTCCGGAATTGACCTGTGCGAATATAATACAAAATGAGGACATTGGGACTGTTACTACTGATCTAGCACGAACGGTGGAGGAAATATATTTTGCCCCTAAACATTTTGAATTAAAAGCAGAAAAAGGTTGCAATTGGGTTAAAGATAATCTAAACTGGGATAAATTCTGCTCAGGTATGCTTGAAACTTTTAAGGAGGCTTTACAATGAAGGTTTTAGTTACTGGTGGTTGCGGGTTTATCGGGTCTCATGTTTGTGAATATTATCGTAATAAGAATGCAAAGGTGATCGCTTATGATAATCTTACCAAGCATGAACTGGCGCGCACAGGGTATAATACAAAAGCGGCTAGAGAATACAATGAGAATTTCTTAAAAAAAATTGGCGCTACCTTATTAGTAAAGGATATACGTGATTATTCTTCTCTAAAAAAAGCCGCCAAAGGTTGTGATTATATTATTCATACTGCCGCTCAGCCGGCAATGACAATAAGCTGGGAAGACCCAGTGTTTGATTTCACCACAAATTGCCTGGGAACATTAAACGTTCTTGAAACCGCGAGGTATTTTAAGATTCCTGTTGTTGCCTGCGCGACTGTCCATGTTTATGGGAATAAGATAAACGATGAGTTGAAAGAAGGGCAAAAAAAGTATCTACGTAATCCTGAATGTATAGATGAACAGTATCCTACGCTTCAGGGTACGTTAACGCCATTGCACGCTTCGAAAGGTGCCATGGATATATATGTAAAAACCTATATTGATACGTTTAAACTGGAAGCAGCAAGTTTTAGGCTTACTGGTTTGTATGGGCCGCGTCAATTTGGTGGGGAAGATCATGGTTGGGTTGCCAATTTTGCGATCAGGGCTGCAACTGGCAAGCCATTGAGCATATACGGAAGCGGTAAGCAGGTGCGTGATATATTGTTTGCTACCGACCTTTGCGAAGCATTTGATGCTTTTTATCGGACAAGAAAATCCGGCATTTACAATATCGGGGGGAGTACTAAGACAGCTATTTCGCTTTTAGAATGTGTTGATATAATCGAAAAACTAACCGGGGAAAGGCCGCATATAAAATTTGGGCCGGATAGATTAGGCGATTTGCGTTATTTTGTATGCGATATAACAAAGGCATACAGGGAATTGGGATGGATTCCTCGTGTTGTGCCTGAACAAGGAATAAAGGTTTTACTGGATTGGATAAACGCCCATCCGGAAATATTCAAGGTTAAAAAATAAAGGTGGCACGTGAAAGCACTTATTCTTGCGGCGGGAAGAGGTAAAAGGCTTGGTCAAACCTGCGAAAACAAAAATAAATGTATGCTTAGTATTAACGGCAAGAACCTGATAGAATACAGTTTTGATTGCGCGCTTTCAGTTTCCGTAACGGAAATTGTCATTGTGGTGGGATATCAGGCAGATGAAATAATTAGATTTTACGGAGAATGTTATAAAGGTAAAAACATTAAGTATGTACGCCAGAATGAACCGGGTGGCCTTGTTAATGCGATAGAGTGCGCCCGGGAGTCGGTCGGACAGGAAGATTTTATGCTTATGTTGGGAGATGAACTATTAATACATCCTAAACATGATGCGATGATAGAGAAATTCAGACAACAAAATTTATTTGCTGCTTGCGGGGTGATCAGAGTTAAAGATTTGAATCTAATTAAGAAGACCTATGCAGTGATACAGGGGGTGGATGAACGTATCGTGCGGCTTATAGAAAAGCCTTCTAAACCATGGAATGATATGATGGGGACAGGCAATTGTTTGTTCAGAAGCCAGATATGGGATTATATCGGTCAGACTCCCATAAATCAAAAAAGGGGAGAAAAAGAATTGCCAGATTTGATTCAGGTTGCCGTTGATGATGGTAATGTCATAAAACCGGTACTTATTTGCGAGCAATACGTTAATGTCAACAATCCTGAAGAAATTGATAGGGCTGAATCATATTTTGCGCATCTGTAAATAATCCTGGAAGAACCGAAAAAGTCGAAAGTTGTCCCAATTTGAAGAAGGATTAGAAAGTTCGGTACAATATATTTAGTCGCTCCTGAAAAACACGTTAACTTATTTTACAACAGCGCTTTATAAAAATTTTCAATATGGTATAATTGCAAGTAATCCTATAAAAACGAAAGGAAAACCTGCAAAATGAAACCAGAAAAAATAACAACCGATCCGCAAATCGATATGTTTAAAGTTGAACTTAATCGCCTAGTTTATTCGCGGCATCCCATAGTAAGACTGGCGAAGCAAATTAACTGGCCGGAATTTGATAAAGAGTTTGACACACATTATAGCGAAGAAGGCTGGCCGGAAATCCCGACGCGATTAATGGTATCATCACATTATTTAGTCGTCCCTGAAACAGGCTTTTTCAGGAACGACTAGTTAATAAAAATAATCTTGGGGGCTGTAGCTCAGTTGGGAGAGCATTTCGTTCGCAACGAAGGGGTCGGGGGTTCGACTCCCCCCAGCTCCACCAGATTTAAAACCAGTGCCCAGTTTCCAGTCCCCAGTGCCCCAGTTTACCAGTTATAGGACAGGGAAATTGGGGCGCTGGGTTCCTGGTGGTACAATAGCACGCAGAGGGCGCTTCTACGAATAAAACATAGTAATGGCAAGAAGCCAGAGATAATTTATTAAAATCTTAATAAAAATTTTGCTTAAAGAAAAAGG
>JBDRCZ010000034.1:0-50669 GCA_043821285.1 Candidatus Omnitrophota bacterium | reverse complement strand
ATTCGCATCGGTTACCTCCTGATTAGTTGGTATTATCAACCTTACTATATCAGGTTTTTATATGGTAATCGATGCTTTTTTATTTCCCCTTTAATTTTAACCCCTTACAGAATATCTGTCACATTAATTACGAAAGAACCTAATTTTTCGAGTTTTTAGACTACCTATGAGGGATTGAAATCAGAATTTTTTGAACGCAAGAAGGCATTGTTATTAGGTTTTTAGACTACCTATGAGGGATTGAAATACGCCAAAATCTAAAATAACACGCTAATATATAATGTTTTTAGACTACCTATGAGGGATTGAAATGCAATACTCTGAAAGCATCGCGGATCCGGAATAAAGTTTTTAGACTACCTATGAGGGATTGAAATATACAAAAAACAGGATTTCCTACACGTTCACCTCTAAGTTTTTAGACTACCTATGAGGGATTGAAATTAGCTATCTCATTGATACTGTCCGTTACTACCCTGTGTTTTTAGACTACCTATGAGGGATTGAAATGAAATACTCTGATAGCATAGCGGATCCGAAATAAAGTTTTTAGACTACCTATGAGGGATTGAAATTACCGCTCTAATATCGACCGGCCAGCTGGCGTTATAGTTTTTAGACTACCTATGAGGGATTGAAATGTGTCTGTTTCATATATTACCCATTCATTATCAACTGTTTTTAGACTACCTATGAGGGATTGAAATCAAGAAAACAAAAAAAATCCCGCAAAAAAAAACAATGTTTTTAGACTACCTATGAGGGATTGAAATAATAAATATTGGAGTTCTTTTTCTTCTCTATTTTTGTTTTTAGACTACCTATGAGGGATTGAAACTGTTGCCTCTTCGGTATATGTAGTAATAATATTTTGTTTTTAGACTACCTATGAGGGATTGAAACCTGTTCGAAACTGTTTTCTGCAGAACGCACAGATTTGTTTTTACAAAAATATGGAATTTAGACCATAGACAATAGACAAAAAAACGAACATATTTGATAAATATTTGTGTGATTTGTGTGGTAAAAAAATAAAAATTGAAATTTACCCCCGCAAAGCCGTAAAGAAAATCCAAAAAAAATCAGACTGGATTGAAGAGGTAATCTATAGCGGTGCTAATTGGTATTCCCTTATCTGCGGGTTTTTCTCCTTGCCAATAAATTCTATATCTGCTAAAATCTATTTATGCCAAAAAAAGGATTTTTTATCAGTTTTGAAGGAATTGAGGGCAGCGGCAAATCTACCCAGATTAAATTGTTAGCAAAATATCTGCGGAAGTCTGGCGATAAAACTCAGGTCTTGTGGGAGCCGGGGGCAACGGAAATCGGTGAAGAGATTAGAAAAATTCTGCTTTCTCCTGACCATAAAAATATGACTGACGAAACCGAGCTGTTGCTATATTTAGCTGCGCGCGCGCAAATGGTTCGGGAAAAGGTTCTGCCGGCTTTGCATCAAAAAAAGATTATTATCTCAGACCGGTTTTTTGATTCAACCTTTGTCTATCAGGGATATGGCGCGGGTTTGGATGTTAAAACGATTAAAAAAATAAATGACTTTGCTCTGGCCGGGGTTTGTCCGGATTTGACTATTCTGCTTGATTTACCGGTGGAACAAGGGCTTAAACGCTGCCAAAGGGCTGACCGTATTGAGAAAAAGAATGTAAAATTTCATCAGCGCGTAAGAGCCGGATATTTAAAACTTGCCAAACAATTTCCCAAAAGGATAAAGATTGTAAAAGTAAACTGCAGCATCGAAGAGGTGCAGGAGAAAATCCGGGAAGTTGTTGGGGGATGTTTGGGGATATAGTGTGTAGTGTATAGGTAACGGGTAGAGTACTGCCAGCAGGGAGAATCCCAAATGTCAAATGACAAAAGCCCCTCCAAAAGGCATGGCGGGCAGGCAAATGAATCATTTAACAAAAAAATGACAAATGAAAAGCGATAATAAGCGGATTGTTTTTTAACGTATAGGAAACAACAAGATTTTCAATCTATGGCTAACAAGGGAATTGGGGTATAGATTGGTATATTTAATTTATTGTTAAGGGAAGGTTTGAACACGAAAGGTTTTTAAATGGATAAAAAGATTCCGAAGGAATTTTTTTATTTTAGAGATTAAAATATTTAAAGATTCATTTGAGATTTGGAATTTGATATTTGACATTCTGTTTTATTATGTTTCATAAACTTCAAAAACAGCAGAGGGTTTTAAAAATATTAAGCGGGACGATCCGCAATAATCGTGTCGCGCATACTTATTTGTTTGTCGGAGAAACAAGTTCTCCGACAAAGGAGATTGCTTTATTTTTTGCCGCGCTGTTAAACTGCGAAAATCCCGAATTTCAGGATAATCGGCTACACCCTTGTCTTTCCTGTGAGAACTGTTTGCGTATCCATGCAGGAAGTTTTGTCGATATTCACGTGATAAATGCGGATGAGAAAAATAAGGCGGTTAAGATTGAAGATATTCGCAGCCTGCAGAGCCAGGCAAATCTGCGGCCGTATTTTGGCAGGAAAAAGGTGTTTGTTGTCTGCCGGGCGGAATATTTAACCGAGGCTGCGGCAAATGCCTTGCTTAAAATTTTGGAAGAACCACCGCCGGATACAATTTTGATTTTAACCGCGGAAAACATCAACGGGATTTTACCCACCGTGGTTTCCCGCTGCCAGGTGCTTAAATTAGATTATCAAAAGTTGCCGCAGAATAGTATTTTGACTGATGAGGTGATTGATAAATTCGAAATCCGCAATTCCTGGAGTGATGTCTGGAAGATGGTTGATTATTGCAGTAAATATGAACGGGCCGAACTGGAAATATTGCTTGAGCAGCTAATCTGGTGGTACCGCGATGTGCTGGTTTATAAAATTGTCCCGCCAGAGGAAATATTTGGTTATAATGGTAAGGCTGATAAAATGAGCAGGTATTCCCAATCTATAGAGCCCTATGCCTGCGTAAGAATTATTGAGGCGGTGTTAACTGCCAGGGAAAATCTGCTTGCCAATGTTAATATTAAATTAGCCTTGGCGGATTTAGGAGAACAGATAAGAGAACTAAGAGTGCTTTCAAAGAACCACGGATGATACAGAAAAGACTTAACATAGCCACGGATTAACACACTTCGACTTCGCTCAGTGTTAAGAAAAGTCCTGAGTCTATCGAAGGACACGGATTGAGCACTGATAAAAAAAGGTTAAACAATCTAATATTTAAACCACGAATGTGGGTAACCAAAACTAATAGGTAAACAGGAGTAAAGAAAATGACAAATTTTGTACAGGTTAGACGGCGTGAGCAGGGTAAAATTATCACCTATAACTGTGAAGGCATAGAGCTTAATATCGGCGATACGGTCATTGTCGAAGATGAACGCGGAGTGGAATATGGGGTGGTTGTTGCGGAAGCAGAAGAAGCTTCCCTGCTGGCTAAAAAAGAGCAAATTAAGAAAATATTGCGCGTGGCTAATACTAAAGATATGGAACAGATTGAAAAAAATATCGAAGATACAAAACGTATTTATGATACGACAATGAAAAAAATCGAGGAACATAAACTGCCGATGAAACTGGTGTATGTGGAGTATTCCTTTGACCGTACAAAGCTGATTTTTTATTTTACCGCGGAAGAGCGCATTGATTTTCGAAAACTGGTAAAAGACCTGGCGTATATTTTTAAGGTCAGGATTGAGCTTATTCAAATCGGGGTGCGCGATGAGGCAAAGATGCTTGGCGGACTTGGTCCCTGCGGCCGGGAACTATGCTGCGCGGAGTTTCTTAAGGATTTTGTGCCGGTAACTATCAGAATGGCGAAAGACCAGAACCTGCCGCTTAATCCGGAAAAGATTTCCGGGCTTTGCGGCCGGCTGATGTGCTGCCTGACATACGAACATAAGCTCTATAAAGAATTTTCTAAGGGACTGCCGCGTGAAGGACAAATTATTCAGACAAAACAAGGCAAAGGCAAAGTGATTAGCGTTAATCCCCTAAAACGTTTGGTGGTGGTTGAGCTGGAAGAGGATGAACGCCAGATAAAGATTGATTATAATGAAAAGTAAAAAATTTTATTTAACTACCCCGTTGTATTATGTCAATGACCAGCCGCATATCGGCCATGCCTATACCACAGTTGCCGCGGATATCTTAGCACGGTTTAAGCGATTTGCCGGAGATGAGGTCTATTTTTTGACGGGTACGGATGAGCATGGGCAGAAGATATTTAAGGCGGCAGAAACAATGAAGGTTTCGGTTGAAAGATTTATCGACAAGGTTGTGCCGAGATTTAAAACGTTATGGACGGACATGGAGATTTCCTATGACGATTTTATCCGGACGACCGAGCTGCGTCATAGAAAGACCGTAGAAAAGGTGCTGCTTTGCGTAAAGGAAAAAGGTGACCTGGAACTTAAGGAGTATGTGGGCTGGTATTGTATCCCCTGCGAAACTTTCTGGCAGAATGAGGTTACTTGTCCGGATTGCCAGCGTCCCCTGGAGCAGATAAAGGAAATAAATTATTTTTTTAAACTCTCAAAGTATCAGGGATGGCTGATTGACTATATAAATAAAAATCCGGATTTCATTCAGCCGAAGATACGCAGTAATGAAGTATTAAGTTTTTTAAATAGTCCGCTGACAGACTTATGTATCTCCCGGCCAAAATCAAGACTTACCTGGGGCATCCCGCTGCCGTTTAGCCAGGAACACGTTACCTACGTCTGGTTTGATGCCTTGATTAATTATATCAGCGCGATTGGCTATTTTGACGAGCCGGATAAATTTGAAAAATTCTGGCCGGCAGATGTGCACCTTATCGGAAAGGATATCTTAAGGCAGCATGCAATTTACTGGCCGATTATGCTTAAGGCGATTGGTTTACCTTTGCCGAAGATGGTGTTTGCCCATGGCTGGTGGACAATGGGCGGGGAGAAGATGTCTAAATCACGCGGGAATATTATCCGGCCCATAGAGGTAATCCGTAAATACGGCGCGGATGTGTTTCGTTATTTTCTTATGCGCGAGGTTCCCTTTGGACTGGATGGGACATATAGCGAGCAAGCGCTGATTTCGAGATTTAACAGTGACCTGGCTAATGACCTGGGTAATCTTGTGCATCGAACCCTGACCATGGTGGAAAAATATTTTAAAGGCAAAGTTCCTCCGGCCGGGGTGATCGGTAAAGAAGATAAGGTGTTGATGGATAAAGGAAAGTCTTTGGCAAAGGAACTTATTGCTAATTTTGATAAACTGGATTTTAGCCAGGCATTAGTGGTTATCTGGGAATTTATAAATATTGCCAATAAATATATCGAAGATTCTGCGCCCTGGAAAATAGCAAAAGAAAATAATTACCCGAGGCTCGAGACGATAATCTATAATCTTATGGAGAGTTTAAGGATTATTACGATTACGCTCATACCGTTTATGCCGCAGACCGCAGAAAAGATCTGGCAGCAACTGGGCATAGACACGAAACTTGAAGACGCGGGCTTTAACCAGCTTGATTGGATCGAAGGGATACCTTCAGGCACAGAAGTAAAAAAATCCGGACCGCTTTTTCCGAGAATCGAAATCGATAAATAATCTTAATAGGTATTGATTGTCTATCAGGGAAAGAGAATTAGTTTTATAGATATGCTTAGGCAAATATAATTCCAATAAGTTTTGTCATTTGGAATTTGTCATTTGACATTCGTATACGTACTATGTCCATTGATACCCACGCTCATCTTGAAGATAAGAGATTTGATTTTGATTTTCGAGAAGTGTTTAACCGGGCACAGAGTGCCGGGGTTGAACAGCTGATAAATGTATCCAGTGATTTTTCAACTTGCGGTAAAACTCTTGCGCTGGCAGAAGTAAATCCCCAGATTTATGCCGCGATCGGGGTACATCCGCATTTTTCCGGCTTTGTTACGCAAGAAGAGATTAAACATATTGAAGGATTTTTGCAGAAAGACCGGGTGGCGGCGGTAGGTGAAATTGGATTGGACTATTACCGTAATATTTCTTCCCCAGAAAAACAGCGCGGGATATTTGATCATTTTGTCAAATTAGCCAAGACGCATAACCTGCCGGTAATTATCCATAACCGTGATGCAGCAGGTGACGTACTTAAGGTGCTGGATAAATATGAAATGAAGTTACAAAAAGTAATTATGCATTGTTTTCAACAAGATAAGGATTTTTTAACGGAATGTATTAAACGCGGGTTCTATATTTCTTATGCCGGGAATATTACTTTTAAAAATACCGATGCGCTTAAGGATGTTGTGCGCATTACCCCGATGGAAAAAATGCTTGTGGAAACTGACTCCCCGTATCTTGCCCCGGTGCCATACCGCGGGAAACGTAATGAACCGGCATATCTTAAATATACGATAGAAGAAATTGCCCGGCTTAAAAATTTAAGTTTTGCGGATGTTGAGCGGATAACTACTTATAATGCCGAGACGGTTTTTAATATTGGGGAGCACGCGTCGGTTGGCGCGGTTGCGTATGCGATACGCGGGTCACTCTACTTAAACATAACTAACCGCTGTACAAATAATTGTTCCTTCTGCGTGCGGAATAAGACGTATTTTGTAAAAGGACATAATTTAAAATTGCTGAATGAACCTGGCGTTGATGAGATTATCACTGCTATTGGTGACCCGAAACAATATCAGGAGATAGTATTTTGCGGGTTGGGCGAGCCGCTGTTACGCTTGGATGTGGTCAAAAAGGTTGCCCAGAAGCTGAAGGAGTATAACCTGTATGTACGGCTGAATACTAATGGACATGGAAATCTCATTCATCAACGTAATATTCCCGAAGAACTAAAAGGTATAATTGATGAGGTGAGTGTGAGCCTGAACTCGCATGACCGTGATGTTTATAATAAATTATGTAACCCCCGGTTTGGTGAGTCTACATTTGAGCAGGTGCTTGAATTTATAAAAGAATGTAAAAAACATATCCCGAAGGTTTCTATTACCGCAGTTGATTTACCGGAGGTAGATATTGAAAAATGCCGGCAGATGGCCGATAGTTTAGGCGTAGGATTTCGCCGGCGCAGATATGATGAGGTGGGATAGTGTCAAATAAAGCCACGGATTGGGCACGGATAAAAAAAATTATAAATTGCGAAGAAAACAAGAAATCATCACATGTAGAACATGTAGAGAATGTAGATAGAAATCAAAAGAAAAAATCCTTACCATATATTCCTACAAGTTCTACATGCTCTACATGTGAAAAAACTTCTAACAAAGTGCTGAGCTTTACGTGAATCTCCTAATTTGCTAGCAGAAATAATAAAGCAAATGATAAGTAAAGGCTTAAATTCCTAGCAGAAGGATTAACTACCCCCTTAACAACATGCGATGAAGATATTAAGTATTTGATGAATACAGCTATGTTTATATTAAGTCTATTAAATTATAAATACAATTTAAGATTAAATCCAAAATATATAGAAAATGTCTAACGAATAAAGCGTTTAATTCGATTGAACAAACGGAGTGAGTGAACATCCAGAGTAGGTGATTAGCCTGTCGGGAATCAGAAAGAAAGGGACACTGATAAAAGTATGAAAGTTTCACTTTAGAAGTATAAAGCAAAGTGTTGATTTAGAAAGCACAATTGTGAAATTTGTATGTTGATTGTTATGAACATCAAAAATCAAAGAGGATAGACCTCGTTTGTCCTCCTGCGGAGGGAAAATCAAAAGTGGCCTTTTCTAATTTAACATTTCCATCGACAAATAGACCAAAAAATAATACAATAAATTATAACAAAACTACACAAGTATGCTATCATTTAACCGGAGGTGAAAATTATGCGAGAAGTATTTATTTATCATGGTGAAGATGGATATTGGGTCGCGGAATGCCCAAGTTTACCAGGATGTATCAGCCAAGGTAAAACAAAAGAAGAAACTATCACCAATATAAAAGAAGCTATTGAAGGTTATATCTTAGCATTGAAAGAAGATAATCTTCCTATTCCGTTAGAGACCTTTGATGCCTTTGTGGTGGCGGTATGAAACAACTCCCCAGAATCTCAGGTCAAGAATGTCTAAAGGCTTTAGCCAAAGCAGGCTTTTACTTTAAGCGTCAACATGGAAGCCATATCATTCTACGTAGAGATAATCCTTTTACTCAGCTTGTTGTGCCAAACCATAAAGAACTCGATAAAGGTACATTACGCGCTATTATCCGCCAAGCGGATTTAAGCGTTGAAGAATTTATAAAAATGCTATAATTTTTTTGTAACAACAAATCATACCCCATAAGAAAATATTAACAAGCACTGTTTAAAAATAATGTAGAGGGTGAGAATTGGTACAAAACGTAGTTACGGCAAGTATTCTTTGTATGATTTTCTAACGGGGCAGGCAAATAGCACAAATAAAAAATAATTATAATATTCGTGTGATTGGTGATATTTATTGTTAAAAAGATATTATTCTCACACGGAGACGCAGAGACACGGAGAAAAAAACATTAAAATTCTATTAACCACGAAATACACTAAAGACACGAAATAGCTAAAAAGGCGTTAGAGATAAGAAAACTACGAAGTATAAACATTTTTTCGTGTATTTCGCGAATTTTGTGGTTAAAAATAAAAGTCTGATAACCATGCAACCTAGTGGTTAAAACCGTTGAAATTCCGGCAAGCCGTTGTTTAGTACTGAAAGATAGCTTCTTTTACCAACAGGAGTTTCGGACGCTTATCTAAATAAAATTGCAAATATAGATGATATAATGGCCAAAAATGGGGAAAGTAAAAAATATGGTTATGAAATGTTAAAAAAATCATAACAATTTTCTCTTTACTGATAACAGTTCAGCTTTGAAAAAGAAAAAAAACACAAACAATTTGAAAATAATAAGAAATAATCAACTACAAAGAACACAAAGAGCACAAAGTGAATATTGATGAGCGATCAAATAGGATTATTGGTTGTGCAATAGAAGTGCATCGTATGTTGGGCCATGGATTGTTAGAATCAAGTTATTAAAAAACGGCAGAGAAAGGTTTGTTATATAATTTTTCTTTGTGCGCTTGGTGCTCTTTGTGGTTCAAGGATTATATATTTTAAAAGGCTGAACTATTGTTTTAATTTTTAACATTTCAAAATTGTATTTTTATACAGACGTCCGAACGTCCTGTGCCAAAATTCCAAGATTTTACGAACTTCGCATTTCCTGATATTATGAAATATTTGCGAAATTTATTCAAGAATTTTTTGATTACTTATTTTTATAACCCATTGAATGATAAAGAATTTTGAGATTTTGTTACGTAATCTAACAAAAATATGTTATTTTAAATTATAGAAAAAATAGATAAACCAGAACTTCGTATATTAATTGTTATACTAAATAAAAAAATATTTTGAAAACACAGATAACACAGATATGGATAAAGAATTCATATTTAAGGATGAATCGTATAAAATCCTGGCGGCCTGCTTTGAAGTTTACAATGAAATTGGCAATGGTTTTCTCGAAGCAGTTTATCAAGAATGCGTTAAGATAGAGTTTAATCATCAAGGCATTTCATTCATTGAAAAACCTAATTTAGAAGTAGAATATCAAAGAATTATATAAAACAGTCCAAAAGATTCATTCATTAAAGAAAGAAAAATAAAAAGACATTCAACCACAGAGGGCACAGAGAACACAGAGTCGAAATAAATGCATTAACAGAGGAAGTTATCGGTTGCGCGATAGAGGTTCATCGCAATTTAGGGACTGGATTACTAAAATTATTAAAAGATGGTATGCAGAGATTTTCTCTGTGAACTCAGTGGTTAAAAGAGAAATAAAAAACAGATAACCAGACGATGAACCTAACTGAAAACCTGGCGGTTTTCAGCAGGTTATCTTTATGTTAGGCAAATAAAAACATAAAAAAAATTGTAAAAAGTGTAACCGGTCAGTAAATAGGGGAAAAACCATCTTTCACTCCCGCAGTGTTTAACCCAAGCGGTTTATATCTCACTGCGGGAGCGAAAGATTCCCCCATTTACTGACGCATTACTAAAAAGTTAATTTTAAAATTGACAAATATAAATTAATGTATTACCTTGTAAGATTATGATAACTGTGAAACCTTTTTTAAAATGGGCGGGCGGTAAAACTCAAGTATTAACTGATTTGGTTAATAAATTGCCCGAAAAAGTAATTAAATCAAAAATTATTGATTCATATATAGAGCCTTTTGTTGGGGGAGGAGCTTTTTTTTTTCTATTTAAAAACCAATTTTAAAGTAAGAAAATCGTATCTTTTGGATATAAATAAAGAATTGCTTATTGGTTATAAAGTTGTTCAAAATAATCCTGCCGAGTTAATAAAAAAATTAGATAAAATCAGTGGAATTTATTTTTCTAAAAACAAAACTGACCAGGGTAAATTATTTTATGAAATTAGAGAAACATATAATAAGCAAAGAACTAAATTCGATTATGAAAAATATAATAAAAATTGGATTGAAAGAACCTCATATTTAATTTTCTTAAATAAAACTTGTTTTAATGGCTTATTTCGATTGAACAAAATCGGTGGTTTCAATGTTCCGTATGGAGGATATACTAATCCTAAAATATGTGATGAGATAAATATATTAGAAGTTAATAAAGTATTAAAAAATACAAAAATTACACATGGAGATTTCTCAAATTCTGAGGATTATATAGATAAAAATAGTATTGTCTATTTTGACCCGCCATATCGTCCTATTAATAAAACTTCAAGTTTTACAACATATTCAACCGACGGTTTCACTGACGAAGACCAAAAAAGATTAGCCGTTTTTTATGAGAAAATGTCTGAAAGAGGCGCTTATTTAATTCTGAGTAATTCCGACTCGAAAAACAGATCTAAAGACGATGATTTTTTTGATACGTTGTATGCAAATTTTAAAATTTGCAGGATATCAGCTAATCGGATGATTAATTGTAATGGAAATAAAAGAGGGAAAATATCTGAAATATTAATAACAAATCACAGGTGATTATATGAACTATGTAGATTTTGCTTCAAAAATAAGTTTTTTTGAATTTACTCAAAGTGAATTTAAAAAACCTCATTTTAAAATAAATGATTATTCTGAAGAAATCGATATATTAAAAGCTGAACTAAATATTGAAACACTGACAAAATTATTTGAAACACATCCTAAATTAATTGATATTTTTAAGGAGATATTTCAATTAAAAAGATTCACCAATACGCAATTTATACATTTTTGTTTTGATGTAAATGTTTTGAATAATTACGATGATGATTCATTATTAAATCACATTGATAATTCAATATTGAAGTTTGAAAACGGGAAACTTAACGAATATTTTGTGAATATTTATGATAAGGAAAGCCAACAGCTTAAAAGTATTGATAAAATATATTGTGTAAAAAAATCAATCGTTGAATATATTGATAAATTTGCCAATAAAAAATATATTTTATATAATCATTTGCAAAATTCTATAGGTGCTAGATATAGATTGTCAAAATATTTGATTGAAAATTTGAATGCGAAAGAATATTTATCAGCCTTGGATTTAAAAAGATATTTAATGATAAAACGACACCCAAAAGATACAAAAGGAATTCACGGAAATTTTGGGACAGTAAAAATTATAAAAATATTAGATGACAATAATGTAATTAGTATTGATGATATTGTTGATGATAGAATATTAACTGATAAAATTATTATTCCAGAAAAAGATTTTAATAAATTTTGTTATGTTCGTGAAAAAGCAATAAACGGGATAATAAAGAAAAAAGATAATAAACCCAAAGTGTTTGATTTCATAATTTTTTATAAAGGGAGGCCTGTAATTTTAATTGAAACTAATTTTTATACAACAGCCGGAACAAAAATAGGAATCAATCAGGGTGAATATACAGATTTATTGAAAGATATTGAAAAATATAACGCAGAAAACAATATAAATTATAAATTTATTTGGATTACCGATGGAAATTATTGGCTATCAAGTGACGGTAAAAACCGATTTACAAATTTAAAAAATAATTATTTTAAAAATGAATATGAACTATTGAACTATAATTTATTCAAATCAAAATTGAAAAATTTATTAAATGTGATAAAAAATGAATTTTAATACTACTAATTTTGAACAGGAATATACAACGATTTGGTCATTCCCCGAAAGAGGCAACTGGGCTACGCATAATCCTAAATATCGTGGGAATTTCGCCCCGCAAATTGCCAGAAATATTATTCTGCGATATAGTAAAGAAGATGACACCGTTTTGGACCCCATGGTAGGAAGTGGAACAACTTTAATTGAAACAAAATTATTAAACCGTAGAGGTATCGGGTTTGATATAAACCCAAAGGCTATTGAAATAACAAAAGGCAATTTACAATTTACAGGTGATTATAAACATGAACCAAATATTTCTTTGTGT
This sequence comes from Candidatus Omnitrophota bacterium, assembly GCA_043821285.1. Taxonomy (GTDB): domain Bacteria; phylum Omnitrophota; class Gorgyraeia; order B26-G9; family JBDRCZ01; genus JBDRCZ01. The sequence goes on along the minus strand of JBDRCZ010000034.1, from coordinate 38,244 downwards.
GATGTTAGAAATTTATCCTGTATATCTGATAATAGAATTGATTTAATCCTTACCCACCCACCATATCTAAATATAATAAAATATTCAAATAATTTAATACCCCAGGATTTATCAAATATTCCAAACGTAATTAAGTTTTGTGATGAATTAGAAATTGCCATAAAAGAGTTTTATCGGGTTTTAAAAGAAAATAATTACTGTGTGATATTAATAGGAGATACAAGAAAAGGCAAACATTATGTCCCACTATCTTATTATGTTATGGATCGTTTTCTTAAAGTTGGTTTTGCATTAAAAGAAGATATAATTAAAGTTCAACATAATTGTCAAACTACTCCATATTGGAAATCACAAGTTGAAAAATATAATTTTTATTTAATAATGCATGAGCATCTTTTTGTTTTTAGAAAACCAAAGAAAGACGAGAATATAAATAATATTAGATATAGTATGAAAATTGAAAACGAATAATGTAAATTTAATTAATAATAAGAATGCCTAACGAATAAAGCGTTTAATTCGATTGAGCGAACGGAGTGAGCGAACATCGATTTAAACGCTGGTTGAACAAAAACCTCTTTTGTGTAGTCATGTAAAAGATGTTTACACTGACCAGTTGTTATATTGGTCTGAATTTGGATTGTGCATAAGAAGATGATCAAGGCGCTCTTGGTAACCTCGCAATTAAGATCAAATTTTCCCCATAATTTTTACAGTAATGATTCTGAATAATGCTTCTCATCCTTCATATATAGCAAATATTGACGCAACTCATATTATCTGGTGATTTATGATAATATGTTTTTAGTTTGGAGAGATGTTTTAGGTAAGCTTCAATTGCTCGTGGTGCTTTACCTCTTACTTGTGCCCGTAAGGGTAGGTATAATTTATCGCAAATCAGAGGGGTCAGACCTCGAAATACGAAAGTAGCCTTATTCTTCCTTCCATGCTTTAACATTGCCATCGACAAAGAGACCAAAAAATAATACCCTCAAGGGCACTCCAACAGGAATTACTTGCGGAACAAGTATTTAATGGGGTACAATAGAATCTAACAAAACAATGAACCGAATTTGAAAACCTGACGGTTTTCAAATCGGTTATTTTATCGTTATAAATAAAAAAACAGATAATCACACGGAGACGCAGAGACACGGAGAAAAAACATAAACCAGGAATAATACAAATAAGAGAAATAAGAATAAGAAAGTTTATTAAAAATCCAAATATAAAAAAACAATTAAATAGGCATGCAAGTTATTATTGGTATAAATGAGGAATAGTTAAAAACCCTGTGTTCCCTGTGGCTCTGTGTGAGAATAAAAAAATTAGTATAAGAGTTATCTGTTAAGAGGGTAAGGTCAAAGATTCTATGAAAGAATTGAATGCAACCACAGATTAAGCAGATAGTTATAAATATTTGCAAGGGGGAGGAAATCCGAGCTAATCTGTGGTTGCTTGTGCCCTATGGGTGCTTGTATTCTGTGAGTGCTTAAAAAATATACAAAAGTTTTTGACAAAATCGTTAAGAGAAGGGAGATTGCCGTATGAAAAAAGTATTGTTTTTAACGGTGGTTTTGTTGTTTTCTTGTGTGGTTAGTGTTTTTGCTGACAAGGAATGTGTTGATGCGGATCCTTTGAAACGAAATCTTATTTTTGCCGAAGGGAATGCCGAGATAGTTATTCCAATCAGTAATTTTGAAATAAGGTTTGGTTTTGATGTTCAAAAGGGCTCCTTTGATGAAGCCAGCAGGGAGTCAAATCAAATATTTGATAAAATAGAAAAGGAAGTTAAAGGCTTAGGCTTGTCAGATATAGAAGTTATCAGGGGGTGGGATGTTTTAAGACAGGCGAAGATTTCTATCGGCGCAAAAGGTAAGAAGATATCTACAAAAGTAGCGATAAAGGTAATGAATTGCCCAAAGGGAGAACTGCACAGTGTCATCGCACAGGTTATTGATAAAGCATTAGCTATAGATAGTGCTATTGTTCTTGAAAATATAAAAGTTTTTATTTCAGAAGAGATAGAACAGCAAAAGAAGCAAGAAGTCATTGAAAAAGCCATAAAAGAGCTGAATGCAAACGCTATCCGTATGGCAACTGCTTTAGGCAAAACTATTGTAGCCCCTAAAAGAGTTTATGCTGCCAGTGAAAACATTGAGAAAATGGATTTTGAAAAACTATACTTTGAAGAATCTTTATCTGGAAAATTATTTGATGTAAGAAAGAGTTTTAAGGTTGAAGCAGAAATAGTTGATCATGTCAAAATTTCAGCAACAGTTGCAGGAGTTTATCAGATAGACTGATTGATAGGAAGAAGTTGTAGATAAACGAATCTTTAAACTTGAGGAGCACCATAGTTTACTACCGGGATAGTCAAGCTGAAGGAAATTTTTTATTGATAAAGAGTTTTGAGATTTTGTTACATAACCTAACAAAATATGTCATTTTAAATTATAGAAAAAAATAGATAAACCAGAACTTTGTATGTTAATTGTTAGAAGAAAAATAAAATAATAAATCTCACGCAAAGCCGCAGAGAACGCAAAGAAATACACAATATAATAAAGAATATCTAAAAAACTTGGCGGGCTTTGCGAACTTGGCGGGAAAATTTAAAAGTTTCTGTGCATATTATCTCAGATATGAAGCGGAAAAACCCTGTGAGCTCTGTGGCTCTGTGTGAGAATAAAAAATTTTATAACAAAGCGTTGCAGCAAATTCGTACCGCTGGCGCAGTGCGAATCGCTGAGCTTTACGTTAGATGGAAAATTATGAAATTAATCCGAAAAAAAATAAGATTTTTTTTAGATGCTATATGTTACCCCTTACTGCATATAAAACTTCACCTATTGCATCATTACTCATGCTGCATTTGCGGTAATAAAGAATTGCAAATTTATTCTTCTTATTGGAGAAGATCTATTGTCAAATGTCTCAGATGTGATTTTAAATTTGCTTTAACAAGACAAAGTCTTATTGATGTAAAACGAATACATGGACGAAGCTATTGGAAAGGGCTAAATACAGAACTTGGCTGTGATCATAATTTTTTAGCTTGGGAAGATTGGCAAAAGTGGAAACGCACATTATTGCAGAGATTTAACTTTAGACAAATCGAAAAGGAGCTTGGTTCTTCCAGAGCGGTTTTAGATATAGGCTGTGGGAATGGTATGCTTTTAGAAATTTTTCTGCAACAAGGATGGAAATGTACCGGCGTTGATTTTAGTGAATTTCTTAAGGATATTTCTTTTTCTCCAGAGATTAATATTATTATTGCTCCTTTTGAGAAAGTAAGCTTTAACAGCAAGCAGTTTGATTTAATTACTCTAATGCACATTCTAGAACATTTTTTTGATCCAGTTAGATGCTTAATAAAGATTAAAAGAATCCTGAAAGATGATGGATATTTATTAATAGAGATTCCTTTAACACAGGACTACTACGGAATCTATCACCAGAGTTATTTTACAAGAAAAAGCTTGTACCGTTTATTAAAAAAAGTTGGGATGCATATTATTCAGTGTTTTACATATAAGGACGAAATAAAAAAAAGGAGACATTCCAATTTCGTTGTGCTTGCAAAAAATATTAAAAACAGCGAACAAAAACATCTAACAAATCGCTTCAGGTAATCGGAAACGCACAGCGTTTCCTCTGTCTGAGCTCAAGTGTTATAAAAAATATAATAAAATAAAAAAAAATAAAACCAGATAATCACACGCCTGCCTGCCGGCAGGGAGACACGGAGAAACGAAGTATGATAACATGACGGTATGAGTAAATTTAAACCGCAAGCCACCACTTTTGGTGGTGGTAGTTGACTATTAAAAATCCGTGTTTTATCCGTAGCTAAAAAAGATAGTTAAACTACGTTTTTTAAATCTCTGGGTGCTTATTAAAAATGTAGAAACAATATCTGAGGTCGGTAATTGGAAAACAAGGTGGCAATAGTTAAGTGTCCGGAGTATGCGCCGGAAAAGGTTTATGGTTCTGTAGAAAGACTGTTTGAGCTTTTAGGCGGTGTGCAGCAGATGATCAGGAAAGGGGCGCGGGTTTTAATAAAGCCTAATCTGCTCAGTGCGCATCCTCCTGAAGCAGGGATAACTACACACCCGGAGGTTATCCGTGCGTTGATTAAGATTGTTAAAAAATATGGTGCCGGGCCGGTTGTTGGCGATAGCCCCGCGGGTTCAACAACCGTGGCGGAAGTTTACCAGAAAACCGGGATAGAGGCGGTTTGCCGGGAAGAGGATGCGGAGCTGGTTTTTTTTCGTGAATTTCGCAAGGCCAGTAATTTTTTTATCAGCGAAGAGTTTTTTAAGGCAGATGTGGTAATATCGGCGGCAAAATTTAAGACGCATAATCTGACAATGTTAACCGCGGCCGTGAAAAATATGTACGGGTTGATCCCCGGGCTTTATAAAACCGAATACCACAAAAATGCGCCGAATTTTTGGGAGTTTGCGGAACTGCTCGCGCAGGTTTATGAGGTTTGCCGGCCGCATCTATCCGTTATTGATGGAATTGTTTCCATGTCCGGGGCCGGGCCGGTGCATGGCGAGCTTGTAAATTCGGGGATGCTCTTTGCCGGGCGTGATGCGGCAAGTGTTGATGCGGTTTTGGCAGAGATTATCGGTATTGCCCCTTTTGACATTTTATACTTAAGGCATATCCATAAAAAAAAGCTTGGACAGATTGAGCTAAAATGTATTAAAATAGTTGGTGCGGCTTTGGAAGATGTTAAGATTAAAAATTTTTCTAAAGCAAATATTCCCTGGGTGTGCCGTTTGCCAAATAGACTGCTTAAGATACTTGCCATGGTTGTGTCTATCGGGCCAAGGGTGGTGACCGCTAAATGCCGGAATTGTCATGTTTGCCTAAAGAGCTGTCCGACTGGGGCAATCGAAGAATATAAAGGGAAAGTACGAATTAACCGGTCAAAATGTATATTTTGTTTGTGTTGTAATGAATTTTGTCCGTATCGGGCAATAAAAGTGAGGCGGGTTTAAAATGACAGGGAGAATACTTCTTATTGATGATAGTAAAGACGATCTGCAGCGGTTTAGCAAGATTTTGGCAGAAGAGGGATATTCGATAATTACCGCAGAAAGCGGTGAAGAAGGATTAATCATGCTTAAAGAGCATAATCCGGATTTAGTGGTGCTTGACCTGGTAATGCCGGAGATGGATGGATTTGAGGTCTGCCAGCGGATTAAGGAGCATGAAGATTATAATCACATCCCAATTATCTTTCTTACGGTAAAGACTTATCTTGATGAAAAGATTTTAGGATTTGAACTCGGTGCCTCGGATTTTATTCCCAAGTCTTCTGATCCCAGAGAGATAAAGGCGCGGGTTATGAACCTGCTGCGCACAAAAAATCTTTTTGACAGTATGAAGCGGCTTTTGGTCTATGATGGTTTGACGAATATTTATAACCGTACATATTGCCAGCACCGCCTCTATGACGAACATGAACGGGCGAAACGTTACCAGCGTAATTTTAGCTGTATGGTTTTGGATATTGACAAATTCCGGGAGATAAATGACCGGCTCGGATATCCGGTTGGCGATATTGTCCTTAAAAATACGGCAATTGTATTAAAATGCAACATGCGCGCTTCGGATATCTTGTGCCGTTATGGCGGTGATAAGTTTGTCGTAATTTTGCCTGAGACGGATAGTGCCGGCGCTTATATTCTGGCGAAGCGTCTCTGTAAGATTATTGAAAAAGAGAACGTGGGAACCGAGACCCAGCCGGTTTCCGTGACATTTTCCTCAGGAATAAGCTTTTACCGGGATGCGACCGGTATTTTAAGTGTAGAAGAATTAGTTACCCAGGCTGAGGTTGCTTTATATAAAGCAAAAGGCACGGGTGGTAATTGTACAGTGGTTTATGGTATGGAGCATCATGAAGAAGATAAGTCCAATTAACTGGGAAAAAGATAAGATCGTTTTAATTGACCAAACCGCACTCCCGCAAAAATTAAAATTTATAACCTGTAATAATACCAAAGACGTCTGGCAGGCAATAAAACAGCTTAAGGTACGCGGGGCGCCGCTTATCGGGATTACCGCGGCATATGCAGTTGCCCAAGCCGCGGCAGCTTATAAATCAGCAGATAATATCTGTGTGGTCAAGAAACAGCTATTGCGTGCAATAGATTATCTGGAAACTTCCCGTCCGACCGCGGTCAATCTTTTTTGGGCACTGGAGAGGATGCGCGGGGTAATAAATAATTTTCGCGGGTCCTCCCGCGGCAGGTTAAAGGCAGTTATCTTAACCGAGGCAAAAAGAATTTTTGCGGAAGATAAGAGATTATGTGCGCAGATGGCCGGCTTTGGCGCAAAGCTTATTAAAAGCGGCGATACTATTCTCACCCATTGCAATGCCGGTAAACTTGCCACCGGGGGGGTAGGTACTGCCCTCGGGGTGATCTACAAAGCAAAATCTCAAGGTAAAAAAATCCGTGTTTTTGCCACGGAAACACGACCCCTGCTGCAAGGGGCAAGGCTGACCACTTGGGAGTTGTCTGGGGACGGGGTGGATGTTACCTTAATTTGTGATAATATGGCAGCGAGTTTAATGCAAAAGGGGAAAATTGATAAGGTTTTTGTTGGCGCCGACCGGATTGCGGCAAATGGTGATACGGCAAATAAGATCGGAACGTATAGTCTGGCGGTACTCGCCAAATATCATCACATCCCGTTTTATGTGGTTGCGCCCACGAGCACTTTTGATTTTTCTCTTAGCCATGGCAGTAAAATTCCCATAGAATACCGGGATGAAAAAGAAGTAAAGGCTATAGCCGGCATTTTAACTGCTCCGAAAAATATACGCGCATACAATCCTGCCTTTGATCTGACGACGTCTGAATTAATCCGTGCGATTATTACGGAACATGGCATTATTTCCCCGCCTTTTGCAAAAACAATAAAAAAACTCTATGCTCAGAAATTCCGTTCTTCACGGAATTTCTCGTAAAAAAGCGAAAAACAACCACAGAACCGTAGATGATACAGAAAAAGACGATTATACGAACCACAGATGGCGCGGATTTTGCATCAGCAAAATCTGGATTAAATGAGATAGGTTTTATTAATTTTATTAAAAAAAATGCGGTTTTGGGAAAGGATGTTATTTTAGGTATTGGCGATGATGCGGCCGTGGTCCGGACAAAGGGAAAGTTTTTGGTTTGCACTACGGATATTATTATTCAAGGGGTGCATTTTAAAAAGGGGGATAATTTGCGCAAAATCGGCAGAAAGGCCCTGGCGGTTAATATTAGTGATATTGCGGCCATGGGCGCGCTACCGAAATATGCACTAATCTCTGCGGGAATACCGCGGGGCTATACGTTATCTCAGGCAAAGGAAATTTTTATCGGAATTAATAATCTTGCCCGTAAGTTTGGTATTTCGGTTATTGGCGGGGATACAAGCGCAAGTGAGATTTTAGTGATTAATGCTGCGGTTATTGGGGAGGCAGATAAAGATAAGCTGGTAAGACGCAGTACGGCTAAACCGGGTGATTTTATCTGCTTGACCGGGACGCTTTCTTGTTTCCCGGGTATGCGGCATTTTGATTTTACCCCGCGTGTTTATGAGGCCGGGTATCTGGTAAAAAATTATCCGATAACCTCGATGATTGATATTTCCGACGGTCTGGTTATTGACCTCTATCGGATATGCGAGACTTCGAAATGCGGGGCAGTTTTATTTACCGAATTTATCCCGCGGGCCAAGAAGATGAGTTTGACGGATGCACTTTATAATAGTGGCGAGAGTTTTGAGCTGCTGTTTACGGTTTCGGAAAAATATGCCGGCCAGCTCAAGGAGAATTTTTTCCGCCGGTTTAAGACAAAATTTAGTATCATCGGCAAAATCTGCCCAAGGCATATGGGGATAAAACTGTTAGATAAAAACGGCAAGCTAACCCCGGCGGAGATTAAGGGATACCTGCATTTTAAAAGGTAACCCTGCTATGCGTGTAGTACTTTAGTATTTTGCTCAGGGTTACCTTTTAAAATAATTCCAAAATTCAAATGTCAAAATTCAAATGAATCATTTAATATTCGAATCTAAAAAAGTATTTATGATTTTTCTGTTGAGAGATTTATTTGAGATTTGTCATTTGAGATTTGTCATTTACCGTTAGGCATGCTTATGGATATTATAACAAACAGCCCTTATGAGACAAAAAGACTTGGTGTAAGGCTGGGCAGGTTATTAGCGGCAAACGCGGTTGTCGCGCTTGCCGGCACATTAGGTGCGGGTAAGACCGTACTGGTTAAAGGGATTGCCCGGGGCCTGGGGATTGCGGAAAATAAAATATTGAGCCCGACCTTTGTTTTAATCAGAGAGCATGCCGGGAAAAGATATGATTTATTTCATTTTGATTTTTACCGCATTGAGGCAGTAAGTTTACGGGAAGTGCTTGAGCTTGAGGAGTATTTTACCCGCGGGGGTATTTGTGTGATTGAATGGGCCGAGAAGATAACCAGCCTCCTGCCGAGGAATTATTTGTTGATTAAAATAGATATCTTATCAGCAAATGAAAGAAGATTAAGGTTTCGGCCGCGGGGGAAGGGGTATCGGGAGTTGGTAGAAAAAATATAGAGTGTAAATAATTCCAAATGTTTCGCCACAAAGATTGGCGGGCAGGCAAAATCCAAATTCCAAATAAATAACTTAACAAAAAAATGACCCGCCAAAAATCACGGCGGACAGGCAAATAAAAAATAATTTTATGAGTATTTTTCTTTTAAAGATTGAGATATTTGAAAGATTTATTTGCCTGCGGCAGGCAGGGATTTTGTCATTTGCCTGTCCGCGGATGCGTTGTGGCGGAACATTTGAGATTGAGTGATTATGCTAACCGTATCCTGCGATACATCAACTAAATTTTTAAATATTGTTATCAGCAACAATACCGGGGTAATTGCCAGTGCAAGAAGAGAGTCGAGGTTTGACCAGGCGCAGACGATTTTTCCACTAATGCAGCAGATGCTTACAGATTGCCGATTAACCCCTTCTGATATTAACGCATTTGCCGTGGGTATTGGGCCGGGTTCTTTTACCGGGGTGAGAGTGGGGGTGGTAACGTTTAAGGCAATGGCATTTAGCTTAGACAAACCGCTTGCCGGAATTATCAGTCTTGATCTTATTGCCCGGGTGGCGAAAGACACCGGGAAGTTAATTTGCGTAATCGTTGATGCAAAAAAAGACAATATTTATGCCGCACTTTATTGCCGCAGACATGATCAGATTATGAAAATTAAGGGTTATTTTCTCGGTAAAATTACAGACTGGCTCGATAACATTAAGGGAGAGGTGGTATTTACCGGAGACGGGCTTTTTCAATATCAGAGTATGATAAAAAAACAAAAAAAGATAAAACCGTATTTTTTGCATGAAGAATATTGGTACCCAAATACCGCCGCACTTTATGAATTAGCAAAAGAGAGCTTTGACAAAAAACAAAACCAGGACGCGGCGCGTGTTTTGCCATTTTACCTTTATCCTGATGATTGTACGGTAAGTTATAAAAAAACAGACAACAGACCATAAATACGTATTGTGTATTGAGGATCGAGTATTGAGCATAAAAACTAAAAGGATGACAATAGACAGGATTAACTAACAGACGAGATTTTTGGATTAAGTTATTAGATGATTCATTTGTCATTTGGAATTTGACATTTGTCATTCGTTGACCGGCAGGGGCTTAAATGAAACAGAATCTATCTTATCGTCCGACCTGGGCGGAAATTGATTTATCCGCATTACGGTTTAATTATATGCAGCTTATGAAATTTACCAAACCCGGGACAGAGGCTCTCGCCGCGGTAAAAGCGGATGCTTATGGACACGGGGCAGTTATGGTCTCACGAGTGCTTGGCCGGTGTCCGGGAATACGTTTTTTAGGGGTAGCCAGTAGTGATGAGGCGCTCTGGTTACGGAGAAACAGGATAAAACTTGCAATCTTAATTCTCGGGGTAATAAATTCCCGGCAGGAGATAAAAGAGGTTATAAAAAATAATATTACCCCGACAATTACCTCACTTAAGGCGGCAGTCCGGATTAATAACATTGCCCAAAGATTAGGGAAAATAGTAAAAGTACATCTAAAGATAGATACGGGAATGGGGAGGATTGGTTTTTGGCATGAAGATGCCGGTGAAATTGTGCCGCGGATAGATAAATTGAAAAACATAAAAATTGAAGGGATATATACTCACCTCTCCTGCGCAGATATTGATAAAAGATTTACTTTGCAGCAGATTGAACGTTTTCATCGTTTAGTAAATATGCTGGAGGGGGCGGGAGTTTATATAGAACTAAAACATGCGGCAAATAGTATTGGACTATGTAATTATCCGGAGAGTCATTTTAATCTGGTAAGACCGGGAATTATGCTCTATGGGATGTATCCAAAGCAGCAGCTCTGCCGCAGATTGAAACTTAAACCAGTACTTTCTTTGCATACGAGGATTGCTTATCTTAAAAAGGTCTTAACCGGAAGAGCGATTAGTTACAAAGCGACTTTTGTGACAAAGGGGCCGGCAAATATTGCCACCTTGCCTATTGGTTATGCGGATGGTTATCGCCGTGAACTTTCAAATCACGGACGGGTGATAATCCGTGGCAAATATGCGAAGATCCGCGGGCTTATTTGTATGGACCAGACCATGGTTGAACTTAAAGATATTCCGAATGTACGGGAATGGGATGAAGTTGTATTAATCGGTAAAAATGGCAAGTGTAAAATAACTGCCGAGGAATTAGCCGGGCGTTGCGGGACAATACCATATGAAATAACCTGCGGTATTTCCCAACGTGTGCCACGTTACTATCGAGATGATTAAACTGGAGTATTTTCTATAGTATATCTTATTACAGGGGGATGTTTTGTTTTTTTAACGTATAGGAAACAATAAAATTCTCAAAATAAAAATAATTGACAATGTAAATATAAGTGGTATAATTTGTTAGTGTAGTTATTGCTGAAGAACAACCGTGTAGTTTTGCCACGCTGTGATATTAGAGAAAAAGATTGAAAACCGTAGGTTTTCAATATATAAAAAATTTCCAGTGCTGCATTGCCTGGGCATAATATTATATAGTTTTGCTGCCGTAATCGTCAAGCTAAAAAAATTTTTTTATTAATAATGATGAATACTAATCCTAAGAATAGCGGGACAACTTTTATTGAAATACTCGTGGCAATGTTTATACTTTTATTTTTAGCCGGGGCATTGTGGATAAGTTTTGAGTCGGCAAAAAGGATGATTTATCGTGCGGAACGGGAAATGATCGCAGTTATCTGGGCAATGGACTGGATGGAAGGACTAAGGCAGTTAGTTAGGTATCAAGATGATTCTACCGGCCCTGCAGAATTAAGATTTGATAATTCTGGATGGCGAAATTTAACAATCGGAGGAGGGAGCGGGGATTATCCTACGGATTTTAATAAACTAACCTTTGATTATAATGGAACAATCAGATGGCAAACTTATACTGGACTGGTATCAGGCGGATTTCCTGCGGTAGACGAAACCGGCTGGCGCCAGGTTGTGGTGGAAGTTACATGGAATGAATAAACAGGGATTTACATTAATTGAATTATTGATAGGGATAATTTTGCTGGCAGTTGTGGTCTTGACCGCGGCTTTGATTAGTATCATGGGGGTGAAATTTTTAGTTGAACTTAATGAAATTGCGGAATTGCAGCGTGAGGTAAACCGGGCAATATATGACATAACCGGGGAAATATCTAAAGGGAGAAGCTATAATTTAGGTGCAGGTACTGATACAATATATATTTATCAGGACCGCTATGCCCAGTTTGCGCTTTATGCCGGCGGTGGTGTGATTATTAATAGTACTCCGGATAATTATGGAGATGATGTGAAAATTACTTATTCGCTGGCCGGAAGTAAAATAAACAAGCAGGTTGATCAGTTATCTGGTGGTGTGTTTAGTAATTTATCTACTGAGGATATTGCCGGCACGGCTCGTGTTCAGATAAACACCTTGCAATTTGACGATCTTATGAATTGTAATAACTGTGTTAATGTAACTGTCCAAGGAATTGTTAGTGGCTCGAACAGAGAATTAAGTTATACAACCAGAGTAGTGCTAAGAGGGGCAAATTACTTATGAGGATTATGAATAAGTTCTTAACAAATAGAGCACAGGCAGTAACAGTTGTTCTTATCCTCTTAATAATGGTCGGAATTGTTTGTCTTGCGGCTCATGGACTGGCTATGCGGCACGCACAAATAATAAAGCATCAGGTAAAATACATTAAAGCCAAATACTGGGCAGATGCCGGAGTGCAGGTTGCCCGGGACTGGTTAGAGCGGGGTGGACATGGGACTATTGGTATAGGAACAAGTGCATTTGTTGATTATACAACACTTCCTTCACCACCAGCCAATGGGGCAGATTGGACGAATCTTCCTGTCCCTATAACCGGGGCAACAGAAAATGAGATTGGTATGACAATAACTATTGAAGTATTTAATGTGGGCACGGGCCAAACAGATGATACTGCAGATTACCGTATTGGGTCCACAGTATATTATGAGAGATGAAAAAAATATTTAACAAGTATAAGATTTTAATAATTACGAGTATAATTATAATACTGGCAGGAACCACAGTAATAGTATTATCACAATGGAGTCCGCCGTATGCAATTATCCCTCTGTCCACGGACCATGTTTCACCACAAGGCAGATATGATATTATTTCCGCACGCCAGTATTTTGATCTGGATGATCCCACATATATGCTTGATCCTACCGGAGAGAGTTTTGTTAAGGATATCAGGGCACAGGAGATAACCTGTGCGGAAATAAGAGGTGTCATTCATGGCAGAACAGATCGGGATTTGGATGGTACTGGAAAAAACAGGTATGTTATGTTTCATTCGACAACTGGCATCCCTGCAGTGGTGCCTCCATATTGTGATGCGTTATTATATACTTTAAATGTTGAACAAGATATAAATGTAGGAGGTACTTACGATTATGACGGAGATGGAACAAGGGATTTGTATTATGACTATAAGAAAGACGATGGTTCAAATGAAGATGGGATACCCGATATAACTGCGCCGGGGATTATCTATATGGGTACTGGTTTGGGGAATACCGGTAAACATGTTTATGACATTGCGGAAGGCATTAAAGGGAAAGGGGTGGAATTAGCAGATGTGGTTATAATTGATCCGGAACAAAAAGATCGGGTTAAGACCACGGATATCAGCTATGACCTAAGAGTAGCCGGGGTAATTTCATCGGACCCTGGTATATACTTAGCCTCAGGAGAAAATAGATACCCGCTTTCTTTAAAAGGTAAGACCTATTGTAAGGTAACAAGCATAAACGGGGCAATTATCCCAGGTGACCTGTTAGTTACTTCTGCAAAAAGAGGATATGCCATGCGGGGAGAATTAGATAAGATTAAGCCGGGAATGGTGATTGGTAAGGCGCTGGAGGGGCTAAGCGAAGGTGAAGGAAAGATTTTAATTTGGGTGAGCCCGGGATAATCAAGTAATATAGAGCATGGGATAAAAGGGATATAGTTCTTGTTTATAGTTAACAGTGTATGGTTTACAGTAAAAACAAAAACACAAAATACGACATACTCTATACGAAAGACGATATACGAAAAATACTATGTCTGAGAAGAAATCTTTAATAATCATAGCTACCATAATAATTACGGGTATTACCTTAACTAGTTTTGCCCAGGTCCCTCCCCCTAGGGATGAGGAGGTGCAGGTGGTTGCTTTTTATCCCATACCCTTTGGCCGGTATAATAAGTTGTTTGCAGATTTATTCTTAGATACGGATGAATTTAATAATGCTGATGTTACAGGTGCAACTGCCCGGTATTTTAACCCAGCCGGGGAATCAATGTTTGAGTCTTTTGTCATAGCAAATAATGCATTTACGAAGATGATCCGCGGAGCAAACTTTGATAATTTAAGAAGCACAAATGTTCAGACGGACATTACTGATGCCGGCACTCCGCCAAAACACCGGTTTATTGATTTAGAAAACGGCATTGCCTTACTTGATAGATTAGAATTAGAGGGTGATCTTCATGTTCAGAATCATATTATCATGAACGGCCCGAATGTGGAAGGGGTTGATAGTACGGCTAATAATGCGGTAGCACCGAAACATGTATATGATTTAGCCGAGGGAATAATGTGCATAGATGCAGCTTCAGGTGATGTGGTGATTGTGGATCAACATAACAAAGATAGTGCCGTGTGTGCGGATACTGCTTATGATACCCGTATTCTTGGGGTGGTTTCGAAAAATCCCAGTGTGGCCATGGGGGTTGGGGGGGGGAAAAAACCCGTATGCTTGCGGGGAAAGATTTATTGTAATACCACCACAATAAATGGCCCGGTAAAAAGAGGTGATATCCTGGTTAGCTCAGCAAAAAAAGGATATGCGATGCGCGCGGATTTTGATAAACTTAAGCCAGGGATGATTATTGGCAAGGCCCTGGAAAATTTAGAAAAAGGCGAACAAAAGATTTTGGTCTTAGTTAATGTAAACTAATGAAGAAAAAAAACTTATTACGGGTTACGATTACTTTTATAATTCTATTACAGGGTTTAACGATCTATGCGCAGGAGAGGGAATTTTTAGTTGGTTTTCTGCCTGTGCCCAGTGCGCGGTATGTTAGAATAGAGGCACAAAAATTTTATAATGTTACAACAAATCCTGTTTTGCCTACTTCACCGTGTTTTGATATGAGCGGTGAATCAAAAGTTAACATTTTACGTGCAAAGTATTTTGCCGCGCCAATAATAACCGGATTAGATGCTGGAGGTGCAAGTAATGACAATGTTATAGATTTGGGGCTTAATGGCGAATCAAACTTAGTAAGTGTTACCTTAGGTGGCAATGTGAATGGTGTTGGCGGAGTCCCTCAGGTAGTAAATTACGCAGTGTTAAATGTTTGGGGAAAAATAATAATGAAACAGGGCTTGGGAGCGGCTGACAAACATATACGTGATATTGCTGAGGCAATTACTCTGCGCAAATGTGAGCCCGCTGATCTGGTAATTATTGACCCGGAATTTGATAATTGCGTAACGGTAACGGATAAACCATACGATTTACGCGTGGCCGGGGTTGTTTCGGAAAATCCGGATTTTCTTTTGGGTCGGGCAGGTACAGGTGAAGGGTACCTTTGCCTGGCTGGGAAGGTTTATTGTAACGTAACCACAATAAATGGTACAATTTCTCCCGGGGATATGCTGGTTAGTTCGGTAAAAAAAGGATATGCGATGCGCGCTGACCCTGATTTTGTTAAACCCGGTACAGTCATTGGTAAGGCACTGGAACCACTTAATGAGGGTGAGGGGAAGATTTTGATTTTGGTGAATCAAGGGTAGTTCGTATCTCGTGTTTCGTATCTCGGGTTTGGTGAAGGAGAATATGGTGGGGAAAATTAGGAATTTTAGGGACTTGAATGTTTGGAAAAATGGCATAGAAATTGTTAAAGATGTATATAAAATAGCACATGAATTACCTAAACAAGAGGTTTATAGTTTAGTAAGTCAAATGAAAAGGTCTGCTGTTTCTATTCCTTCAAACATTGCTGAAGGTTTTAATAGATTCCATAATAAAGAATATAAGCAATTTTTGTATATAGCATTAGGTTCTTGTGCCGAGTTGGAAACACAAATAGAAATAGCTCAGAGTTAAAGTATATAGACAATCATAAGAAGGAAATTTTGTTAGAAAAAATTAATCACGAATCACGCATGCTTACAAGCTTAATAAAAAAATTACATTAAACGAGATACGAAACACGAGATACGGAGAAAATCATGCGGAGTAAAATAATCAAACAAGGGCTGGAGCGGGCGCCGCATCGGGCATTGCTTTATGCTACCGGGCTGACGAAAGAAAATCTTAAACAGCCGTTTATCGGGGTGGCCTCAAGCCGCACGGACTTAATTCCCGGGCACATTAGTATGCCTTTATTAGAGCGCTCGATTGAACGTGGAATATGTCAGGGGGGCGGAGTGCCGTTTTTCTTTGGCGTGCCGGGTATCTGCGACGGGATTGCTATGGGACACTCCGGGATGAAATATTCCCTAGCCTCACGGGAGTTAATCGCTGATATTATAGAAACAATTGTGCAGGCACACCAGCTTGATGGACTAGTCTGCCTGACTAACTGTGATAAAATTACTCCGGGTATGCTTATGGCTATTGCCAGGTTGAATATCCCCAGTATTGTTGTAACTGCCGGACCAATGCTCTCAGGCAGGTTTAAGATGCGAAAGCTTTCTTTTGTGCGCGATACGTTTGAAGCCATGGCCCGGTTAAAAAAAGGAGAAATTACCCAAAGAGAAATGGATTGTTTAGAAATTGAAGCTTGCCCTGGTGCGGGTTCATGCCAGGGGCTCTATACGGCAAATACAATGAGCTGTCTTACCGAGGCCTTAGGAATGTCTCTTACGGGCTGTGGTACAGCATTAGCGGTGCTAAGCAAAAAACAAAGAATTGCTCAGCAAAGCGGCATAAGAATTGTGGAACTTGTGAAACAAAATATTATCCCGGGGAAAATTATGACCCGGGCGGCATTTGAAAATGCCATAACCGTGGATATGGCATTAGGTGGTTCAACAAATACGGTTTTGCACCTTACGGCAATTGCCAATGAACTGAACATAAAACTCCCGCTGGAATTATTTGACCAAATCAGCCGGAAGACTCCACATATTACGAATATCCGTCCCGGAGGAGAGCATTTTATGGAGGATGTAGAATATGCCGGCGGGGTGCCGGCAGTATTAAAACAAATAAAAGACTTGTTGAAAAATAATATTACGGTAACCGGTAAAACAATCTATAATATTGCCGATCGTGCCGAGGTGTTTGATCTGGATATAATCCGCAGCATCAAAAATGCCTATCATCAACAAGGCGGGATTGCTGCGCTTTTTGGTAATCTCACGCCAAATGGGGCAGTAGTAAAACAAACAGCAGTTAGTCCGAAGATGATGTATTTTAAAGGCGAGGCGGTTGTTTTTGATTCGGAAGAAGCAGCAATGCAGAATATTTTAAGCGGTAAGATTAAAAAAGGACAGGTTATTGTTATCCGCTACGAAGGGCCAAAAGGCGGACCGGGGATGCGGGAGATGTTAGCCCCAACCAGCGCAATTATCGGTATGGGGCTTGCCGAGGACGCAGCCTTAATTACTGACGGACGTTTCTCCGGGGGCACGCGCGGGCCGTGCATTGGACATGTCTCACCAGAAGCTGCAGAAAAAGGCTTGCTTTCGATTGTTAAGAATGGCGATGTTATTGAGATTGATATTAAAAACCGCCGGCTGGAATTAAAAGTAGATAAGTCCGAAATTGATCAGCGCTTTAGAAAATTAAAACTGCCAGAACCGAAAATTACCCGCGGCTGGCTTTCCCGTTATGCAAAATTAGTAACCTCGGCAAATACCGGGGCGGTGTTGAAAGAATGAGTTAGTGTCAAAAATGTTCAGAAAACCGAAAAGCAACCACAAATTACTCAGACAGCCTGATAAAAAGAAAAAGATGGAGCAGCGGATTAACACGGATAAAAAACGAAGCTTAAACTTGATTATTTAAAATCCGTGTAACATCTGTGTAAATCCGTGGCTAAAAAATAATAATCTGTGGTTACATATTAAAAGCATAGATACTTTTTGAGGAAACTATAATGAAGATGAAAGGGGCGAAAATATTAATTGAATCTTTACACCGTGAAGGGGTGGAGGTTATCTTTGGTTATCCTGGGGGCTCGGTTCTGCCGATATTTGACGCGCTCTACGATGCCCCGGTAAAATTTATCTTGACCCGGCACGAGCAGGCTGCCGCGCATGCGGCTGACGGCTATGCCAGAGCCACGGGGAAAGTTGGCGTGTGTATGGCGACCTCTGGCCCTGGGGCAACAAATCTCGTTACTGGTATAGCAACGGCAAATATGGATTCTATTCCGATGGTGGCAATTACCGGACAGGTAAAAACATTCCTGATCGGAAACGATGCCTTTCAGGAAGCGGATGTTACCGGCATTACCCGGCCGATAACCAAACATAATTATCTGGTGAAAGATGTTGAAGAACTTGCCAGAACAGTCAAAGAGGCGTTTTATATTGCCTCAACCGGCCGTCCCGGGCCGGTGGTGATTGATATCCCAGTTGACGTGCAGAACCAGGAAACAGAGTTTAGTTATCCGGAACATATTGAAATGCGCACTTATAAACCTACCTACCAGGGGCATCCGGGACAGATTAAAAAGGCGGCAAAAGCAATATATGAGAGTTCACGGCCAATTATTTATGCCGGCGGAGGGGTGATTATCTCCGGGGCAGCAGAAGAGCTGTATGAACTGGCAACTAAAATAGAAACACCGGTTACGACCACGCTTTTGGGTCTTGGCGGGTTTCCGCAAACGCATGAGCTTTCTTTAGGCATGCTCGGAATGCACGGCACCGCCTATGCCAACCACGCAATTATGGAGTCGGATTTGATCATTGCCGTGGGAGCAAGATTTGATGACCGGGTGACCGGCAGGTTAGATGTCTTTGCCCCGGGGGCGAAAATTATTCATATTGATATTGACCCGGCGGCAATAAGTAAGAATGTGAAAGTGGATATTCCGATTGTTGGCGATGCAAAGAACATATTAGCGGAACTGAATAAAATCGTAAAAAGACCGGAGACAAAAAAGTGGCGGGAGAAGATTAATGAATGGAATAAGAAACATCCGTTAAGCTATAAAAAAGATGATGAATTACTTAGACCGCAATATGTGCTTGAAGAAATTTATCGTGCGACAAAAGGTGAGGCGATTATCTGTACGGAAGTTGGACAGAACCAAATGTGGGCAGCTCAGTATTACGCCTATACTAAACCGCGCACGTTTATTTCAAGCGGCGGGCTGGGGACAATGGGATACGGGTTTCCCGCGGCAATTGGCGCACAAATCGGCTGTCCGGGAAAAATAGTTTTTGATATTGCCGGCGACGGCAGTATCCAGATGAATATTCAGGAGTTGATTACCGCGGTCGTAAATAAACTACCGGTTAAAATTGCGATTCTAAATAATGGCTATCTGGGAATGGTCAGGCAATGGCAGGAGCTTTTTTATAATAAAAGATATGCTTATACCAGGATGACCAGCCCGGATTTTGTAAAGTTAGCCGAGGCTTATGGCGCAGCCGGGATTAGGGTGACGAAAAAATCCGAGGTAACCCCGGCAATAAACAAGGCACTCTCAATCAATAATACCGTGATTATGGATTTTGTGGTGGTGGAAGAAGAAAATGTTTTTCCCATGGTGCCGGCGGGTGAGGCGATAAATAGGATGATTGGGGGAATGGCCTAGTCCTGCCTGCTGTGCAGGAATGACAAATGTCAAATGACAAAATCCAAATAAATCATTTAATAAAAAAATGACAAAATAAAAAAAATTTTGTAGCATAATTATTTTTTCTTTTACGATTTGGATATTTAAAAATTTATTTGGAATTTGACATTTGAATTTTGGAATTCTCAGAGGAGCGAAGCGACGATGAGACACGTTATATCAGTACTCGTAGAAAATAAGTTTGGGGTGTTAGCGCGGATTGCCGGGTTGTTTAGCGCGCGGGGGTTTAATATTGAAAGCCTGGCTGTAGGCGAAACACATGATCCGGCGATTTCCCGGATGACAATTGTTGTTGATGCGCGCGATGAGCGGATTTTAGAACAGATAAAAAAACAACTACATAAGTTGATTGATATTATTACGGTCTGGGATTTGACCGAGAAAGACTATGTTGACCGGGAACTTGTTCTGGTAAAGATTAAGTGCAGCCCGGAACAGGAAAAATCGCTAAACGCTGTTCTTGGCAAACACCGGGCAAAACTTGTGGATTTACAGAATACACTTGCGGTTATTGAAGCTGTCGGAGATGAAAAAGCTATTAGGCTGCTGCTTGATGAGTTGAAAAAATTTGAGGTCGTCGAGCTGGTGAGAACCGGCAGGATTGCGATTGTTAAAGGGTAATGCTGACTTAAGATGAAAGGGAGATAGAGCCGCGGATTAACACGGATTGGACACGGATACCCGCCACAAAGATTGGCGGGTCATTTGTGTTTATTAAAAAGGAAGGTAAGGTTATGCCGGAGATTATTGAATTATTTCAATTAATTGTTGAAAGAAAAGCCTCGGACCTGCATTTAACCGCAGGACTTCCGCCAGAGATACGTGTTGATGGAGAGTTAATTCAACTTTCAAATCACAATCCGCTTACCCCGGAAAGAATAGAAAATATGATCGATGAAATACTCTCGGAAGAACAGAAAAAAATATTTGAAGAAAAAAAAGAGCTCGATGCCTCGTACGGCATAAGAGACCTGAGCCGTTTCCGGATTAATGTTTTTAAACAACGCGGTTCGATTGCCGTAGCCGTGCGGGCAATACCTTATAATATCCCCACAATCGAAAGTCTTGGGCTGCCGGAGATTGTTAAAGAATTTGCGGAAAAACCCAATGGCTTGGTTTTAGTGACCGGGGCAACGGGTTCGGGTAAATCAACGACCCTGGCAGCAATGATTGATTACATAAATGAGCGCCGGAAGTGCCATATAATTTCGATAGAAGACCCGATTGAATACCTGCACCGGCATAAGAAAAGTACGATAAATCAACGGGAACTGGGAACAGATACCCTTTCTTTTGCTGAGGCGCTGAAACATGTTTTTCGCCAGGATCCGGATATTGTATTAATCGGTGAGCTGCGCGATTTGGAAACAATCCAAACGGCATTGACACTAGCGGAAACCGGGCATTTGATTTTTGGCACCTTGCATACCGGTAGTGCCGCTAATTCGATTGCCCGTATTGTTGATGTCTTTCCCGCACATCAACAGCAGCAGATTAGGGTGCAGTTGTCACTGGTACTGTTAGGGGTAATTGTGCAGCAGCTCATGCCAAATGTTAACGGTAAAGGCAGAACATTAGCCTATGAGGTGATGAGTGTTTCTTCGGGAATACAGAATCTCATCCGGGAAAATAACCTGCATCAAATATATTCGGCAATCCAGATGGGAAGAAAATATGGGATGTGTACCATGAATCACTCAATGGCTGATTTGGTAAATGACGGCAGCGTTAGTTATGAAGAAGCGATGCGCAGAAGTATGGACACGCAAGAGTTGGAAAGCCTATTATTACACAGATGATCACAGATTTTAAAGAACGTAAATGAACGCAGATTTAAAACGCAGATGATCGCAAATCGTATGTAGTATATCGTATGTTGGTGCGTTGACGGTTAACCGCGTACCGTTCCATAAGAGAAATTAGAAAATAATGTTTTATCGTTGATTGTGTAAAAAAAGGAGGAGGAATAAAATGGCGAAGATTTATTATGATGCTGATGCGGATTTGAAGTATCTCGAGAGAAAAAAAATAGCAATAATCGGTTACGGTATACAGGGCCGCGCCCAGGCACTGAATTTAAAAGATAGCGGCTTGGATGTTGTTGTTTCTGAACTTGCCGGGACAGTGAATTTTGCCCAGGCGAAGAAGGACGGTTTTATCCCGGTTTCTGCAGCAGAGGCAGCAAAGATTTGTTCAGTTATCCAGATTCTTACCCAGGACCATCTGCAGGCTAAGGTGTATAATGGAGCGGTAAAGGATAATTTAGCTGAAGGGAAGGCGCTGGCCTTTTCCCATGGGTTTAATATTCATTTTAAACAAATTGTACCGCCAAAACATATTGATGTATTTATGGTCGCACCAAAAGGGCCGGGGAGTTTATTAAGAAAAATGTATGAACAGAAAAAAAGCGTACCTTGTCTGGTAGCCGTTCACCAAGACTCATCCGGCACGGCTTTGAAAACTGCTTTGGCTTATGCCAAAGGTATTGGCGGGACCGGTGCGGGAGTGATTGAGACAACCTTTGCCGAAGAAACCGAAACGGATCTTTTCGGAGAACAAACGGTTTTGTGCGGCGGGGTGAGTGAATTGATCCTGGCAGGATTTGATACTTTGGTTGAAGCCGGATATCAGCCGGAGATTGCCTATTTTGAAGTGCTGCATGAGTTAAAACTGATTACGGATATGATTCAGGAAAAAGGTATCCAGGGGATGAGAAGAGGGGTTTCGAATACTGCCTGCTACGGGGATCTTACCCGCGGGAAACGGCTGATAACCCGGGAAACCAGAAAAGAAATGAAAAAAATACTTAACGAAATAAAAAACGGTTCTTTTGCTAAAGAATGGATTAAGGAAAATGAAACCGGACGGAAGAATTTTGACCAACTCTTAAACAAAGCAGATAATCATCCAATCGAGAAGATTGGGAAGAGATTGCGAGAAATGATGCCGTGGATGAGCAAGTGAAAATAGAAGATAGTGATGTGTATTGAGTATTGAGTATTGAGTATTGAGTAAAAAAATAAAAACGCAATGCACCATACTGGTTGCTGTTTAGAGCTTAAAAATGGAAAAGATAATCATTTTTGATACTACCTTAAGAGATGGGGAGCAGTCACCCGGGGCGAGTTTAAATACTAAAGAAAAAATGGAAATTGCCCATGGACTGGCAAGACTGGGGGTTGATGTGCTGGAAGCCGGATTTCCGATTGCTTCTCCTGGAGATATGGAAGCGGTGAAGTTAATTGCCCAGAGGGTGCAAGGACCTTCAATCTGCGGACTGGCCCGGGCAAGGCAGAAAGATATTGACGCCGTATATGATGCGGTAAAATATTCTCAGTGTCCCCGGATACATGTATTTCTGGCAACCTCGAAAATTCACATGAAATATAAATTACATAAGGCAGAAGATGAGATTTTAAAACAGGCAGTGTATTTTGTAAAATATGCCAAAAAATATGTCTCGGATATTGAGTTTTCTCCGGAAGATGCCTCGCGCAGTGAAAGAAAATTTCTCTTTCGCATAATTGAGGCGGTAATTCATGCCGGGGCGAAAACAATAAATATCCCGGATACCGTAGGGTATGCCTTGCCCTTTGAGTATGGAAATCTTATTCTGGAAATAAAAAATAATGTTTCCAATATCCATAAGGCAGTGATCAGCGTGCACTGTCATAATGACCTGGGCCTGGCGGTGGCGAATTCTGTTGAGGCGATAAAAAATGGCGCCCGGCAGGTTGAATGTACAATAAATGGTATTGGCGAACGTGCGGGTAATGCCGCACTTGAAGAGATTGTTATGGCCGTGAATACCAGAAGGGATATTTTGCCGGCCGTACGTACGAATATTAAGACAAAAAGATTATATGCCATGAGCCGGATGGTCAGTAAATTAACCGGTATAGTTGTCCAGCCAAACAAGGCAATTGTCGGAGAAAATGCCTTTAGTCATGAGGCCGGAATTCATCAGGATGGAATTTTAAAAAAAAGAAGCACTTATGAAATTATAAAGCCTTCTGATGTTGGATTTGCCGAAACAAAACTTGTTCTGGGAAAACATTCTGGCCGGCATGCCTTTAGGAGTCATTTAGAAAAAATAGGCTTTAAACTGCGCGACGAAGAGATAGATAAATTGTTTGAACATTTCAAGCGCCTCGCGGATAAGAAAAAACAGATTTTTGATGATGATTTGCTGGCGATTATTGAAGAAGATATTACAAAAATTCCCGAAAAATGGACGCTCGAGTCTATGGATACGAGCAGCAGTTCTTCTGCTCTTCCCCGGGCAACAATCAGTTTAAAAACTAGCAGTAAAATATTAAAACGGACGTCTTCTGGTGATGGGCAGGTTGATGCCTGCTATAAGGCGATTGATAAAATAACCGGCATGTCCTGCCGGCTGCTTGACTATAAATTAGCCGCGGTAACCAGCGGGAAAGATGCATTAGGCGAGGTATCCTTAAAAATAAAGTCAGGTAAAAATATTGTCAGCGGCCGGGGAACGAGCACGGATATTATTGAAGCCAGTGCCAGGGCATATTTAAATGCCGTTAACAAGTTATACGTACTGAAAAATAAACGCCGAGGATTAGTAAAAAGATACAGCAGTCTTTGAAGACAGTGGTAGATAGATAAAAGAAAAAAAACCACAGATTGAGCAGATAATTAACCTTATAAAAAAAGATAAAGCCACGGATTAACAAGGATGTAAGAAATGACGGGTAAACTAATAGAGTTATTTAACGATAAAAACCTTGTAGAGAAAATTAAGAAACGGTTACCCTATTTATTCCAGCTTGCTGAATTAGAAAGTTCTCGGGCTGGTAAAACAGGAATGGAGGTTGGTTCGGTTCGTGAAAGGATAATCATGGCTCTGCTTATCTATAGGTTCGGAGAAGCCAATATTGAAACTGAAATACCAATTACCGAATCTGAAATTGATGCTAAATTATTTGGTGAACCAGTATCCGTTAAGACTATTACCGGTAAAAGGTTAAGCGGCGTGAAACTAAACAAGAAATGGGTTGACTTCTGGAAGAAAGACTAAAATGGTTCCATATCAAAAGAAGATCGGCACTAAAACGAGCGCCTTCGGGTCGCCCGGCAGAATAAATCATGATTCGTCCTCTTTTTACAAAAGCAGATTATATGAGGGATTGCCGAAAGAAGAAATAAAAAAATACGAAGAAAACCCTATTCCTGTTCAATTTTTAGACAAAATTTTTACTTCATCAAGTGAGCAGATGATTGAATTACCACTTCGAACGATTAAACTATACACCTTTAAAGGCGATGTAGTGTTGGATCCATTTATGGGAAGTGGCCAGACCGCTATAGCCGCCCTAAAGGCAAGTTGTCATTATACCGGACATGATATCTTAAAAGAATATGTAGCCCTTGCAGGGAAAAGGATAAAGAGATATTTGCAAGAACAAATCACTTTATTTTCAGAACCAACAGATGCTGAATCTCAGATAATCTCGGAAAAACCAAGAAGGAAAGGATATCAAGTAAAAATTAAATATAATTAAAAATTTTGTAAATCCTGTACATTCTGTCAAAAAAAGAGCTTAAAAGATTTGATTATTAAAAATCCGTGTTTCATCCATGGCTAAAAAAAATATTTAAATCTGTGAAAACCCGTGGTTGCTAAAAAAATACGAAAATTTTTGACAATACGGGGAGATACAAGGGGGTGAGAGTATGGAGATAGGTATACAGACTAAGGTATTTGGGCTTCTCGGATATCCGTTAAAACATACTCTTTCACCGCTGATGCATAATGTGCTGTTTCAGAGAAAAAATATCCCGGCGGTATATTTACCGTTTGAAGTTAAACCGGTGGACTTAAAAGAGGCAGTTTTAGGGATCAGAAAACTACACTTTGCCGGGGTGAATGTCACCATTCCGCATAAAGAAAGAATTATCCATTGTATTGACAGTTGTGATCAACAGGCAATAATCATCAAAGCGGTGAATACTGTAAAGCGTGAGGAAAATGGTAAGTTAACCGGCTATAATACTGATGGACTTGGTTTTATAAAATCTTTGGAAAAATTTAACTTTGACCCAAAGGATAAGCGGGTAATTCTTTTGGGCGCCGGGGGGGCGGCAAAGGCGGTAAGTACTTATTTGGCAAGTGCCGGTGTGCGGGCGCTCTATATTTATGATCAGGCAGTTATAAAGGCGATAAATCTTGTTGAATGTCTGGGCAGCCATTTTACCGCAGAATTTCAGGTGGCCACTACGCATGAAGAATTACCTTTTAGCAAGGCGCACATTTTGATAAATGCTACTCCGCAAGGGTTGGATGAAAATGACCCGATCCCGGTAAATCCGGAAATGTTGTCAAAAGATATATTTGTCTATGACCTGATTTATAATCCCCCCCAGACAAAACTGATAAAGGCGGCAAAAGAAAAAGGGGCCGTGACTTGTAATGGGTTGTGGATGCTGATTTATCAGGGGGCAGTTGCCGAACATTTGTGGCAGGGTATTGATGTAACAGAGGCATCAGGGATTATGTATGCGGCATTGAAAGAAAAAGATAAAGCCACGGATTAACACTGAGTTAATGCGGATAAATAAAAGCCGAAACTAAAAAACGTTTTAACCACGAATAACACGGATGAACACGAATGGAGTATTATTTTTATTCGTGACGATTAGTGCAATTAGTGGTTAAAAAATCCGTGTTACATCTGTGTAAATCTGTGGCTAAAAATACGAAATTTTTAGAATCTCTTGTAACGTGAAGGATTGAAACATGCTGATAAGTGTTATATTATTTATTTTTGGGGCAATTATCGGCAGTTTTTTGAATGTTTGTATCTGGCGTATGCCGCGGGAAGAGTCTGTTGTTGCCGGCCGCTCGCATTGCCCTAATTGCCGCAAGACCATACCATGGTATGATAATATCCCATTTTTAAGTTATGTATTTTTAGGCAGACGGTGCCGCTTTTGTCAGTCAAAGATTTCTTTTCGTTACTTTTTAGTAGAACTGCTCACGGCCTTGACTTATTTAGCCGTCTATTTTAAATTTGGACTTAGTATCGAATATTTAATTTTTATTGCCTTAATCTCGGCCTTGATTGCGGCCACGTTTATTGATTTTTCCCATCAGATTATCCCTGATGAAATAACCCTTGGGGGAATAGTTATTGGACTTTTGATCAGCTTCTTTTATCCGCCACTGCATAGTGAGACCACGAATTTTGCATCCCTTTTTGCTTCAGTTAAGGGATTATTAGCTGGGGGAGTAAGTATTTATGCAATTGGTAAGCTGGGCGAGTTGATGTTTAAGAAAGAGAGTATGGGCGGGGGTGATGTAAAGTTTTTGGCAATGATCGGCACTATTTTAGGCTGGCAGAAGACGCTGCTGATATTTTTTATTTCACCGGTATTTGGTTCAATTGTCGGGCTCATTGCTAAATTTAAATACAAACAAGATATAATCCCCTATGGCCCGTATTTATCAATCGGGACAATCGCAGCAATATTTTGGGGAGAGAAGCTGCTTTCTTTATTGTTGGTATATTGATAATAAAAAATCGTATTGCGTATTGAGTATCGTGTATTGAGAATAAAAAGACAAAAAATGTCATTTGACATTTACTTGGAGGTAAGGAATGCTTAGATTTCTAACTGCCGGAGAGTCTCATGGCAAGGCGCTTGTGGCGATAATTGATGGATTGCCCGCGGGGCTTAAAATAGATATTGATTTTATAAACCTTGAGCTGAAAAAAAGACAATCCGGATACGGCCGCGGGGCAAGGATGAGGATTGAAAAAGATACGGCAGAGATTTTAAGCGGGATAAGGAGAGGTAAAACCATTGGCTCGCCGGTTGCGGTTTTAATTAAAAATAAAGATTTTACAATTGAAAGGATGCATAGTGTTTTTTGTCCGCGTCCGGGACATGCTGACCTTGCCGGAGCATTGAAATTTAAACAACCCGATATGCGCAACATATTAGAACGTGCTTCTGCCCGGGAAACAGCCGCACGCACGGCAATTGGGGCATTATGTAAACTCATGCTTGCTGAATTTAATATTGAGATTATAAATCATGTGGTTGCGATTGGCAATATCCGGGCAAATATGGAAGATTTAACCCTGTTGCAGATAAAATCACAGGCGCTAAAATCAAAACTCTTTTGTGCGGACAAAAAGGCTGCGCTTTTGATGCAAGAGAAAATTGATACAGCCAGGGATAGAAATGATACTTTAGGCGGTATTTTTGAAATAATTGCTCTTGGCCTGCCGCCGGGACTTGGCAGTTACACGCAGTTTGATTTAAGGTTAAATTCCTGCCTTTTGGCCGCAGTGTCTTCGATCCCGGCAATAAAAGGGGTCGAGGTAGGTCTGGGGTTTGAGTGTGCCTCTCGGTTTGGCTCGGCGGTGCATGATGCCATTTTTTACTCACATAAAAATGGTTTTTATCGCTTGACGAACAATGCCGGAGGTATCGAAGGCGGTATGTCAAACGGTGAACCGATTGTCCTGCGGGCAGCAATGAAACCAATTGCGACTTTGCTTAGTCCACTGGACTCGGTAAGTATTAAAACCAAACGCAGCCAGCCGGCCCAGGTTGAACGTTCGGATATATGTGCGGTACCGGCAGCAAGTGTTGCTGCTTCTGCCATGGTTGCCTTTGAACTTTCAAAGGCATTTCTTACAAAATTTGGCGCCGATAGTTTAGATGAACTGAAAACTAATTATAGAAATCATATAAAGACACTAAGATAAAATTATTGTGGGTAAGGTAATGTTTATTGGCTGGGATTATATTTTTTTGAACTTGATTATTCCCTATAGCTTGATAGAGGGTGATCTTTTGGATGGAAAGTTTGAAAACCTGCGGTTTTCAAATGGATAAAAAATTTCCAGTGCTGCATTGCCTCATCAGCTTGGCAAAATACCCTGTAGTCTTGCTACATCGAAGATCCGCCAATGCATTGTGGCGGAGGGATGGTCAAGCTGAAGGAAATTTTTTATTGTCTAATTCCTTGCATGAAGATATCCCGCCGCTTGCGGAGGGGGGAGATTCAGGGTTATGGCTAAAACGAATATTGTCTTAGTTGGGTTTATGGGTACCGGGAAAACTGCTGTTGCCCAAAAAATAGCCGATATTTTAAAGATGTATTATCTGGATGTTGATAACCTTATCGAAGAGAGAGAACAGCGAAAAATCGTAGATATATTTGCTGCAAGTGGTGAGGAATATTTTCGTAAGGTTGAAAGAGCGATAGTTTCTGATATTAGTAAAAAAGAAAATCTTGTCGCTGCCTGTGGCGGAGGAGTGGTGTTAAATAAGGCAAATATGGATAACCTGCATAGGAATGGCATAATCATTTGCTTAAGTGCACGTCCGGAAATAATCCTGGAGCGCACGGCAGATTATCGCCACCGGCCGTTGTTAAATGTTGCTGACCCTTTAAAACAGGTTAAACAGCTGTTGGAAAAGCGTGCGCGATATTATGCCCAAGCAGATGTTACGATTGATACAAGTGATTTGAGTATTGATCAGGTGATTGAGCAGATTTTAGCAATAGGTGGTGTCAGAAGTATGATAAAAAACGGCATGCAGCCACAGAACCACGGATGATACCCCGAAAGAAAATATTAACAAGCACTGTTTAAAAATAATGGAGACAGTCAGAATTGGTACAAAACCTATTTATTACAAATATTGTTTATTTGATTATTAAAAATCCGTGTTTTATCCGTGTAAATCAGTGGCTAAAAAAACAATACTTTGTGAAAGTCTGTATTTTTTAATCTGCGATCATCCCCGCCACAAAGTCGAAGACCATCCAAACAGCGATGGCGGGCAGGTATTGCTTTTCATAGGTGATAATCTGTGGTTAAATTTTTGACAGAGCCTAAAAATATGGCCGGAACGAAAATTAATGAAAAAGAGTGTTTGATTTTATTAAATCTGGTCTATGGACTTGGCCCGGTAAAGATAAAAAATCTAATTGCTTATTTTGGCTCTCCTTCGGCGGTGTTTGAGGCCGGAGAAAAAGATTTATTGTCCGTAGAATCTCTTAAGCCGGTTGATGCCAGGAATATCGTTTCTTTTAAAAAAGAGAATTTGTACCGTGAGCTTGAGCTTATAAACAAAAATAAGATAAAAATCCTGACGATGTTGGATTTAACCTACCCGCCCCTGCTTAAGCAAACATACTCTTTTCCCCCGGTGCTTTATGTTAAAGGAGAAATTAGCGAACTTTCCCGCCCGGGTATTGCGATTGTCGGCTCAAGGCGTGCGTCTGTTTACGGGATGCAAACAGCCGAGCGTCTGTCGTTCCAATTGTCGGGGCTGGGAATAAATATTATTTCCGGAATGGCCAGAGGCATAGATACCAGTGCCCATCGCGGCGCTTTGAAAAATAAAGGCAAAACGATTGCTGTTTTAGGCAGTGGTTTAAATAATATTTATCCGCGTGAAAATGAAAAATTATTCGATCAAATTTCAGCGTCAGGAGCGGTGGTCTCCGAGTTCCCGATACAGGCTGCTCCGGAGAGAGAAAATTTCCCCCGGCGTAACCGGATTATCAGCGGACTGAGTTTAGGGGTCGTCGTTGTCGAAGCCGCTTTAAAGAGCGGGGCATTGATTACGGCTAATTTTGCTGTTGGGCAGAATAGAGAAGTATTTGCGATCCCCGGAAATATTAGTTCGCATACTTCACTGGGAACTAATGCATTGATTAAGGAAGGAGCAAAGTTAGTTAGTGATGTTTCCGATATTGTCTCGGAAATTAAGTCTTTAGTTATAAGCAATCACGCAGAGAGGCAAGAGCAGGAAATATCCTTAAATTCTCCGGAAAAAATAAAAATCTTTGAATTATTAAAAAAAGATGAACCTAAACATATTGATGCATTAATTTATCAATCTAAGTTTGAGGCACAACGTGTGGCAACTGTTTTGTCGATGCTTGAGATAGAGGGGTATGTCAGGCAATTAGCAGGGAAACGATTTGTAAAGACTGTATAGAAAATAATGCCAGAGTTCCCCGAGGCAAACCGTTGGCAATGTTTGGCACAAGGTTGGTTAGGATGCAAAAAGCCTGGCCAAGCAGTTTTTTAGTACGAAATTGGAGAAACCAATTTTATTGGATACGCCTAAGGCGTATCCGTGTATAAAGATATTCCTCCGCTTGCGGAGGGGGCTCTTTATTAAGATTGCGAGGTGAAAAGATGGAACTAAAAAATTATATGGAAATTGCGGTAGAAGATAATTTGGACAGAATGCTTTCAAGAAGGAACGATTTTTGCAGCTGCGAACGTTGTCGTTTGGATGTTAGTGCATTAGCCCTAAACAGACTACCGCAACGTTATGTGGTTACTGATAAGGGACGGGTGATGACAAAAATTAAGGAAACAGAAGTGCAGTGTCAGGCAGATATTTTAAGGGAACTGGTTATTGCCCTGGAAATTGTAAAAAGCAAACCCCGGCATGATTACTAAATTAGCACCTACGGCCCTAATTTAATCGTATAGGAATTTCCTTTTTCTCTGAATCCATCTTTTCTTTTGGTTCTTCAATGAGCAGATAATTTATGACACTTCGCGACATAAATTATAAGTGCAAATTGAATCCGCCAATATTATAAGCGGATATTAAGCTTATACCTTTTCTAATCCATTGAAAAGGTAAGTGTTAAATTAGTGCCGAAGGCAATAATTTATAATTTGTAAAAGGAACAATATCAGCCAATGGTCATGATAAATTTTTTAGAAGATAAAACTACTAAGGTATTTGATAAAATGATTGCCGATGGTGCAAATATTTGTCAATGTAACCAATGCCGACGGGATATTATTGCCTGGGTGTTAAACCGGCTCCCGGCATATTACTTGACAACAGAAACCGGCAGGAAATTTTTTTTAGAAAAGACAAATAACCCTGAATTCAATAAGGATTTGATCGAAAAGATTAATCAGGCCGCAGAAATTATTGAAAAAAATCCGCGGCATAAATTAAAATCAAAACTTACCGTTGCCGAAGACGCAGTTTTTGAAAAAATCCTGGATAAATTATTTGAAGTACGCCGGGTTAATTTTCATGATTATCGCCATCCTTGTATTAAACGCCGGATTGCCGTGCGGATGCGTTTGTTGGGAATAAGTTCTTATGCGGAATACCTGAAGATATTAGAAGAAGAAAAAGATGAATACGATAAACTGTTATGTGTTTTGACAATTAATGTTACGGAATTTTTTCGTAATCCTGAAATGTTTACTATATTTGAAAATAAAGTATTGCCGGAAATAGTTAAAGATAAAATGAAGAAAAATAAGCGCCATATAAAAATATGGAGCGCGGGTTGTGCCAGTGGCGAAGAGCCATATACCCTGGCAATCATTTTAAATGAATATCTACAGGATAAAAAAAATGATCTTAATATCAATATTTATGCCACGGATATTGATGTCAACTGCTTAAGTACGGCCAGGCATGCGGTGTACACAACTAATGCCCTGAAAGAAGTAAGGCCAGAGGTATTAAGAAAATATTTTATCCGAAAAGACCGCGATTACCAGCTGAGCGATGAAATAAAGCAAATGGTAAAATTTCAACAACAGGATTTATTTGCGGATATCGGCATTAGCGGAGTGGACGTTATATTTTGCCGCAATGTGTTAATCTATTTTGAAAGAAATCTGCAGGAGAAATTATTTTATATCTTTCATAAGGCATTGAGAAGCGGAGGCTATTTGGTGATTGGGAAAGTGGAAACTATTTTACCCACCGTTAGTGACCTTTTTGAAGCGGTAAATATACGCGAGCGTATTTATCGGCATAAGTGAAGTTCGTATATTGTATATCGTATATCGTTACGTTTACCCTGTTAGAGAAAGCAGCTGAATAAATTTAGCGGGCATTACCTTATAAAGCTGACGGTGGTTTAATGCCCGTATCAGCGTATAGTGTTAGAGGACGTAGTTCTCTAACGGAGTTTACTGTTAACCGTGTACCGTTTACCGTGACAGAAACCGGAAAAGGGAAGTAAAGAATTTAGTTACTCTTTATTTAAAGAATATGTTTAAAATTGGTACGGCTTTGATGGTAACTTGTCTTTTATCGGCGGGCTTTTTAGTTGGTATTTTTACCCTGACAAAATCAAAAATTGCCGAACAACAGTATCTAAAAATACAATCAGGGTTAAAAATTGTCTTGCCAGAGTCCGGCGGTGAGTTTGTCGAGCAAAAAACGGATGATTTTTCCTATTATATCGGCAAGAATAAAAACGGGGAAAGGGTAGGATATTGTTTTAGTACCGCAGGCAGCGGTTATGGCGGGGAAATTAAGGTTTTAGTCGGGGTAGATAAAGATTGGACGATTACCGGGATTTTAGTGCTGGACCATAAAGAGACCCCAGGGCTTGGTGCCCAGATTGCTGAATTTAAAAATAAAAAAGAACCCATGTTTACCGGGCAGTTTAAAGGTAAAAAAGCAGAACACCTGGTCTTAGTTAAAGACAAAAGTTCTGAATACATTCAGGTAGTTACCGGAGCAACTATTTCCTCACGGGCAGTCGTTGATTCTGTGAAAAAGAAACTGAAAGAATTTAGAACACAGATGATCGCAGATTAAGTCGTATATCGTTAGGTTTACCGTTTACCGCTTGATAGAACAAAAATTAGAAAGTAGATAAATTAGTGCCGGAGACAATAATTTGATGCGTTATTATCCTATTATGCTGAATATAAAGGGCAAAGATTGTATTGTTATTGGCGGAGGGGTGGTGGCTGAACGCAAGGTATTGTCGCTGCTTGTGGCCGGCGGTAAAATTACTATTATTAGTCCGAACATAACTAAAAGATTACGTCAATTACTAAAACAAAAAAAAATAATCTATAAAAAGAGAAAATTTCAGGAAGCTTTTCTTCATAATGCAAGTGTTGTTATTGCTGCTACCGCCAATCAAAAAGTTAATCAGGAAATTTATCACTTCTGCCAAAAAAAGAAAATTCTGGTAAATGTTGTCGATAATCCAAAATTGAGCAGTTTTATTGTCCCGGCTGCAGTAGCACGCGGGGATTTAGTTATTGCCGTATCTACCCAGGGCAAAATTCCGATGCTGGCAAAGAAAATAAAGGAGCAGTTAGAACAGATTTTTAGCCATAAATACGTAAAAATCACCAGAGAACTTGCCCAAAAACGCAAGGATATTTTAAATAGCGATAAAAACCCAAAGGCGAAAAAGAAAAAAATAGCTCAACTTATTAAATTAATGCCTTGAGCATTAATTTAATATTTACCTTAAATTCCCCGTTTTTTTCTTTTGGTCTACCTTTTCTTTAAAGAAAAGGTAGTGGATAAATTATTGCTGGAGGCAATAATTTATATGGAGACACTGGTTCTTGGACTTAGTCATAAAACTGCGCCGGTTGAGTTACGCGAAAAACTCTCTTTTTCTGAGCAAAATCTCGAGAGAGCGCTTTGTGCTTTAAGACAATATCCGGTACTGAAAGAAAATGTGATACTATCTACATGTAACCGTGTAGAATTATATGCGGTATGTGTCGACATTCCCCGCGGCCGGCAGATCCTGGAAAAATTTTTTTCTGATTTCCACAGTGTTGACCTAAATATTCTAAAACCTTATTTTTATTTTTTCAGCAGCGATAAAACAATAGAACATCTGTTTCGAGTAGTATCATCGTTAGATTCAATGGTTGTCGGAGAAACGCAGATTTTTAGCCAGGTAAAAAACGCATTTTTAAAAGCGAAAGAAACAAATACTGCAGGAAAGGTTTTAGACAATATTTTTACCAGAGCGCTGTCCGTTGGTAGAAAAGTAAGACATACAACAGGGATTGGCAAAGGTGCGGTGTCTGTAAGTACGGCCGCGGTTGGGCTTGTGCGGCACATTTTTGATACCTTAGAAGGTAAAAAAATATTAATTATCGGTGCGGGTAAAGTTAGTGAGCTGACGGTTAAAAATTTAGTTTCACGCGGCGCCGCTACAATACTTGTTGCCAATCATACTTTTACCAGTGCCCATGAACTGGCAAATAAATTTTCCGGAGTGGCAATAAGGTTTGATAAAATAACCCAATATTTAGCCGAGGTGGATATTATTATAAGCTCTACTGCCGCGCCGCAGGTTATTGTTCATTACAAACAGATACTTGAAATTATGCAAAAAAGAGGGCCGCGGCCGCTTTTTTTAATCGATTTAGCCGTGCCGCGCGACATCGATGCAGAAGTTAGTAAGATTGATAATGTTTATTTGTACAACATTGATCACCTGACAAGGATTCTTGACCGTAATCTAAAAGAGCGGATGCAAGAGGCGCAAAAGGCAGAGCAGATAATTGCCGATGATCTTGCAAAGTACCTGGCACAATGTGAAACCACGAAAAAGTGGGGTTAATGTCGAATAACCCGCCGCAGAACCGCGGATGGCATAAAAGAGAAGTTAAGTTTTTACCACAGATGACACAGATAGTTAGTCTGAGAAAAAAAATAAAAGACAGTCCACGGATAAACACGGATTGAACACGGAAAAAGACGAAACTAAAAAACGTTTTAACCACGAATAACACAGATTGACACGAATGGATAAAAATTTCTGGTGTTGTGAGGTAGCATCAGTTTAACATAATACGCTGTAGTCTTGTTATAGAGATAATCAAATTGAAGAAAATTTTTATTTAAAAATCCGTGTTTTATCCGTGTAAATCCGTGGCTAAAAAAAATATTAAACCCAACCGTTTGAAGATAATTTACATACTAAAGGTATAAAACTTGTGAAAATTGTTATTGGCGCCAGGGGAAGTAGTCTTTCCGTAGTACAGGCAAACTGGGTTATAACTTCTCTCAAAGGCATTAACCCGCAAATAGACTTTGAATTTAAGCCGATTACTACAACCGGTGATAGAATTCATCACTGGTCGAGAAAAGATAAGGGAATCTTTGTTAAGGAAATAGAGATTGCCCTGCAAAAGCAGGAAATTGATATTGCGGTACATAGTTTGAAGGATTTACCAACCACCCTTGCCCCGGGCCTAAAAATTGGGGCAGTTACCAAACGTTTAAACCCCCTTGATGCTTTAATAACCTTAAATAAATTCAAACTGAATGAACTATCCCCCGGCGCGGTTATTGGTACCAGCAGCTTAAGAAGAAAGGCACAGCTGCTGCACTATCGTCCGGATTTAAAAATTAAAGAACTAAGAGGTAATCTGGATACGCGGGTTAAGAAATTAAGAGAAGAAGACTATAATGCAATAGTTGTTTCCTCTGCCGCTTTAATCCGTCTGGAGATGGATCAGATAATTTCGGAATATTTTTCCCTGGAAATAATGCTTCCGGCGGTGGGACAAGGGATGCTCGGAATTGAAATAAGAGAGGATGACGACAAGGTAGAAGGGGTAATTACCGGGTTTAATGATCTTAATTCTGAATGTTGCGCCCTGGCGGAAAGAACAATGATTCGTATTTTAGGAGGGGGTTGCCGTGTGCCGGTTGCCGGATTTGCTGCGGTTCAAAATGATACACTTGTACTTGAAGGACTGGTGGCGCGTGCTGATGGTAAAAAGGTCTTGCGTGCTAAAAGTAAAGGTCCGTTAGAAGATGCGGAAAATATCGGTAAAATTGTTGGCGGGGAATTGTTGAAAAAAGGAGCGAGGGGAATTTTAAATTCCGAATGACAAGTTTCTAATTTTTAATTGATCTAAATAAATACCAATTAAAAAATGACGAATGACCCTCCACAAAACGTTGGCGGGCAGGCGCGAAACAAAAAATCAAATTTGTCATATAATATAGTTTACGGAAACTTAATGATTTTTATTGGACACACAGAAAAAATTTATACCTGTCAATAGAGTTAACCGTAACCCGTGTCCAATTTCATTGGCTATGGCTTTTGGTAGTTGAGTTTTTTGATGGTCGGAAAATGCAAAGCATTTTACGAGTATGAAGATACTTCGCAGCGTGCTGCGGGGGAGATTCATTTATGGATGGCAAAGTATATATTGTTGGTGCAGGTCCGGGGGATAAGCGATTAATTACGCTTAAGGGGGTTAACTATCTTAAAGACTCGGATATTATTATTTACGATGCCTTGGTTAATCCTCGCTTGCTGCAATTTGCCAGACCAGATGCTAAAAAGATAAGCACCGAGAAGCTGGGAAGGCTTCACAGTAGAAATTATTTAACCCGGCAGAATAGAATTAATCAGCTTATGGTGAAAAATGCCAGGGAAGGTAAGCGCGTCTGCCGCTTAAAAAGCGGGGACCCGTATTTATTTGGCCGGGCCGCTGAAGAGACCGCTTATCTTTCTGCGCATCATATAAATTTTGAAGTTGTCCCGGGAGTAACCGCGGCCATGGGTGCGGCGGCGGCCTATAATATTCCGCTTACCAGCAGGAAACTTGCATCAACAGTTTGCTTTGTTACCGGAAATGAAGATCTAACTAAGAAAGATACAATGGTTGATTTTAACTCCTTGGTGAAAATTGGCACGCTGGTCTTTTATATGGGGATAAGAAATCTAAAGGTTATTACCGAGCGGCTTATCACTGCGGGCAAATCGCCAAAAATACCGGCAGCATTAATCCAAAATGCTACTTTTTCAAACGAGCGGGCAGTTTTTGGCAGCTTAAGTAATATTATTTGTCTTGCGGAAAGAGACAAAATTGTCCCGCCGGCATTACTAATCGTAGGGGAAGTAGTTGCGCAAAGAAAAAATGTTTCTGCTGCAACGAGAAAACCCCTAAGCGGTAAAAGAATATTGGTTACCCGTGCGCGTCATCAGGCCGGCGAATTTGCGCAGATACTTGAAAATTTAGGAGCAGAGGTCGAGGAATGTCCGGTTATTGAAATTAAACCGATAGAATACGTGAAGATAAAAGAGATGATAAAAAAGATAAAAGATTATCACTGGCTAATATTAACCAGTGTCAATGGGGTGGATATTTTTATGCAGGGAATTGATGATATCCGGCAGTTGGGCAAGGTCAAGATCGCCGCCATTGGCAAGATGACCGCAAAACGTCTCAGGGAGTACAAGTTAAAAGCAGATATTATTCCCGAGGAATTTTGTGCTGAGGCGCTGGCCGAGAAATTTAAAAATAAAAACTTAAAAGGAAAAAAGATATTACTGGCGCGGGCAAAAGATGCACGGGATCTCCTGCCCCGCAAATTACAGTTACAAGGGGCAAGTGTTTCTGAGGTATGTATCTATGAAACAAAACCGGTGAGAGGTAAGACGGCTTGGTTAAGGCAGAAATTAAAAGATCAGGCCATAGATTGTATTACCTTTACCAGTTCTTCATGTGCGCGGAATTTTTCGACTTTGTTTAACCGCCGGTTAAGAAAAAGGCTTTTACCGGGTGTAGACATTGCCGCGATTGGCCCAGTAACAAAAAATACATTGGCCAAATTAGGGGTTAAAACCCGGATTATGCCACAGTGTTATACCACGCATGATTTAGCCATGGCAATAGTGAAGTATTATAACGGAAGAGATAGCGTTATAAAAATTACTTAACCATGGCGTGCCAAGGAAAGCTCTTTGTAAACTAACTGAGTGAAAGGTCTCAGTAACGGTAAAAGTCTAAAAGCCGTACAGTCTGGAGTGGGCTGACAGGTGCAAACCGAACCAGCTAAGCCGCTCGACAAAGCCATGGAAGCTGGCGAGACAAACAAGCAGACCGTAATACGAATGAACCCAGATGCAGCCTCGTTAAAATAAAGCAGAAAGGACGACCCTGTTGTGGTTAGGGGAAGTCAGCAATTGAGCTGGAAAAAATAATAGACAAAAGAAGG
>JBDRCZ010000033.1:0-24703 GCA_043821285.1 Candidatus Omnitrophota bacterium | reverse complement strand
CGGATCTTAAGGTTATTCTTTAAATTACTGCTTTCGGCATTAATTTAGTAATAAAAAATTTCCTTCAGCTTGACTATCCCTGCAGCAAGACTACAGGGTATTATACCAAGCTGATGAGGCAATGCAGCACCGGAAATTTTTTATCCATTTGAAAACCTACGGTTTTCAAGCTTTCCCTCCAAAATGTCACCCTGTAGCAAACTACAGGGAATTATCAAGTTTACCTTAAAAAAAGCAAATTCCTATACCATCTAATTAGCAACTGTCCGACTACTTTGTCAGATACAATAATTTACTTGCCCGAAGAACGTTTTGGTCCTTTACGCGTACGGGCATTAGTATGTGTACGTTGGCCTCTTACCGGCAATCCCCGTTTATGACGCAATCCGCGATATGATCCAATGTCAATAAGTCTTCTGATATTCTGAGCAACTTCACGGCGCAAATCCCCTTCGACCTTATGTTGTTTCTGAATAACTGAAGTTATCCGGGAAATCTCTTCTTCCGTTAAATCCTTTGCTCGGGTATCCGGGTTAATACCGGCAACCTTAAGAATCTTTAAAGAAGTAGGATTGCTAATGCCATAAATATAAGTTAATGCGGCTTCAATGCGTTTTTCTTTAGGTAAATCTACTCCAATTATTCTCGGCAATTTAACCCCCCCTCCACTTACAATCGTATTGCATGTTGCGTCGTGCGTATCGCGTTTTTTTTACTCAATACACAATACTCAATACGCATTACGGTCTTTATTCTACCCCTGTTTCTGCTTATGTTTTGGGTTAGCGCAGATTATTCTGACTATTCCTTTTCTTTTGATAATCTTACAATTATCACAAATTTTTCTGACACTCGCGCGTACTTTCATATCTATCCCTTATTCAAACTACTTTCCCCGATATACGATTCTTCCCCTATTTAAATCATATGGCGAAAGTTGAATTGTAACTTTATCGCCCGGCAAAATCCGGATAAAATGCATACGCATCTTTCCCGAAACATGCGCCAGTACTTTATGACCATTTTCTATCTCTACCCGAAACATTGCATTCGGTAATGTTTCGAGTACCGTACCTTCGACTTCAATCGCTTCTTCTTTTGCCATAATCTTAGGTGTCCTGATTCTGTCTTCTCTCTTTTGTCTTTTCTTTAGTCTTTGGCCCCTAGTCTCTGGTCTATAGTCTGCGGTCTATGATCTGTCTATCTGCGTTAGTATTTCTGCCCCTTTTTCCGTAACCGCAATTGTATGTTCAAAGTGAGCTGATAGTTTTCTGTCCCTGGTCACCGCGGTCCAGCCATCGTTAAGTATCTCAACCTCATGCGCACCCATATTAACCATTGGCTCAAGCGCAAGCACCATTCCGGGTTTTAAGCGCGGTCCCCGCTCCGGCCGGCCAAAATTAGGAATCTGCGGCTCCTCATGCATTTCTACTCCAATCCCATGACCAACAAACTCACGTACAACGGAAAATGCATTTTTTTCTACAAAATTTTGAATTATTGCTGATATATTTGAAAGACGAATTTCTGGCCTTATTTCTTCTATCCCTTTAAGTAATGCCGCGTAAGTAACATCAATTAGTCTCTGTGCTTCTTGCGAAATCGTACCTACCCCGGTAGTTATTGCCGCATCCCCATAGTAGCCATCGGCCTTTACTCCCACGTCTATACTTAGAATATCACCTGCTTCTAAAATGCATTTTTTATCCGGGATACCATGCACAACGACTTCATTTACCGAAGTACAAATATACCCAGGGAAACCACGATAGCCAAAAAAGGCCGCTAAAGCGCCAAATTTGTCGATTTCCTTTTTTGCTATTTTTTCCAGGTCTTTGGTTGATATACCTGGTTTTATTTGTTTTTTTAATTTATCAATGACCAAAGCAGTAATCTGACAAGCGTTTCTAATCTTTTTAAGTTCATTTTTTGACTTTATCGCAATCATAAAAGGCCTGCGGCCATGACGATCTTTTTTATCACCATAAACAATTTATCGGCATCTAAATCACCAGACACCGTTTTTAGTAATCCTTTTTCTTTATAATAGCTGATCAGTTCGCTTGTCTGTTCATTATATACTTTTAATCTGTTTTCAATCGTTTCTACTTTATCATCAGGCCGGTAAAAAAGCATCCCGCCACATTGATCGCAGACATTAGAAACTCGCGGGGGAATATTTTTAATGTGATAATTAAAACCGCAGTCTTTGCAAACACGCCGCCCCGAGAGGCGTTCAATAATATTTTTTTCTGTTGTCTTAAAATAAAATACAAAATCAATCTTTGTATCAATGCTGCAAAGCACATCATCTAACTGCCCTGCCTGTGCCCGGGTGCGCGGAAATCCATCTAAAATAAATCCCTTTTTTGCATCAGATTCTCTGATTCGCTTCCGGACAATCTCAACCACCAAGTTGTCCGGAACAAGCTCGCCTTTTTCAATATATGATTGTGCTTTCATTCCAACCGGTTCTTTTTCTCCGATCGCCTTACGTAATAAGTTTCCGGTTGAGATATGCGGGATTGAAAATTTTTCCGTAAGAATATACGCTTGTGTGCCTTTTCCTGCCCCGGGTGGTCCAAGTAATATCAACCTCACAAAACATCCTCTATCTGCGCGATTTTAATTTTCCCTTTTTCATAAAACCTTCATAATGGCGCATTAACAGATGCGATTCGATTTGTTTCATCGTATCGAGCATCACCCCAACAATAATTAATATACCCGTTCCGCCAAAAAAACTGGCAACTAAATACGGCACTTTTAATGCCGCCATTGCGAAATCAGGCAATACGGCAATAATTGCCAAAAATACCGCTCCCGGTAAAGTAATCCTGGTCAAGACAAAATCCAGGTATTCTGCTGTCGGTTTACCCGCACGAATACCCGGGATAAACCCGCCATATTTTTTCATGTTATCGGCAACATCACGGGTATTAAAAGTAACTGCGGTATAAAAATATGCAAAAAATATTATTAATAATGAATATATAATTGTATAGAGATATCCCCCGCGCACCAAAAACTGGGTTACCCCCTCAAGTTTTGGAATAAACTGACTAATCGTTGCTGGAAACATTATCAAAGATTGGGCAAAAATTATCGGGATAACTCCGGGATGATTAACCCGTAAAGGGATATAGGTACTCCCGCCGCCATAGACCTTACGGCCAACAATCCTTTTTGCATATTGCACCGGAATCTTACGCTGTCCCTGGGTAATCGCCACAACCGCAATAATCACCGCCACCAAAAAGATAATCATCAGTATTGGGGTATAAGGGGCAAGCATTCTTCGCTCATTAGAAAACGGGGATAGTAAATTAATTACAAACCGAACCGCGGTAGGCAGCCGGGATATTATACTAATTGTGATAATTATGGACATCCCATTACCAATACCCCGCTCGGTAATCTGCTCTCCCAGCCACATGATAAACGCCGTGCCGCTAGTTAACGTTAGTATTGTCAGCAGCCGGAACCCCCACCCGGGAAACTCGACAATCTGCAGACCTTGAAAATGTGCAGGATTTTCAAGATAGACACTTATAATAAATGACTGAAAAATAGCAAGCATTACCGTGCCATAACGGGTATACTGCGTAATCTTTTTTCTGCCTTCTTCTCCGCCTTCGCGGGCAAGTTTTTCTAGCGCCGGGATAACTATGGTCAAAAGCTGCATAATAATCGAAGCAGAAATATACGGCATTATCCCCAAGGCAAAAACAGTCATCTGCGACAATGCCCGCCCGGAAAATAAATCCATTACGTCAAAAAGGGTCCCTCCGGTCCGCGATGTTACATTTGCAAAAAACCTGGCAAGCGTATCGCCGTCAATTCCGGGGGTGGGAATATAGCAACCCAGTCTATACACCGCAATTAATGCCAGAGTGAACAAGATTTTTTGTCTTAAATCTGGTATTTTTAAAGAATTTGCCAGGGCCTTAAGCATTAATCAATTCTACCTTTCCGCCGCATTCTTCAATCTTTGCCGCGGCTTGTTTGCTAAACTTGTTGGCGCAAATAATCAATTTTTTTTCTAACCGGCCATTACCTAATATTTTAACCGGAATACTTTTTTTCTTTATCAAATTTTTCTCAACTAAATCCGCGAATGTCACCCGGCTGTCGTTTTCAAAAACATTCAAACTCTCAATATTTACAATCTGGATTTCTTTTTTAAACTTGTTCGTAAAGCCGCGTTTTGGTATTCTTCTAATTAAAGGCATTTGTCCGCCTTCAAATCCCAACCGCGTCTTTGAACCGCTGCGCGCGGCCTGTCCTTTGTGTCCGCGGCAAGAAGTTTTTCCGTGACCAGATCCTGAGCCGCGGCCAACTCTTTTTCTTTTCTTTCTTGCGCCTGGCGGCTGTCTAATCTCATTCAATTTCATAACCCGTTATGCCTCCAACATCTTCTTTACGGATTCCCGGTCAAAGAGTTGTTTTAACCCATCAATTGTTGCTTTCGAAGTGTTTATCATATTGTCTGATTTTAATGATTTCGTTAAAATATCTTTGATTCCGGCAAGCTCGCATATTGCCCTTACTGCTCCGCCGGCAATAACCCCGGTGCCTGGTGAAGCCGGTTTAAGCAGTACGCGGGCAGCACTAAATTTGCCAATAACCTCATGGGGGACGGTTGTTCCTTTCATCGTAACTTTAAACATTGCCTTTTTGGCATTATTAACTCCCTTACGTATTGCATCGGCCACTTCATTAGCTTTACCGAGACCACAGCCAACACTACCATTGCCATCGCCAACAATAATCAAAGCGGTAAAGGCAAGCCGCTTGCCTCCCTTATGAACCTTAGTGACACGGTTTATTGTAACCACCTTTTCCATTATTGTTGCTTGTTCAATATTTTTTTGTTGTTCCAATTTAGTCTGCTCCTCAATGAGCCCGCCATGCTTTTTGGCGGGCGAATTGATCCCTCAGCTTAAGGGGAAATTGTCGAAGAGAATTTCCCCAAGTTTTTGCAAGGGACAAATTATATATAACTACTTTGCCATTCTTACTATACAAATATTAAGCTTATCCCTTAAAGCCCCCTGCTGTTTCGTCCGTCAGTATTGTAACGAAGCAGTAGCAGTGAATCTGTGTCAAAATTTTAACCCGGCTTTTCTCGCAGAATCTGCCAGCGCTTTAATTCTACCATGATACTGATATCCGGCCCGGTCAAATACTACCCTTTCAATATTCTTTTCTTTTGCTGCGGTTGCAACAACCCGGCCTAGAATTTCCGCCACGGATTTATTTGCCCTAGTCTTAACTTGTGTGCTCAATTCTTTATTACGTGTTGACATGCTTAAAAGCGTACTCCCGGTCAAGTCATCAACCAACTGCACATAAATGTTTTTATGACTCTTATGCACACAGAGCCGGGGTTTTTCTTTTGTCCCAATAATCTTTTTCCGAATTCGTTTATGTCTCTTTAATCTTTTTACTTCACGTTTATTCATAAATTATTACCCTTAATTATCTTTTTAGCCACGGATTTACACGGATGAAACACTATCTATGCTGCGGCTTTACCGGCCTTTCTTCTAACATGCTCGCCGACATAGCGGATCCCCTTGCCTTTATATGGTTCTGGCTTATAAAATGCCCTGATTTCTGCGGCGGTCTGTCCCACGCGTGCCTTATCAATTCCTTTTACTAAAATACTCGTAGGTTTTGGTGTCTCAACATTAATCCCGGCGGGGATCTCATACTCTACCGGATGTGAAAATCCGATTTGTAGAACTAATTTTTTACCATTCACCTGGGCACGGTATCCCACCCCAATAATTTCAAGTTCCTTAGAATATCCCGCATTAACTCCCTGTACCATATTATTAATAATGCTGCGTGCCGTACCCTGAAATGTCTTATCTATTTTACTGTCCGTCTTACGAGAAATTATTAAAGTACGCTCTTTCAATTCGACGGTTAAGCGCAGCGGCAGTGACCAGTTGAGTTTCCCTTTTGGTCCTTCAACCAAAATGTTATTTTTATCAATATTTATTTTTATATTCTGCGGTATTTGAATTGGTTTTTTTCCAATACGCGACATATATTACCTCACCAGATATAACAGAGGACTTCGCCGCCTATTTTAGACACACGC
The DNA here is from genome assembly GCA_043821285.1 of Candidatus Omnitrophota bacterium. Classification (GTDB taxonomy): domain Bacteria; phylum Omnitrophota; class Gorgyraeia; order B26-G9; family JBDRCZ01; genus JBDRCZ01. The sequence goes on along the minus strand of JBDRCZ010000033.1, from coordinate 18,591 downwards.
GCCTCTTCATCGGTCATTATCCCTTTATTTGTCGAAAGAATTGCCATCCCAATTCCCCGGAGTACCCGTGGGATCTCATCTTTATTTACATAAATTCTCCTACTTGACTTAGAAATTCTTCTTATTTTGTTAATAACCGGTTTACGTTCACGGCCTAAAAATTTCAAATAAACCCGTAAGATCCCCTGTTTATTATCCTCGATATGTTTATAATCAACAATATATCTTCTTGTTTTCAAAATCCTTAAAATCTCTTTTTTTATTTTAGAAGATGGTACGTCTATTTTTTCAATTCGTGCCTTATTTGCATTACGGATAACTGTCAGCATATCCGCAATCGGATCAGTAACTGCCATATATAATCTCCTCAATAAAAAAATTCTTTACAGCCAACTATCCCGATAAGGCCTGGCCACCGGGTATTGCGCCGGCTCTATGATGCTTTAGATCACCTGAATTTTTTTATCCATTTGAAAACCTACGGTTTTTAAATTTTCCCCTTACGCATGTCACCCTGCGGTAAGACCGCAAAGAACAAACCAGTTTTAAAATATCGGGATTTACTTCTTCTTTTAGTCTACCTTTTCTTTCCCAAAGAAAAGGTAGTAGCTAAATTTGTGCCACAGGCACGAATTTACCAACTTGCCTTTGTCACTCCGGGAATTTCACCTTTTGAGGCTAACTCCCGAAAACAGAGGCGGCAAATTGCAAACCGACCTAGATATCCACGCGAACGCCCGCATAATTTACAACGATTATATGCTCTAACTTTAAATTTCTGTTCTCTGTTACATTTTGCAATCATTGATTTTTTAGCCATATTCTCATTCCTTAAACGGCATTCCAAAAAGCCGCAAAAGTTCTTTCGCGACTTCTTTTTTACAAGCGGTAAGATTAATGATTATATCCATCCCCTGGATTTTTGCAATCTTGTCATACTCAATTTCCGGAAAAATCACCTGTTCGCTAATACCTAAGGCATAACTGCCATAATCATCAAATGCCCGGTTGGAAACCCCGCGAAAATCACGAATTCTCGGCAGAGCAATATTTATTAACCGGTCCAAAAACTCATACATTATATTTTTTCTTAGGGTAACCTTACCGCCCACCGGGTTTCCCTTTCTTATTTTAAAATTAGCAATCGCCTTTTTTGCCCGGGTAATTACTGGTTTTTGACCGGTAATTATCTCTAAATCTTTCATTGCCGCTTCCAAGATTTTAATATCCTGCGTTCCCTGTCCAACCCCCATATTAATTACAATTTTTCTAAGGCGCGGTACCTGCAGCTTATTTTTATAGCCAAATTTTTCCATCATCTGCGGGACAATCTTTTCGCGATATAACTCTAAAAGTCGCGGGGTCATTTTATATTTCCTCTTTACAGCCTTTACAAACTCTGACCTTGACCAAGTCACGATTGGTCTGAATCTGTGTTTTTGTTGGTTTATTACATTTAGCGCAAACAAGTTTTACGTTAGATACATGGACAAAAGATTCTTTCTTTAACCGGCCCCAGGGTTCATTTTCTTTTCTGCGCCGCACGTGCCGCGTCACAAAATTAACCCCCTGTATAAGTACACGGTTTTTCTCGGTATCAAACCTGATTACCTTTCCCGTCTTACCTTTATCTTTTCCGGTTATTACAGCTACTGTATCATCTCGACGAATATGCCTCATTCCTATACTCTCTTTCTACCAGCAAAGGCCGTAAAAATCAAACAACAATGTTTACCGGCGATGATTACAAATTAAATACTAAAATCCAAATTTCAAATAAATTCTTTAATATTCTAATCTCAAAAAATAATTGCGTTGCAAAAGATTTCTTCCATTTGTCATTTTTTGTTTTTTATGCTCAATACGCAATACCCATCACGCGTTACTGGGATTTCTATATCACTTCCGGCGCTAAAGAAATAATCTTGGTAAATTTTTTTTCGCGCAATTCCCGCGCCACCGGTCCAAATATTCTTGTACCCCTAGGATTTAATTGGTTATCAATTATAACCACCGCATTTTTATCAAACCGCAAATATGAACCATCCGGCCTATGTATTGATTTTTTTATTCTGACAACAACTGCTTTAACAACCTCGCCTTTTTTAACTGTTGCATCCGGGGTTGATTCCTTAACATTACAGCTAATGACATCCCCAATATCAGCATAACGTTTACCGGAGCGGTCAATAACCCCAATACAGCTTACTTTTCTTGCCCCGGTATTATCTGCTACTTCTAAAATTGTTCGCATCTGGATCATCAGAATTTCCCCATAAAAAGATTCTTCGTATTTTTTTATCCATTTAAAAACCTGCGGTTTTCATCCTTTCCCGCAACAATGAATTATATATACCTATAGGAATTCACTTTTTTTCTTTTGGTCTACCTTTTCTTTTATAAAGAAAAGGTAGTGCATAAATTATTGCCTTTGGCAATAATTTATAATTTATCTAAGAACTTCCATCAAACGCCAGCGCTTATCTTTAGATATTGGCCGCGTTTCGATTATTTTTACCCGATCACCAGTCTGTGCCCTGTTTTTCTCGTCATGAACTTTAAACTTCTCAAATTTTTTTATAACCTTACCATAAAAACTATGCCGAATTTTGCGTTCAACTTGAACAACAATTGTCTTTTGCATCTTATTACTTGTAACCATCCCTATTCTTATTTTTTTATTACCCTGATACTTTGCCATTATTCCCTCATTATTTTCTTAACCACGAATGAAACACGGATTTTTAATAATCCATTCAAGTTCAATCGGTGTTACTCCGTGGCTTTGTCTTTCTCTTTTTTTATAAGGTTAATCACCGTTTTAACCCGGGCAATATCCTTACGCGCGGTTTTAATTAAATGCGGTTTATCCAGACGGCTGGTTGACCTTTGAAATCTTAGATTATAAAGCTCCTGCTCTAAGCTATGGAGCTTTGTTTCTAATTCTTTTTCTGATAACTCCCGCAAATCTTTTGCCTTTAACATCTTTCTTTTCTGCTGTTTTTTGTTATCCGCGCAGCGGATAACCACTTATTTTTACGAAGTAAAAATAACTAAAAATGAAACCGGCCTACAAATTTTGTATGCAACGGAAGCTTATGCGCTGCCAGCCGCATGGCATCTTTTGCCATATCTTCTGGAATCCCTTCAATCTCAAATAAAATCCGGCCGCGTTTGACCACGGCCACCCAATGATCCAGCGCGCCTTTACCTTTACCCATACGTGTTTCCGCAGGTTTTTTCGTTATCGGTTTATCCGGGAAAATTCTAACCCAGACCTTTCCCCCTCTTTTTACATGGCGCGTCAAGGCAACCCGGGCGGCTTCAATCTGTGTATTGGTTATCCAGACATTCTCTAACGCCTGCAACCCGTATTCACCAAAAGTTACATGTGCGCCTTTTAACGCCTTTCCCCGTCTGCGTCCTTTTTGCGCCTTTCTATATTTAACTCTCTTGGGTATCAATGCCATAATAAATACCTATTTTACTTTTTTTCCTCAGACGGCACATTCAAAGCTGTTTTATCTTTCTCCGGCAATACTTCACCGTAATACACCCACACTTTTATTCCAATCGTGCCGTAAGTGGTAAATGCCTCCGCAAATCCATATTCAATATCTGCCCGCAGGGTATGCAATGGGATTTTCCCTTGCTTATAACCTTCGGTACGCGCAATTTCCGCTCCGCCTAATCTCCCCGCACAGCTAACCTTTATACCGCCGGCACCTGAAGACATTGCCGTAGTTACCGCCTTTTTCATTGCTCTTCTGAAAGCAACTCTTTTCTCCAGTTGAAAAGCAATATTATCGGCAATCAACTGTGCATTGATTGAAGGATTTCCCACTTCTTTAATGTCAATATATATTTCCTTATTGGTCATTCTCTGTATATCTTCCCGCAGGCGGTCAATATCCGCACCGCGTCTGCCAATAATCACTCCTGGACGCGCGGTATGGATAATTACACGTAACCTGCCGGCCGCACGTTCAATTTCTATTTTAGCAACACTGGCTTGCGCTAATTGTTTTTTTATAAAATCTCTGACCTTTTTATCTTCGAGTAAAAAATTAGCAAAATCACCTTTTCTCGCAAACCAGCGAGAGCTCCAGGTCTTAATATAACCCAATCTAAAACTATACGGATGTACTTTCTGCCCCACGCGACACCTTCCTTCAAATTACAAATTTTATTTCATTCGTCATTTCTTTGTTAAATGATTTATTTGCCTGCCTTAGCCGGCCGGGATTTTGACCCTTGTCGTTTAATTACTCGTTCTTTCTTCTTTATTTTCGACTTTACAGCTGGCTGCAGATTTTTCATCAAACTATCCAGTTCTATTGTTATATGTGTCGTTCTTTTTCTAATCCTTGTTGCCCGGCCCATCGGAGCAGCACGAAATCGTTTCCACATTGGTCCACCATCAGCGGTAATTTTGGAAATAAAAAGTCCTTCTTTTATCCCTTTAACCTCGGCATTGGCGATTGCCGATTTTAAAACCTTTGTCACCACACCGGCCGCTCGCTGCCGAAGTGACATCAACGTAGATAATGCAGAATTTATATCTTTATTCCGAACAAGATCCAACACAAGTCTTGTCTTGCGTGGTGATATTCTGACAAATTTTGCAACCGCCCGTGATACCATATTTTTTCCCTTAAATGCCTTCCCCTGTTTCCTCCGCCGCGGCGGACGAAAGGGTAATTTACAGTGCATAAGCACTGCAAATTACTTTAATTGCGCAGCAGCCTTTGCCTTTACGCCGCTGTGTTTTCTAAAAGTTCTCGTTGGCGCAAATTCTCCCAATTTATGTCCGACCATATTTTCGGTTATAAAAACCGTAATAAAAATTTTACCGTTATGTACCGAAAAAGTATAGCCCACAAACTCTGGTAATATTACTGAACGGCGCGACCATGTTTTTATTGGCCGGCGTTCACCCTTTCTCATTTTTTCAACTTTTTTAACTAATTTTTCGCAAACATATGGACCTTTTTTAACCGAACGTCCCATATCAATCTCCTTAAATTAGTACTATGCTAAAATTTAAGCTTTTTCAAAAAATCTTTTAATCTAAGCCCCATCGTCTTTTTTTATTGCAAAACCTGAACGCGAAAAAGATATTATACCATTTATTTCTATTATTGTAAAGTCTTTTATTGATAACTTGCCGATTTTCAAACTATATTAACTACCTTATCCATTTAGTATTTCCTAAGAAGGTTTAGCTTTAAATAATTCTACAGCATTCTAATCTTCTCTTCATAAAAATCCTCGACCCGTTAAATGTAGCTGCGTAATAAAGTGCCATTTCCGTCATATTCCGTAATGACTTTATTGCCATACAATTGGGTCGCAGCGCGTTTTTCCGACTACTAGCATTTTTGTCCGCAATCCATACGCTTATCAAGACCATACCTTTTTACATCATGATTTTAGTTTTTAAAGAACAGTTTGTTACTACTTTATACTTTCGCAATTCCCTACATTATAGGACAAGCGAGGTCTGACCCCTCTGTTTTTTTTGATTAATAAAAAGCTAGCTGACCATTCTGTTTTTTGTTAGCTTGTAAATAGACATATTAATCCAATAAGAATAACAATAATTCCAGCAGCTATAATAAACTGAGGCCTACCTGACAGTTGATTCTCTCCTGCATAGCGGACTATTGGGTATTTACTATAAAAAGATTTTAATTTTTCTAGCATAATATTTGGTCTGCTGATTAAGAATACACCAAAAATAATTATTAACATACTGAACAATTTTAAAAGATACTTTTCCACTACTTTATCTCCTTAAATTATTTTCTTCCGGATGCTTTACGAAAATGTGTTAGTGAATGCGAAACGCTTACACGCAGACCACCATAATTTAAGTCTAAATTCTTAGAAGGAATAAAAGGGCCATGTGGAATTTTCATACCACCTCCTACTGTAAAACCTCCGCCTACAACTACTGAACCACCTCCAATATATCCATAACCTTCGAAATCGGCAGATGTCATAGTAGAATCGTTTACAGAAAATCTTATTGGTTTGCTAGTAACATTTACTTGTGGAAGTCCAACGCCTACTCCAAGTAATACTACAGTATACATAGTACTCTCACCTGTCTGCACGTCTGTTATTGTTACGCTTAACACTCCTCCACCTACTATTACATAGCCAATTTCTCCTCCATGACCTATAACTAATTCAAATTCTTTATTCTCACTACATAGCCCTAAAGGATCAATGTAATTAATTGGATTGTTATAACAATATGTATATAAATTAATATTATCAGCATAGCCAATCGGATCCACCTGCAAGAACCTCCCCAACTCGGGGGAATACATTCTGGCTCTGTAGTAGTATAATCCGGTCTCTGCGTCAAGACGTCTGCCGGTAAACCCATAGGGATTGCCGATACTGCTTGTATCTAGTATCTCGCCGCTCGTATCTCGTATTATTGGGGTGAAAAGGACGTTGATAAAAGTATAAATCTATATGTTTCTGCCGTTAGCGCGTCCTTTTGTTCATATATTTCTCGCGCTACCCTGCCATCACCGTCGTTGTGTAACATAACTAATTTTAATGTCAAAGAACTAATATCTGATTATGCTCCCCAAAAACTTTTTAACCACTAATTGCACTAATCATCATGAATATTTTTTCATCTATCTTAATCCGTGGTTTGAATATCTTTTTATTTGTCCACTCTGATTTTTTTTAGATGGCTTTCCTGAAATTATTCCATAACTTCTTCAACATCCCTGGATTAAGCAACATAATTAAAACACACCATTTTATAAACACTCGGATTCCTTGCCCAATTGCTTCTGCGCCATCACGTTTTGTTAAATCTCCGTATTTCAATGGAGTTATTTTATTATCCCTTATCTCATATATATAATAATATTCGAAATCATCATTTACTTCTTTTATAAAAATCTTCTGCTTGTTGTTAATCTTATCATCTTCTAAAATAGTTGCTTCAATATATTTTAGACTTTCTTCAAATTTTTCATTTATATTTTTTGTAATACTTGTTAAATCAGTATTTTTAATGTAATATGTATATTTTGAGAAATCTTCCTTCCATAAAATTTTCACTACTGGTAAGAGTACGTTTATTTCTTTTTCAATCTCTTCTTTTTTCTTATTTAAAGTTATCTCTTCTTGTATTCAACTACTGTACTCAGACAATCCCAATAATAATGGGGCACCTTCCTTCGATATGCTTATTACTAAAAACAGAAATGGGTTATCATCATTGTTAATCGACGTCGGGCGGGACAGGTCTTTTAATGATTTTTGTGTAACAGAGACTGCAAAAATAAATAGAAATATTAGTAAAATATACGTTAGTTTCGAATTATTAAATATCAAAATTTTCATAATAAAATTATCCTTATAATCCTGCACTTATAAAACCAACCATAGCAATTCGATGGGAATGGCTTGGCCCTTGCCAAAATTTCATAACGTTTCCTTAAATATCTATCTCTTAAACATAAAACCATGACTGGTTTGAGCACCACCAGCCAATCCGGTTCCCAACTAGAATCTCTTCTGTTTTTGTTAAAAAGCAACAAGGCAAAATAAAAAACTAATAATTGCCATAATAAAATTACTTAATGCAACATAACGATTGCATAGTTTTTTGGTTAAAATCAAAAATGCTACGCTTAGAGATATTAGTCCAAGAAAAATTGATAAAAAATTAATTCTACTATTCACCTCTATTAACCTAGATAATAATCCATTTAATTGCATGTTTTTCATTAAATTAATAAAACCTGCATGCATTGACCCGTAAAGAATTTTTATATAAATTGATAAACCAGATAATAATATGTTTAATAAAACTTCTAATCTCATATATTCTTCTTTTATTGTCCTATCCATTCAATATACTCTCTCCTTATTTTTTCTGCTTTTTCATATATCTCCTCATGCGATTTTCCACTTGTTAAAATATCTTCAAACAAATTCCCCCAAAATCCTTTTTCAACATGCATTAATTCATGACTAACAATGTTAATAAGCCAATCATTACTACCATAATCAATATCAATAATAACAATATCAAAAGGTAATGCTAAACCAGCTATATCTTCTGGCAAATTAAATAGAAAAAAGGCAGGAGAAATATTTGTTGCTATCTCAGGATGATGTTGTACAAGCCATTTATAAACTTCTAAAATATCTTCTATTTTTCTATCTTTCTCCCCGCACCACCCCCAGGGATCTACATAATTTATCGGGTTGTTGTTAACGTAAGAATACAAATTCATGCTATCATAATACCCCACCGGATCAACCTGCAAAAACCTACCAAGTACTGGAGAATACATCCTTGCACGGTAGTAATACAGGCCAGTCTCTGCGTCAAGACGTCTGCCGGTAAATCTATAGGGATTACCGATACTGCTTGTATCTAGTATCTCGCCGCTCGTATCTCGTATTATTGTATTCCCAAAAGCATCGTATTCGTATTTTTCTATAATGTTACCACTTGAGTCTGTGAGTTCTGTTACTGAGCCTAAACCGTCGTAATGATAGTAGTAGTCGTAAGTGGTATGGGGTAAGTTAAACATATCGGCTCGTCTATTCCCATGCCGTAAATATAGCTGCGTAATAAAGTGCCACTTCCATCATACTCCGCAATTACTTGATTGCTTTCAATTAGGTCACAGCGCGGTTTTCGCCTGATAGCGTCTTTGCCGGCAATCCATACCTTTTTACTACCCTGGATTATTTTCAAATTTTACTTTTTGGTTTTCAAAGAACGGGTTGTTGCTACTTCCTACTTTCGCATTTCGAGATCTGACCCCTTATTTTTCCCTGTTGCTGCTTTCGCATTTCGAGGTCTGACCCCTTGTTTTTTGTTTTTTCCCCCAATCCCCACCTTGTAAAAGAGCTTTAATTACCCCGTTAGAGAACAATTCCCTAACGGGGTTTATCAGTAATAATTATATCTTAACACCCCTATATGGGCAATGTATTTAGAAAAGAAATCGGTTGTCCGAAGGACGCCGGCCCACTTGCGGGTAATTAACGTTTTACTTTTTGATTGACTTTATAATCTATTTTATCAGATGAAACTATTATTTCGTCATTAACAACTACACCACTAGTTACATAACCGAAAGAATTTTTTATGCTTCTACCATTTTGAAAATTTACTACGATTTTATAATCAGAGTCAGCACCTACATTAAACGAAAGATTTTTTGACTCACCTTGTTTTAAATTATTAAAATCTAACTTCTGTTTACAAACTTCCAGAAAACCCTTAGCTATTAACAAATTAGATTTATTTGAAATTATTACATTGCCAATATTAGGCGCCGCATTGCATCCGACTAATAAACAAATTAAAATCATAAATATTTTTTTCATCAATAAACCCCTTTATTATCTGAAGGATCTGTCCTTAAGTTATTAGGATTTATTGGACGCCCTTCCTTTCCTGCTTTGCGTCCTTCACGATTATTATGTAAATCCATCCAAAACTCACTCCATGGCTGTCCGTCTATAGCATTTTCAAGCTCATGACCCCATCCAGCGGTCCATGCCGTAAATGGATTGATTTCATCAACCATTCTTCTATTCCACTCAGCATGCCTAAACGCATCTCCTGAATTATTATGTCCTGGATACAAAGGAAGGATTTCATCAGCTATATCTCTGGCACCATTTAAATCTAACTTCCACCACGGATCTTTTTTCTCTTTCTGAGCGCACAACCCCAACGGATCAACTAAGTTAACCGGATTATTCCCCACATACTCATATAGATTCATACTGTCAAAATACCCAATCGGATCCACCTGCAGGAACCTGCCAAGCTCCGGTGAATACATCCTCGCCCGGTAGTAATACAGGCCTGTTTCGCTGTCTATTCTTCTGCCGGTAAATCTATATGGATTGCCTATAGCGCTTACATATAGTATCTTTCCACTCGCGTCTCGTATTATTGTATTCCCAAAAGCATCGTATTCGTATTTTTCCACCACATTACCGGTTGCATCGGTTATTTCTGTCACTGATCCTAAACCGTCGTAATGATAGTAGTAAGTCGTAAGTGGTATGGGGTAAGTTAAACATATCGGCTCGTCTATTCCCATGCCGTAAATATAGCTGCGTAATAAAGTGCCATTTCCGTTATATTCCGCAATTACTTGATTGCTTTCAATTAGGTCACAGCGCGGTTTTCCGCCTGATAGCGTCTTTGCCGGCAATCCATACCTTTTTTTACCAGCCTGGATTATTTTCAAAATTTACTTTTAGTTTTCAAAGAACGGGTTGTTGCTACTTTCGCATTTCGACAGGCTAATTCCTCTGATTTCGAGCCTTTTTATTTTTTCTTTTTATGCTGTTCTTCCCATTGTTTCCAGGCAATAGACTGTATACCCCCAAAAATAACACCTATAATAATTATTCCAAAAGATGATAATATAGTATTCTTATCCTTGAAATATATACCTAAAATTACTCCTAACAACCCCGCACTTATAAAACCAACCATAGCAACTCGATGGGAATGACTTGGCCCTTTCCAAAATTTAATTTTCATTTTTTTACCTTCGCCACATACCGCCATGTAATGCTGAAGCTTCTAAAGCAACTCCAGTTTCGAAGCCTAACAAAGTTGAGACTTCTTCTCCAGCAGCAGGACCAGTTACCCAATTAATTACTGCAATTCCTATTCCTCCACCTACTTTAATTGAGGCTGCTTTTATAACAACATATCCATGAAATGACTGTTCTGTCAACCCTGTATTACTGGTAATAAACTCTGTCCAAGGAGTTGGACCAGAAGAAGAAACAACTATAGGAGAAAAAGAACCACCTACTCCAAGATAAGAATAAAACTGTTTTTTACCTGTTGTTACGTGTTCTATCTCCATAGTGATAAATTCACCACCCAAGAAAAATCCTAGACCTCCCCCAGCAAGTACTCTTATTCTGAAAACATTCGCATTTATCTTCTCCCCACACCACCCCCAGGGATCCACATAATTCACCGGGTTGTTGTCAACGTAAGTGTATAAATTTAATCCTGGTAAATACCCAACCGGATCCACCTGCAAGAACCTGCCAAGCTCCGGTGAATACATCCTTGCCCGGTAGTAATACAGGCCGGTTTCATTATCCATCCTTCTGCCGGTAAATCCATAAGGATTACCAATTGCCGACTCGCTCAATACATTTTCTAACGCGTCTTTTACTATTGTATTCCCAAAAGCATCGTATTCGTATTTTTCTATAATGTTACCACTTGAGTCTGTAAGTTCTGTTACTGAGCCTAAACCGTCAAAGTGATAATAATATCTGTCTTCTGTCCCCTGTGTTCTGTCTTCTAATAAAATCGGCTTATCTATTCCCATCCCATAAATGTAGCTGCGTAATAAAGTGCCGGTTCCGTCATATTCCGCAATTACCTGATTGCCGTCATATACATAGTTTACAGTTGACAGTGTACTGTTTACTGCTACTTCCTTTTTAATTCTCCTGCCAAAACCATCGTAGGTGTAAATTGCAGTCGTGTCTGTTCCATTATCAGCACCAATCAGCCTGTTTTCGTAATCATAGGTATATGTCCAGGTACCGCTTGCCCCGTTCGCCGCAGGCGTCACGGGATTGGTTGTTAAGTTACCGTTTTCGTCATAGACATAGCTGGTCGTTTCATCGCTGCTGGCGCTTTCAATGAGCTGGTTGTTTTTATTGTAGAGATAGCTTGTGGTTTGACTAATTTGCCACGATACTTTAAAATCATCAAACCGTGTACGGCTCTTTTCTACGCTTAAGCCCACTTTTCCCGGCGGCAAAGTATTAAAGCAATATGCGACCTTTTCCGTCCAGATATTATCTTCCAGACTCTCTAATGTAACTGTGTTATTTTGTACAGATACCTTAAGCTTATAATCAATGAGTTTTTCAATGGGCTCGTTTAGGGTCACTAAATCATTGTATGCCCCGTTCTGGTAATGGCCAATCACCCATAAATCAGATATACCCTCTATGCCGGCATAGTAAAAATCATTGGCGTTTTGATAGGAAAAGATGATGTAGGAGCCTTTTTTATTGCCTACGGTTTCTAAATAGGTCGTTGTTTCAATAACCGGGTTGGCAATCTGTTGGCTGGAATATATGATAATCGCATCAGTCTCGGCATTGGGCATAAACAAGCGGTTATTATCTATTTGCCAGTCTCCGGCAGTTTCTTCCCAGTTTGTGCCGGCGTCTAAGTTGTTGCTGCGGTTGAAATCGTCAAATAAATTATTACCCTCTGTCTCGATATAGGTTAAACGGTTGCCTAATTTATCATATTCATAGGCCCAGGCAAATTTAAGCTGGTTATCTAAAGGGCTTTTAGACGCTGCGGAGGTTAATCTGCTTAAGGCATCATAGTTATAGTCTAAATATGTATTGTTACTAAGGGTCATTTTGGTGCGCATGCCTTGCTTATTATGTTCATAATCATAAGATGAGATAACCGCACTGCTATTTTTGTTTGTTAATGAAATTATCCGGTTTAGATTATCAAAAACATAGCTGGCCTGGGTATTATTCGGATATATTATCTGGGTTAGATTGCTTGCCTCATCATAATTGTAAGCGGCAATTACTTCCCCGGCATTGGTTATTTTGATTAAGCGGTTTAATTCATCATAGTTATAGCTGGTATTGCTAAAAGGAGTGAGCAGTTGTGTGCGGTTTCCTGCCTTATCATAGTTATATGTTATCGTATCATTTGCCCCAGGGCCATTTACTTCGATAAGCCGGTTTACCGCGTCATAACCATAAGCAGTTACTCCGCTGGTATCAGCCATTGTCGTGCGCCGGCCTAAGGCGTCATAGTTAAAAATAACTTCTGATGTGTCGGGATAAGTAATTTTAATCAGGCGGTTATTTTTATCATAGGTATAGTTAATGGTGTTATTATTGGCATCTGTCTTAGCAATGATGTTTCCGTTTGCGTCGTAATTAAACACTGTTTCTTCCAATCGCGGCATTATGGTTTTAATTAACCGGTTAAGGCTGTTATATTGGTACTCCGTGGTGTTTGTGTTGGCATCGACAATGCTCAAGCGGTTGCCTTCGGTATCGTAAGTACAGCTGGTTTTGTTACTTAAGGCATCAGTTATTACGCTTAGCCGGTTTGCCATATCATAGGCATAAGTTGTTACATTGTTTTCTTGGTCAATATAAGATCTTAGATTGCCAACTTTGTCATATTCATAGTTTATTTCTGAATTATCAGTATGGGTTATTTTTATCAAACGGTTTAGTAAATCATAAGCAAAATCCGTGGGATTGCCGCGCGGGTCGAGTATCCTGGTCAAATTGCCAAGTATGTCATATTCAAAATGCGTAACATTATTCAGGCTGTCGGTAATTTGGATGATGTTGCCGTAGCTATTATAAGCAAAATCCGTGGGATTATCATTAGCGTCTTTTATCTGGATAATTTGCCCTGTGGTATCATACAAATACCAGGTAAAATTATGCAGGCTGTCTTCTATTGAGAGCATATTGCCGTTTGGATCATAGGTGTATTCAGTTATATTGCCTAAGGCATTGGTTATTGAGCCTGCAAAATCGAATAAGGGTTCATAGGTAAACCAGGTGGTGTTGTTTAGCGGGTCTTTTATGCTAAGCAGGTTTCCCCTGGTATCGTAGGTAAATGTGGTGGTATTTGCGTTTTTGTCAGTGGCCGAGGTTCTGTTTAAACTGGTATCCCAGGTAAATTCCTGCGTATTGTTTTCAGCATCAGTAATTTTTGTAACCAGGCCGTATTCATTATATTCATATACGGTTATATTGTCTAAAGAGTCGGTTGTGGTTGTGGTATAATTTACCGGGTCAAAATTTAAAATAACTTCGTTATTGCCTTGGTCCTGCCATGAGTGCCAGGCGCGGTATTCTTCATCGTATTCAAAATAAAGGCCGTTGCCATTGGTATCAATTTGTGAAATAAGGTTATGCGCTTCATCATATTGGTAAGTTGTTTGATTATTTAATGGGTCTATTACTTTAACTAAGTTTCCCGCAGTATCATATTCGTATCCAAAGATTCTGTTTGCCGGGTCAGTTACCTGCATAGTTTTACCGCTTGCATCATGGGAAAACAAGATTTTTCTGCCGGTAAAATCACTGGCCTCTAAAATATCGCCGCTTGAGGAACGCAGTACATTTATATAATTGTTGTTCCTGTCTTCTGTTCTGGTCAGCCAGCCGTTAGCATCAAAGTAAAGTTTTTTGCCGTGTTTCTTTTGTATCGTATAGGTTGCGTCAGGATTTTTTGTCATAACTGAATACTTGCCTGCTGAGGCTGTATATGTTGAATCAGGATTCTTGCGGTAAATAGTATGTATGCCTTTTTCATCAACCTCTAATATTGACTCGTCCGGCTGTTCGGTTAAGGTAATATCAAAATTAGTGCGCCAGCCGGCGCCGAATTGGCCGGAAAAATCATCCTGTGAGTTATAGCTGCGGGTTAATTCTAACAACAGACCTTTTGCCGGGATAGCGATATCTGTAGCTGAAGTAAACATGTTTCCGTTAGCAACATTAATTGGCTCACCAACGGTTTGCTGTTTTTCCTGCGGGGTTTGTTTGGTTTTGTCTTCTTCTGACGGGGGGTTGTCTCTTATGAAGTTTACGAAAACAAATTCGCTGCTTTTATAGAGCTCATCATAACAATGCACCATAATCCAGTGATTTCCTATAGCCAGGCTGGCAATGTTAACATTCCAGGTATGCGTACCGCTGGCTGGCAGATCATAGAGATATTTTGAGCCGGAGGCATTCCATGAGGTATAATAGGTTATGTAATAAATACCGCGGTAGTTCGGTGCGACATTATGAAAGTTGACAGTAATTGGGAGGGTTGTCGTTTCCGGAGAAATGTAGTCGCCTTCGCTGATAGAAGTAAGTTCGATGACCGGCAGCGGGTTATATACGTAAACCGTAATATTATCCGATGCACCAAGAGGGTCCCCTGCCCAGGCAGCATATGCCGCGATTACTACTGCTTCACCATTATTTTTATAGGTGGTATCAAAATTAAAACTCTTGGACCCGGATAAAACCGGCGGGTCAATATATGTGCCCCCGCCTGGATTACAGCTAAGGTAATATACCGGGTATGATGCTGTCCCGGTATAAGAGACAACTATGGAAATTGCCCCTCCTACAGTTACCCCGTCTGCAGGAGATTCAATTTTAACCCCGGCCTGAACCGAAGCCGGAATTACTGCCAGCAGGACCATAACGGCAATACCGAATCCTACATATCTCATTATTTTCCTCATGATTACGCCTTTTTGCTTTTACTATCTTCTCTTCAAAATATACCTGTCGGAATATTTATGACGTTTCCTGGTTTTATATCCTTTTGTTGGTTTCCCCCAGGGGGTAACTGGATGGGGATTACCTTGTCCGGCTTTACCTTCTCCGCCGCCATGCGGGTGGTCTACCGGATTCATCGCCACTCCCCGCACATGCGGTCTAATCCCCAGCCAACGTGAACGTCCGGCTTTACCCAGAGATAGTGCTTCATGGTCAATATTACCAACCTGTCCTACGGTTGCAAAGCAATCACTTCTAAACAATCTTATTTCACCCGAAGGCATTTTTATATGAACAGTACTGCCTTCTTTTGCCATAATCTGACAACTGCTTCCGGCGCTTCTGGCAATTGCTGCACCTTTGCCGGGAAATAATTCAATATTATGCACAAATGTACCCGCCGGGATATTTGCCAGACACATTGCGTTTCCTGCTTTAATCTCTACTTCTTTACCGGAAACAACAACATCACCAACCTTAAGCCCTGTGGGCTGGATAATGTAACGTTTTTCCCGATCTTCATACTCAACAAGCGCGATCCGCGCATTCCGATTAGGGTCATATTCTATTGCTAAAACTTTAGCGGGCATATCTAATTTATTACGTTTAAAATCAATAATTCTATAGCGGCGTTTATGTCCCCCACCGCGGTAACGCATAGTAATATGCCCTTGATTATTTCGGCCGCCTTTGCTGTGTAAACTTTGCGTAAGCGCTTTCTCCGGCTTATGTTTTGTAATTTCCTCAAACGTCGATACCGTCTGCCATCTTAACGTTGGTGTTGTGGGTTTATATCTTTTAATTCCCATAATTTATTGCCTTCGGCACTAATTTGCCTTCTACCTTTTCTTTTAAAAAAAGGTAGTCCAAAAGAAAATGCAAAGCATTTTCCCGCTAAGTTAGATCAATCTTTCCTTCCCGCAGGGTCACTGTTGCCTTTTTCCATTCTGCGGTTTTTCCAATCTTATACCGGACACGTTTCGGTTTACCCGGAACAATCTGCGTGTTTACAGATTTTACCTTCACATTATAGATATCCTCTATTGATTTTCTGATCTCTGTCTTATTGGCTTTGAAATCTACGACAAAGAAATATTTATTCTGCTGCTTTTGCTGTGTCCCTTTTTCCGTTTGCAGAGGATTTTTTATTATCTGGTATACGCTCTTCATCTTTTTTACCTATTCTTTCTGCTATTTTTTTCAGCGCATTTTTTGTAGTAATCACCCGCTGCCGCAGTAATACATCATACGCATTAACATTATTCGCTGTTTTTATATTTACTTTTGAAATATTTCGCGAGGCAATGCTAATATTTGAATCAGTATCCTCAAGTAAAATTAAGGCATTTAGCGGCAGGCTTAATGCCTTAAACAAATTACTTATCTCTTTAGTCTTTGCGGTTAAAATACTTAATTTGTCAACGACAATTAACTCATTCGCATTCAGCTTAGCATTTAAAGCAGATTTTAATGCCAAATCTTTAACTTTACGCGGCAGGGAATATGAATAATCTCTCGGATGCGGTCCAAAAACTACCCCGCCTCCCCGCCATATCGGACTGCGAATCGAACCGACGCGGGCACGTCCGGTTCCTTTCTGCCGCCAAGGCTTTTTGCCGCCGCCGCTGACCTCACCTCTTGTTTTAGTCGCCGCTGACCCCTGGCGCAGATTTGCCTCATACATCACCTTCGCCTGATAAATAACCGCGTGATTAATTGTTCCGTCAAAAACTTTCTGGCTCAAAGTAACCTTTCCTTTATCTTCACCCTGCATACTATAAACATTTACGGATTTCGACATATTACTTCTTCTTTGCCTTTCTAATAAACAAATACGAATTACGGCTTCCGGGAACCGCGCCCCTTACAATTAAAATATTTTTTTCTTTAATAATACGCATAATTTTTAAATTCTGCACCGTAATTCTGGCATTTCCCATTCTTCCAGGAAGATGATGTCCTCTAAATACCCGGCTGGGATCAGCGCTTGCACCAATTGACCCCGGACGGCGATGTGACATAGAACCATGGGTATCCGGTCCACCTGACCAGCCCCAACGTTTCCTGCCACCCTGAAAACCCATTCCACGAGATCTACCCCTGATATCGACAAAATCACCTTCTTTAAATATATCTACCTCGATACAATCACTAACCCCGATATTTTCTTCTGATGAAATTCGGACCTCCCGGAGAAGTCTTCTGGATGTAATATTATTTTTCCTAAATTTCATCTGTTGCGGCTTAGTTAAAACCTTGTCTCGGCACACGTCATATGCAAGCTGCAGAGCATCATAGCCATCTTTTTTCTTTTTTTTCACCTGCAATACAATACATGGCCCAGCCTCGATCACGGTCACCGGGACAACCATCCCATCTTCCATAAACAACTGAGTCATTCCTAATTTTTTACCTAACATTCCTTCAACCATGATCGCACCTCAAGCACTCTTCGCTTTATACCCTTTACCAATTAATTATTGCTAAAAAATTCCAGAAATATTTTGATTATTAGGGCTTTCAATCTCACAATTCATAAAAATCAACGTGATTATCTTCTTGATGTTCTTTTAATGAAAACTAATTATTTTATTTCCACATCCACCCCAGCCGGCAAATCCAGTTTTTTAAGTGCATCAATGGTTTTTGCCGTAGGACTAAGTATGTCTAAAATACGCTTATGTGTTTTTATCTGGAACTGCTCACGTGACTTCTTATCAATTACCGGGGAACGCAGCACGGTATAACCCTCAGTCTTTGTCGGTAAAGGAATTGGTCCAGATACACCCGCGCCGGTTCTTTTCGCTGTATCAACAATTTCTTTTGTGGACTGGTCCAATAATCTATAATCATATCCTCGTAGTTTTATTCTAATTCTCTGTTGTGGTCGTGCCATATCTCCCTCTCATTATAAATTAGTGACTTCGTCACTAATTTATTCACTTACTTTTCTTTAAAAAAGAAAAGTAAGACCAAAAGAAAAAAATACAATTTCTGTTAAAAAATAATCTTAATATCTGCCTAACATATTGGCGGATTAAATTCCCAGAAGTACGTTGTCCTTCAATTTACAAAATTAACGCTTCCTAAATCGTCTGCTCATTTAAATAATAAGAGATTGTTGGTCTTTTCAACAATCTCTTATGCGATAATCTCTGAGATTACTCCTGCCCCTACGGTACGTCCGCCTTCGCGTATCGCAAACCGCAGTTCCTTCTCCATAGCGATAGGGACGATTAACTCCAC
>JBDRCZ010000032.1:0-54897 GCA_043821285.1 Candidatus Omnitrophota bacterium | reverse complement strand
CCCTGACTTTGTCGAGTGGCTTAGCTGGTTCGGTTTACACCTGTCAGCCCACTCCAGACTATACGGCTTTTAGACCTTTACCGTTACTGAGACCTTTCACTTAGTTAGATTACAAAGAGCTTTCCTTGGCACGCCGTGGTTAAGGCTTTTCCTTTTTATTCTGTGAAATCCGTGGTTCTGTGGTTGATTGTTTTTTAAGTTCTTTGAGTTTTTGTTCTAATAGTGCTAATTGCTGGGCTAATTCTGTCTCCCGGTCCGTGAGCTTGGAAATTACCGTGGAGAAATGCAGGACAATACACAAAAGAAACAGAAACGATATCAAGAGCATCGTGGTTAAGTGGTGCAATCCGAGTAAGCGCGATATCAAATATAAAAGCTGGGGGAATATCGCAAACACCAAGATCACCGCACCCGTCAAAAGCCAAAGCAGGGCGTATTCCTCGCGGAGTTTTCTTCGGCGGATAAGTTCCACCGTTGCCGCCAGCACAAATACCGAAAGTATCAGGATTAAAATCTTCTGCACCATGGTCATGGTTTTTCGATCTCCTCACGCAATATTTTCTCTTCAAACATATCAATTAAAGCGGCAATCAAGGCCTTAATTACATAATAGATACCTTTACGCAAACTAATTGATGACTTTCCCATATGGCGCTGGTCCATTTTAACCGGAATTTCTTTGACCTTAAATTTACCGCGCAGAAGCATAAGCAGACTTTCCGGCTCAGGATAATCGCGGGGATACCTTCTGGCCAAAACAGACATCACTTTTTGATTAGCGGCACGAAACCCGGAAGAGCTGTCGGTTATCTTTTGTCCCGCAAGCATGGACAACGCATGCGCGAGCACGCGTTTGCCAACAAACCGAGGAAAAGATTTCTCCTGCTCACTGTTTTCCACATACCTTGACCCAATTGCCATATCTACCTGATCATCTTTAATTGCACCAATGAGCCGGTGGATTTCACTGGCCGGATGCTGTCCGTCAGCATCAACCTGTACCGCAATATCATAGCCCATTTCCCAAGCAAACTTATATCCGGTCTGTACTGCACCGCCAATACCTAAATTGTAAGGCAGATTTAAAACAATCGCCCCTTTGGCTTCGGCCAGATGTGCGGTCTGGTCATGCGAGCCGTCATTAATCACGGCAATATCCGCCCAGGAAACATGCCTTTTAATATTATCAATTACTCTTTCAATATTCCGGGCTTCATTAAGCGCCGGGATAATGATTAAGGTTTTGCTATTTTTTGACATTCTACTCCAATTTGTGGAACAGGTGCAGCGTTAGGCTCATTATTTTTTTAGCCAGACGAAAATTACAGAAAACCTCATCTCACCAAAGATAATCTCGTGCTCACTTGTAAGATGAGCAATGATCTTTGGCCGTTCATCACCATAATCTAAATGTAAGTTTAACACGTAAATAACCGCATTTGAAAGCCGATCGGTTTTTAAATGCGGTTTGCTATTTTGTTAGGATAGAATTTATTACTTGTATGTTAAAGGATATTTTTCTGGGCTATTTAAGATTGCTGTAGATAAATCAACATCTAACTCTGGCCAGTATAAATGATGGTTGTGGAATAATTTTACATTAATTATCGAGGATATTTTAGCATTTTTAAACCAGGGATATTTTTCGAAGGGAAGAAAATATTCCTTCTCGTTTAATAAAATCCAAAAACCATGTTCAGAAATGCTCGTTATTTCTGGTGCCAAGGTGTTCTTTCCATTTTTTAATAATTTCATTTTTATGTTTCTCAACAGTTTTTTGTAAAAAATTTAATTGTTTTTTGGAAAAACCTGAATAATTTGCTAATGAAATTAACGGTTCTAACCAAAATTTTGCTTCTCCGTCTGGAGAAATAACATGAATACGAACTCTCGGTTCCTCTTTGGAGAAAAAATAAAATCTATATTTTCCTTCTTTGAATACTGTAGGGCTCAAATTAATCTATCCCCCAAGCATATTGTATCATGATTTTAAATTAAATCATATCGTTTATTTCATTTTCAAAAAAACAAAAAACCTAAGCACTCCCAGCAACATCCCCAATCCCCTGGCATAATCCCGCAAAAAATTTATCGCGATTAACGCAGTAATTTTTTTCTGCTTTGTGCGGCGGATAATTTTAAAAGATAGTGGTATTTGTAAAACCAACAATACCCCCTGCAGGATTAAAAACATATACCCGGCTGGTGGATAAAAACTAAAGACAATTAAGATTAGGGCAATTAGGGCAAGCGGCGGCCGGATAAAATCCAAACTGCCGGCATAGACATCGCCTTTAGACATGTGCGGATGTTTGGCGTAAATCTTCATCCGCCAGAACCCGTGCCAAAACTGCCGCTTTAAATATTTTAAAAGATTTTCCGGGTGATAGTGGCTGACTTTTATATTTTTGTCAAAAATAAAAGAATAGCCTTTTTTTTTGATCCGGTAAGATAGTTCATTATCTTCGCCGCTGGCTATACGAAAAGACTGATCAAATCCGTTGACTTCTTCTAAAACACTTCTGCGGTATGAAACATTAAACGCACCCAGATAATTTACCTCTTCTGGCATATGCAAATGCCGCTCTAATATTTCCTCATGCAGACAGCAGGCAAGAAGGTTTTTAGAGTTCATAATATCATACGAGCCGCCAACACCGGCAATCCGCTTTGAATTGTATTTAGATACAAGTTTACTAACCCATGCCTTTTCCGCCATGCAATCAGCGTCTGTAAAACAGACTATTTCCCCGGTTGAACTCCTCCAACCTAAATTCCTTGCTGCAGCCGGTCCTTTATTTTTCTGATAAATATACTTCACCGGATATTCTTTCACCAGCCTGGCAGTTTCATCGGTTGACCCGTCATCAACAATAATAACTTCCAGTTTGTCCTTGGGATAATCCTGCCCCAATAAACACTCAATTACCCCTGCTATCGTCCCCGCCGCATTA
The DNA here is from genome assembly GCA_043821285.1 of Candidatus Omnitrophota bacterium. Classification (GTDB taxonomy): domain Bacteria; phylum Omnitrophota; class Gorgyraeia; order B26-G9; family JBDRCZ01; genus JBDRCZ01. The sequence goes on along the minus strand of JBDRCZ010000032.1, from coordinate 51,943 downwards.
TATGCAGCAACCACAACCGATACTGTTTTTAGGTTTGCCATCTGAGATTACTCTATAATTATGGTTTTCCTGCATATCTATCCACAGCTACTGTGTTCCTCTGGCAAATAAATAATGCCAGATAAGTTTAAGATATTCATTCACTTTGAAAACTATAGTAGTTAAGATTATGCAAAAAACCACAAAAAATACGGTAAAAATCTTGCGCCGAAAATTGCCTCGATGATAAATCATGTATAATACAATAAATATTCCATGGTCTGTACCTGCTGTATTTTTATACCTTTTCTCAACCTTTACTATAAGTAAAGCATTTCAAGGTAGCTGTACTCTATGCATCACCTTATATACCAATATGCTTCCCAACTGATTGAATAAACTAGTCAACAAAGTAGGTCCTCCTCTACATATCTTACAATATTGTGTAGGTAGTATGCATCTTTTTAAAGAATTTCTGACTTTGAGCGTTTGCCGGCTGTTAAGTATATCCATCACCGAATGTTCTTTTAGGTTACCTAAACAATTTTTCCCGTCATAATCCAGGCAACATGTAACCAGCTCTCCATTCCATAAGACAGCAAAATGAGTTTTAAGACCATCACACGCACCGATTACAGCTTTATAAATTGTTTCTCCTTCAGCCTCATTCCAGAGTGTAAATGCTTGATGAGACAAATAGACACCATCTCGGATTTTAAGTTCTTCCTGTGGGGTTAAAAAGTTAGTGCGTAATTTTCTGTTAAATGTGCTATCTAAACCTGCGGCAATTTTGTCAATAAATACTCTATGTATATTATTATCAATATGATTTTTTATTGTCTTTGCTCTATTGGTCACAAAATCCATCAGCGTGGGTTTAAATAATTTGAGGCGAATTTCGGTAGGAGCCGATAATTCTCTCTTTCTATTTATTAAAGCAATTATTCCGTTAAGGTATTCATTTAGTGTAAGTTTAGCCCCATACATACGCAATGTTTCTTCATCTACGGCTCGACAACTGATATGGATGCTGTCAAAAGGCACGCTGAGCATCGAGTCTATTATTTTATTAGTCAAGGTACTCCCATTAGTGCATAGACTAGCCTTTAATCTTCTGGATTTAACATAGCGGCAAATCTCTATAAAATCAGGATGAAGTGTCGGTTCTCCCATAAGCGTAAACCCGAACCTTTCAGCGATATGATTATCGGCAACCTGATCTACTATTTCTTTTGCCAAGCTTAATTCCATAAATCCTTTCGGTCTCTGCATCACCTCCAAAGGACAGAATGAGCATTTTAAATTGCAAACATTAGTAATCTCCATTGAAACACTCTGAACTTTAATCATCGTTCTATCTTATCTCCTGCTAAAATATTGAAATGTTATTGCTCCCTATGTTTATCCTCTATAAGTCCCAACAATATCCCAATGCTATATGGCCAGATAATAATCCATCTAGCAATAAATCTCGGTAAAGTTTTACCCATTGATTCAAACCTGTGCCATAAATAAAGATACGTCCCGCCAAACACTAAGGTTATCGCCAATATCCCAATAAGCCTTGATTTTATAAGTAATATCAACGATACCAGCCCAGAGAGAGAAACCAACGGGATACATAATGTATACCACCATAAGCTGTCTGTCAAAAAATTAGCCGTCTTCATCATTATCACAATATCCTTTCCTGACATTATCATTTTTTTCATTACTCTCGTAATGTTCCTGTCATAGGTGTGTTTTACAATTACCTCTTTATCAAACCATAATTTATAACCACTCTGAACTAATTTGATTGCGATATAGACATCCTCTGCTGCGGTAAGAGGTAGTGGTATCCACCCACCTACTGAGCGAAGGGCCGCGGTCTTAAAGTATGAATTCCCCGCGACAATCCCTTGAGTAAATCCCGTCTTTTCAGTCTCTACAATAAACCACATATAATAGATCCAACTGGACAAATTGTGCGGCTGTTCAGAAATGTATGCCCCGGTTCCGCCCGCGACATTTTGCTCTTTGAAAACCCGCATGATATTTTTAACCCAGTGTTCATGCGCAATGCAGTCACTATCAATAAAGGCAAGAATATCTGTATTGCAATATTTTAAGGCGGTATTCCTTGCCTGATATAATTTATGCCCTTCGTTGAGTACAACCGGCACTTTCAGCTCCTGCGCAATGCCCGTCGTGTTGTCATTCGAATGGTCATCAATAAGCAAAATTTTAGCTGGAGCGACGCTTTGTGCTTTTATACTCTCCAGACATTTTCTTACATAGCTTTCAGAATTTTTCGCACATATCGCAACGGTCACCTTCATAAATATCTTTCCCTGAAGAGAAAAATCAATCCTGTAGCCCTTGTTACAAGCCCAATAAAATTCTTTTCATGCCCCACCAGATCGTCCTTATTAATTCACCAAATCCATTCCTTATATAAACATTACGCAGGTGATGTATCACTCTCATGGGTTTACTAAAAACTGTTCTGCGCTCCCATCTTACAGAAGCACTCTTAAATGCCTTAGTAATCTCTTCAGCCCGATACCCCGGATATTCCACAATAGGATGTAACCCATCATAGGTAGACCAGTCATCAGAAATAAGCCATTTATTTTCTTTAGATATTGTATAAAACCGCGTACCGGGAAACGGTGTTGCAATAAAGAGTTGTGCGGCATCAACATCGAGCGAAAGAAGAAAATCAACTGATTTTTTTGCCTTTTCGAGTGTTTCCCCCGGTAGTCCAAGCATAAACGTGGCATGAACTTGCATCTGAAGTTCTTTACATTTGCCAACAACCCTTCTGACATTCCCAAGATTAGAAGATCTGCCTATTTTTTTTAAAACATCAACGTCACCGCTCTCCACACCTAATTTAACACCTCGACAGCCAGCCTGATACATCATATCCAGAAGAGAAGGAGGAGTATTGGGGTCAATCATACATCGCCAAGAGATATGGAAGTTGCGGTTTAATATTTCCTCACTCAGCATTGTGGCGTGTTTTTGGCTAATGGTAAGAGAAGCATCATCAAAGTATATTTCATTTGGCCGATATGTCTTTATAATATGCTCCATTTCATCACATACGTCTTTTACGTCCCTGGTTCTGTAACTGGGTCTCCCCCAGAAGCTGGGAATCGTACAATAAATACACTGATAACCACAGCCTCTTGCTGACATCATCCAGACATTACGGCCACAGGCAAAGGGTTCATTGTATTTATCCATTGGCATCAGGTGCCTCGCAGGCCAAGGTAATTTGCTAAGGTCTTTTATCACATCTGAATAACCTTGAAAGCAAAAATTACCATTTTTCATATATGATACACCCTTAATCTTATCCGGCCCAGTACCTTGTTTTATCCTTTTAGCCAATTCTAATACCGTCATGTCATACTCACCACAGAGAGCAAAATCAAATCCGTCTTGGAGATGCTGTAACGGTAACGCAGAAGCGTGAACACCAACAGCCGCTACCGGCATTTCCAGAAACTTTTTTGTCTCGAGATCATAATAATAACTAGGGGCAGAAGTTTGCATAATCACTAAATCCGGGGCAAGGTTACCGACATGCTCTAAGAATTTTTTCCTGTCTAACTTAGAAGCTACACAATCTTTAAAATCAACATCATATCCTTCCTTCTCCAAAATAGCCGCGGTAATACCCAAAAAAAAGGGAAATGGTTCATACTGAAATGCGGTTTTGTCAACATTACGATGCGGCCAACGGCTACCCGCTCCACGCTTAAACTCGTTTCCGGGAGGATTTGTTATAAGTACCTTCATTAATTATAACCTCCTTCTATCTTCTTTCATTTTATTAACATTGTTTTTAACACCTGATTAAGTTCCTTCACTAAGGATAGCCAATCCAGATTATTTCTGATGAATTCCTTCCTTCGGCTTCTCAATTCTGGTGAATCACTTTCCATGGCTTTTAAAGCAGCCTCGCTAAAATTCTCGGCATTCTTAACTATCATAATGTAGTCTTGCACCATGGAATAGTCACCGATATCATTAACGACTGCCGGCAGACCAGCGGCTAAATATTCATTTACTTTGATTGGGGTCCTAAAGTTGTTTACGACTGTATCTGCCATCAAGTTTATGCCCAAATCGCAAAGAGCAAGATATCGAGCAATCTTTTCATGTTCAACATATCCAATAATAATAACATTGTTAGATAAACCTTCTTTTTCAATAAGTTCTTTGCAATGTCTGAGTTTATTACCGCCACCAATTACTAATAACTTGGTCTGGGAATTTTTCATCTTGATTTTCTTGAATGCAGAAACTATTAACTCAAAATCTGAACCAAGACCTAAAGAAGCTAAATATAAAATAACCTTTTCCTCGCTTATTCCTAAGCTGGCTCTCAGACGGTCATCTTTGCAAGTGTCTCTAAAAAGATTAAAATCCACGCCTTGAGGTATTAAATAAAGCCGATTTTTAGAGACACTAAGATCCTTATAAACATGATCCATCAATTTTTTAGACGTAAAAATTAGCATGTCGAAACGCTTTGAAAAACTTTTATAGCAAAATCGCATAACAGACTTTACAACACCATCTTTATATAGTTCATAGTCCAAATCATCCACCATAACCACAATCTTACAACCAAAGGCTTTCTTTATTATCGCAGGGATACAGGAATTAGGCAATAATTTCCCAACATAAACAATGTCCGCCTTAATATAAAGTGCCTTAACCATGTTAAACACCAGGGAGATAAATATATTGATTGGAAGAAACCGAAAACGGTCTACTGTAAAAAAGTACCGAGTTGAGGGATAGCTTTTTCGTTTATCCCCCGGCATAATTCTCTCAATATATGAAATTTGGTTTCCCTTGTCAGATAGCTTCTTACAAAGCTCCCATAATAAAACCGACCCTCCACCTCTTGTATTAAGCGGTGAAATCATCAAAATTTTCATGGATAATTTTTATTTTTATGAAAATGAGTTTAGAAAATTTCTAATTTCTATTATAAGATTTTGCCGTTTCTCTGGCGGCCAATTTGTTTTTTCTCTAAACATCAATGCTTCCTTAAGACAATCGAGATCATACACGACTTTAATTCCTTTCTGGTTTTCCAACGCTTTACATATTTCAAGTTGATGATCATTAAAATGTTCCCCATATTTCTTCAAACGGGGAACAATCACAATTGGCTTTTCAAGCTTCACCGCCGAAATAATTGTTCCTATCCCCGCATGTGCGACAATCAACGCCGCTTTTTGCATAAGTTGATTCGTTTCTTTTCTAGAAAAATATTTTTTGAAACCGGCATTTTTCGGAACATAATCTGTCCCGGTCTGCATAATAACTTCTTCTTCGATCTCAGCGGCAATTTCATCTATTTTTTTTAAAAGACGAAGGAAATGCTTTGAACAACCGCTAACCGTTACGTAAATCATATTAACCCACCAACATATCTTGCCTTTCGGCCATAACACTTCAAAAGCGATTCCCATTGAGTCAGAAAAAGATCTGCAATCGGATAAACCCATCTTCCGGTTCGGGAAGCGGTAAATACCTGTGCCGAACATTCAACAAATATGAGCTTTGCTTTTAATATAAACTTACCAAAATAAAATGCCGGAATCGCAATATATGAGCCGGTAGAAATGATAAAATCCGGACGTTCTTTTAACATTATCCAAAAAACACGCAGACAAAGAAATATCACGGATAACCCGATATTTTTGGCAAAGGTTATACGGTATGCATTGTCTAAATCTCTGGTAAAAACATCATCATAAGTAAGATATATAATTTTGTACTCTTGAAATGCCTCTGATATTTCTAATAATTCCTCTAAATGCCCACCCGAATCACTCACCAGACATATTTTTTTCATCCTATATCAACCTCAATTTCTTTTTCTTTAACCATCCTTTAGTCAAACGATAAAAGCGCTTAATTTTCCAAGGAGAAGTAAGCGCCTTTCGCAGCATCATAAAAAGGTAACTTGGTCTAATATAATAGCATTTGTAGGCATTTCTCGTCCTCGAATTAATATACTCAGAGCTAAGTTCAGGAAAGTCCATATTAATACTATGATAACTGCTAAAATCTTCCCATTTGTTAGAACGAAAATAATTTTTATCCTTCAATATCTCATAATATTCTGTGCCCGGTAAAGGGATCGGAACGGTAAACTGTACAAACTCAGAATTAAGCTTATATGCTAGCCTTATTGTTTTTTCAATCGTCTCCTTATTATCCCACAAAAAGCCAACCATAAAACTATTTAAAATTTCTAATCCGCCTTTTTGCGCAATATAAAAACCATAAACCATTTCTTCGATTGTCGCTCCCTTCTTTATTGCTTTCAATACATCATTACAGGCTGACTCCATCCCAAAATGAACCATGTAACATCCCGCCCTTCGCAAATGCGAAACAAGCTCGGAACTTATTAACTTAGGATGCGTTTGAATAAACCACTTCAGATTTAATTTCTCCTTGATGAATAAATCGCATATCTTGTGAACACGCTTATGATCTACAGTAAAAGTATCATCATCATAGCGGATTGCTTTTATGCCAAAGTTTTTCTTTAGGTATCTTGCTTCTTCAAATACACGTTCCGGACTCTGCATCCTAATTTTGTGTGAATAAATCGTCTGCGTGAACGAACAATAAACACACTTATACGGACAGCCCCGGGAAGTAATCACCGTCGCGGTGGGGTGATAAAGAAAAATAGACTCCCATGCTTTGCTAATATCCACTAAATCATAGGCGGGAAATGGCAGGGTATCCAAGTCTTCAACAAATTCATGGGCAGGAGTCTTTACGACAATACTATTTTCATCTTTGTATATTATGCCCTTAACTTTTGACAGATCACCGCCTTCATCTAAGGTCTTGATGAGATTCTTCAGGGAAATATCATACTCACGGAAAACTACAAAGTCACATCTTTCATCTGCAACAAGTTTCTCTCCTAATGCCGTGGCCAGCGGTCCAACTAAAATATTTATAACCTTAAGTTTTTCGTTTTTTTTTGCCCGGCTTAATATTACCAAAGGTACACTAAAGTTTATATGTTCAATATAAATGACCAGAACATCCGGTTTAATGCTCTCTATCCGAGCATTTAGATCCTCTACGGAAATACCATCTATCTCACAGTGTACGTATTGAACTTCCTCCCCTTCTTCCCTTAACACAGCTGCGGCCGATAAATTCTGATATTTATATACCACCTCTCCTGATACGCTTAATGCCGGGTGTCTCCGTCCTCCCACGGTCAAACTGCTCTGCGGGGTCCAGTCAAGAGTTGCCGGGGGCTCAATAAAAAGAATTTTCATCATTAATAATTTTCCTCTACGATTAAATTATATCGATTATCTCTTTAATAGCGAATACAGCGTTCTTCTAATCCCCCTGATCAGTATAATTATGTGCCTTAGATTTCTGATTTTCTTAAGGTGCTTTAAGATTTCGCTAATTCTAAAGTAATATTGCCTGTTGGCTCTTTTAAACATTTTCTTAATTGTTTCATGCGATGCCATCTCTGGCATCAGCCACTTTTCATCTCCATAGTCGTGATGATGAAATTTATTATATTCTTGTGAAACTCGCCCATCCTTTTTTATAATTTTCCACATCTTTGTCCCGGGATAAGGCGTCGCAATCGTAAACTGTGCATAATCTAACCTTAATTTTTTTGCAAATTCAATTGTTGTTTGCATACTCTCTGCTGTATCTCCCAAAAGACCCAGCATAAAAAATCCCATTACTTGAATCCCAATATTTTTTGTCATTTTAATTACCTGTTCTATTTGCTGTAATCTCAGCCTCTTTGGAATACGATCCAAAATATTCTGGTCCCCGGACTCAATCCCATACGCGATATATCTAACTCCGGCTTCATGCATGTGCTTTAGCAACTCTTCATTCATTTTATCAATCCTCAATCCATTTGAAAAACGAATATATAGCTTTAGTTTATTTTCTTTAATTGTACGCATGATCGAACATGCACGCTCCATGTCATAATTGAAACAATCGTCGTAAAAATCTAATTCTTTAATCCCGTATCTTCTCACCAGTTCCTTAATCTCCACCATTATATTATTAACCGTCCTCGCTCTAAACTTAAAACCATGCACATCTTTATAGCAATAATAGCAGCTATACGGACACCCGCGCGAAGAAAAAATACTGCCGAATGGCGAATAGATATTCCCTGCAGAAAAATAAGGTCGATCTACTCCCCCATTGCGAAGGTCATGCCTTGCGGGTAATGGTAATTCATTTATATTTAAAAAAACTCTGTTTGGATTATGGTACATACCGCCATTTTTATCTTTATAAGAAATACCTATGATCTCCTTCGCGGTTTTTTGATTTACAATATCTAGTATCGTATCTTCACCTTCTCCTCTGATAACTATATCAAATCCATTTTTGAGAAATTCTTCTGGTAATGCCGTGGCATGCGGCCCCCCGGCAATTTTCATTATTGATTCTGGTAGTTGCTTTACAATGTCTATCCCGTAGCTATGTGCCGTGGTCATAAGGCTAATACCGATAAAAGCCGGGTTTATCTCCATTACATACTCTGCGACCTGCTTTGGAGATAGATTTTCTACATTAGCATCAATAATCTCTACCCTGCTGCCATTTCGTTCCAAAACAGCTGCTAGATATGCTAAACCAAGTGGTGGATTATATCCCCATCCACCAGCCGCTTTTCCATAATTATAGTTTGGTTGAATTAGTACAACCATTTTTTCTTCCATATGTTTCATCTTATTACCAACATTGACCAATGTATTATCTTTGTTTAAATCGTATAATAAATTTTAAAAAATTTACAACCTCGCGCCTAAAGGTAACCGCCATCCTCAACGCCCAGATAGGATGTTTAAAGCCGTCTATAATCATTAATAGGTTTCGCGCCCTGAGAGTCCGCGCCGCTATTTGTGATACCTGATTAGGAGTAAAATTCTCCGTTTTTATCAATCCTTTTCCCCAAGCTTGAGTAGCCTGGGCAAGGGCACGGGGCGTTAAGGGGTGAGTCAAATAGCCTTTACTGAGGCACTGCTCATATAATCGTGTACCGTATAAGGGTGTTGCAATAAATAAGCTAAAATTCACACCATACTTACGCTTCATCATTAATGCAAACCCGGTAGTTTTTTTCATATTTTCTAGTCTTTCACCCGGGAATCCAATTACATAAAAGGCACTTAGCTTTAACTTCTTTTGTTTGCACAGTCTTGCCGTATTTATCACATCATCCAACCGCAGCTGTTTACCAATCACGGTGTCAAGAATATATTGATCACTGCTTTCCACGGCAATCGTCAGTTCAACACAACCACTCTGCTTGATTTTGTCCAATAAATCCGGGGTTAAACAGTCTGCTCTGATGCCATTGGGAGTATCCCAGGTAACCTTACGATCACTTGCTAAAAGACCATTTATAATATCATTGAATCTCTTTGTCTCCAAAGCTATATTGTCGTCTTCAAAATGTAAATGCTGCACCTGGTATTTGTCAATTACCTGCCTGATGTGATTATGTATATATTCTTTAGAATGCGCCCGCCATCTCCTGCTCATGTGCTGCTGAACCGAACAAAAATTACAATTAAAAGGACAGCCGCGGCTGGTAATCATCGGTAGTTCTCTCTTAAATCTACACATACGGTATTTGATGTTTTTCGGAGTTAAATATTTTTCCATATCTACAAGATGATAGGCCGGAAACGGTAATTTGTCCAAATCCAAGATAGGTTCTCTCGGTAGTGTCTTGATGATCTCTCCGTTTTTGCGATAGGCAATTCCTTTAATATCGGCAAAAGACGTCCCCCTAAGCATACACTTAACTATTTCTACTATTGTATATTCTCCCTCACCAATAACAACAATATCTATACTCTTAACTTCTTCTAAGGTCTCAACTGGCCTAACCGAAACATGCGGGCCGCCAATTACGGTAAGTGTTTTAGGATTTACTTCTTTGGTAATCTCGGCTACCCGTATGGCATTATCGATCTGAGTTGTAAACGGATTATTAATGCCCACAATATCTGGAGATTGTCTGCGTATTTCGTCCTGAAGCCTGTTCCATGGCAGCCCTATTTGCAATTTTTCTCCTTCTTTACGGAGAGCGTAAGTAGTTACCATGGCATCGATTATATGGACCTCTAAACGGGCATTTTCCAGAGCCGCGGCAATATACAACAGCCCTATTGGGACACTAGCTTCTATTGCCGCCGCCCCCGGGAAAAAAGTCTGGGGAGAATTTATCAATAACGTTTTCATCTGATATCTTTAAGACACTTATCAGGATAAAAATACTGATTAAGAAAATCTATTAAACCTGCCCGATTTTCCAACAAGCAGAGCAAAAAGATGAGAAACCTCTGCCACTTTAACATCTCTGATAAATAGAAACAAAGTCACGATTAAAAAGATTAGGGAATAGACATTAACCGGCAAGTGTATCACCAGCAAAAAAGTGAATAATGCAACAAGGGCATTGATTATCCATTGGTTCATTTTTATTCTAATCAATCTTTGAACTAGCATTAACCCCAGAATAGAGGTAAACACCGCAGATATCGTGACCGTAACCGCAGCACCAAACACTCCAAACTGCCTAATCAGGATAACTCCCATTGTGAGTATAAACATAATTCCAATCCCTTCCACAATACTTAAAACTGATGCATGGTTTGTTGCGTTCAAAAGCACATAAGTTATATGCTTTAAGCATTCAAAAAAAATGGCAATACATAGATATCCGAAAATTTGAGAAGCTCCCTGAAACTCACTACCATAGACCCACTGCACGATGTTCTGGCGCCAGAAAATCAAAACTGCTACTCCGACAAAAATAAGCAGCCCAAAGTAGCGATACGTTTTGATTGAAATTTCCATAAGCAAATCCATCTTATTCTGGCTATATAACTGTGATAGACTGGGAAATAACGCTCGGCTAATCGGTCCAACCAGTATAAACATAATTGCCGCAATCCCATTTGCTGCTCCATATAACCCTATTTTCGAAGAATCAACCATGATATATCCCAAATAAAAGCTTATAATAAATGGAACAAATGACCGGGTAAGTCCCGGGATTTTTAAAAACATTCCATAGACCAAGTAGGTTTTGTGCGGAAACGTCGTGAAGGGAACTCCTAAAAAAACAGCTTTTCCCTTAATAAACAATCGAAATAGTAATGGCAATACGGTAATAGTATAAATAAAATAAATCCCCCCCCAGCTCCAAAGGATCTGTCCCAGTCCTAAACCGTACCATACTAAAATAGCAAATCCCAAAAGCTTTAAAGATTTTGGTACAACGTCAGTCAATACAATCCAGTTCATTCTTTGAAAACCATCCCAAAACGAACCAAACATACCTATAAATATGTTAACCACAACAATAATAGAAATACTCCTCATGTGGATGCTGATATTTAATGGAATAAACCTATCTGACACGATCGAAAAGAGTAGCAGCAAAAAAGCACAACTTAAAGCAAAAATAACGTGATATATAAAAACTCCCTTCAAGATTATGCCAAGCTGATTCTGATTATTCATGTTCTGTGAGATCAATTTCACGCCGGATAAATCATTACCAAATATACCAAACATAAATAGCATTAAATAGTTTGCAAAAATTATTACGCCATAATTTTCCACCCCCAAATACCGTGCCAGCAATACGGCACAAATAAAATTGAGCACACCACTTCCTATCGTATTCATTAGTAAATACATAGAGTTGCGGCCAATTACTTCTTGGAAAGATTGTGGTTGTTTTTGTGAAAAACAGTTCATAAAGATTTTCTTGCTTTGATATTCACGCTGCGCACTTTTGCGGTAAAAAAACGGCTGATAGAATACACTGGATAAACTAACGGAAAGAGCAATTGCGAACGTTTCAAAAAGTTAGGATATCTAGTATAATCTATCTTTTCGACTTTCAATCCGGATTCCGTCATTAACCTGCTTAATTTTTGCTCTGTCAAACCCACTCGATAATGCTTTGCACCAGTAAGCAATTTGTTAATACTTATCTTATCTGCTTTACAGTCACCAGAAATGACAAAATCATCATATCCTTCTTTATATTCTGCGTCTTCTGTTACCGGAGCCGTGGTAACAATCATTGCTCCGCCCGGTCTCATTTTTTTACTCAATAACCTGAACGTTTCCGCCGGGTCTTTTAGATGTTCAACCACATGAGACAATATAACTGTGGAAAAAAAATCATTTGGTAATTCAACTAACTCTTCTACATTCGCCAGAGAAAAATCCGGCCCCCAGCCTAAAATATCCTTGATGCGATTAGCGACTTCAATATTGATCTCATTTATATCCACCCCTCTAACCTGAAATCCTCTTTTCTGTAATTCGAATGCATAGCTGCCAAATGAACAACCCACATCAAGCAAAGGTGAACCTTCCCCTTTAAGCAGCTCAAACATTCGGCACATTTGCATTCTGCCGCCACTATCAAGCGGAAAACCTAAAATAGATATAACAATATGCCCAAATTTTAAAGCCCATTTTCTTTGTTTCTGGTTCAATAATAAAAATGCTTTTTCATTATCAATAATTGCTTTTATTATGCTCTTTTTTCCAAAAAACGAATTTGGCGGCATTTTCTCTTCCCTCCGTTATATCTGATCGCCTTGCAGCAGATTTTTGGGGATTTCGATATTCTTATATGTTTTACTTTTTCTACTTCTGGTTTTTTTTGCCCATTCGGCCATGGCCGAAAGACCGTCATACAGCGAATGTTTTATTTTATCGCCAAATACCCTTTTTTGTTTCTGGTGGTCTGAATATGCATGTTTTACTTCTTTTCTTTCTTTTAAATAAGTTATCGCAGCTTTCTGTCCCATTACCCTCATTACTTGCTCCGCTATCTGGTTAATTGTGCAGGGAGTATCCGCGCCAATATTAAATATCTGATTCAGGGCTTGTTTTTTAAAAGGGGCTCGTGCAATAATCGGCGCAATATCTTTAATATATGTAAATGCCCTGGTCTGCTTACCATCGCCAAAAACAGTCAAGGGCTTCCCCTGCATAATCTGATTGATAAATATCCCGATTACATTACGATACTTGTCGCCAATGTTCTGCCGCTCTCCATAAACATTATGCGGGCGAAAAATAACATAATCCAGTCCAAATAATTCCTTTGAAATCGCTAATTCTTTTTCAACGGAAAGTTTTGCAATCCCATAAGAATCTTCCGGGTGAGGAGTTATATTTTCTTTCATCGGTAATTGGTTAGTGCCATAAACAGCGATCGAGGAAGTGAAGACAAAACATTTAACATTATGGTTTACCGCTGCATTTAAAAGATTAATACTCCCAATTAAATTATTCATATAATTAAATCTTTTAATAAAATGACTTAGCCACTCCGCAGCATACGCTGCTAAATGATATACGTATTCTATTTTATTGCGTTTAAATATTTGTTCAACACTGTTCCTATTAACGATACTACCCTTAACAAATTTTGCTCCGGAAGGGATATTCTCCATGGACCCTCCGCTCAAATCATCAAGAATAATAACACGACATCCCATGGCAATCAGCTCTTCAGTAATGTGCGAACCCATAAAACCAGCACCGCCGGTCACTAATACGTTTTTTTTCATATTCGATTATTCAAACCATTATATATTTCTTTCAAAATATCTATTAATTCATACTTATAATCCCACGCTGGATAATGCTGTTTAAACTTGCGCACATCACTAATCCACCAGATATGGTCGCCGGCACGGTTTGTATCGCTATATGTCCAATTTAGTTTCTTTCCGGTAATTTTTTCGCAAAGTTTGATTGCTTCCAACATGGAACAATTTGCGTGCCAGCCTCCGCCGGCATTATAGACCTCGCCGCCTCGGGGATTCTGGTAAAAATGCCAGAACATATTCACTAAATCAAAACTATGGATATTATCTCTGACCTGCTTGCCTTTATAGCCAAACACCGTATATGGTTTACCGTTTGCCGCACATTTTACAAGATAGGCTAAAAATCCATGCAGCTTTGTGCCGGAATGTGCCTGCCCGGTTAAGCATCCTCCGCGAAAACTTACCGTTTTTAGGCCAAAATACCGGCCGTATTCCTGAACAAGTAAATCCGCGGCTGCCTTTGACGCGCCAAAAAGGCTGTGTTTACTCTGGTCAATGCTCATGCTTTCATCAATGCCATGTTTATAGTAAGGATATGCCGGATCCAATTCCCAGCGGGTTTCTTTTTCTACTAATGGCAGCTGGTTCGGGGTATCGCCATAAACTTTATTCGTCGAGGTAAAGATAAATACGGCCTCTGGACAATATTTACGCGTCATCTCAAGCAGAAGCAGCGTACCATTGGCATTAACGGTAAAATCCGTAATCGGCTCTTTAGCGGCCCAGTCATGCGATGGCTGGGCTGCGGTATGGATAATAATTTTAATATCTTTGCCATATCCCGCAAAAATTTTCTCCATTGCCTTCTGATCCCGGATATCACAACTCTCGTGCTGATACTCTTTGATTTCCTGTTTAAGACGCGCTACATTCCAGAGGGTCGACGCCTCCTCGCCAAAAAAGTATTTGCGCAGGTCATTATCAATGCCAATAATTTTAAACCCCTTTTCTGCAAAAAAGCGTACCGCCTCAGAACCAATCAGCCCGGCTGAGCCGGTAATCACAGCTATATCCATCTAATTATTGCCCCTCCATTCTTGTAAATCTTCAAGCTTTTATTTTTCTCTCAACCACAGAGAGCACTGAGAAATATCAAAGAGAAAACCTTTGTATACCATGCGTCAATAATTTTACATTGAAGTTAATAAGTAAACCTACTTTTATCTTAGCTAACTTCATATATGTGAGAATCTGTGCCTTATGGACATCTGTAATTTTTTCTACACTTTTCAATTCAAGAATAAGACATTTTTCTACAAAAATATCTATCTTATACCCACAGTCTAAATAAATACCCTTATATTCCACCGGTAAAGATTTCTGAATTTCAAAATCAATACTGGTTAAGCTAAGTTCTTTGGCAAGGCATTGTTCATAACTTGATTCCAACAATCCCGGCCCTAATACCTTATGCACTTCTATTGCACAACCTATAACCTTTTCTGTCAATTTATTTATATTCACTCTGTGTTCTCTGTGCACTCTGTGGTTAATTTTTTTTATTTACTTTTATGAAAATATCGGTTTTAGTACTTTCTCATTCTCTTTAAGCCACAGGTATACATCGGAAACTATATCTGCTAAATTTTTCTTTTGTTTCCAACCGGTGATATTTTCTACCCGGCGGCAGTCGCTGACATAATAAGGGATATCTCCCTGACGTGTTTTATTGATAGAAGTTATCTTAATTTTTTGCCCAATAATCTGCTGGCATAGCTGGGTTAACTCGCATAAAGATACACTGCGCTCTATTCCCCCGCCAACATTAAAAATATTCCCGCTTAGACTATTAAGACGTTTAATCTGAATACGTATTAACTGGTAAAGGTCTTGTATGTGGAGAATATCCCGCACCTGTTTACCCATGCCGCCATATCCAATATAATTCAGTTCTTTATTCCATAAATGCCGGGCAACCCACAAGGCCACAACCCCCTGGTCAACTTTACCCATCTGCCACGGCCCGGTCAAAACACCGCAGCGGTTAATAATTCCGCGAATTCCATAGGCAGAAATATATTCCTGAATCAAAAGTTCGGAACATAGTTTTGTTGCTCCATACAGGGAGCGCACACCATGTAAAGAAAAATCTTCGCTAAAGCCATGCTTTGATACCCCGGGAATATTTTTCCCTGTGCTTAATTTTAAACGCGTCTTATCTTCCAGATATTTAAGCTTGCTAATAATTTCTATGGGATAAACCCGGCTAGTAGAAAGAAAAATCATATCTGCCTGGTCTTTTCGGCATTTTTCTAAACAATTAACCGTACCGCCTAAATTTGTCTGAATAAGATAACCTGGGTCTTGTCCATACCCGGCAAGCACTGACGGCTCTGCCGAGCACTCTAATAATAAATCAATTTTACCTGCACAGGCCAAATCTTCCATATTACGGACATCTCCGTGTATAAACACTACACCCGCTTGTTTTAACCGGCTAACGTTTAACTCCGAGCCGCGGCGGTGCAGATTATCCAAAACAATAATCTTCCAGGCAGGATAATCCTGTTTTAAATAGCAGGCAAGATTCGCCCCGACAAAACCTGCTCCACCGGTGATTAATATTTTTTTATTATTCGTTTTGTGCCATTCGTGCTTAGGATTTTATTCTTTTTCCTTTGCACTCCTTATTACCCCTATTTTTACCCTCTTTTAAGGACATTACCCTTATTTTTACTGTTTCTCCAAATTGCTCCAGGGCCTCGTCCTAGACACTCTACCTTTCCCGCCTTCTTAAGCATCCGCAAAACCCTGCGAATCATGTCACGGCTGACACTAAGACATTTCTGTTCAATAGTGGATAAGGTGAAATCTCCTGTAAAAGAATCTATAACCTCTTTAACCAGCTCTGTCTTTGCCCCACGGGGGCTTTTAATCTGTATAGCCCTTTGCTTAAACTCGTTATAGGCCAACTTAAGAATAAATAAAAGAAAATTCACATAAGGCCACGGATCGTGTTTTCCTTCATGCCAATGCTGTGAACTCTCTTCTAATGTTTCATCGTACCTTTCTTTATTTTGTTCAATCAGCTTTTCGAGACTGATGTATCGGCCTACTTCATAGCCTGCTTGATACAATTGAAGAAGAAGGAGCAGCCTCGAGACTCTGCCATTACCGTCTCTAAATGGATGAATACAAAGGAAATCTAAGTTAAAACCAGCCATGGCAACAAGCGGATGAATCCATCTCTCCATCAGACACCTGTCCCACATTGTAGTGAGTTCAGTCATGAATACTGGAGTCTCTGTAGCTTTGATCGTCTTAAATCGTACCCTCTCATGCCCATTGGAATATTTCTCGATGATGTCACTATCTTTTTTTTTATATTTTCCCGCATCGCCTATTTCACCCCGCGCAAGGTAATGCACTTTACAAATAGTCTCCTCTGTTATGGAAAGTTGTTTACCTTGCTCATGAATTATCCTAAGTGCATTACGATACCCTCGTACCTCTTCCTCATTGCGATCTCGAAGTTGCGATCTACCAAAGAGAACTGTGCCAATACGGCCTTGCCCCACCTCAACGCCCTCCATCCGATTGGAGGAAATCGTGCTTTCTATTAAGGCATGTTCGCGTAAGGCCTTCAATTTCTGTGGTGTCTGCTTGGTGAATAACTCCTGCATTCCGCGTGCTTCGCCCAGATCAGCCAAATACCAAGATGTGGCTACCGGCAAATTTTTTATTTCTGAAGCAAATTGACTTAATGTCTTCATTATTTTCGAAAAATTCCTCCCTTTTTTTAAATAGGTAAAAGTAATAAAATTCTAAGCGGTTAGAAATTCTAATATTTTTTTCCCCTAAAATAATCCACAAAACTAACCAACCCATGAAACTTTGTTTTTATGTCTGACCATGAGCGGATATTGACGAGCATCCGCCACATCTGTCCGGGTCTTAGATAAAACTGGCGCAGCCCCTGATCAACTAATTTATTTATCTCATCCACAGATAGCCCGGGGAAATTAATAATTGCCCTTTGTTCCAAATTCTCATCTACCCACCGCGGCCAGTCTTTGGGTACTAAGTAATCGTTCTGTTTAACCCAGTTATAATACTCGGTGCCCGGATATGCACAAACACCGCTAAACTGTGCGGTATCAATCGGCAGTCTATTGGCAAATTCTATGGTTTGCCGGGCAGTTTGCCTTGTTTCTCCCGGTCCGCCAATCATAAAACAGCCATGCACCCGGATACCGGTCTTTTTCGCCAGGCTGGCAAACTCTCTCATCTGCTCTATTTTTATCCCTTTGCGTACATTATTTAAAATATCCTGATTGCCAAATTCAAACCCTACGCAAAGCATCCGACAGCCCGAGCGTTTCATTAATTTCAATATGTCCATATCAATCAGGTCTGCCCGGGAATTAGCGCTCCATGAAATTCTTATCCCGCGTCGTAATATACCTTCACAGATTGCCCGAAGTCTAGGCAGCTGCTGCCGGGTAACCAATGTATCATCTTCAAACATAATCTCTTTAAGGACTGGGAAAATCTTAAGATCATATTCAATTTCATCCAAAATCAATTCCGCAGCTCTTGCCCGGTAATGCCAGCCATACATAACCTGGGGAAATAAGCAAAACGTGCATCGGCCCGCGCATCCCCGGCCGCCCATGAGCGTAATAAACGGGTATAATTTACCCGCATCGTGGTAATTATAAATATTAATATGCCGCCAGGCCGGGAAAGGAAGTTCATCTATATTTTTAATCAGCGGCCGGTTGGAATTATGTATTATTTGTCTATCCGCGTTATAGGAAATACCTTTAATCTCTTTAAGCTTTAATCCTGCGGCTAAATCCCTTAATGTATAATCATATTCTCCGCGTGCAACTACATCTAAAAAACCCTGAGATTTTATTAAAGTGTCTTCTGCTTCCGCTGAAACATGCGCGCCAACCATCACGGTCAAACAATGTTTAATTGTTTTCTTGCACATCCGCGCATAGTCTAAGTCAGCGTAAATAGAAGGGGTGGTTGCCTGAATAACCACCATATCCGGCTGAAAATCCTCCACCAGTATCTGGGTTTCCCGAAGCGAAGTACCACTGGCAGCTCCGTCAATAAATTTACAATCATGCCCGGCCGCCTCAAGCACGGCAATCGCCTGGCAGAGATAATCCGGGTGCCGCTGCACGCGTCCGCGGGATTTAGCAAACCAGCGCGCGGATTTACAAAACCCCTGGCCATAAGCCGGATTAAGCAACATTATCTTCATTATTTTTTATTGTACTATTTCCGTTATTTATTTTTTAGCTACGGATAAACACGGATTAACACGAATAAGGCATATTTATATTTATTCGTGACAATTAGTGCAATTAGTGGTTAAAAATAGGCTATAATTTGAACGTTAAAATCCGTGTTTTATCAGTGTAAATCCGTGGCTTTATCTTTTTTTTCTCAGGCTAACTATCTGTGTGCTCTGTAGTTGATTTTCGGTTTTTTTTGATCACGCGTTTGACACTACCTACACTTAATGGCTAACTGTATTTTTTCAAAACACCATAATACCCCAGAGGAAACATATATTAATATCAGCGGCATTATCGGGATAACATAGCGTACCAACCCCCTGCCAGAAACAAGCGGTATTATCAACACCCAATATAAAATCACCAAAAGCAGGGGCAGGTCATTGGTCTTCAACTTACGGCACAATAGTATTCCGCCAATCGCCAGAATAACCGTGCCAAACTGTAAAAGCATCAACTCTCTCTGCCAGTCACCGGAATCTGTTGCATACCACATCATAAAAAAGGCAATCGCGGTTTTTTTAATATATTCTGCGGGGTTGGATAATATTGCATTTTGTTTTTTTGCAATCCAAGTCTGTAAGGCCGGCTGCGGCTGACTATCTTTTCCCACTTCCGCAAAATCTCTGACATAACTGGGAGACGTCCTAAACAAAATAAAATCATTAAAAACAATATAATTTCTTATAACCCACGGTCCAATAACTAAACACATCGCAATTATAATTAAGGAAAAATTTTTGTATGCCTCTTTTTTCTCTATCCGGTACTTATACAAAAGCCCTCCGAGGATAAAAAGCGGCAAAAGCAGCGGCACTTCTTTGCAAAGCACTGATAGTCCTATTAACAGCCCGCTAAAGAAGGCATAACAATAATTCGGCCGGGTGAATGTCTTAACCAAAAAATACACCGCAGATAAAACAATAAAGGTAAACAACGTTTCACTTAGTAAAATTCCGCTCTGATAAAGCAACAGCGGAAAACAGGCATACAGCCCGCCGGTCAGCAGGGCGATTTTTCTACCGAATAGGCTATTGGCTATTTTAATCGTCAAAAAACAGGAAATAGTATCTATAAAAATCTGGATTAATCTAAGGGTTGAGGGAGATTTTCCAAAAAGCCGGTAGATTAGGCTGAGAAATAATGGATATAGCGGCGGAAGATGTGCAGTAACTTTACCCTCCCGGTCCAAAAAACCTCTGCCCGTTAAAATATTCTTTGCTACTGGATGATAATGATAAAAGAAATCTGACGGTACTGCTAGTTCCGGATGTCCCGATGTCCTGCCCAGTACACCCGGGATCGCCGGGGCAATTTGAAAAATCCAGAGTAATCGCATTAACAAACAAATCAATAAAATACCCGGTAATATCCATCCGGAGACACTCCAGCGTTTTTCGCTATTTTTCAGCAAGAACGAATTGTCTTTTATGGTGTTATCCATTTTTATATTTTCTCTATGGACTCTGTATCCCTGTGGTTGATAATCTTTTATTATTTTTAAATCCTCTAACCCTATACTGCTTACTATTGATAAATAAACGGGTTAAGCGGTCAAAGTATTCGGCAATTATCGCCATATTATTGTTATAAAATGCACGCTGGGCTATTAACTCTGTATTTTTACGTGCTATTTCATCAAACATATTATTATCTAAGCCTAAGACCGATAACACCGTTTCGGCAATATTTTGCGGGTTATCTCGATCTGCAAAAAAACCATTTTCCCCTTCAAATATCCATTCTCTATTTGCTGGGATATCGGAAACTATAGGCACAGTTCCACATGCCATGGCCTCAAGAAGAGAAAGCGGCGCCCCATCTGAATGCGTAACCGAGATAAATAACCGCGATTGTTTAAGTCTCCGGGCAACTTCTTCCTGTCTAACCTCTCCCAAAAAAGTAACATTTTCTTCCAAGCCTAATACTGCGGCATAACTGCACAGATGATTTTTAAGCGTACCGCTGCCGATTATTAAAAGTTTAGTTTGTAGACGTTTGGATTTTATTATTGCCATAGCTTCTAATACTGCCTGATAATTTGAAACTGTTTCCAATCTTCTGGTGGTTATTAGTTCATATGGGCTGCTGCTACGGCCCTCTATATTAAAAATATCCGGACAAATCCCATATTGCACAGTAACTATCTTTTGCCGCGCTATCCCATATTTGTAAATATCTTCCGTAATATGCCGCGCCGCAGAAAATATTAGATCTGCCCGGGTTAATGAAAACTTCGCTAATTTATGATAGATAAAATTTTTCTGCGGAGTGATTTTAATATCACTGCCATGGACCGTAATTACTAATGGGTGAAATCCGGAAAGTGCCGCCAACAGTCCATAGCTTGTCAGATAATGGGCGTTGACGATATCCGGCTTTATCTTTCGTAAAATACGGCAGATCTTTTTTAAACTTAAAAGATACTGCCAGTTTCCTCCCTTTGTCTTAGCTTTTCTAAAATAAGTTCGCAAATGATAAGTATTACTATATGATTGCCGGCCCGGGTGAAAAGTTAATATACAGACATCATCCCCGCGACCGATAAAATAATCGGCCCAGTGTTTTGTATGAATACTATCTTCTGCTGCTAAAAAGCAGATTCTCATAACCCCTATCCCCTACCGATGGTTCGGTTCTAACGTAAAGCTCAGCGATTCGTAGCGCTCAAGCGGTACGAATCGCTGCAGTGTTTTGGTATAATTTTTTTTATTCTCACACAGAGCCACCGGGAACACAGAGTTTTTATTAGTCGTTATTTATACCGAATAATAACTTGAATGTCTATTTAATGTTTTCTTATATTTGGATTTTTAATAAACTTTCTTATTCTTATTTCTATTATTTGTATTATTCCTAGTTTATGTTTTTTTCTCCGTGCCTCTGTGTCTCCGTGTGATTATTTATTTTTTATTTATAACAAATACTTAATACATTTTTTTAGATTCTAATATATTATAAACAAAATCATATGCCCCGGATATTTTTGTCTTAAAATCAAACAACGTGTCTTTTGGACTTATCCAGGTACGTCTCAAAAGATAGGCATCGCTGCCTTTATTATTTTCACCGGCTAATGTCACACAGGCACACAAATATCCGCTTTCTTTTACAAGTGCTCTAATTCTATCATTAAACACACCTTTAGGATAGCAAAAATCAGTAACTTTTTCTCCTATTTTGTCCTCTATACACGCGCGTGATAAGCTAAGTTCGTCCTTTATTTCATCTTCTTTCAGTTCCGTAAGCACGCGGTGTGTCTTGGTGTGCGAACCAAACTTGATGCCTGATTTTTTCATTTCCCGAATCTTGTGCCAGGAAAGCATGGGTGCCTCATTGTAAACACTATCCATAAAATCCGTAATCAAAAATATTAATGCCCTGAATCCAAACTCCATTAATACCGGAAAGGCATATTCGTAATTATCCAGATAGCCGTCATCAAAGGTTATGACCACCGGCTTTTTCGGCAAATCTCTAACTTTAAAAATATCCTCCGGATAGATTGTTGTGTATCCAGCGTCATGGAGGTACTTCATTTGTTCAGTAAAGGCATCTATGCTTACACTACTTGCGCTTTTAGCAAATTCCGCCTTAGCGACATGGTGATAGTTAAAAATTCTTACCCCTCTTAGAGAAGGATATATTCTGCGGGTAATTTTTTGCGAAATAAATGCCAGCGTACTTAACGTCCGGCGGCAAAGACTCTTCATCAGTTTTAGCCTTCTATTTTATACATCTTCTTTCTGTCCAACAATAACTATCGTTGAGCCATATCCCCCGATGTTAACTATGAAATTTACAATCCCCTTCAGAAAACGGTATAGTTTTTTCCTGGATTTTAAAAATAAAAAGGTGCTTTCTTCTCTTTGTCTGTATAACATATATGGAGTATTGCCGCCGGGAACCTCATTATAACAGCGGGTACTTATAACCTCATAAAGGCCAAACCCTTTTGTGTAGAGTTTTTTTATGGAAAAATGTGCCTGCCCAAACAGTTTTTTTATTGACACAGGAGTAAAATAGGTAAAATGATGCTCAGGATTAATAATCCTCCATTTTTCACCCAGCAGTGTCTTTTCCAACGAGTTCATATTATTAACACAGGCAACAAATATACCGCCGTCATTTAACAGCTGGGACACCTTAGATAATATTTGTTTTGGGCTAAAAACATGGTCAAGGACTTCCCACATCGTAATTACATCAAACTTATTATGAGAAAAATCAATCTGCTCAAAGTTACCACATTGCGCCGGTAAACCTTTTTTCTTTTGGAGAAAGTTCACAAGTAAAGGAGATAACTCTACTCCTTCTACAGTCCAATTGCGTTTTTGGGCAGTTTGCATAAAAATGCCATTGCCGCAGCCAATATCCAACAACCTCCCCCGGGGTTTAAATTTCTCAATTAATTTAATCCTCTCTAAGCATACTTCTTCAAACTCCCGGTTATAATATGTTTGTTGAATCTCTTCTCTCAAATACCACTCTCGTGCATAACGGTCATATTCTTTAAGCGTTGAGATTGACGAGCTGCGTAATTTTGTGTATATCAGACCACAACCGCCACAGCGGACAATTCTATAACTATTGAAAACCGGCCGGGAACTATGGGAACCGCATAGATCACAATTTACACTTTCAAGTTTAGTGTCCATTTTTCATTTGCCTTAAAAATTAGTTGTAACTTCTAAAATGAATTTTATTCGTCTCTAAATCATCTACCGGGATTATTGCCTCGTCTTATCTGCCGATATTATGGATAGCCGGGAGATATTAAGTTCACACCTTTTTTTAAAGAAAAGGTAAATGCTAAATTAGTGCCGCAGGCAATAATTTATTGTAAATATCATTATATTTTTGCATAAGTATATGCCAATCGTACTTTAGTGCCTTTTGCCTGATATTTCTGCTAAACTTATCCCTTAATACTTTATTTCTCAGTAAAGTACAAATATGCCGGGGAAATTCTGCTAAGTTATCTTCTATAATTAAATCCTCGCCATTGCTCACCTCATAACCAACAACTGCCATTGAGGTAGTTACTACAGACTTGCCGGCAGCAAAAGCCTCCGCAGCCTTGCTTTTCATTCCCGCACCAATGGTAATCGGTAAGACAACAATATCCACTATGCTATAGTAATCCCTCAAACTATCCACGTATCCGACATTCAATATATTTTTTGGATATAATCTTTCCAATCTTGTTTTTTTAATATAGCGGGAAACTGTCCCAGTAAAAATCATCTTTAAATTCGGGAATTTATTTATCAATTCCGGTAAAATTATACTGCTTAGGGCATCTATGGCCTTGGTATTTTGCAGCATATCGCTTCCGCCAAAAAAGAGTACTGGGTCATCCCTGTTTATCCCTAAGGATTTTTGAAACTCTTGATTTTTCGGTAAAGGCTGTATTTTTTGTGTATCAACCCCATTAGCGATAATATGCATTGTTTCTCTATTAATCCCCATTTGCAGAAACTGCTTTTGTTCATGTTCTGAGAGACAAATATTCCAGCGGCAGTTTTTTAGCGCGGTTATTTCCAGTTTTTTTATTCTATTTAAAAAAAACCGTCTTAGCAGTTCTGGCGTATTTCGCGCTTGAAACTCGCGTTTAAATCTTTCGGTTATTACATCATGGGCAGTTAAAACAATCGGGATATTAAAAGTAACACTCTTTTTCACCGGCAAATAGGTCTCGACGTTTTCACATTGAATTATATCAATCTTGTTCTTTTTGATAATCCGGTTAATCCGAGATTTAAATTTATAAACCGGTGTCATCCATGAAGATAATGGATCATATATTGACGTTTTCAATATCCGGGAAAAAAATTTTGCCGCCAGTAACAGCTCAATCTTTACGGAGAACAAGTAAACTTTAATCCTGTGATCAGAACTAACCTTCCTCCTTCCCGGTAAAGGCACATCATACATCAGAGAAAACACCTTGTGGCCGCCTTTAACCAGGTTGTCTATCATATAGTGTATTCTGATCGCATTACCATTTTTTGTCGTAAAAAGATTATAAGGTATTATCACAAGTATGTTCATAATGAATGAACATGTTGTGTTAAAACCTGATAAATCTCTTCTACTCTTCTATCCCATGAATTCTGCCGGGCAAAAGTCTGTCTTTTTTGAATGTTTTCTTGCGGGTCGCTAGTTAAGATTTCTTCTATCTGCGCAAGAAACTCTTCTTTATTTTTCCCAATCTTTACAATATCGTTGTAATCACGTACCCCGGCAACATTTGTCGAAACAACCGGTCGGCCTGCGGCCAAATAGTCAAATAATTTCAGCGGGCTCTGGCTTTCCGTAAACCGGTCAATTTTATGCGGGATAAGACAAACATCAAAATTTTTAATGTATGCCGGCAACTTTCTGTACGATTTTACCCCTAAAAGATGCATGTTCTTAAAATCCTTAAATAATGAAAGTCTATTTGTTCCAGGGGTTAAGGCGCCAATTATTACAAACGACCATTCCGGGTGCCCACTGACAATATAACGTAACAACTCAAAATCTATGCGGGAGTTTATATTGCCGCAATACCCCAGAATCGGACGAGGGATATTTTGCATGTCCGGATTATGTGTTGCGGTGTTAAGAAACCACGTCGCGTCAACCGCATTGGGCATAAGATATACATTTTTCTTTAGGGTAGAAAAATTTTTCAGCATCTCTTTAGTTTGCACAAAAATTAAATCTGCTTTATCTATAATTTTTGAATCATTTTTCCTCATCTGCCTTTTTAATAACGCAGAATAATCATGTTTGTAAGCAAAATCCTCTGTCCGGTCATAGCAAAGCATACTTTCATCCAATTTATTTATAAAATCTGCGGCAAAAGGATGCGTAATCCATAAAATACTGCCCTTTAATTTTAGCTTTTTTTTATAAAATCTTAAAATTAAAAAGTGAAGCCAATAAGTAATACGATTATTAATATCCTGAACTATCCTTATTGGTATATATGGAAAAAGAGTAATTGGAGTAAGTATCCAAACCTTACCCTGCCGGCATAACAGGCCGTGCCGCAGGACCCGTTTCCATGCCTGTTTAACTTTGGGCAAAGCTTTTCCTGAGAGAAATTTAAAAAAAGAAAATATTGTTAGCGGCAGTTCAACATAAACTGCTTTGCTAACTGCTTCGTATCCTGAGAGCTTCAGCATAATCTGCTGCCTTCTGCGAAGATACTCATCCCAGTGATCACCAAAATAGATTATGTTGAAAGTTTTTTGAGTACCTGCCGTTGATTTATTCATTTTATTTCGTTTCTATTTTTACCGCTTTAATCAAAAAACCCTGATGGTCTTTGTTATCATTCAAGGTTAATAATGTATCTAAATAAGCCAGGGTGATTAAAAACGGAAACGATAAAACCCTGAGCACTGAGCGCATCCATCCGGTTTCGTTTATTAAAAGCTGTAATTCCGTGGAAAGAGCGGCAAATTTTCCACATGTATTCTTAAACTCTTTTATCACAAACCCTGCTCTGCTTAATTTAGTTATGACCTCCTCTTTTAGATAGCCGGTGCGGACATGTCCGTCGTTAATCCGGTTTTTAAACCGTTTAAAATGCAGTTTATGCAATTGCTGTTTCCTCGGCAAATGCAGCAGCAAAATCCCCTCTGGCCTTAATGCCCGGTTAAAATTCTGCAGCACCTTTTCATCATCATCTATATGCTCAAGGACATCCACGGAATATATAAGATTAAACTGTCCCTGCGGGGTAAATTTTTTAAGATCTCCCTGAATAAACTCCAAATTGTTTCTTTTTAATTTATTCTGAATTTTCTGGCAATTTGCTATCTTTTCGCCATCCATATCGACACATACAATATGCGAAGTCGGGAACTTGTGAGAAAAATAAAATGAGTAGCAACCGCTTCCGCATCCGGCATCAAAAATCGCATTGCGATTTTCTACCTTCTCTACGGCCTTAGTTAAATAAAATTTTCTAATTCTGGCACCCATATGGTTAACTCCAAATAACCGGTAAAAAATCTTTCCTTTTAGATTAGTATTGCCTTCTGCGAGTTCACGGCCAAAAGCCATAATATCCTCCTCGATGTTTTTTTGTCCAAATTAGAAGCTATCTTTAAAAGACTGTTAATCTCCTGCGCAATGTGTTTATTAATCTATTCCCCATCCTGTATTGTGTTATCTTTCCAATCTGATTGTAGAGCAGGGGAGTCGTTAAAAACCATGCCAAAATCTGTCCAATCGCTCCTAATTTTTTATATTGCTTCCGGCGATGGCGCCGGTTAATAATCCGGGAAACCTGGCAGCCGTTTTTTAGCGCCTGTTTTCTCTCAGCTTGAGACATTGAAGCGGTTTTAAAAACCGGCTGTTGGCTGCGGGTGATCACTTTATTTAAATAAACATCGGGGATAGATAAAAAGTGGTTATTTTCCTTAATGCGATTAAAAAGCTCTGTTCCCGGGTAAGGAATAATATTATAAAAATTCGCTGAAGTAACCGGATATTTAAGCGCAAACTGAAAAGATTTTTCTACATCTGCTATTGTTTCACCGGGAAACCCGAGCATAAAAAATAACCGCACATCATAGCCTATTTCACAAGCAGCATGTACTGCCTGATCAATTTGCCTGAAGGTTTGGCCTTTTTTTATGGATTCAAGAACTTTTTCACTGGCACTTTCTATGCCAAAACCCAGACAGCGAAATCCCACCCGGTACATCCTCGTTAAAAGGCCGCGGGTAACCTTATTGGCCCGGATACCCTGTGAACAACTCAAGGTCAAATCGCTCAATTTTTCCTGCTCTATAAGGTCACAGATTTCATTGACCCTTTCATTGTGTTGAAGAAAAGAATCATCGACAAACTCGAAATTCCTGTATCCTTTTTTATGCCAGTAGACGAGTTCCGCTACTACGTTTTGTGGGCTGCGCGGCCGAAAATTTCTCCCCATCGTGGTCATAACCGGGCAATAAATACAGCTGTAAGGGCATCCGCGGGAAGAAACGATGCCTATTTCCCTGCCTTTGTAACGGTCCAATTCAAACCTGTTGTATCTGGGGAAAGGAAGTTCGTCTAAGTTCGTAATGAAACAAGCACTGGGGTTTTCCCTGACATTATTTTTATCCCTGTATATAAGATTAGAAATCTCCGCCAGATGTTTTCCCCGGCAAATATCCCACAATGTCTTTTCCCCCTCATGTTTAACGGCAAAATCAATTAAACTCTCTTGCATTACCTTGCTTTTAAACAATGAAACATGCGGGCCGCCAACAACAATGGGAATATCAAAGTTTTCCTTAATCCGGGCAATCAATTTGTTAGTATGCAGGTGCTTATAGGTATAAAGTGTAACCGCAATAAGCTCCGGCTTAAAATCTTTTATCTTTCTTTTTACTGCCTGTATATTGTTGCCGATATTAAGATCTATTAGATCATACTCCACCCCTTTTGCTTCCAGATAAGTTGAAACATAGCCTATTCCCGGATGAGGGTAACTCGGCCAGCCATAAAAACCTTTCAAATTGGGGATAATGAAAAATATTTTTTTAAATCTCATTTTTTTAAATGAACAGACAATTTACGGAGTGTTCGCTCTGTAAATTGCAGGACAATGTCCGTCTGCGAATTTAATCCGCCGGTCTGATAGGCGGATATTAAAGCTTTTCCTCTTTGTTAAAACTTCATCCTGATATAACCTGGTTAAGGCAGACATCACGTCATCTATTGAAACCATGTTTAAACATTTGGCCTGTTTACATGTCAATTTTTCATAGTTATAGCACGGGCTGCAGGCCAGGTTTTTGCGCACTACGATATGCGGGACATTCCATGGCCTGTTTTTGGTTTCCATCGTCGGTCCGAAAATGGCAACCGTGGGAATTTTTGCCGCTGCGGCCAGGTGCATCAAGCCGCTGTCATTAGTAAGAAATATATTACAGCGTTTGATTAAAGCCGCGGTCTGGCAAATTGTTTGTTTATTTGCTAAAATAAATTTATCTCCGCTATCTGCCAATTTTAAAAAAATCTCATCTTCATCCGGGCCGCCAAAAAAAATTACCTTTGTTTTAAACTTATCGGAAAACCGCGAGGCTACTTTAATAAATCTCTGAAGCGGCCAGATTTTTTGAGGCCAGTTTTTTTTTGCTCCGGGATGAATTCCTAAAATAATGTCCTTCGGTGAAACTTTTTGTCTGTTCAGAAAAATATCAACAAAATGCCCGGCATCCCCGCCTTCAGGCAGAGTTAATTCATCACTTAAATAGTTTATTCCCAGGCATCGCAGCATATTCAGGTATCTTTGAATCTCATGAGTATTTATTGCATCCCGCTTAAAAGAAAAGGTGTCTAGAAAACTATTAATATCTTGATTAAACCCCACCCGGTACGGCGCGCCGGAAAAGAATGCCCAAAAGGCATTCTTTGACGAGGTTTCATAAATTGTAGAAATAGCCAAATCAAATTTCTTTGGCGCAATGCTCTGCCGGAAAAACTCCTTCCCCTCAAACATTTTTAGCGAAGGTAATTTCTGATTATAAATAATTTCATCAACAAACTTACTGTTTTCTGCCATCTGGCGCACAGTTTCGGAGGAAAGCAATATAGATATGTGACAGTTCGGCATATTTATTTTAAGGGTTTTCAGCATCGGTGTAAGGAGCATATAAGTGCCTACCCCATGATTATAGGCAATAACTAATATTTTATTAATATTTGTAAAATTAAATCTCCGCTTTTTTAGCCATTTAAACGGGAAATAAAAAGGCGCGATAATGCAGAAAATTAAACGGATAATAAAATCTTTATTTAAGAAAGTCATTATTTTTAGTGCAAAGAAAAACAAATTGGTAGGAAAATTTAAGGGGCAGCATTTTCCTAACCGCCCTTCTTAATACCCTAAACACGTCTTTAAAAACATAGTGTTGTTTTATCCATGTATGATTGTCTTTGTAAATCTTCAAAATTGTCAGGCCGTTTTGTTCAAATATTTTTTTCCATTGTTTTAGGGTTAAAACATTTTCATATATCTGATTTGTCGCTTTTAACTGAGCCTTTTCTTTTCTGAAGCGGTTTTTAAAACCCTCTACTATCGGGACATTCGGAACTACAATAAGCAGTTTCCCCCTGTTAACACAAACCCGCAGCATCTCCTGCAGGCCTTTAGCTGGGCTTAATAAATGTTCTAATGCCCCAATGATTGTCACATAATCAAAAAAACTTGTAATGTGTGGCAGGTTTTCAGCATTACCGCAGCATATTCTATCCAGCTGAGTGTTCCATTTAGCAACCTCAACTGCCTTTTCTGAAATATCAATTCCATAAGCTATTAATCCTTTTTTGCCTGCAATTTTCATCAAATCGCCAAAGCCGCAGCCAATGTCCAACAGCTTTTTGCCCGGCTGAACCTTAAGATACCTAAAAAACTGCTCCCGGTAGCTATGCCCTGAGTGAACATCTAATATCCGCAGCCATTTAGAAGGAAATGCTATTGAATTTACAAACTCACCCGCTGCTTTCTTTTTGGCATCAATTTCAAAAACCGAATCATAGTAATCCCTTATTACTTCTTGTTGAACCTGCACTCTCTCTTTCATCTGTACAGCTCCTTAACAATTTGATAAAACTTCTCACCGGTAGTTTCCCATGTATAAGTATTAATTACTTTTTGATAGCCTCTTCTCCCCATTTCTTCTCTTAACGCAGGGTTTTTGATTAATGCAGAAATCGCGCGGGCTAAAGCTTCAGAATCCTCCGGCAAAACAAGTAACCCGTTATCACCATCTTTCACTAACTCCGGCATTGCCGAAATTCTCGTTGTAATAATTGGCAGCTTATAATACATGGCTTCTAATAAAACTATTCCGAATCCTTCCCAAAGAGAAGGAAAAACAAAGATATCCGCCTGAGAATATTGCCTGCTTATTTTTTTCCTTCCTTCATTATCCTGCAAAAATTCATCATGAAAAATAATTTTTTTCTCTAAATGATTTTCTTTTACTAAATTCTCTAATTTCTGAAAATAGTCAGGACTTTCTTTTCGCGCTACAATATTAACTACAAAATTACTGTTTTTTAACTTTGCACAGGCCTTAAATAAATATTCCAGCCCTTTGCGGGGACGCAGGTGTCCGACAAACAACAGATTAATTTTATTTGTTTTCTCTTTGGGAAAATGTATAAATTCTCCGGGATCTATTCCTGGCGGAATAACCTTGATCTTATCCGGAGAAACACCAACGGACACAACTTCACTTTTCGCGTGTTCGCTCAAGGTGAAAATCCGATCGCCTAAATTATATCCGATACGCTCCCGCAGTTTTAGCAGTGAGTTTTTAAATGTTGCCGGCACACCGCTGCGGTAATAATCAGAGTGAAAAAAAGAAACAATAATTTTTGATTTTAAAAAATATCTTTGGACAACTTTAAATAATAAAAGGTATTGATAAAAGTAATGGTCTGTAAAAATTAAACCCCGGCAATGCCGCAATTTCCAGCAAAACCAGAAATTACAAAAGATTTTGCTAAAAAAAGGCATGCGGCTGCCGATTTTTTGCCATCCTTTATTTAAAAGACCCAGCAGATCTCCCATAGATATATATACAACATTCATGCCCTGCTCTTTCAAATAGGTATATAACTTTCTATGTATTAAATTGCCCCCGCCGTAAGCCTGCGGCGGGAATATATACCCGACAAGGAAAAATACCTTCAACGTTTGCTCTTCTTTATACAAAAAGATTTTTGTTTCCTTTAACCCATTCTACTATTTTTTTAATTCCATCGGTTATTTCTGTTTCCGGCTCCCAGCCAAGCACTTTTTTAATCTTGGAGATATCTGAAATGTACAACTTTTGGTCGCTGGCACGCCAATTGGCAAAACCTACTTTGTTCTTATTCCCAGTCAATTGTTCAAGCATATCTAAAAGCTCTAATAGTGAAATTACATTATTTGGGCCGCCACCAATATTGAAAACTCCATGTTTTAGGTCACTGTTAACAAACCTGTCAAAAGCATCTATTAGATCAGTTACATAGAGTACATCTCTGGCCTGCTTTCCATCACCATATACAGTAATCGGTTGGCCCGTGAGGCTGGCAATAATAAACCATGCCAGCCATCCTTGATCTTCCATGCCAAATTGCCGCGTTCCATAAATACAGGACATTCTAAATACCCCAATCTTTATATTGTAAAGCTCAGCATACTCCTGCATGTACAAATCAGCTCCAAGCTTTGAACAACCATAGGGTGAATGGCTGCATAAATCAATCGCAAAATCTTCAGCAATTCCCTGCTTATATTTATTTTTAAAACTGTATCTTTTCCCTTCTTCACTGACATCTATTTTATTAATATTTTCACCATATACCTTATTTGTTGAACAATAAATAATTGCATGCTTTTTTTTGGATTTTCGCACTGCCTCAAGCACTCGAAATGACCCAATAAGATTATTAGAAAAATCAGCGCCGGGATTTGTTATCGATGTCGTTACCGCAGTCTGGGCGGCAGTATGAAATATTACATCAGCATCACCTATCGCCTCCTTTAACAGCAGTTCATCTCTTACATCACCTTTTATCAATTTTATATTGCTATGCGTCTTCAAGTAATCCCAGTTATTATCGCAACCTGCCTCTATCTTACCCAGCAGGCTTGCGCGGGAAAGGTTGTCAATGATTTTTACCTTATCTCCTTTTTTGGCATAATACTCTGTGATATGTGAACCGATAAATCCGGCGCCGCCGGTAACTAAAATATTTAACATGACAATATTTTTTCCTTTCGGGGGGTTAAGAGTATTTTTAAGGTTTTTGGCCAATGATTAGTATTTCATCACGGAATTTTTTTACCAGTCTTTCCAAAATCATTCCCATCCCCGTACCTTTTCTCTGCAGCCAGTAGAGCGGTAAATAACGCAGTTTCTTGGCATGGGGGCTATACATTTCACAATGTATTATTTTGAATCTTTCCCAGTGAAAAATTTCTTTTAAATCGGATACTGTGTATAACCTGGAATGTCCGATAAATTTGTTATCAATTGTTTCTTTTTCATAATAAAACTTTTCTAAATTTCCATAATTGCTGCGCCCTCTTAGCATATTTATTCTGCATCCCAGCGATGCATAATTGGGAACATTAACAATAAGATGTCCGCTGGGTTTAAGCACACGCTTCATTTCTTGCATTACCAGCTTCGGGCTGTTATGTAAATGTTCAATGACTGCATTACATATAACCAAATCAAAAGAATCATTCGCATAAGGGATTTTATCCCTTTCCACATCTATTTCCTTAACATCAATAGCATTATCCGCCAAAAATCTTTTAAGCTGCATGCCAACGTCTTTTCCCTCTGTATTTATCCGCTTCATAAAGGCATATTTATCGATTCCACAAACATCAAAACCAATTTTTTTTAGTATTAAAAGCAACTGCCCTTCTCCACAGCCAACATCAAGAACTTTTATTTTTTTGTCTAAATATTCTAATGGTATTACCTCTAAAACTTTCAGCAATCTGATCAAATAGGATCCACAAAATTCATTCTGGTCCAGAGTGGCTATTTTAGAAAAGAAACCTTTTTCAAAATAGGTGTCATATTGCTGAATTAATGTTTCTTTTAGCCAGGCGTTACCCGCCGGGGTTTTAAACCGGTTAACTTGATTTCGTTTTATCATTTGTCAATTATTTAATAAATACTTTGACAGTCGTTTTGAGAGCCTTCGGGCGTCGTGGTTATACACGGTTCTTAGCGCATTTTTTACTAAGTTTTCCTGGAGAACTCTATCCTCAAGCAAACGCAGGACAGCCTCTTTTAACTGTCCCGGGCTGTTATCACACACAACATAACCAAAACCCTCTTTTTCTGCATAATAGCTAACAAAAGAGTCTCGCGGGGCATGCACGAGTATCGGCCGGCCGGCGGCAAGATATTCCGGCAGTTTAGTCGTGGAGGCGGTTTTGATAAGCAAAGGATATGGCACATTAAAGCTAAGCGGTAAAAAAAGAATATCCGCTTGTTTACATATATCGCCCAGTTCTTTTCTCGGGGCAAAACAGATCTTAATATTCCCCCCCCTGATCCCCTGTTTTCTAAGTTCTTCCGGCGCGCTGGCAGTATAAATAAATAACTTAACTCTACCATCATTCAAAGAATTTACCACATCGGTTAAATTTTTGATCGCTTCCATCTGCGCCCAGTAAACCATTCCGGTAAAAACGATTTTTTTCGTTGTTCGATTCTCTTGCGCAGACATTGCCGCAGTTGGTACGGTATCCAGTTTAGTTTCTATTGGCACAGGCAATACTTCCGGCCTAATCCTATATTTTTGACTATAATGCCCGGCAAGAAATTCATTTAGCACGAACAATTTTTCAGCACTCTTTAGCATCGGTTTTTCCAGTAATCTTTGCATAACCTTTTCTATCTTATAACGCGGCAACTGCTCATAAGCATCGGTAAAAAAAATAAAAAAATTACGGTGCATGAGTTTGGCAATGAAAAAGGCAGAAACAAGGTACGCCCCTCGATTAGAAAGAGCCAGAATATTATCTATCTTTTCTTTTTTTACAATCCAAAGACCTTTGAGAGAAATAAATAAAACATCGCATAATACCGAGATATTATAAATGATAGGATTTAAGCCGTTATAACTTTGCTTATCGGGGAAAAAATATTTCCCTTTAAGAGCTCTCTGGTTATCAACAATTTTTTCCTTGCCAGTTTTTGCCGTCAGGATAGAAAAACTATCCACAGGAAAATGCTCCAAATATTTCCCGAGCATTATTGCTCCGCCTTGGACTACTGGCGGAGCAACATCATTAATAATCAGTGTTTTTTTCATTTATTTATTGTTTTTCTGTTGTTTTCTCACGCACCGCAGAGGAAACTCCTGGAGGAAAAGACACACTTTTTTTTATCTGCGGCCAATTTTCCTTAAACCATTTAATTGTCTTCTTTAGACCCTGTTCAAAAGATGTATGCGGTTCATAACCTAAAAGCTCTCTGGCCCGGTCAACCGAGGCAAGCAAACGGCTCTTGGTATCCCATTTTCTTTTGGAAACTATCTTTATCCCCGCATTATTCCGGCAGGCCTTATTTATCATTTTGGCCAGATCGCCGATTTTTGTTTCTTTTTCCGATGCCAGGTTCATCTCCCGTCCTACGCATTTTTTAAAATATCCGGCGCGCAGTAAACCATCGACTAAGTCCCCGACATAAGTAAAATCTCTGCTTGCGTCAAGGTTGCCGGTTATCGGAAGAGGCCGGCCTTTTATTGCCCAATAAATAAAATTTGGGATCACGTTTCGATATTGCCCGGGTACTTCCCCCGGACCATAAGAATTAAAAAATCTTGTCTTAACTACCGGCAGACCATAGTGATGATAGAAAAAATTACAATAAAGTTCTCCCAGCATTTTTGTAATCTGGTAAGGGGTGGACAGATTCAGCGACATAAATTCTTCTTTTAAAGGAAGCGGGGCACTGCTGCCATAGATTGAACATCCGGAAGAGGCATAGACAAAACGCTCAACTTTTGTCAGCTGAGCATATTCCAACACCTTAAGCGTCCCTTGACCGTTTACCATGAGGTCACGCTCAGGATAATCCAGCGAGTTTTGATTGGCAAAAAACGCAGCTAGATGAAACACCTGGCTGGGATTTTCATTAAAAACCCGTTTTAGTGAAATCTCATCAATAATACTTCCTTTAACAAACAAGATGTTTTTACGAGATGGGATATTCCATTTAAAAGCTGCAGATAAATCATCAAGAATAATAACCAGTTTTGCCTCTAAATCAGAGAGCTGACGGCAAAGGTTTGAGCCGATTGCCCCGGCCCCGCCGGTAACTAAAACTATTTTGCCTTTATAAAAATCCAGATAATCTTGCATCTTGTCTGTTCCCCTTTATTTTTGCGGTGCAAAAATAATCATTTATCCGCGAAGCGGATAAAAAAATTCCTTACTGCTAACTATCCCGGCGAACTCGACCACCAGGTATTGCATCAGCTATATGCGGTCTCGTATCCCTGGAATTATTTTATCCATCTACCGTTATAGATTATCGGAAAATGCAAAGCATTTTCCAAGCATGAAAATTCTCTCTCTCAAGAGAGAGAATTTTCATTTGTACACCTTTTTCATCCATTCAATGTACCTTTTAATCCCCTCTTCTATTGGTACTTTTGGGTTGTGTTTCAAATCCCGCCTGATTTTCGAAAAATCAACCCGTTTTATCCGGGTAGTAAAAGGCTCTGCCTTTTTGTAGGTTACCAGTTTATCACTTTTGCCGAGGTACTTTAAAATCAAATCCGAAACATGTCTTATATCCGTTACCCATTCTTCCTTGCCGCCGATATTATACACTTCCCCGGGAATAAAATTGCCGACAATATTGGCGATTGTAGAACAGGTATCATCGATATAATCAAATATACGCTCATGCCCCATATATACGGTATACGGCAAATCCATCAATGCCCGGTAAGCAAATAAGGTAACTACCCCGCGGTAGGGGGTATAATATTCCCCGGGCCCGTAGCAGTTAAGCGGGCGTACCCGTACGGTTTCGGTTTTAAACATCTGGGCAGAATTAAGCACCTGAAGTTCCCCCACCCACTTGGAAATAGCATAATCATTCATTTGTTTTATCGGAACTTTATCCATAATATCTTCAGTCATTATCCCTTCATAATCACCGTAAACCTCGCAACTGCTGAAAAATATCTGGCGGAAACAATATTTTTCCTGTAGCCTTAATATATTCTTTGTGCCGATAACATTGGTTCGCCAGAGATTTTCGTAATAATCCTCGCCATTCCACCGGCCATATTCTGCCGCCAAGTGATAGACAAAATCAAATTTATCGCGGCTAAACACCCGCTCTAACTGCCGCAGACTGGTTACATCACAACGCAGATATTGCAATTCATGACAATGATATAAATCACATACCCAAACATCATGTCCGCGGCTCCTTAATTCCTTAACTAACCTACTTCCAATCACTCCTAAACCACCGGTAACGAGAATTTTCATTTAAAAAACCTCCACTACCCTTTTGCCGGGTTCTGTCAAAAATTACCGACACTTTTAATAAGTAACCATAGGTTAGTAAAGCTCAGTAATTTGTTATAAATTTTTTTATTTCTCACACAGAGCCACGGAGTTCATAGTGCTCACTTATAAGGTGAGCGGCGACCTTTGGTCGTTCATCGCCATAAATACTTATTTCCCCGCCAAGACGCCAAGCACGCTAAGATTTTTTAGCCGCGGATTGACACGGATAAAAGACAGGCTTTTTAATAATCAATTTGTCTGACCTCGTTTTTTATCAGTGTTCAATCCGTGGCCTTATATTTTTCTTCATTTAATTTATGCCTTCCGTGGTAAAGCAATTTTCATTACACTGTGTATTCCATGGTTCTGCTTTTAGTTCTGACATAACGTTCTATCTCTCATGCTTCAACCTTGTTTGCCAGCCGTAAATAAAGCTCCTCTACTCTTTTCATGTTTTTATCATAACCGGCATTTTCCCGGACCCATTCCAGATTTCTTTGGGCAAATATTTTTCTTGTTTTTTCATCTGCTAAAAGTTTTATCATTGCTGCGGCTGTTGCTTCGGGGTCCCTTTGCGGGACAATAAAGCCATTCCATCCATCTTTTACTAATTCGTTTACCGGGTCAAGCTCCGCGGTTATTGGCGCAACCCCGCAGGCCATTGCTTCAAGTAAAGACATCGGCGCAGAATCACAGGAAGATACAGAAATAAACACATCGGCTATATTCAAATATTCCGGCAGATCTTTATCATCTATTCTGCCTAAAAATCGTACGGCTGGCTCAATTTTTAATTGTTCGAACAATCGCTTTATTTTTTCAATCTCTCGACCATCGGCAAAGTACCAGATAAAGACAAATTTAGTACCGGGAATCTTTTTTAAGACATCCGGGATTGCCTTTACAACAATCTCAATGTTATATTCCGCTGAGATACTGCGCATACTTAAAACTACCGGTGAACCACCTAAGGCCAGCCTTTTTTTAAGCTCTTCTTTTTTCTCCTGAGGATAAAAACGTTGTAAATCTACTCCTGGACACTGTACCATTTCCAGTCTCTTCTCCCGTACTCCGCGCCTTATACACTTCTCCTTCATTTGCCGGGAATTGTGCGTTATTAAATCCGCAACTCTTAAGGCATATTGAACCAAAAGATTATGCCCCAGAGACTTTTTGCGCGACCAGAGCATATCGCCGTTCCAGGGGGTAATAACCAAAGGGTGAAACTTTGTACATACGCCAAGATAAGCCGGATAAAGCAATGTATGCAGGTGCAGGATGTCTGGGGAAATTTGTTTAACTAATCTTCTTATTTTTAAAATAGTCTTTAGTATTCTAATAAATCTAATATTAACCCCCAGCCGCCAATACCGGATATATCTTGGCCGGGTATCGGTTTTCCAGCTAATATCATGTACCGTAACTCCTGTTATTGGAACCGGGTGATCAGTTATGAGATATACATCATGTCCGAATTGAGCAAACCACTGGATCCATCTTTGCAGATGAATTGAATGCCCCCAGCCAATATAGCAGATCTTCATTATTTAATAAAAAAATTCCGTATTGCTGATTATGCCGGTACATAAAACTACCGGGTATTGTAACGGCTGTATGGTCCTTCGCATCATCAGAATTTTTTTATCCATTAAAACGGTACTTTAAGCGCTGCAAATACAATTTTGCCTTTTTTATATTTTCTGTTATTAACAAAGCATATGCCTTAATGTCATCTCTCCCGGCAATAAAGGCATCGCTAATTCGCATTTTAGATACCCGTAAAAACAATGATGCCAGAATTAAAAACTGCAAAAGATACGTTAACGCAATTGCCCCGGCCGTACCTTTAAATCCGTATTTTGTAGTAAGGATAACACACAAAGGAATGTTTATAAAGAGACTAATCCAGCTTACCATTGCCGGGACTTTCGGCTCACCTTTATGGAAAATAAAAAACGAAGATATGGACGAAGATACCGGCATAAAAACCATGCCCGCAAGCAGGATTAACAGCGGTTTAACTGACGGCAAAAAGTCTTTCCCATAAAGCAGCGGTATTCCCCATGGGGCAATTATTAATATGCATAAAGCAGTAAATGATGCTGCTAACAGAGTATGGCGAAAAAGTCTGCCGGATAGCTCATTTGCCTCTTTTTGTGATGAGCTTCCCAAACGGGGATTACTAACCGTAGTAATTACCCCCGGCACAAAAACAACTTTTTCGGCAATAGTTGACGCTAAAGAATAAAATCCCACTCCCGTCACGCCCAAAAAGAAATTAACGATAAATACATCTATTCGGCTGTAGATATGGTAAGCGATATTTCCCAAATGGCCGACAAATCCAAAAGAAATACTTTCTTTAAAGCACTTCCATGAAAATTTTAATTTAATCCTTTCTATTTTATTTATAAGAAATAGCTCCAGTAAAAATATAACGATGCTGGTAATAAACCACAGCCAGATAACCCCGTTTAAGCCCCATTTTAAAACAACGGCTATTGACAGAAAAAGCCCGATTATCGCTATTGAAACATCCATGACACTAATTAAGAAAAACTTATTTAAGCCGGCCATTATCCCCCGCCAATAATTAGAATAGAGGGCAAAAGGGATCAGCGAGATGCTTAGAATAATGTAAAGCGGCCTGATTTCTTTTAAAAATCTTGCGTTAATAAATCCACCAGATAAAAAATACCCGATAAAAGCTATCGCACTAATTAAACCGGCAATTAAAATACTATTTGAGTTTACTTCGTTTATGTTATATTTACCTTTGGATAACATGTAAGTATTTGTAAAGCGAATACCGACATTCGCAATATTAATTATAAAGGCATTAATTGTCAGTACAAGAAAATATATTCCCCGGTTAGTCGGGCCAAGAGTTCTCGTAACAACAATTCCGGCCAATATACTGGTAAAAAATATTACACACTGCGAAGCAAAAACAAACGAGCTGTTCTTTGAAATACTCAAGCTATCTCCTTAAGCTTGCCCACAGAAGAAGTTAAATCTTTTGTTTCTTCTTCTGTTTCCTTTAAATGAGCAGACACTTTACAATGCGGAAGGCTTTGTAAATTATAGGGCTATGCCTGGCTGCGCATTTATCCCGCCGTTTAGTTTGTCAAGGCAAACTGGCGGGATGTTAAGCTTCTTCCTTTAAATTTGTCACCATGGCAATCATTGCGACAATTGTCCAGAAGATAATTCCCGGCCCCATAAACGTCCCTTGATAAAAATTATCCAGCACCAGAGAAAATAATACCCAGCTAAGCAGGGAAAGCAAAAGTGCGGTCACAATTTCTTTTAGTTGTTGATTTTTAGAGGTATAGACAAATTTTAAACCGGTTTTAAAAATCATAATTAGTAATATGAGATATGCGGCCAGGGCAAAAATGCCAGAATCAACCATTACCTTTAGGTAATAGTTATGTGGGGTGGCAATATATCCTTCAACAACCTGCCTGTTTTGTGTAATTATGAGTTGTTTTGGTGCATAGAGATATATATGGTCTTTCCATAACCCATTGCCTACTCCTAATAAGGGGTTACGTTTAATAATCTGAACTGAGGCCTGCCAGGCATCTACGCGGTGCATGTACGATGTATCTCTGCTAATATCAATATCCGGAGAGAACATAGTCTGGTAACGTTCGATGAGAGTATTTTTTAAAAAACCAACATGCGTAATACTCAATAAAGCAAAAATAACTAAAAAAATGCCGAGAAATTTTCTAGTTTTTTTTATGCTCAGGAAAAGGATTAAAAGCACAATAAAACTGCATAACTGTGCTGCACGGGAATAGGTTATAAAAATACAGCCTAAGAGAAATACAACGATTAAATTAAAAACTATTCTCACACTTTTTGATTTTATTTCTAAAACCAATGCCAACGGTAACACCATCATTATCATTGACGCCCAGACACTGCTTGTGGCCCCGGTTTGAAATAACTCTCCATAAACATTAAAAGCAGTGTCTGCGCCTTGCTGATATTTTCGATATAAATAGAGGTTAATTATTGAAATCAAAACAACCAATAT
Organism: Candidatus Omnitrophota bacterium; assembly: GCA_043821285.1. GTDB lineage: Bacteria > Omnitrophota > Gorgyraeia > B26-G9 > JBDRCZ01 > JBDRCZ01. The sequence goes on along the minus strand of JBDRCZ010000032.1, from coordinate 10,906 downwards.
TATAAGTACTGTCCTCAGGAGTTTAACCTGATGTCTTGTCCTAATATTCCTTATGAGCATAAAATAAACCATTATTGGAAAACCCAATTCCAGACTCAGCTCTTTCAGGCTAATAACGGGGTCACCCGAAAACAAGGAAGCAGCAACACATACCCCTAAAAATAATAAAATATACCTATTTAATTCGATTTTTGTCAGCTTAGGCTGAGTAATCAGCGTAGCGATGAATATTCCCAGGATAAAGATCGTCGTTGGTGTTATTACTAAAAAGGATAAACTAAAATAAGCAGTATCCGATACATTAATAAACCAATTTTCAAGATAAGAAAATACCGGGAAGGCACACAAAAAACTAAGCACTGCAAGATAAGATTTATTGGTAAATATAAGATATAGAGAAATAATAAATAATAACGCAACGAAGGCAATCAGCAAAAAGGTCATCGTGCCAAAATAACTAAAAAATGACCATGGCAGTAAAACCCCTAAAATTACTGCTAGTCCGCTAATTAGGGTAATGGTTTTTAACGAAACATTAAAACCGCCAAAAATTATACTTCTGATATCCAGTGCTCTTAAAAAATAAACCGGTAAAATTAAAATACCAATCAGCGCGGCCGGCGCCATCCCGCGAATAAAACTACCCAGAGAAAACCCTTGAATGCTCTTTAACAGTCCCGTCCCGGAAAGATAGGCCAACACAAATACTAAAATTATGACATACCCAGAGCTGATCCTGTTGTGTATTAGGTTTAAATTTCTTCTTAATAAATCCGCACTACGGCCTTGCCGCAGCGGAGATTCATGCAGGAAAATGCTGCGCATTTTCCATCCCTCCTCTTCCTAGTGCTATGTTAAATTAACTTTTAGTAGGACAATAGCATACTGCAACAATCGATAATCGAAAATATAGGATAAATAGTTATTTTTGACACGTAAAAATAACTATTTATTTTCACACTCTTTTAGTAAATCCTGGGTAGCTTTATGAATAGGTTTTAAAGCTAATATCTTTTTACATTCGCTCGCGGCATCCGCATATCTATGCCGGTAAAATAGCCATTTGGCATGCCAATAGCGGTAATGGATATTTTCCGGTTCAAGCTCTATCGCCTTGCTGGCTTCTTTAAAAACCCGCGCAAAATCACCTTTGCCATAAAAAGCAAAATCCGCAATTGTAAAATGAACTTGCGCATTATTAGGGTGTGATTTTAAATAATCATAAAGGATTGAAAATGCCTGATCGTAATTTTTAGACTTATACTGCCACCGGGCCAGGGCAATGTAATAGGGTGTTTTATCAAATGCCCTGTCCATGTCTAGTTTAAAAACTGTTTCATTCTCCCGCCAAACATCTTTATCCTGCAAGAATTCAGCCAAAATCAGGTGAAACTGGGGTAGGTCCGGTAATATTCTTTTTAGCTTAAGATAATTTTGGGTAAAGGGAAAATATTTTTCCAGGGCCTCTCGGCTAAAATCTGGTCTGATTTTTACTGCCTGGCCATACTCTCTAATCGCGGTGTTCAATAGTTTTTCTTTAAGCTCTACTGCGCCGGCATCCTTGGCAGTATTAGAATTTATCTCTCCTGCCTGATTAAAACAATAAATCGCATAGGTGCGGTGGCGGTAAGGGTTATTTGGTTCAAGCTGGATTGCCTGTTGAAAATGTTGCTGCGCAAGTTGAGTATTGAGTATTGAGTATTGAGTATTGAGTCTCTGATCAGCTAGGATTCCATAGGTCCAGGCAAGGGACTGGTAGTATTTGGCGTTTGTTGGATTAAGCTCTGCGGCCTTTTTAAATTCGTATATTGTATTTTGCATTTCGCTTGCCCCCTGTAGGGGGTATGTCGTAAAATTTTTTGAAAGCATTTTCGCCAGTGCATAATGATAGGCTGCATTTGTGGGGTCAAGCTGTATTGCGTATTGAGTATTGGGTATTGAGTATTGCGTATTGGGTATTGAGTATTGAGTATTGCGTATTGTGTATTGAGTATTGGGTATTGAGTATTGGGGAACATCATTTTTATTGGTCGGGGAGTCTGCCGCCTTTTGAAAATAATAATCCGCAAGCGCCGGGCAGATTGCCGTAAAAATATATAAGCTCAATAAACCTGCTCCGATTGTGTAAAATATTCCTTGATAAACTCTGCTCCTCGCATCTCCAGGCTTATCTTGCTTACCTGTATACGCTTTTAAAAATCTAAACCTGACCTTATTCAGACTTACCCTTTCCTTGCCAAACTTGTCTTGCCTGAGGCACAAGACAACCGGCACAATCGCCAATATTATGGATAGTATTATTGTATTTGCCGGGATATGCAGGCTAAAGTCAGTGAAAGAGTGTAAACATATACTTGTAAGTGCACCAAATATGCCAACTGCCATACTAATAACCCAGGGGTTATGGCGCTGTTGGAACCGGCGGAATATCCAAAATAAGGACCATAGACCACAGATTATAGACAATATAAAAAACGGGATGCCAGTTTCCGAGATAAATTGAAGAATGTCAGAGTGGGCATGGGTATAGTGCTTGGCGATTATTTCTACTGGCTGGTACTTAGGAAATACATCATTAAATGTCCCCAGACCTGAACCAAATATCGGGTGATCGCTTATTATCTGCAGGGTACCCTGCCAAATCGGTAACCTTCCACCAAAGTACAGTGAGGTGATTTCCGGGGTTACGCTTAATATTCTTTCAACAACCGGAGCAGCTCCCAGCCAGGCAATTGCTATAATCATAACAACGACAATTGCCGATAAGACCCATTTTTTACTTTTGAGGGTCTGCCGCCTTACTACCAAAACAGCCATTACCATAAGCGCGGCAATAAAACTAAATATCCCGCCCCGGGACATGGTAAAAAATAATGCCGCGGACATCACAATTACCGAGAAAAAAACCAAATAACGTATTGCGCCGGCCCGGCTGGCATATACCTGCTTTTCGGGAGATTGCGTATTGGAAGTAAATAAAAAACCCAGAGACAACGGAATAATCATTGCCAAATATGCACAAAAATGGTCAGGATTTATAAAGCCCCGCGGCGCACTTACCCCTAAATAGCGCATGAGAAAAAAGATGCTCATAAAAAATCCCATTCCAATAATTACCGATAAAATACGTGTAATCTGGGATTTGGTTTTAACCGTGTTTATAGTAACGAAAAAGATCAGACCGTAAGCAATTATTTTGAGCAGTTCTGTTTTTGTCGCCCAGGGATATACCGTGCCCAAATTATGCGGAGAAAAATTTAATTGCAGGAAACCATATAAAATAAACAAGAGCATAAAAAATACGAGCGGATTATAGGCAAATTTCAACGTGCCTTTTCTTATCATTTTAAAAATCCATGACAGGGTGATTAACCCGGCAATGATTTCAAAACCAGCAATTGCCCACGGCACAATCGCACCATAGGCCAGGGGGCAAAAAATTATCAAACCTATCAACCCCAGTTCAATTAATTTATCGTAGACCATAAAAAAATTCCTTCGGAATCTTTTTATACTCAATACACCTATAAACAGACTCCGTCCCTCTCACTCCCACGCTTGCGCCCAACGCAGATGCTCACAGATGAATAGATACAGAAGATCACAGATTAATTCCAGATTCTAAAATTATAAAATCCCAAATTCTCTACCGATCAACCGGCAACTAATACGCTTTGAATCTTAGAATATTCGAATTTTGAAATTATTCAGCTTTTTTGTCAGTATTGCGTTTTTTTATTATTGGTCTTTTTATTTTTTTGTGCTCAATACTCGATACACAATACGAAATAATATCTGTGCTCATCCCCGCCACAAAGATTGGCGGGTAGGTGTGTTTTAGGCTAACTCAACATAATCCACATCAACCACGCATTTAACCGACATGGCAATTGCGTCAACCGAAATTACCAGCTCGGTGTTTTTTCTTCTTTTTTCTACAATAAATCCCGTAAACCCTTTTAATGGGCCTTTTTTAATTACCACTCTTTCTCCGATTCTTAAATACGGGCAGGGATCGATTTTTAACTCATTAGCAATTAAAATTTTTAGGGAATCTATGACAAAATCCTGGACAGGGGGGTATTGGCCGTTAAAATTAACAATCTTTACTACCCCTTTTTGTGAAATGATCTTCCGCCTCTCTGATAATGAAAACCTGGCAAAGCAGTAACTTTTAAACAAAGGCTCTTCTATGGATTTTATCCGGTCAGACCATTTTTTTTTCAAGGTTATTGTGGGGGTAAAGGCCGTTATCCCTTTTTCCAGCAATCGGGATTCTACAAATTTTTCGTGCCTTGATTTGGTATATAGGACGTACCAGAGAGGATACATTGATCTCCGTCTAATGTGCGGAAAGATTTTAGCCGCCCCTTTCTTTCCCAATTTCTTAAGGTTAAAGGAAACACTCCTAAATATTGTGCGACATCTGATATGCAAAGAATTCTTTTCTTCATTTATTAGAACTTGCGGTCTGTATTTCAGCCACTGGCAATGTCGGCATATTCTTCTTTTTTTTCCAAAAATATTTCTTCTTTTGAATTTTTTCCTCGTCTGGAAGCGCTCCTTCTTTTTCCATCCTGGCCATAATAACGGTAATAACGATAATAGTAATAATAGTCTCCATGATAAGTTTTCACATCATTTAGAATAACTCCTAACTTTTCTGCCTGGGTATTGGATAAGTTCTCGTTCGCTCTCATTGCAATCGGCACCAGCGCCTTTCCGCTGCGTACTACCTGGATTACCGCGTCAAGCATATCGGCTAAGATCACCGCGTCCGTAACGCTGATAACCGGCGGCGAATCAAACAGGATAAAGTCAAATTTTATTTTAACATCACCGATAAACTCTTTCATTTTGTTACTGCCAATAATCTCTGAGGGATTCTGCGGAATTTTTCCGCTGGTTATAACCTTTAAGTTATCTATCTCTGTATCTTTGATCATTGAATCCGCGCTTATTTCTCCCCGTAAATATTCGGATAATCCGCGTTCTTTAGTTAAATTAAATACCTTATCCAACTGCGGTCTTCTTAAATCACAATCTACCAGTAGGACATTATTTCCGGCCTGGGCTAATGCTATGCCGATATTCGTAAGGGTCATTGTTTTTCCGGCCTGCGGTTCACCGCTGGTTATCACCATGGCATTTCGTCCCTCTCGTTTGGAAAGCAGCTGCAGTATCTCGGTACGGATACAGCGATATGCCTCGGAAATAGGCGAATACGGCTCTAAATGCACGATTTTATCCCGTTTTAACTCTTCTATTTCTTGTATCCCGGGGATTGCCCCGAGAAAATTAGTGTTTAATATGCTCTTTATATCTTCCGGCGACTTTATGGTCGTATCTAAATAATCCACAAAAAATCCTAACCCCGCACCGCCAACCAGCCCGACAATTGCCGCTAAAAGAATATTCAGTTTAACGTTTGGTTTTACCGGCTGTTTTGGCACCTGCGCCGTTTCCACCATGCTGACATTATTGACATTCAGGGTGCTGGAGAGGTCAATTTCTTTCAAGCGGGTTACGAGCACTTCATACATCCGCTTGTTCGTCTGAACCTCTCTCTCTAATACTCTATATTCCATACTCATGCTGCTTGTATCCACCCCTTCTAATCCCTGAATTTTATTTTTTAACGAATTTATCTGTGCACGCAGCTCAATCACTTTAGGGTGTTCTTCGGTATACCTTTCTAAATAGTTAGCCAGCATCGCCTGTGCCTTAACATATTCGGCTTTTATATTCTCATCATCCACTTCTTCATCAGTTAACTGCGGCAATATATTTATGTTGTGCTCTTCGCGGTAGTTCTGCAGTGCCACCTCGGCATTTTTCAGCTTTTTCCTCTGTTCTTCAATCTTTTTCTCCAGCCACTGTCCCGCATCACTGGAAGCACTGATATTCCTTTCAAGATTTTGTTTGATATATTTATCAGCAACCGTATTGGCTATTTTTGCGGCTACCTCCGGACTGGAAACTTCAGCACTTATTCTAACCAACTGGCTGTTTTTTACCGGCACGACACTTACAATCCTGCCTAATTTCTCCGCGGTATAACTCCCTTTTTGGGCAGTTACCTCTTCCAAATTCAAAGACTCTGCGACCTTTTCCATTACGGTCCGGCAGGTAATCAGCTTATACTGGGTTTCGTAATAATCTTTATACGCGTAATAATCACTTGCCCCCATCGGGGTTACTTCTTTAACCGAAATAACCTGCGGACTTCGCCGTTCAATCATAATTGTCGCAATCGCCCGGTATATCGGAGTTTGTTTAAGTGAACCAATAAGCACGGTAACAACAAGTACGGTAAAAAAGGTAATGATTATCCATCGCCGGCGCAGGATAATCTGTAGATAATCCTGAAAATGCACTTCTTTTCCAATCATTTCTTCCTCCCCATAAAAAATTTGGTTCTGTCAAAAACTTTCGTATATTTTTTAAGTATCCATATAGGGCACAAGCCCGCCACAGATTACTCAGAATGAACTCTCCCCGCCACAAGGGAGCGGGGTATCACGTCGACTTCGCTACGCTTCGCCGATAATAAGGAACTTTTTTTATAACTTCGCCATCCCACGCCCCAAGGGGCGGGGAATTCCAAGTTAAAATGATTTTTTTCTTTTAAATCAGCTCTATAAATCTGTGGTTGCTTTCCGGTTTTTCATTTTATTTTTGACACTACCTAAAATTTCCTCCTCCACAATGTCGTAGATCCGCCGTCGCATTAGTGGCAGATATTAAACCTATCCTTTTCCCTCCAAAAGATTACCCGGCAAAGCTTGACTGCGGAGAATAAGTAAGTTATGCTTTTTTTATCAATAATTATAAGTTTATAATCAAAAAATAATATAACCGTAGTTATATTATTTTTTGATTATTGCGATAAAAAATATGTAGGGATGGATCGACAGTAAAATCTAAAATAGGCTCTCAGGCACAAAAATAATATCACCGCGCTGCAGGGGAACGTCTTTTGTTTTATCACCGGTTTTATTTATATCCGCTACTTTTACCCGGATAGTTTTTTTTTCGTTGTTTTCTATCCGCATAATTTTAACATTATTCTGTGCGGCAATCTTGGTAAATCCTCCGGCCATGCCAATCACTTCAACGACGCTGAGTTCTCCTTTTAACGGGTATGCCCCCGGGCTTTTGACCTGGCCGGTTACGGTAATCGTGCTGTATTCTTCGATAAATATATTAACCTGTGGATTTTTAATGTACTTCTTGAGCATCTGTTCCATTGCTACTTTAAGCACGGAAACAGACATCCCGTCGGCTTTAACCTGCCCGATTAAAGGAAAAGAAAAGTACCCATCAGATGAAACTCTAACTTTTCGATCAAGTTCTTCTTCGCGATAGACACTAATCCCCAAAACATCATCCGGCCCAATTAGATAATCCTCGGCATAACTATTGCTGAGAACAATCGCCGTTAATACACAGCATATTCCAAATATTTTCCCCAATCTGGCTAAACTTGTTATTTTATAAGTCTCATCTTTTAATAATAATTCTGTAGCCATTCGTGCTAATCTGTATCGCAGGTTAAAAGGTTTTAGCCGCGGATTTACACGGATGCTGCACGGATTTTTAATAATTATATCATTTACCCGTATTTTTTATCTGTGTTCAATCCGTGAAAATCTGCGGCTTTGTCTTTTTCTTTTTTTAAAAAGTTAGTGCAGCCTTTGCGGAAATTTTGTTGTCCTTATAATCAAATGCAGTAAAATTTGAATCTCTTTCCTTATATTCATACCCGGCTTGTATTGATGCCCATTCCTTAATCTCATATCGCAGACTTATTGAGAAGCTAAGAATATCATCTTCTCTTTTAGCAGTTACCGAATTTACGGTTGTCGCAACCGGATACTTATTAAGTTCATAAGCTCCCCCGGCCGCTAAAAATAATCTTAAATACAGTTCATGGTCAAATCTCACCCCGATTTTATTTGAGTTAAAATAACTGTTTGTGGAATACGTAGATTCTGTTGATGAGTTTTCTCCGTAGATGTTTAAGGTGCTGCGCTCCATTAGATTATAGGTAAGATTTAACCAGGTCGTCAGCCCGGTAAAATCTTTTTTACTCGCGTCATTATAATTTGCATCCTTATAACCAATTTTCGCCAGCCCAGTGAGCTTAGGGGCAATTTCTCCTTTTAGCCCAAGAAATCCCTGATTGTATTTAGAGTCACTGTTGGTCGTATTAAGATCATAATTTATCTTACCATTATTATACTCGCCAAAAACCGAGGTCTTCGGGAAAATCTGGTAATAGACAATTGCCGTAATAACCTGTTCGGTTTTATCCAAGTTATTTAGTGTATTATAGTCATCCAAGATGTGTTTATAACCCAGTTCAAAACTAAGCTCTCCGCCCTCGGCATAACCGAGCATCACCTGGCCGGTATTTTTCTCCCGTTTCTCTAAGGCGGTTAGTTCGGAGTTGGGCGGGTCCGCGGTTTTTCGATAATTATCTCCCAATTTCAGGGTAAAGTCATTGGCAAAATCAAAGTCTGCATTAGCTGATACGGTATGGTCCACCCGGCTTTGTTTTGTTTCGTCCCAAAATTCAATAATATCCGCGGCATATTTAGCTTTAAAATTAAAATCATCTTCCCGCTGAGGAACTATCGGCATCTCCAGTCCCACCCCCAGGGTTGTGGTAGTTATCCAATCATCGTTTTCATAGTTACTGGGTTCAAGGAAAATATTATCATCGTATTTCTGTTCAACAGATGCAAAGGGGTGAATTTCCAATGTGCTAAGATGTATATTCCCTTGGGCATAACTTAACGAGCAGAAACAGAAAAAAATAACTAAAATAATCAGTTTTACTAAAAACGACTTATGCTCCACCATCATTCCCCTCCCTTTTTTTATTGATTTATTATTTGCGCTTCGTCTTTTTTATCCGTGTTCGATCAGTGTGCTGCGCCAATTTTATCTCTTTCTTTTTTATATCAAACTGCCTAATTTCCGCACTATTTTCCCTTTCTCTACGGTGAATGCGGGCTTGCCTCGGGAACTTCCGGATCAGCCGGCTCTGCTTCAGGGAGTTGAACTTCCTTTGCGGGGGGTTCAGCTAATTCTCCAATCTCATCCCACTGAAAGCCTTCCTCTTCTACGGACTCTCCGGCTTCCAAGTTTGTTACTTCACCTGCTGCCGAAATTACCTGCACTCCTCCGGTTGTTGTTTCAACACGCACCTGTTTTGTTCCTTTATCCGCGCTTATTTTTGCCACCCCGCCTTGAGAAACTGCAACTTTAACCCCGGCAGTAACTGCGGTTACAGTTCCTTTGATGCTTTTAAGCTGCACTACCCCGGTAATCGCATCCATTCCTATTCGAATTTCTTGTCCGGTTTTGACCAGCACGGTGGTATTTCCGGTAACAACGTTTATTTGACCGGCAACAACTTCAAATCCTGCCTGTTCTGTTGCAGTATCCAGGGAAGCTTTCACTCTGCTATCCGGCTCAACCGTTACAAATGAATTTCCCACAATGAGTTGAACCGCACCTTCACCCGGCTCAACTTCGATACTTCCTTGAAGAACTTCTATTATCGAACCTGCGGGAAGCCCTGACAATGTCTTATTCTTCTCAACAGTTAAAACTTTTCCGCTCGGCGTGGTAACTCTGGCCGTTCCGGCACATTTAAATGTAAAATCTTTGGCAGTTACTGAACACGGTGATAATAAAACTGCTACAATGAGACCTATAAAAATTACACATTCCTTCTTTAAACAAGCACTAAACATTTACCCCCTCCTTTTGTTAAAAAACCCACCACCTTCGACACAACGCTTTGGCGGATCTGCGATTTTTGGCGGATTAATGATTAATAAAAAATTTCCTTAAACGTAACTATCCATCCTCCACAATGTCGTAGATCCGCCGTCGTATTAGTGGCGGATATTGGCGGATCTTCGATGCAACAAGACTACAGGGTATTATGCCAAGCTGATGAGACAATGCAACACCGGAAATTTTTTATCCATTTGAAAACCGTAGGTTTTCAAGCTTTCCCTCCAAAAGATCACCCTCTATCAAGCTAGAGGTAATAATCAAGTTTGGCACAGCAAAATAAACCGCAATAATATATCATCCTGTATTATTAAGACATTCTCAAGCTTAGACATCAGGATGCGTGTATATTATAATATCTTGTATTATATTTTACAATCTGTCAAGTAAAATTTTTTTATTCATAGGGAATTGGTTATTTGTTAACCTGTTATTGCATTTTTAAGCACTATTTTCATATCTTTCAGGTCAAACGGCTTGGCGATTGAGCTGTATGCCCCATGACGGGCAGCTTCAAGATTCCTCTCAAGCGTTCCATGGGCACTGAGCATTATAACCACAATACTTTCATCTATCTGTTTAATGCGTTTTAAGGTCTCAATTCCATCAATCCCCGGCATTTTTATATCTAACAGCACTAAATCCGGCCGGTCGTATTTTATTATATTCAGGGCTTCTTCTCCACCAGCCGCGGTAAGCACGCGGTATTCGGTAAGCGTATGCTTAAAAAAATCTCGAATTACCTGCTCATCATCTACTATCATAATCGTCTTACCTGTTGCAGTCTCAACCTCTTTACACAGTTCTTCAAGCCCGGATTTTCCTTTTAGTTGTCCCATCAGCCATTTATCAATCAAGTCCTTTCTAAACCGCCACTCACTGGCAACTTTAAAAGCCGGTACTTTGCCTCCTCTGGCAAGTTTATACACGGTCATCTTATTCATCTGCAGATATTCGGCTAACTGGCTGATATCCATCAAATTTTCTGACATACTCGACTCCCAAACTGTCCGAACCAAAACCAAACATGCGTAGGAATATTCAGACTCGTACAGCTTATTATATTGTATAATATCTTATAATATATAATAAT
>JBDRCZ010000031.1:0-6770 GCA_043821285.1 Candidatus Omnitrophota bacterium | reverse complement strand
CTGTCGAACGCTTAATTCCTGATCTTTTTTGTCAATGAACTGTTCCCGCTGCCCGTGGCTTATAGTCCGAGCTTTTTTTTAACCAGGCGTTTTCCACTTGGATACGCCCGATCTCCTTATACAAATTTTCTATCTGTTGCTGTGCATCCGGCTCCTGATCATTTTTACGAATAAAAATATCCGCAATATTATCTTGCAGCTGCTTTTTCCACTTGCTGATCATGTTGCTGTGAACTTCGTACTTAGAGCTCAGTTCTGCGATCGTTTTGGCTTCCTTGAGCGCCTCTAATGCTACGCGCGCCTTGAACTCTTTCGGATATATCTTTCGCTTCTTCATCCTGACCTCCTGGTTTAGATTATTTTACCACGTTTTTTACACCTTAACCAGTGGTCTGAATTTAGGGAAGCATTATAGTTTTCATCTGCGTCTAAAATACGCCGCGACCATTTTTGCCCCATGAAAGGCCAGCAGGACCTCTCTCTTTGGCGAGCGGAAAATCTTTTTTAGTCTCTGCCAGAAATACCCCGGCCGGAAATAAAAACCGTGATAAGCCTGTTTTAATAAATTTATCAACCTTTCAGAAGACATACCAATATCAAAAACCGGCGGTCCATGGATTAAATAATCTTCCCAATTTATCTGTATTACCGTTTGTTTCTTAATCTCTTTTTCAAAAACCGGGGTGCCGGGATAAGCCTTTAAGATGTAAAACGTTGCAATGTCCGGAGAAAGCCTTTTCGCAAACTTGATTGTCTGCCGCATATCCGCTTCGTTTTCCCCGGGGATGCCAAACATAAAACTCGCCCCGCTCTCTATACCCGCTTTTTTTGTCAGATTAATTGCCTCTATTGCATGGTTTAACGTCGTATCTTTGTTAATTATCTTTAATGCCTTTTCTGTGCCCACCTCCACCCCATAAGTTATCTGGTGGCATCCGGCCTTTTTCATCAGCCTTAATAATTCTAAATCTACCTTATCTACCCTGGACTGGCAATTCCAGAATATTTTTAATTTTCTTTCGATAATCAAATTGCATAACTTAACCAGCCGGCTCCGATTTAAGGTAAAACAGTCGTCAAAGAACCTAAAATCAGAGATACCGAATTTATACATACACTCTTCAATCTCCGCGGCCACATTTTCCGGTTTTCTCATATCCAACCCCGGATGCACGGTATGAATAGAACAATACAAACACTGAAAGCAGCAGCCAATACTGGAAAATATGCCGGTGTTCGGCAGTTTCATATGTTTTTGCAAATGCGGTGCATATTTTACTAAGTCTAATTTTTCCCTGGCCGGAAAAGGCAGTTCATCTAATGGAATATATCTGTCCTGGGGAGGGTTTACCTTGACACAATCATCTTTGCGATAAGCTAATCCTTTTATTTTATCAACACCATGGTTAAGTTTTAGACGATTAATCAGTTCTAAAAGCGGTACTTCCCCCTGTCCATGAATCAAAAAATCAAAATCACCAAATTCCTCCAGTGTGTTTTTGGGTAAAGCACTGGCGTGAATGCCGCCAATAATTGTAATTATATCTTTTTTTATATTCTTAGCATATTTTGCTATTTGACTGGCACGCACTATATCAATCGTAAACGCGGATATGCCAACAAACTGCGGGCTAAAATCATTCAGCATCTTCTTTAAAGAGACCCAAGACTCGGCACACACATTCATGTCTAATATTTCTGTCTGAATATTTTGTCGTTCTAAGTAAGCCGCGAGATAAGCTAAGCTGATCGGTATCTCTTTAGCAAAATAAGGCAGATTTTTATCCTGTTTATGCGGCGGCTGAACCAGTAAAATGTCTATTTTCTTGTTATGATTAGGCATTAGATTAATACTCGTATATTATTTTTAGCCACAGATCCACACGGATAAAACACGGATTTTTATAAACAAACCCTTTTTATTCTCACACAGAGCTACAAAGAGCCTAATGCTCACTTATAAGATGAACGACAGCCTTTGGCTGTTCATCACCATAAATACTTATTCTCCCACCAAGACGCCAAGCACGCCAAGATTTACACGGATGAAACTCGGATTTTAATGTTTAAATCTTTAAATGCTTTTTTTACCACTAATTGCACTAATTGTCACGAATATTTAATTAACAACTCTCTCAGCAAATATATTCCAAAACATACGTCGATTATCTAAGAAGCCTTTTAGTTGAACAATAAACATCCCCCATTCGTGTAAATTGGTGTTATTCGTGGTTTAAATATTTTTTAGCCTCGTCTTTCTTAAATGGGGACATAATCCTGACGTTTCGGGATTATCTGTCAGAATTTAATCTCTGTCCGCCAACGCCTTGTGGAGGATGCCGGTACACCACAATATCGAAGATCCTCCAACATATTAGTGGTGGACCGGCACATCTTCGATTTATTAGGCGGATATTAAGTTATTTCTTCTATCAGTGTTTAATCCGTGTTCATCCGTGGCTTTGCCTTTCTTCTTGCTTCCCAATATGTTACATCATTTCTTGCAACCCCGGTAAGAAAAAACTAAATAAACTCTGCTCCCGGATTAAGATTTCAAATAAATCTTATCCAGCGGACTGCTCGGAGCATTTGACATGTCTCTTATGACATGAGTATAAATCATCGTTGTTTCCACGTTTTTATGCCCAAGCAGCTCCTGAACTTCCCGGATATTCACACCGTTCTGCAAGAGATGCGTGGCAAAAGAATGTCTCAATGTATGCACAGTAGCGTGCTTGATTATCCCGGCCTTTATCACAGCACTGCGCACTGCCCTCTGCACAACCTTTTCTCCCACATGATGCCTGCGCACCTTCCCAGAACGCGGATCAACACTCAGGTCAGACGCAGGAAAAACATACTGCCAGCGCCATTCTTTTCCCGCAGAAGAATACTTAACGCTTAAAGCATCCGGCAAATACACCTCTCCGTAACCAAGAAAAAGGTCTTTTTCATGAACAGCCTTAACATCCTGAAGATGCTTAAGCAGTCCATCCTTAATAAAAACCGGAAGCATAGTAACCCGGTCATTATCCCCTTTTCCCGCCCTTATAAACACATTATTTGCCTCAAAATCAATATCCTGCACCCGCAATCTCTGCAGTTCCATCAGGCGCATGCCTGTACCGTACAATATCTGTGCCATCAACAGCGCCCTGCCGGACATCACGCTAAAAAGCCGTTTTACCTCTTCTACGGTCAAAACCACGGGCAGTTTAACTCCGCGTTTCGCGCGCACTGCCTTACCGATAGCGCCGGTCTCAATTCTAAGCACGTCACGGAACAAAAACAAAAGTGCGTTAAAAGCCTGGTTTTGGGAAGAAGCAGATACCCGGCGCCGGACCACCAGATAAGTAAGGAACTCTTTTATATCCTGCGGCTCAATTTCTTTATTCTTATTCCGCACGGCAGTAATATATCCGAAAAACCTTTCAATCCAGTCAAGATAAGAGCGCTCTGTGCTATAGGCATAATGCTTTACTCTCAGCAGTTCTTTCGTCCGGGCAATAATTGCCTCTTTTTTATCCATAACCGGTTCTACCACTGCCTTAAATACAACATTTTCTTCATCAAGGTAATGGGCTAAATATATGGAAACCGCCTGCCTTGCCTGTTCGATCTGCCAATCAGCGGTTTTCCCGTCACTGCCCAAATAAACCAAAAAATCGTTCAACCCGTCCCCGGTTTCTCTCGAACTATTCGCGCAAAAAGCCTGAAACCTTTTTACCCACAAGGCAAAATAAGGCGCTTTATTTTCTGCGGCAAGTCCCCGGGAGACAATAAACTTCTGAAATTCCGGCAATACCAAACTCAAACCAACCTCTTTTTCCACTGTCTGCATATTTCCCCTCCGAACAAGACATGTCTCTTTTTATGATATTATAGCCAAAATAGAATAGTAAGCAAGAGAATTTTTAATTTTTCTTTGACTTTATGTTTAGCAGCTATTATAATAATCATACTTACTTACAAAAACCGCCACGTCAGATATTTACTGTTATGAGAAAAAAATTAAAAATAGCAAAACCCACCATAAAATATGATAGTCTTAAATGATATTTTAGTATTGTTCTATGCTTTTATGCTTTGGTTCAGCCCTCATTTTCTTATTGCCTATGTAATCGCTTGGGGATTATACAAACTTCTTAATAAATTTATAAAAAAGAAAATCATCGCAAGATTAATAAGCATCGTTATCTTTTTCGTTATATTCGTATGCTCTATGACTTTATTTTTTAATCTAAAGAAATGAATTGATAATTACATAGAAAAAACTCATAACAAATCAATCCAGCGGACTGTAACCGCTGCGCGGTTCCAGCCGCTGATTTTTGTGTTAGAAGAAAGGAGGCAAAATGGAAAATACTTCTGGACAAGGAAAATCAGCAATTATTCCTGAAGGAATAACGGGATGGAGTTGGGGAGCTTTTTTATTGAACTGGATATAGGCCATAGGAAATAAAACATGGATTGGTCTATTAGCATTAGTTCCTTATATTGGATTTATTATGGCAATAATACTTGGCATTAAAGGAAAGGAATGGGCATGGCAGAATAAAAAATGGGAAAGCATAGAGTATTTCCAAAAGATTCAAAAACTTTGGTCATATTGGGCAATTGGAGTAATATTAGTTGCTTTCTTAACTGGAGTTTTGGCGGCGTTAATTGTACCAAGATTACAAGACATAACACAATAGAATCAAATATAAATAGATGCTTCTTAAAAAATAGAATAGTGTGGGGAATGTTGATGCAAACATGCATTGAATCTAACAAAACAATGAACCGAATTTGAAAACCTGACGGTTTTCAAATCGGTTATTTTAGCGTTAGTGCCGCAGTTGCGCGTTAGATTCAAAAATGAAAAAATTGATTTACAAAAAAGGAGGAAAACATGAGAATCGAAGTATTTCCAATCTACATCGTTAAACAATACGAAAGAGGCATTGTAGAATTCTTTGGTAAATATCAAAACTTTGTTGAGCCAGGTCTTCATTTTCAATGGCCAGTATTAAATGTGACAAGAATTCGTGATGTCAGAGAGCATACAATGGACATTGAACCTCAATCTGTTATTACTAAAGATAATGTTGAGATCCGTGTCGATGGTATTATTTGGGTTCGTCCAGGATTATCCACAGAAGAAATTCAAAAAACTTTTTACAATATTGATGATTGGAAAATTGCCGTATTACAATTAGCTAAAACTAATCTCAGACAGGAATTTGGCGGTCTAACTCTTGATGAAAGTTTAGTAGCTAGAGAAAGAATATCTTCTAACCTTCAATCTGTTCTTGATAAAATGACAAAAGACTGGGGATTAAAAGTTTGCAAGGTTGAGATAAGACTTATTGACCCTCCTAACGACATTAAAACAGCTATGCATAAACAAAAAACTGCAGAACAAGAAAGGCGCTCCATGAAACTACTTGCAACTGGTAAATATGAAGCCGCTGAACAAGAAAAGCTTGCTGCTATTCAGCTTGCTGAAGGGCAGAAAGAAGCAGATATAAGAGTCGCTGAGGGAAGAGCAAAGGCAATTGAACTAGTCAACGAAGCTGCTGAAAAATATTTCAAGGGTAACGCTAAAGAATTAAAACAATTAGAGGTAACAGAATCCTCATTGAAAAACAATAGTAAAATAGTAATAACTGAAAAAGGCATCTCTCCATCTCTATTAATTGGAGAATTACCTTTGCAACAAAAATAAAAATATCTAACAAATAGATCCAGCGGATTGTAAAACTACGCTTTCCAACCGCAGATCATGATGTTATGGGGAGAAAATAATATGATTACAACTAATGTTTTGCAAAGAACTTTTCATGTGAAATACAAAAATAGTACTGGAACAGCCTTCACTATTGATTATGAAAACAAACAATATTTAATAAGCGCCAAGCATGTTTTTCCCGAAATAAAAGCCACTGAAAAGATAGAAATATTTCATGAGAATCAGTGGAAAAACATTGAAATACAAATCGTTGGGATAGCACCAAATGATATCGATATAATTGTTTTAGCTTTGCCTCTTCAAATTTCACCAATACATCCTTTGCCTGCAACTCTTGGAGGCGTAATATTAGGACAGGATATCTATTTTTTAGGATTTCCTTTTGGATTATCCTGTGAAGTTGGGAAATTAAACAGAGATTTTCCTCTGCCATTAGTTAAAAAATGTTGTCTTTCAGCCCTACTCGGCCATTCTAAAGATGATGATCCGAGTGTTTTATTTATTGATGGGATTAATAATCCTGGGTTTTCTGGTGGACCTGTGGTTTGCTCACAAAGAAATAAAATTCAAGATTATCAAGTAATATCTGTAATTTCGGGATATAGATTTCAAGAACAAAATACTTTCTACGAAGGCAAACCGTTTCCAGTAACCTATAAAGAAAATACAGGCATTATAATCTCATATGGGATTTGTCATGCCATTGACCTAATAAGAAAAAATTCAATTGGTTGTGAAATTAAGAACTCATAACGAAGCGTTTCACCTAATCGTTACCCGCGGCGCTTCGCACCGCGTGTCCCGATAGGTGAACTTTATGTTATGTGTAAATAAAAAAAGGTGAAAAATAATGTCTAATAATACTGGTGAAAATAAATTGTTTAAAATTTCTAGCGTTATTCTTTTGTTGATTATAATAATAACACTTTTTGTTCTACTAATCCTTGCAATTAAAATTAGCCCTACGTTAGCATTTATCGCTCAAGATCGTGGGGTCCAACTACCTGTTCTTACGCTCTTATTGTTTAGCATAAGT
>JBDRCZ010000030.1:0-23719 GCA_043821285.1 Candidatus Omnitrophota bacterium | reverse complement strand
ATGTTTTGATAAGTAATAAATATCAAATAAATCTTTTACGCTCTGGCGGCCGGCGTGAATTATCCTCCCAGCAGCATCTTGTTTTTTAATCGTACCCATACCTGCTAATATCTTTCTGTAATAAATATCCTCTATAGAATGCAAACCGCTTTCTATTTTCTTGATATTCTTCTGAAAATCATGGACAAAATCTATTTTTAAAACACACCCTCTCTTTAGCCCTAAAGAATAAACTCTCATAGGTATCAGCTTAGGATCATCTTGTTCGGCCTCCAGTTTAAATTTAAAACCCGTTAGCTTAGAGGTAAAATTCATGATCTGATCGGTATCTTCTTTCTTATAGTTTTGAGAGAAAAAGTCTAAATCTTCAGAAAATCTATGGTTAAAATAAAACGATAGGGCTGTACCACCGGTTAAGTAGTATTTTTTGAAATTTTTCGTTACAAACTCTGTTATCTTTTTTTGCTCAGCTTTGATATAAGAAATTTTATTTTCCATTCTATCCTCCAATATAATTATACTACTTATAAGTAGTGTTTGTCAAGAATTTTTTTTCTTTTTTTCCAAACCAAATTGCCTCATAATTATTGTTGCCAGCGCATAAGCCAAAAGGTATCGTTGTCTCAGAATAGGGTCACGTCTTCACTCTTTACACTTGACACTTCATTATTTCTGCTTCCAGTTCTAAGAGTAGATTCGCGGTGCTTTTATTCGTTCCTATACGTCTCCATACCTGGCTCATTCCGGTATATGTTGGTATTTAGGTAAAATAGAAATCTATCCTTGTCCTGATTTGAGGCGAAGATGTTTTTTCTTTCGATTCCTCGTTGGATTACATGATAAAAAGCGCCAGGAAATTCTATTCTTAATTGGCGGGCCATAAAAGAAAATTATCATAAAAAAATAACAACTGTAAATAGTAAAGACATGACCCCTTTACTTGCTTTATTCTGACCCCTTTATTTTCTCTGACCCCATTATTTCTGCCATTATTTATACAAAAAAGATTGACATCATTAAATCGGTTGATAGAATAGTAGCATGTTGGATAAAATTATATATAAATACCGAATGGCTAAAAACGGAGAGGATTGCTTTATCGCTCAGTTTGAAAATAATCCAATCGCTGCTATGGCCTATGAATTGTTTTGCAGTTCTTTATACTACCCAGCAAGGGTAGCCCCTACCCAAGAAATAAAAGATGTTATCGACCATGTGGTGAACTCATATTTTTTAGCAAAGGAAGTACTGAACAATTGCCCCCAGCACGCCTTATTTATAGGCGGGATTTGGGAAAAACTATCCAGGAAATTTGCCGTTAATTTAAAGGGTAATGATGTATACTCTAAATTCGTGTCCATCGGCTCCCGAATTTATAAGAATTTCGAGTTGCGAAAAAACAAACCTTTCAATCTCGTGGAATATTCCTCGTGGGTGGCTATGGCCTGCATGCAGTATGATATGCTTAGTAAACAACCCACGGCCTCTCATATAGGCTATTCAAGATTCAATTATCCACACTTTCACTATAAAAACACGATCTTGAACATAGCCCTTTACTCTTATGATATGGTCAATTATGTCTTTGACAAAATCAAGCCTAATCCGATAATCGCCGAGATCGGGGCGGGTGATGGCGCGGTGGCAAGAGACATTATACAGAATATCAAGTGTAAATATATAATATTTGATATACCTGAAATACTCACCCGCAGCCAATTCCTGCTAAGTTCCCAATTCCCGGATAAAAAAGCAGCGTCAATAAGTGAACTCAAAGAATACGGGTGGGATAAAACGATAGCGAATTATGATATTATATTCTTGCCATCTTGGTCAGTAACATCCATCCCCGCAGATTTCGGGATTGACTTATGGATAAACACTCACTCACTCGGCGAAATGCCCCTGGATGTAGCTTATAGGTATTGCGAAGTTATTGACAGGACCGGGTGTTCTTTCGTATCAATTAACCGAGAACGGGATATCGTAATCAATAAAAATTGGACTATATACGACAGCAGGAAATTTATTTCCAGATTAAAAAATTTGAAGATCCGAGAGGTTTCATATCCCACAACTTCAAATTATATGGCGTTCCGTCCGTCAAATGTAAGGCTGTTTTTGATAAAGAGTTCCTGTTAACCTCAGCGCCACAGCGCATGGGCCGCCATCCGCATTTTTAAAACTTCCGTTGTTAGTCATCTTTTTAAACCGCCGCTTTGGCTCTTTGCCCATAACATGGAATAAAGAGCAAACAGCTGCTCATGAATATTAGTTAAAGCAAATTTATCTTCCACATGGCGGCGGCCAGCCTCCGCGAACTTCTGGCGTATTTGTCCGTCGTTAAAAAAACGCATCGCGTTCGCAAAACCGCTCACATCATCCGGGGGCAAAAGTTTTCCGGAAACACCATCAAGTATGACTTCCCGCAAAGATGGAATATCGCTGGCAATAACCGGAACACCGCAAGCTTGAGCCTCGGCGAAAATAGCTCCAAATCCTTCCCTCCGGGTCGGCAGGCAAAACAAATCGAACATGTTCAAATAGGAAGCTGTATCATTTAAATAACCGGCAAAGATAACTTTTCCTTTCATTTTGTTATCAAAAACAAAACGCTCAAAATTACCCCGCAAATGGCCTTCTCCTCCCAGAATAAAAATAAAGCGATTGTCGTTTTTAAGCTCTTTTGCCGCGGCGAGAAAAGTTTCAATACCTTTATCCTCAACAAGCCGGGCAATACAGCCCACAACAATCTTTTCGCTGGCAATACCGTATTTAGCCCTCAAATCCCGTTTACGAGAAGCCTCATAAGGAAAAAAACGCTGTAAATCAATGCCGTTATATATCTGATACATTTTTCCCGCGGGCGCGGCTTTAAACCTCAAGCCGTATTCCATCTCCGCTTTGCTAACCAATATCAACGCGTCAGCCCAATGCGCAGCTTTCTTCTCCAATGTAAGATAAAAATACCTCAACAAAGCAGGCAGGAACGGATGGAACGGCCAGCCACCGACATTATGGACAATCACCGGGACCCCAGCGTCAAAAGCGGCTTTCCTGGCAATAAATCCCGCTTTTGATGTTTGCGTATGGACCAGGTCAAAATCAGCGCCGGTTAAAAGTTTTTTATAACATCGGTAAGCCCGAAAATCATTGATAGGATTAATGCCCCGCGGGATATTGATCTCATGAAAACGAAAACCAGCTTTTTCTATATCCTGAACTTCTTGCCCCGCCCCTGAAGCAGCTTCAACCTTAAAACCTTTATTCCGCAAAAAAACCATAAAAGGCAAGCTAAAAGCTTTCAGGCTTAATGGAATAGTGGAAATAAAAAGTATCTTTTTCAGCTTAGAGGACATATTCGTGTTTTATGACTGCCTTATACCAGGCAGATAAAGTTCCCCAAATCGGGCCGGCTGACCTAAAAACAATAGAGCGCGCGGTCGCGTCTATAAAAAACCCCGTATTCCTCCAGAAGAATGCGAAGCGGTTAAACATTGTTTTGTCGACATACTTGGAAAAGAGGTAAAAAAATCCGGAACATTTTCGTTCAAAAGCCCTTTTTAAACCATCCCTGCTTAACGCGGAAACATTATGCAAAGCACGCGCCTGTGGCGCCAGCGCGAACTGAAAATACTTGGAGCTGCGAATAAAAAAATCAAAATCCTCAATCGGAGAAGCCCCGCGTAGCTCCTCATTAAACTTTATTTTCTCAAATACCTCTTTTTTAAGCGAAGACAAGCCTCCGGAAAGCCACCAGGTCCGGATAATTTCCCGATCCTTCAGATACCCTGCCTGAAGCGCTGCCCGGAAGTCGCGAAACGGGCCGATCTGAAACATTAGCGCTGCCTGTCGCCGGAAAAAACCAGCTTTTTTATACGAAAGCTCGGTGAGCCCTCCCACCCCGCTTAACTCTGGATATTTTCCGTAAATAAAATTAAGGACCTGCAGAAATTTAGGATCCAGGACAATATCATCGTCAATAAAAAGCAGGATATCGCTTTCAGCCATAGACAGTGCCGCATTCTTAGCCGCGGTAAGGCCGGAGAGTTTATTATTAAAAACATATTTTATTTTAATCCGCGGCTGGCCGCGCACCAAACTGTTGATCCGTTCATAAGCGCCTTCCGTACGGCTTTGATCAATAATAACTATCTCATGCGGCAGATAGGTTTGGCCACGCACGGCTTCGACTGCTTTTTCAAGGTCTGGCCAGCGGTTTTTAGTGGGAATAACCACTGCAAACTTGAAATCATTCATAAACTTATCCTTTTATGTTTACCTTGTCATTACGAAGCTGACGAAGTCAGCTGAAGCAATCTTTTTAAAGATTGCTTCGTCGCTTCGCTCCTCGCAATGACACTTTCCCTTTTAGCCCGCGAGAAAATCAGCTAGCCGGGAATCCGTAACCTCATACATATACTGCCGGGCGTACTCCACGCCTTTAGCTTGCCGGCTTTTAAATTCAGCTTCAGTCATTTCATTTATTAATTTAAGCGCGGGAATTAAATCCTGGGGAAAATTTACCTCCCATTTAAAATCGTGAAAATCAAATACGGGGTCGCTATTCAAAAAATCTAGAATATCCAGAAAAACCACGGGGATTCCGCGTGAGAGTGCCTCAATCGCGACTGCTGCCGAAGTATATAAAACCGCGTCAGCCGCTCCTAAAGATTGAGCAAGCGAAATATCTGTATCCTGCTTGGTAAATGAAAAGAATATTTCACCTTCATTAGCAATAGCTTTTTCTAATAAGGGCACCGCTGGATGCGGCCGGATACTAACCGCATAATCAGAGTTACCTTTTAGCCCCTCATTTAAAAACCTAAGCACGCCGCTATATTCATAAAGATCCGCTGAAAGCACAACCAGTAAATTACGCGTATTGCCTGAGCGAGCTTTAAGATTCTCAACTTTTCCGGATTTTCTTAAAGCACAACCAACCTGGAGTAAATCCGAGGAAAAATTAAAAGTCTCTTCCATTATTTTTTTAGTTACCGGCCCCATCGTCAGAATAGTATCCGGCAAAGAGATATAATCCCTTTCCTCCTTACTGATAAAAAAACCTAAATTCTTTTTTACGGTAAGCGCGGTATGCTGAAAACCGACAATATGAGTAGCCGGAGAAAATTCCCTGAGCGCCAAAATAGCCATTTTTTCAAAAGGCCTGTTCTCAAAAGGATAATAGAATTTTTCCGGTTTTACTTTTTTAACCAAGCCTTTTATCGCGTAAAACATCAAAAGATTATAAAAAAACCGCGGTTGGCGGAACTCATCTGCTAAAGCGCTTCGCATCAAATACGACATATTCCTGCCGCGTAATTCCGCGCCGGGCGAAAAGCCGGGCCTGACAAAAAAGCGCGTTAAAAAAACCGCGGCCGCCTTGAAGATATCCACAAAGCTAATAAAATACTCTTTAGGGAGAACATAATGCTCCCCAGCTAAAGCGCCGGCCATTCTCATATTTTTAAAATACGGGCGCGCCACTTCCATCACGCTCAAAACATCCGTCCCTTGCCGTTTCAGGTATTCAACGAACTCCCCGAAATAAGTGTCCCGATAGACTCCGGAAGGCAAAAAACACTGCCGGTCAAGCAAGCTTAACAAAACCAAATATTTCTTATCAGATTTTAGATTCGGTTTAAAACAGCAAAAACAAAAAAACTTGGCCAACAAGCTCTTGGCAATGACCAAGAACATAATCACCGAAACACTACTTATTAACCACTGAGCAATATTATTCCTAGTGCGCACCCTGTTCAGTAAAACCGCTTGCCCGCGAAAAATAATTTCCGTTTGCTTAAAAAGCCCGCGGTCACCGGTCAAAAATACAATATATTCAGCCTTGACGGTTTCAATAATTCGCGCAATCACTAACGAACAAAAAACTTTGTTGGCTAAAGCAGTCGAAACAGGGCTTTTACTGGTAAAATTCAGGGCCCACCACGACAACGAGCTGTTCCGAGCATTAAGACTGCCGATAAAATCGGAATAATCACATTGAAATTCCCTGCCCTCATCCCTAAATAATTGTTTTTTGTCTATTTCAACGCACTCTGGTAAATTCCGCAGCAGGATAATCATTTCCTTTATCAGAACAGAATCTTCAAAGACGATATACCGAATAGTCTTATTCTGGCTACATAACACTTCCCGCAATCCATCGACGTTATTGGTAAAAATTGCTTTCATCATCTTCCCGCCAAGCTGATAATCTTATCAAACATAGCCTCAATCCTTGCCCCTGCGGTATCAGTGTAAGCAGTAATTTTTTTAAATTCATCTTCTGTAAAATCACCGTAACGTTTTATTCGACCATCATCTAAGTCTTCAATGGTAATAATCCGTTCGCGGCCTAACCCAATATCGTTCAGCAAACCTTCGACTTTATAGGAATCCAGCATAAAAGTCAAAAAAGGAGTCTGGGTTTTAAGAGCAAAACAAAGTGAATGAAATCTGCCGGTAACCAAAAGCTTCAGGGCGTTGATCGCCTGCATATACTCTTCAGACGATTCAATATAATATGCCATTCTTTCGTAAACATGGCTTATCTTCTTTTTAATCAGTGATTTTCCGCGAATATTAACAGCCTTAAGCGCTTCAAACTTAATCTTGCGCAAAATAGATTTCACCTGGCACGGGCTTTCGATTCTAACGGAAATCAAAATCGGCAGGAAAATAAAATCTTCAGATTTTTTAGAATAATCCAGCAGTTTTTCTGAAAGCTCAAGAAAAACGCTATCGGTAAATCCCACGCGATTATTCGGTATTTTCGGCGCTAAGCCCAAAGAATTATAAAAAGTCATATCCGGCACTACTTCACTCTGAATGCCGGATTTCCGTAGCCCCTGCAGAGTTATACTTTCACGCACAAAGATTAAATCGAAATTTTTCATATAAACGCCAAATTCCTGGTTATTTTCGTAATAGGTAGCATTGATCAACGCAACGGGAATCCCGCATTTTCTACAGAAACTGGCCGCTTTAAGCAGGTATAATCCGGTTTTCTGGTTATGATGCAGCGTCCCTTCTCCGTTAATAACCACAAAATCGCTTTTTTTAATATTTTCCTGTAATCGCCGATTATCTTCCCAATTCACATGCACGGGATTAGCGTCAATTATCCGCACCCCCCTTTTACTCAACAAACTTCTGATGTTGCTCATGACCATCTTACAACCGTGATGCAATTCATGTGAGGTATCGTTCAGAATAACCGTTTTTTTAATCGCTTTCGTAGCCATCCTTTATTTGCCTCTATAATCCTATCGTCTTATTTTGAAACTGACTTTTTAATAGCCCTTAACCAATTCCAAAGCCGCGTTTTTTTCAATAACCAGGCTAAGCGCCGTTTGAAACTAAATGGGTAAACAAGAACTTCCCAGTTTTCACGATAATAGGATAGCTTACGTTTATATGCCTGGGAAAAGTTCAATACTGTTTCTCTTCTTTCGCTGGAAAAATTAGCATAAGCCGCTGCATCGACCAGCCCTTTCTCAAAACATTGATTCCCCAAAACAGTCCCTTTATACGGATAAAAAACATTAATCCCGCTGGAAGTAGCCCTAATCCTGCGGTTCAACCGTATCGTATCCCAGATCATATCTTCAGCTTCTCCGGGCACTCCGATTATATTCAGGGCGTTGGTCTGTATCCCGTATTTACGAGCCAGATCAAAAGCATTAATGATCTGCTCTTTAGACATATGCCTATTCATAATCTTATTACGGACATGGTCATTCCCGGATTCTACCCCAATGGATATACGGTAGCAACCCGCCTCTTTTAACTGCCGGATAAAATCCTCATCAATGAGATTAGCTCTCAACAGGCATTGAAAGCTAATCCCAATCGTTTTCTTATAGGCGGAGCAAAAATCATCCCGCCACTTTTTATCTAACCCAAAAATATCGTCCACTATCAATATTTTATTCACTGAAAAACGCTTTAGCACACCCTCGATCTCACCAATGGCCGATCCTACACTGCGATAGCGGGTAAAATTACGTGGGAAACGATACGCGCCGGCTATGGCATGATTACTGCAGTAAGAGCAAAGATACGGACAGCCGCGCGAAAAAAGAAACGACGCATATCCGGTATTTTTCAATGTCTCAAAAAATGGATAAATTTCCCTGTCCGGATAGGGCACGGTGCCTAAATCCTGAATTAACGGCCAAAGCGGGTTAACTTTGATTTTCCCATTTTCTCTGTAGCCGAGATTATTCACATTAAAATACGGCAGGCCTTTTTCGATCTTGCTCAAAAAATCAGCAAAGGAAAACTCGGATTCTCCCACAAAAATAGCGTCTAAAAACTTAGCCTCCAACAAACACTGTGGGTCTATAGTCGGATGCACGCCGCCGCAAACAGTGGTTATTCCGGGGTATCTGGATTTAATACCTTCAGCCAAATCCTTGATAAAGCCAAATTGCGAAGAAACTGACGAAAAACCGACAACGCGGGGTTTAAACTCCTCGATTTCAGAAAAAACCTTAGCGTAATCTTTTGTCGTTTTGAGAATCACCACTTTAGGAACATGTCCGCTGCTTCCGGTAATACTTACGATCGAAGCCATCCCAAAAGAATAAGTATCTTCATGAAAACCGTTGATATTCGGATAAACCAATAGAACATTCATGCCTTCAAACCCCTCCTGGCTAAATCACTGTTTAATTTCCGACAACCATGCAAACCTCAACGGTTTTTTTCAACAACGCGTTTTTAATAAATATAAATTTACTTCTGGAGATCAAACCCAGAAGAAAACCGAGCATAATGTATAACGACAAAAGCAGCATCTTGAGCATAAGCTGGACCGGGTAAGGCGGAGCCAGCCTTTTCGTATATAGCACACAAGTGGCGGAAGAAAAGAAAATAAGAAAAATCCATCCAATCTTTTTATATTCCCATTTTATGGCATAAAACTTCTGCGCGAAAATATAATAGGCCGTTCCAGAAATCAAGCCGCTTAAAAATGTGGCCCAGGCCGCACCTTCAGCCCCCCATCTGATTATAAACGGTATACTCATGGCTATATTCAGCACATAGGTCGAAATAATCAGCGCGGCACTAATGTGTGTTTTTTTAGCGTACAAAAGCTGCATTCCGGTAATCTTGTTAAAAAAAAGAAAACCGTAATAAAGAGTAAGGACTATTATAATATCGGCAGCACCGCGGAAAGCCGGCGGAGTCAAGAGCGAAATTATTTCAGAGGAAAAAATAGCTACACACAAAGCCAGAAATATGGATATATAGGCAAAAATAGTCAGATATTGGCCGATAACCCTGTTGTTATCTTCTTTTTGTTCAAACATTTTCTTATAGACATAGGGGGAAAAAACATTTTCCAGAGAGGTCATATAGACAAAGACCATCGAAGCCACTCTCTGGCCGATATTATATACCCCTACCGCGCCCAAGCTCCCTAACAATCCGATGATATACTGGTCAATCTTCGTTCCGATAACCCCGAGAAAAATTCGAGGGGTCAAAGGATAAGCCAGACGCACAGATTCAAAAAGTATGCTTTTATCAAAAGAAAGCGGGTACTGGCGAAGAAAACAAAAAACTAAAACTAAAGTAATAACAGATGCCGCGATCAATTTCGCGTATATCAGACCGCTAACCCCGATACGCAACAGCGCAATAAAAGAAAAAGCAAGTATAAAGTTTAAAAGACAATAAGTAATGGAATAGGACACATTACTCCTGGCATTTTCAGAATTCTTATAGAAACACAAAAAATACAATTGAACACTAAAAATAAAATCGGCAAGCAGGTTAAAAATAAGCAAAGTGCCATATTTATCCGAACGAAAAACCAAAAAAGACAATTGCTTCTGTAATACGCAGGCCAACAGAAAAAACAAGGTAAAATTAGCACAGGTAAAAAGCAGCGTGGAATACAAAAGCTTCGCGCATTTATCCCGGTCGTCACAATATTTAAAATAATTACGTTCATAAGCAATCAGCATTCCGAAATTTGCCAAGCCGGTAACAAACATCCCGAAAACCTCTGCCAGGGCGAAAATACCATAATCTTCTTTGCTTAATATCCGGGTAAAAATCGGCAAGGAAACAAGAGTTACCAGATTACTCACTAATACGGATACAATATACAAAAAAGAATGCTTTATCTGTTTTTGTTTAATGCCAGTATCCACCGATTATCATCCTGACTTTAGCAAATCTCGCAGCCGCGTTAAAGCTAATCCATCAAGATTAGCCTCAATCCTGTTTTTTATATACTTATCCAAATATTCTTTATACTGCGAATCGGATATATCGTCGAGAAGATAATCTACTCTGCTCTTCAGGGCATCATAACCATGAACGAGCAACCCTGGTATTGAATCATACGCTATCCCGCGGTGCTTATCACCAGGCTCATACCAAAAAGACTTCTTCCCAGCTCCCAACGCTTCTATAGTCGGAGAAGACATACAATGGGTAACAACAAGATCGCTTACCGCAATAATCGCGTTATTCTTGTCAAAATTAACGAAATAATTCTTATCGGTAACGCCGTCAATCAAAAAAACGCGCGGGGAAGCCTTTAACTGGTACCATAAAGAAGCAATGATACTGCTTTTCCCAGGAGAAAAACCCTGGGCACGCTTTGAAGTAAAACGTTTCAACATCTTCGACGGCTTTATGACAACAAAAATATCTTCCCGGCTCTCCAGTAATCGACCTACGTCTTGATAAAAAGTAATACAATCTTCGTAATTGGTCAAACAATCGGGAGAATCAATAAAAGTTGTATCGAAAAACGCGACGATTTTGCTATTTTCAGCGCTCGGCAATCTAAAATGGCGAGCAATAAATTCTTGCCGTGAAACGTTGTTAATTTCTTGCTTGATCATTTCAGAATAAATTGAACCGACCCCGTAATATTTTCGCGCGCTTTGATAGTGCAGGGCATAATATTTATTTACATCCTGATTTATACCCACGTAATAATCAAAACACAAAAATGACCAGAGAGTATTTCTGCAATTTTTGAAGTTGTCGTCTCGCGAATACAAGTAACCACCTCCTAGAGAACAAGCACAATACCAGGACTTGCTGTTTTCTTGGCTAAGCAGGATATTTGAGGCAATTTGAGCGGCATTCTCGCGGTTCATATAAATCAAGCTATCAAAAGATAGCTCCTGAAAAAATATCTTCCAATTAACATAAGTCATTAGGGAAATAAAAAAAGCTTTTATAAAAGAACTCGGCGCATGCCAAGATAGAGGCAATTTCCATAATGACCGCATTGTTTCCCAAAGGAATCCAAGGTCGTAATTCCTGGCGGCTAAATTCAAAAACCCGGTACGCGAAAAAGCGTTATAAAATGTGTACCCCTTCCGGCCACATTTTAACAGGACCTGTGAGGCTGCCGGAAAAATCACAATAAAGACTGAATTTCCGGAATTAATATCCTTACCATCACATAAAAAATCAAATCCTCTACCGCCGGAAGATTCAAGATGGAACGGGGCATGCAACAAGAACGCATATTTAAACCGGCCGGACTTGCGTGCCTTATCTTTCTTAATTTTTCCTAAAAACAAAAATAGCGACTTCAGAAAAACGTAAACAAACGAACCCAAAATAAAAAACAGCTTTACCAAAACCCTGCGCAGTGATTCCAGGGGCAAATTCCAACGTGTAATCTTTATGTTGGATAACTGCACAAAATTATAGCTACCATAGCAACTGATAAGCTCACGAGTATTTTGATAATCAGTTGAGAAAAAAAACCGCCTTTTAGATGCATCGGAAGATTTTTCTTGTGCGACTAAGTAGCTATGAATATAAATGCATCTAAATATATCCTCCACCAGCACTTTCTTAAAAATCTGGTGGATCAAACTACTTTGATAAAGCCGCTCAATAGCTAAAGCCAAAGGATTATTTTTTAATGATTCATAGATCCGCTGCGCCTGGTCTATAGCCTGGCCGTGTTCCGGAGTATTCGGCTGGATGTATATCCGGGTTAACCGGCCGGTATTTATAAGATAACGCAGGAAAAAACTCTTTTTCAGGTCACATCGAAAATCAAAAACCCGAATAGCGTACTTCCTTAGCAAATAATACACAATTATCGGATAGTGAACAAATCCTATGCTTTCAAAAAATATCTCTTTTTCTCTATTCATGGAATTAATACCACCCAGTAACCACTAAAGTAATCAGCGAAACCAAATTATTAAAATCAACCCCTCTGGTTTCCTGATTATTAAGATAGTCGTCAACCAATCCGTCTAAATAGCGCATATCAAAATAATCATCCGAAAGTACCTGCCGGTAAGTGCGCGTTTTAAGCATATCTTTAAAAAAACTGGTAACCCCGGACCGATAAGTTTTTTCCGCGTAGAGAGAAAATCCTTCAACAACATCATAAAGGTAGGAATGCGGCCCCTCATCCAAGACATCGTAGGGAAATTTAAGCCGGTTTTTCGCCACCCATTTCAAAGGATATTTGGTGTGGTTCCAATCCAGGCCCCTGCCCCAATGCTCCGGCGCCTGGCTTAAAAAATCAATGATCCGGTAGTCATTAAAAGGCGACCGCCAGTGATGGCCGTTGTATTCCATGGAATATTTCTGGATACTCACGGTAGCGCCCTGGGAATGAAAACTCTGGTATAAATAAATTAACCAGGAATATATGTCTTTTTCGGAAAGCGCCAGCGCCTCCGGCATGTATTCGCGAAAAGGGAAATGATAAATTTCCATCTGCTGGGAGGCCTTGATCGCCGGATTTACGTAGGTTTTGACGAACGGAATACGCGGCCCTCCATAAAAAAACGGAAAAAGCAGCCCTTCAATCCGGTCTTTTTTGCCGGGCATGTTTTCGGCAAACTCACAGCCGGGATTCATTTTCTTGAAAACCTGAAAAACCTTGTCTTTTTCATAGGTGCCGTCCAGCACCTTTTTTAAAAACGACGGCCCGTACAAATAACAATTCATCTTATCCGCGTACTCGGTAAATGATTTCTGGTTATGAAAAAAAGTGGCAAATTGAGAAAATCCAAAATTATGAAAGGAATCGGCGGTTTCCCCGTTAAAGATCACCTGGCCTGGCCCCGCGCATTGCGTAAGTTTATCCGAAAGCCGAGCGAAATTAAAGCTCACGTAACTATACATATGCTTGGAGCGGTAAAAAGGCAGGGATTTTTTCCAGTAATCAGGGGCTTTAGGATTTTTGAAATCCAGATCGACGATCTCCGGCTTGATTCCGAAATAAGCGCCAATCTTCTTGATTTTATTTATCTCGAAAGAATTGACCGTTTCCGTATAATCGGAATATTTCATGCTGCCGGTGAGCATAGAAACATTCTGCGCGCCAAATTGATCCACAAGCAGGCCCAGCAATATCGAAGAATCCCAGCCGCTGGAGCTGGAAACCCATGTCCTGCCCATGCGGTTGGCCCTGGCCGAGACAGATTCTCGTAAAAGTTTCTCATAGCGCGCTAACTCACAGTCAGAGTAATCTTCAATCTTCAGGGGGACAAACTCCATTACTTTCGATTCCAGCCCCTTACCGGAAACTGTCAGAATCTCGCCCACCCGCAAACGCTGGACATTGCCATATATTGTTTTCCCCTTGGGAGTATACCACCCGTAAACGCTGAATAAATGCGCCAGCATTTTTTGGTCATATTCGGGAGAAACATTCTTAAAAATGTAATCCAGGTCCGTTCCTAGGAAAAATTCATTGCCTTTAACAACGTAAAAATAATCCAAACGGCAATAACGGTCGGTAAAAAAAGAAGCTTTTTCTTTCTTTTTATCCACCATTACCCCAAGATACTGCCCTTCCAGCGATGAAATAGCCTGCGTAATGTTAAAATCTGTAAAAACTTTTTTTAAATACTTGCCGCAATTTCCATCAAGCAGTTTAATGTGCTCTTTATCCTTGATATGATAAAAAACTTCGCCGTATAAGTACAAATCCCGGGCATCATCAAGTTTCAGCCTGAACGCCGCCTCACCGAGATTGGCATAAGCCATCCGTTTGTTCTTAAACTGAAAAATTTGCTCCAGGCCATCTTTCTCTCCAGCGTTACAGTGGCCAACGATCTTAATATACACGCTCATCTCCGGCTCCTTTTCATTATCTCAAAAGTTTAATCGCTCGGCTATTTTTTGAATTCAGCTTTCAATAACCCCAGCCTGTAATAATTCAAATACTCGCCATTGAGATAAAAATGCTCCTTCAAAACAGCTTCCTCCTTGAAGCCGGATTTTTTAAACGCCTTTCGAGAGGCTTCATTGCCTTCAACCATCCCCGTGTAAAGCTTATGCAGATTCAATTTAGCGAAGGCGTGCTCAACAATGAGCTTGATCGCCTCGGTCCCGTAACCTTTTCCGCGCACTTTTTTATCGCCGATAATAATGCCTATCTCCCCATGCCGGTTCTTCCAATCTACCCCATTCAAAGTTATATTGCCGATATGGCGCAAACCTTTTTTGAGGAATATGCCCAGGAGTATTCCGTCTTTGCTTTTGTTATAACTGTCAATGTACGCTTTCAAGCCGGTGACCGTAACAGGGAACCTGCCGCTGCCCATAAACAATGTGGTTTCCTGGTCATTAAGCCAGGAGGCATAAGCCCCTAAATCATGTTTTTTCGATAAAGGGCAAAGCAGGATATTTTTTCCTTTCAAAAAAACCGGTCTCATATCAAACCTCTTTCTATTTATTATCGCTAAGAAACCTTTGTTTTCGTGTCATTGCGAGGGAGCGAAGCGACCGAAGCAATCTTAAAATATAGATTGCTTCGCCCCTTCGGGGCTCGCAATGACACTTTTTTAGCATTAACTATTTATTATTTTTAGTTTTAAAACAATCTTTTCTTTCCGAAGCCAGCATGGAGAAAATATAGGAATCATGGAATTTACCGTCGTAAAAATAATTTTCTCTTAAAATGCCGTCTATTTTGAATCCGATATTTTCCAGGAGCTGTTTTTTCTTCAGGTCAAACAGATAAATCTCAGTCCAAATCTTGTTAAGCGCCAGGTTATCAAACCCGTAATCCACCAACAAGCGGCAGCTCTCATAAGCATAACCTTTATCGTCAATATAAGAATCCTTCCAGCCGATATACAATGAAATATCCGCGTGCCGGTAAACCCAGTTAACATAAACCAGGCCGCAGCAGCCGATAAGCTCTTTAGTTAAATTCTCATGGATACCGAACATTATAGTCGTAGGATCATTTAAAACCTTCTCCTCATACCAGCGTTGCTGCATATCCATATTCAATTCCCGGTATTCCCGGAAATGCTTGCAGAAATCGCTATTATTGCGCCAATTCATCAGCTGTTTTAATTCGCCGCGTTCAATCGCCGCTAAATAAACCTTATTTCCCTTTAACATTTAGAAAATCCTCCTTCTTGACAAATTCATCGCTTTGCACCTCACGAGAAAGCTTTTTTCCGATAACCTCTTTTATCTGATCCGCGGAAATTCCGGAATCAAACCGCGGCCTTAACGGGACAATATCTTCCGAGGTGATAATATGCCCTTTTTCAAAAGCCCGCGCGTAAAACAAAGAGCGCCTTTGCACGACCGCGGTTTCCCGTTCGTTATCCTCGATTTTTTTAATCCCGTCTCCCAGCGCGCTATACAATTCATTCGCGCTTTGAACCATCTCTTTCCAGGAACAAGGATCCATGGAAAATTTATGGTCCGGTCCGGTCCTGCCGGTATCATCGGTAAAATGCTTTTCAAATACCCGCGCGCCTAAAGCAACAGCTCCCAAAACCGCCGTATGGCCGGGCGTATGGTCGGATAACCCCAATATCGCTTCCGGAAATGATTTAGCATAAGTTTTCAGCACGTTTAAATTAAGGAACTTAAAATTCTCCCTGTCGCCCGTGTAATTTGTGTTGCATTGCATCAAAACAATATTCTTGTTGCAGTACCATAACAATGCCATAGCCTTTTCAACTTCTTCCATAGTGGAAGATCCGGTGGCGATAATAACCGGTTTACCTTTTCTGGCGATATACTCTAAAATACCCGGCCAGGTAATGTCCCCAGAGCCTATTTTATACACGTTCACGTATGGGTCAATCAAATCAACTGATTCAAAATCATAGGGACTGGAGAAATATTCAATCCCAACCTGTCCGCATTTGTCTTTCAGTTCGACAGTCCATTCAAAAGGGATGCTAGCGTCCTTGTATATCTCATAAACCGGCTTATTCCATTTGGCTTGATGGGACAACTGTTTTCCAAGCGACTCAAATCCTTTTCTGCTCACGATCTTATCCGCTTGAAAATTCTGGAATTTCGCCGCGTCCGCTCCGCTTTCTTTTGCCATTTCAATCAATTTAAAAGCCCTGTGCAAATCCCCGTCATGATTAGCCGCGATATCCGCGATAAAATACAACGGCTTATCCTTCCCGATCACTTTCTTGCCAATTCTGATATCAGCCATAGTTTTTACCTCAAAATTTCATAGGTTTTTCTTAACCAGTCACGCCCGCTCTAACGACTTCCAGAGTTTTAGAGATGCAGCAACATCCGGCATATTAAAATCCAGCGCCTGGGAAAGCTTAGAAGAATCCAGAGCCATATTCTTAGCCCTGGGCGCCGTTAATTTAACATCATCCAATACAACCGGTATTACCCGGTCAGCGGACAAGCCATAAATCGAAGATACTTTTATCGCGAAATCAAATTTAGATAATACCTCGCCTCCCCCGGCATGATATAAACCCTTTAAAGATTTATCTATGCAGAGGCTAATAACATCAGCTAACCCGAAAGTTGAAATCGGAGTAAAAAAAACATCGGTAAACATAGTCAACTGCTTATCTCCCCTTAAACCTTCGAGAATCCATTCGGCGAAACTTTTGCCCTGTTCTGTCCAACCAAAAATATTGGTGCGCAGGACCAGCCCTTGAGCATTTTTTAACGCTTCTTTTTCTCCTTCAAATTTGGTCCGGGCGTAAGTATTAAGCGGAGCGGGTTCATCAAGTTCAGTATAAGCCCCATTTTTATTCCCATCAAAAACAGAATCCGTGGAGATATAAATAAGGCCAATATTGCGTGCCTGACACTCTTCAGATAGAGTCCTGGTCGAACCAACATGAAGGGAATAAGCCTTTTCAATATTACTCTCGCACAAATCCACATTAACCAAAGCGGCGCAATGAATAACTACGTCCGGGCAACAACGCTTAACAGCTTCTTTTGCCGCCGCCACGTCAGTCAGCTCACAGCTTATCCAATCAACTCCCGGAATAGATGCTCCCGGCTTAATATCCAGCGCGCTACACTGATACTTCTTAGCAAAACGCGCTAAAAGCGCGCTGCCCAACATCCCTGACGCGCCGGTTATTAGAACCTTTTTATTTTTTTCCATAAGCTTTTAGTCCAATTAGGCCAGGCGCTTAAACCCGGTAGCACATACCGGGCCTTTTAGGAACTTCCGCGAATTCCTGTTTTTTATGGTTTTCGCTATAAAACGAAAAACCTCATCCACTGCCGAAAGATATTTAGAAACATGCGCGTCTTTATGCGCGTAAGAGGCATAAAAAGCGGTCGTAGCCAAAAACCCTTTCCCCAGCATTAATTGAGTAAACAGAGTCTTCAGGATAAGAGCATTATCGTATTTAAAAGCAAAATGCCCCAGAGGGTGAATTACTCCGACATCAATCTTTATCCCGTATTTATTCGCCAGGGCTTGCCACCCATCCTGAACCTTTTTCCCAGTTGAAACCAAATGCTGGGGGATATTTTTTTCTTTTATTTTCTTTATGGTCGCTAAAGCCGCGGCAGGGCCCATCTTTTCCGTCCAATAAGTACTGCTGATAAAAGTATCCTGCGCTACTTCCATAACACTCTTCTTCCCAATAATCGCTGCCATAGGGAATCCATTGCTGATACCTTTCGCGAATACCGCAATGTCCGGCTCCAAATCAAACAATAAATGAGCTCCCCCAAAATTCAGCCTAAAGCCGCTGGTTATCTCATCCACGATCAAAGGTATTTTTAGCTCATTGGTGATCCCTCTTATGGCCCGTATAAACTCCTTGTCAGGATAAAAATTCCTTACGGATTCCACAACAACCACTCCCACTTTTTTACCGTGTTCTGAAATAAGCCTTTTAAAATCCTGTGTATCATTGTATTTAAAAGCGAACGCTGTGCCTTTTAAAGCTCTGGGTACCCCACGAGGGTTCAAGCCGGGCAACAAATGCCCATCCAGGGCCTTATCCG
This sequence comes from Candidatus Omnitrophota bacterium, assembly GCA_043821285.1. Lineage (GTDB taxonomy): Bacteria > Omnitrophota > Gorgyraeia > B26-G9 > JBDRCZ01 > JBDRCZ01. The sequence continues at coordinate 5,494 of JBDRCZ010000030.1, read as the reverse complement.
AGGCAAGATTCGCGCTAAGGTACCAATCATGCCAGCCATGATAACCGCAGAATAAAACAATATCTTTTCCGGAAGCCGCTCTGGCGATCCGCACAGCCATAGCCATGGCCTCGCCCCCGGTGCGCGCGTACCTAACCATCTTGGCCCAGGGATGGATTTTAATCAACAATTCTGCCAACTCAAATTCTTCCGGGACGTTTAAGGTGGACATTGAGCCGGATTTTACCGCCTCAATAACGGCATTATTAACATCCTTATCAGCGTAACCTAAAATACTTGCCCCGATCCCCATATAACTCATATCAATGTAGCGCTTCCCATCCAAATCCCAGACCTCACAACCTTGCGCTTTTTTATAATACGCCGGCCACAACCCGGGTAGGAATAACTCCGGGCGCTTGGAAAACAACTGCGTGCCTCCGGGAATCAATAATTTAGCTTTTTTATACATCTGATTTGTTTTAGTCATAGTTTTATTTTCGTCATCTTGAGGCGAAGCTGAAGGATCACGTTTTAGATCCTTCACTCGCCGGAGCCTGCACTGAGCGAAGCGAATGTGGCTCGTTCAGGATGACGAACCATTTTTCAGCATTAATTATTTAACTCCGGGTATAATTCCCGTAGCTTTCCCAAAAATTCCTCCGGAGAAACCATTCTTTTTTGTTCATCAAGTATTACATGTTTTTTTCCCGAAAGCACAATTGAATAAACCGGTTTCTCGAAAAAATTAGCGCTTTGCTGTTCACAGCCTTTTATCCCCACATTCATATTAATTTTAGCTACCAGCGGATTATCATCCAACCAGGTATAAACAGCACGCAGATCCAGAGGTTTCCCTTGATACAACGCGGTATAAATCTTGCCAATCATTTCAATATCCGCGGCTTCATCAATGGTTAAACGATATTCCGGCCGGCAAAGATCAATATCTATTTCCATGCCCAACGTTTTAAAACTTTTTAGGTTTTCTTTAATATGCGAAGTAATCGCGGCTCCCCGGTAATGCTTATGCACCTCTAAAAGGGCATTTTTAGAAATAAGTTCGGTAAGCGTGCCTTGGATCATAGTCATATTCTTAACATAGATATAATCCCAATAATCCTTTTGGAAGACTTCCACAAACCAGGAGCTGCTGCTAATATCGAATATCGGCGAATCGCAGGTAACCCGGATTACCGCATCCGCTTTTTCGCGCTCGCAAAGTTCGATATGCCGGGCGACTATATCCTGTTCAGCTCCGGCATACCAGCCGCAGCCCAGCCTTTCAGCTTCCGCGATAAGTTTTTTATTTAAAGGGCCAGTGGAGGTGGCCAAAAAAACCCCAACCAGCCCCTGGACACTTTTCATTCTTTCAACATGATGTTCAAAGATCGACTTTTCCCCCAGCTTCATTAAAACCTTGCCCGGCAGCCGCATGGAAGCCATCCGCGCGGTAATAACCCCCAGCACCTTTCTCATCCCTGCCCCCCGATTTTCTCCCATTTCCCCGAACAGCTGGATTTATCCGCGGCAATCGCCAATTTCAACGCCGTTAAGGAACCTTCCACGGAATTCATCGAATCCCGCTTAGAATTTACGCATTCCAGAAAATATTTTAATTCATCCTTATACATCTGATTATAATAAATTTCCACATTCATATCTTTCCAGTCCCATTTCCCATCCTTAACACTAACCTGCCCGACTTTCTGAAAAGGAAAATCCCAAACAATAGTCCCTTGTTCACAAACCACTTTACAACGCCGGGTATAACCCTGCTGTAAATAATCCATATGCACCGTGCAAACAATATTTGATTTAAAACGAATAATCATATCCACGCAATCCTGCGTATCAATCTTTAACCCGGATAAAATACCTTTTACGCAAAGAACTTCCAGAGGTTCACCCAAAAACCACGCCGCGTAATCCAGTTCATGAATACTGTCAAAAATAAGGTTCCCCCCCATATCCTTGTGAGCCATGTAGGATGACTGGTAATCCGGCTTGGCAAAAGGCAGATAATAACCGAATTCCATATTGGCCCAAAGTTTTTTGGCAAAATCCGGATGGGTGGAAAGAACTTCTTGGATATGCGCCAAAGCCGGGTGAAAACGCATATTACACCCGACCATGCTAATAAGCTTTTTTTTCTTGATGATTTCGACTAACTCTTGAGTGCCTTCCAAGGTGCAAGATAAAGGTTTTTCGATAAAAAGATGGCATCCAGCCTCAGCGCATTGTATAGCGCAGCCGATATGCGCGTTGCTATAGGTACAAATAAAAGCGATGTCGGGTTTTTTTTCCAATGCCTCATCTAAAGAGGTAAAGGCCTTGGCGCGAGATACAGATTTTTTTGCAAGACTATCCTTGTTCAAATCAACGGCATAAATCTCATGGCCAAGTTCAAGAAGATTATTCATATGCCTTGAACCGATTGCCCCTATTCCGACAATTACTATTTTCATGATTATTAGCCTATTTTTGTGTCATTGCGAGGAAGCACATTCGCTTGGTTCGACTTCGCTCACCACAAGGTCGCTCAGTGTAAACTCCGCGACCGAAGCAATCTTAAAATATAGATTGCTTCGCCCCTTCGGGGCTCGCAATGACACTTTTCAGTATTGACTAAATATCCTTTGAATTCTTTTTATAATAATTTGTCAAAAAAAACCTGTACAGATGTTTCTCAAAAGGAAAATGATAAAACATGAACTTATTCCTTATTCTTGCCAGCCGGACAAAAAGCGCATTGATGCACCGGTCAATCCTGGCGGATAACTGATGCTTTCCCAACCTTACCGAAGACTCCATGCTTAGATAATAAGCGGCGCTCTCGGAAAATCCTGCTGCTACCTGCCAGGGCCTTTTATATTCAGCCGCGGTATATAGATCAATCACCGACTTATCCGTCCACTCTACGAAAGAACCAGGTTCTTTAAGATACCCCTGTTTCAACAACTCGCCGGTCAACTCGCACTTCGGATACGGCCTAAAGGTATTAATACCGCAGGTATAATAAGGATATTTCCGCAGCCGATTTATAAAAGCTATGGTCTTTTTGATATCTTCAATCTGCTCACCCGGTATTTCAATGATAAAAGAAGACCTGGCCACTATCCTGTACTCATTGCATTTCTTAACAGCGGCTTCTGCCTGCTCCGGGACAATACCTTTTTTCATCAATTTCAAAGTGCGCGCGGAACCAGATTCAATCCCTAAAGTAAGTTGAACAAGCCCTGATGCTTTTAATAATTTTAAAGCCTGGTCATTAATCATGGAATCCTTAAAATAATCACACCGGCACTCGCCATCCCAGGTAATATTCAGTTTTTTTTTAATAAATCCTTCGCAAATCGCGATTACCCGTTTCATATCCACAAAAAAATTATCATCAATGATCTTTAGATGAGTCAGGCGATGCTTTTTTACGATAGAATCTACTTCACTTATCACTTTCTCCGCGCTTTTTATCCTGTAATGGTTGTTATCGGTAACCACATTTATGCAAAAAGTGCATAATGAAGGGCATCCGCGGCTGCTTTCATACGGTAACCAGCGCATCGGCTGTTTTACATTTTCAGAAAACTTATCCGTAAGATAGCTTGTGATAAATCGTTCAATATCAGTGTCTATCTCGTAATCTAACGAAGGAAGCAACTCCATATTCAGGGTTTTTTTCTTAAAAATCTTTGTTGCCGGTTTTCTGCCATTCTTTAATTGCTCGGCCAGAGCAAGAATATGCTCTTCTCCCTCGCCGGCAATCACATAGTCCACATACCGGCATTCAACCATTTGTTCCGGGAACAACGTACAATGCCAACCTCCCGCGGCTATAAGCAGATCAGACTTTTCCTTAATAAAACTCATTATCCGATAAGCATCAGGGGACTCTGAAGTAAGCAAAGATATACCCGCAAAAAGCACCTCCGGCAACTCTTTGGCAATCGCTTGCAAAGGGTCTTTTTCAAAAGCGCAATTTATTATCTTGACCTGATATCCAGCAGTTTTTAAAACTGAAGCGAGAGAAATAAGGCCCAACGTCGGATAATTGTTATAGTTATATACGTTTTTCGGCCTGATAAGAAGTATTTTGTTTCTCATTGTTCCGGGATATCCTCCATCGACCAGCGTGATTTTTCAATGGCATAATCTTCTGATATTTGTTCGACCATTTTTTTTAAGTCGGCAACCTTAAGCCACTTAGTATTAGTATCGGAACTATATTCAAAATTATCGGAGCAGAACCAGCCTTTAGCCTTCATTGTTTCGTGGACTTCTGCTTTATGGGTATTCGGGTAAACGATAAAACACTCTTTAAATTCAATAGTGTTACGGGCCTCTTCCTGGCTTATCAGGGTCTCGTGTATCTTTTCTCCGGGGCGAATGCCCACAATCTGCTGTTTACATTCCGGGGCTATAGCTTTAGCCAAATCCACTATTCTCATGGATGAAATCTTCGGAACAAAAATTTCCCCGCCTTTAACATACTTGAGCGTATTGATCACGAAATGCGCGGCCTGGTCCAGAGTGATCCAGAACCTGGTCATATCCTTGTCGGTTATAGGTAATACCCCAGTAATTGCTCTTTCCTTAAAGAACGGTACAACCGAACCCCTGCTGCCTAAAACATTGCCATAGCGAACTACGGAAAAACGGGTGTTATTAAAACCGCTATACACGTTGGCCGCGACAAATAATTTATCCGAACAAAGCTTGGTGGCACCGTAAAGATTAATCGGGTTGCAAGCCTTATCAGTAGATAAAGCGATAACCTTTTTTACACGATTATAGATCGCCGCGTCAATCACGTTCATGGCGCCCATTACATTGGTCTTAATAAATTCACACGGATTATATTCAGCCGCAGGCACCTGTTTCAAAGCAGCTGCATGGATAACATAATCAACCTTGTCAAACGCCCGGAACAACCTGTCTTTATCACGGACATCCCCCAGAAAATACCTTATAAAAGGATATTTATTAATACTCCATTTCTGCGACATTTCAAACTGTTTTAGTTCATCGCGGCTGAAAATTATCAGCTTTTCCGGCTTATACTCATTAGCGATAATCTGAACAAGTTTTTTTCCCAATGAACCGGTGCCGCCTGTAATCAAAACTGTTTTTTTATTAAACATTGCTTTCCCTTCCAATTTTTACTTCTCTCTTTAAATCATAAAATTCTTTTTCTTTAATCTTAAGGTAATAATAAGCCAGGCGCAGCTTGTGCTCAAAACCCTTTTTGGTAAGAATATACCTGAATTTATTAAGCTTTTGCCCGCCTTCAGTAAAATTCTTTATTTCTATGAAGCCTTTTTGGATTAGGATTTTTATAAGGTAATTGGTTTTGCCCAGAGAAAAATCAAGGTGTTGGGAAAGGTCCCTTTGGGTAAGGTTTTCCCGGGAGGAAAGCACCCGCAGAATATTGAAAATGTCTTCTTTAATAGCTTGTTCAATCATTGAACATATTATAAAATAAGGCTATATAAAGTCAAGCCATTTGTTCCTACCT
>JBDRCZ010000029.1:0-123203 GCA_043821285.1 Candidatus Omnitrophota bacterium | reverse complement strand
GTTTCTCGTCGATATTTTGCTTGATTCTTTAAGATTTATCTCCCTCCCCCATTTTTTTGTTTAAAAATAATAGCAGTTGTAGTATTGTTGATCGTGTGGGTAACTGCTTTGCAGTTATCCAAATGATGTGGGAAATGTGGGCAACTCGAAGAGTTGTCCATCATTTTCCACAGAATGTCACTATCAACAATTTCTTGCATATTCATCTGTTAACTTGTAAAATTAATTTGATGCTTTTCTATTACACAAATGAAAGGAGACCAAACAATCATGAAAAAAGTTGAACGTTTTATTATCTGGATTTGTTCTAAGTTTACCCGTTCTGAGATAGAGCGAATTATTAAAGGCCTTTCAGATGTCTTAGCCAACCGTAATCCAGAAGTTAAACCTAAAGACGACTTCAAAGAAAAACATCCTAACTATCGCACTTTCTTCGTTGATCCCGAGCCTCCTCTTACTACTAACCCTCAAGAAATTGCTACCCCTAAGTTGTTCTGGAGAAAACTCCTCGCTAATTTAAAAAAAACGGTAAATCGATAAAGCCAGTCAGTTCAAAAAAACCTGAAACTAAAGTTCCTAAAGATACTATATGCCGTCATTGTTCTGCCCCAGCAAAATATCTCTATTACAACGACGGTAAAAAACGTACTCAGATAAGATGTAAAATATGCGGTAATCTATCTCAAGTCCACTTTCGGCATAGAACAAAAGCTAAATACTTCTGCCCCCATTGTCAACGTCCTCTTTATCTCTGGAAGCAGCGTAAAGATGCTTTTATTTACAAATGTGATAATGATAATTGTCCTTTGTTCTTAAAGAACAAAGCTAATCTTAACTTCCGTGAGAAAATTCTTGCCAAGATTAAACCCTCTCAGTTTAAGCTTAGATATCAATACCGCGAGTATCACTTTACCAATGAACAATTAGTACATTCTGCCCCTAAAAAAGGCACTTCTGTCTTCGATATTCGTAATTCCCTCAATACTTTTTGTCTCGCCCTTACTTTTCATATCTCTCTGGGAATATCAGCTCGTAAAACCGCCTTTATCTTAAAAAATGTTTTCTCCCTTGGCTGCTCTTATCAAACTGTCCTTAACTATACTCAATCTGCTGCCTATTACTGCCATAATTTCAATCTCACTCATAAAGGCGATATCGATAATACTCAAGCAGGGGACGAAGCTTATATCAAAATTAAAGCTAAGCAAAATTACGCCTTCTTTTTTATCTCCTCTCAAAGCCGTAAAATCACTGCTTACCATATCGATGATACTCGCGATACTCTACCGGCAACCATTGCTATGAATGAAGCTATTCGTACTTCTAAACCTGAACAAAAAGTTACGTTAGTTACCGATGGCAATCCTTCTTACCCTGCTGGTATCCATTTCATTAATCAATCCCGAGACCCAAAGCTTACTCACAAAAAAGTTATCGGCCTGCAAAATCTTGAATCTGAATATCAAGAGTTTAGACCTTTTAAACAACTTATCGAACGTCTTAATCGCACTTACAAATTCCATGTTAAAGCTGCTTGTGGTTTTAAAAATAAGCTTGGCGCTATTGCTCTTACCACCCTCTTTGTTACTTACTATAACTTCCTTAGACCTCATTCGGCTCTTGGATATCAGTCGCCTATTCAATTAGATGCCTTGCAGAATATTGCTACTCTCCAAGGTAAATGGGCTAAACTCCTTTCAATGGCTTTTGTTCTGCCGGTGGTAAATTGATTTGTCTTTCAACTCTTATATCCTGAATCCCGCGTCTTCGCCCGGGATGACAGAAAACTTTTTTTGCAGCGCTGCCTTAGTCACATCTGCTGTCTTTTAACTGCCTCAATGAACAATCTCCTACCACAAATCTTAACTGCCTTTTTGTCAATGAGCACTCTTTTTATCTAAATTCTATTGGTTTATATCTTTCATTTTTACCATATTCTATTTGACACTACCCGCCCGGACTTGGTTTGAGAGAATGTTCCATTAAAACAAGGATTGAAACTCTCGGGTATCTCTCGACGGTATATCTTCTCCCTGAGATGTTTGAGAGAATGTTCCATTAAAACAAGGATTGAAACCAAATTGTAATCCCCATACACCGTATACAAATGCATCAGTTTGAGAGAATGTTCCATTAAAACAAGGATTTTAAACCCATCGAATTCAAGGGGTTTATATGTTCCCCACACGCGTGGGGATGAACCTTCTATATATCCTTCGTGAATTTTGTGGTTGAAACAGCACATATTTTTAACAGTGAACTGTTGCTCTTTTTTAAACCCCTGTCTTTATCCAGCAGCTTTCTCTCTTTGCATAAAATTTCTTTATAAACGCTGAACTATTACGTAAATTTATAATTCCCTGTAGTCTTGCCACAAGGATAGGGTTTGGAAAAAGATTTTAAAAACCGTAGGTTTTTAAATGGATAAAAAAATCCAGTGATCGGAAGCATCATAGAGCCAGTGTAATACCTGATGATTATGCCACCGGGATGCCGTGATACCCGGCGGTGAGGAATTTTTTTATTGCGTATTAACGCAAATTGCGTTAAAATATTTGCGGGATTATTGTGATTTTCCCGGTCAGATACAATCGCTTGAAAACCGTAGGTTTTCAAATGGATAAAAAATCTGGTGGTGCGAAGCATTATACAGCCGGCGTAATACCCTGCGGTCAGGCTTTACCGGGATATTCGGCTGCAAGGAATTTTTTATTAAAAAGGTGCCTATGCTAAAAAAGATTAAGTACTGCTTACTTTTATTAATAATATATCATTGTTTTATTTGTGGTTTTATTAGTTTATCATTGGCGGAGGAGTTAGTTGAAGTAAAAGAAGTTAATATCACCGCCCTTGATTCAAAGTATCGTGTTTTTATAACTTCAAGCAGTCCCACCGATTATACGGTTCGTGAATATTTTTCACCCCGCAGATTAGTTGTGGATATCCCGCATGCGGCTTTAGCCTTCAAAAATAAAAAGTTCATGACTATTCCCGTGGATCGCGGCGGTATAAAAAATATTGAGGTTCGAGAAGTCTATACCCTGGGGAAAATTCCGCAGCATGTTGAAGTAATAATATTGTTTTATGAAGATTTTACTCATGAAGTCTTTTCTCAGTGGAATGGAAAGTTTATATCGGTTGATATTAAATCCACCGGATCTTTGCCTGCGGAACAAGAGGCCTATACATTAGATAAAGATCGAGCAATGACAGAGGCATTGAAGCAAGCACGTGAAAAATTATATACTGAACGCACAAAAAAAAATATCGAAGACTTGCGGCATAAGAAACCTGACGAACAGGAAAAGAAAAAAATAGAAGCTCTACGTAAAAGATTAGCCGAAACGGGAACGTTTGAAAAAGAAATCGAGGATGCCAAGGAAAGACTGCGGACGGGATTAGAAGAAGAGAAAACAACAGAAACAAAAACAGGATTGCTCAATAAGATTCAGGCAAAAGATATTCACGTTGTCTCCATGGAAAAAAGACCGCCGGTCCAGGTTGCTTCGATAAAAAAAATATCCAGCCTCAATGATTGTATAGATATTGCCCAGCTTAATCACCGGCCGGCGCAGATTTCAAAAGAGCAATTGGAACTTGCCAGATTAAGAATCAAAGAAGCAAAACGGGCGTTTTATCCGGCGCTCTTGGGGGAATGGAAGGAGACAGCCGGCCGTACTATTTCCGAAGAGTATAAAGGCCGTACATATGGCGTACAGCTCCAACAGCCGATTTATATGGGGGGTAAACTAAAAGCAATGTTACGTAAAGAGGAACTGGGAGAATACATTGCTTTGGGGAATTATGACCGGATAAAACAAGATTTGATTTTTAAGGTAATTACCGCTTATTTTGAACTTTTAAAGGCCCAGAATACTTATAATGAACTAAAAGAATTAACCGATGAAGCAAAGTATTATCTTGAATTTACAGAGAAACAGTTTAGGATTGAAGTTTCAACGATTACCGAGTTGCTGCATGTGCAATCATCATATAACCAGATTCAGTATCAATTGATTTCTGTAGAAAAAGATCTTGAACTAGCAAAACTAAATCTGCAAAAGGAGATGAACGTAACTGATCTTAATTTTTCCGGGCTTGATTACAGCCTGCAATTTAAAAAGATTGATCTGACCTTGGACCACTGCATTGAACTAGCCTTTCGCAACCGTCCCGAACCCAAGACCATGCGCTATATGGTTTCTTCGGCAGAATATGCGAAGAAGGTTATTGAAAGTGAAAGAAGACCTAATTTTTCTTTACTTAGCTCATTTGGCAAGGCCGGTGAATCGTTTAAGAGTGAAGGACTGGATTTAGGTACACAGTGGTCAATTATGGGGAAGGTTAATTGGTTTTTCGGCGGCAGTACCATAGAGAGCTCATTAGGCCATGATGAGTCAAATCCTACGGCAATTACCACTTATACCGGTAACCGTACAGAATCGACAATCTTTAGCGCAAAATTAGCCTTCTGGGATAACCTGGCACATTTCTCTAAATCTAAAGAGTCAGAAATTACCAAACAACAGGCCGAACATGAATTAGAGCAGATGTTACAAAGTATAAAATCTGATGTCGAAGAGGCTTTTTATAATTATCAGAAGGCAAAGATTCAAGCAACCGCCGCGGCTAATGAAATAGGATACCGTTCAAAAGAGCTGGAGATTATAAAAAATAAAAAAGAACTGCAAGAGGCGACATATGCTGAACTACTCGAAGCCTTGGTAAAACTCGCGGAGGCAAAGGCTTCTTATTATCAGGCACTGGCCACCAGTGAGATTGCCGTGTCGGGATTAAACCGGGCAATTGGGGTGATTGGGTATTTCAAATAATTATTTTTGCGCAGCAAAAATAATTATGCTATTTTTTACGAAGTAAAAAACAAGGGGTGTATGATATGAAAAGATTGCAAGTTACATTATCAATTATTATTATTGCCGGGGTAGTGATTTGGGGTGTTTATCGCGGCGGATGGTTTATGGAAAAACCCGTGACGTCGCCGGAAACCAAAACCGGGGAAGATAAAGAATATGTTACCGAAGCCGGGAAAGAAACATTTATCAAACGCGGGCTTTCCATAAAGGCCTATAAAACATCTAAAACCGTGTTTGAAGATTTATTGCCGGCAGTTGGCTCAATTAAGGGAAATGTGGAAGTTAAATTGAGTATGGAGACACAGGGAATTGTCGAGACGTTTAATTTTCGCGAGGGTGAACATATTAAAACCGGGGAGATAATTGCCCAGTTGGTACAAAAAGATGCCTTGTTAAAAATAGATTATACCCAAAAGAAATTAAAAGCAGCAATGGCCAATCTTTCCAGCCAGGAGAAGAAGCTTAAAATGTTTGAGAAACTTTATGAGATTGGAGCGGTAAATATGTTGAAATTAGAAGAGGTAAAAACGGAAACAACCATGGCTTATCATCAAATGGAGACAGCACAGGTCGAACTTGAAACCGCAGAGTATGAACTTGCTAAAACAAAATTGGTCGCGATGCGTGACGGTATTTTGGGAACAAAGGAAGTTGAGCCGGGGGAGCTGGTTACCCCTTATACGAAAATGGCAACCCTGATGGATGTAAATTATGTTAATGCCGAGGTTGGCGTGGTCGAACGGGATATTACTAAAGTTAAATTAGGCCAGATTGCCAAGGTTTATGTAGATGCCTATACGGATACGAGTTTTGAAGGGATTATTGATCAACTTTTGCCGGTTATTGGAGAAAAGACGCGCACCCTGACGGTGCGCATACGGGTAGATAATACCCGCGGGATGTTAAAACCCGGTATGTTTGTCCGCGGCGATATTATTTTATATGAAAAGGCAAATGTTTTTAAAATACCGCGGGTGGCAATGAAAAAAATAGATGAACGGATTATGGTTTATGTTGTCGATGAAGAGACAAATACGGTTAAAGAAAGGCTTATTAAAACCGATTATGCCTCAACTGACTTTGCCGAGGTTGTTGCCGGACTGCAAGAAGGAGAGTTGGTTGCAATAACCGACGTTGAGCAGCTTGTCGATGGTACCCCGGTACAAATAACCGAAATTCAAGTGAGTGAAATGTAGCGCATGAGCATCACTGCATTTTCGATTAGAAGGCCGATTACGGTCTTAATGATTGTCTGTGGAATAATCTTGCTGGGAATTATTTCATGGAACCGCCTGCCCCAGGAATTATTTCCCCCGATAACTTATCCCCAAATTACGGTAGTTACCAATTATGAAAATGCTGCACCAGAAGAAATTGAAGCATTAATTAGCTCACCAATTGAAGAGACTGTTGGTTCGGTCACGAATATCCGCCGGATAAATTCAACTTCGCGGGAAGGTACATCCATGGTTGTTTGTGAGTTTAACTGGGGAACGAACATGGATATTGCTGCGTTAAATGTACGGGAAAAGATTGATTTGATTAAAGATAAACTGCCGCGGGAAGCAGAAGAGCCGATTGTCATGAAGTATAACCCCTTTGAATTGCCGATTATCGTGCTCAGTGTAACCGGTCGTGATATTGCCCCCTACGATTTAAAAGAACTCTGTCGGCGGCAGATAAAAGACATGCTCGAAAAAATAGAAGGAGTTGCCAAGGCAACCCTGGTTGGCGGCCGGGAGCGTGAAATTCTTATCGAACTTAATCAGCATAGGCTCCGGGCATTTGGCGTATCGATTATATCGATTATTGATTTGCTGAAAAAAACAAATTTGAATTATCCTGCCGGAACAATAGAGACTTCATTTTATGAATATCTTGTGCGGACCATTGGTGAGTTTAAGGCAGTTGATGAGATGAAGGATGTCCCGATGATTTTAGAGGAAGAAGTAGAACAGGAACAGCATGGGCAGCAGGTGCCGGCCGAAGAGCGAAAGAAAGAAAAGAAAAGAAGGCTTATTTATTTGCGTGATATTGCGATGATAAAAGATACGTTGAAAGATATGGCAAGTATTTCCCGCTACAATGGGATAGATAATATTTCAATCTCAATACAAAAGCAGGCCGGGGCAAATACCTTAAAGACCGCAAAAAGTATTTATGAGACTATTGATCAGCTAAAACTTAGCCTGCCTCCGGGGGTAGAAATTGATGTGGTAACGGACCAATCAATATACATCAAAAATTCGATTAACGAACTGCGGAATAATGCCTTGCAAGGCGGGGTGCTCGCGTTTATTATTCTGCTCATATTTTTACGCAGTGTTAAAGGTTCGCTGATTGTAACGTTTGGTATTCCGATCGCTATTTTATTTACCCTGATTATTATGTATTTTATGGGACTGACATTGAATATGATGTCTTTGGGTGGGTTGGCGTTAGGTGTGGGCATGCTCGTTGATAGTGGTATTGTGACGATTGAGAATATTTTCCGCCGGAGGCAGCAGGCAGCTAATATTTCACAACAGCAGGTTTCACAGGAAGGCACGGAAGAAATAACCAGAGCCTTATTTGCTTCTACACTTACAAGCATTGCGGTGTTTTTCCCCTTAGCTTATGTTGTGGGTATGGCGGGACAGTTATTTAAAGAACTGGCGATTACGGTTAGTTTTGCCCTGTTGGGCGCATTGCTTTTAGCGATTTCTCTAATCCCTATTTTTATGGCTTATGGAAAAATAAGATTGCATATTTCTCAAGATCGACCGGCACAATCACCGGGTGCTGTTCGTGATCAGCCGCGCAATTACTTTTTTATTTTTCTGATTATTGGGCTGATAATTGGTATATTTTTTGCAAGTGTTAAATTATTTTTATCATTAGACAGAGAATTTTTGCCAAAATTAGACCAGCGTCAGTTTATTATCAAGCTGGATTTATCAGGCGGGGCGAGGATTAAGGTAACTAACCGGGTGGTACAGAGGATAGAACAAGTACTGTTGTCAATACCGGATATAAAAGATGTTACGGTAAATATTGGTTCTGATAAAGAAACAACGCTGTCTGGCACAGTAGAGCTTTTAGAGAGTAATCAGGCAAGGATGTTTATTAATTTACAGCCGTTGCCGGAATATAACTGGTTAAAATTTTGGAGCAGAGAAAAGCCGGCAGATGATAAATACCGTCCGACTTCAGAAGTTGTTCGGGACCTGCGCCAAAGACTGTTAAAAGAAGATCTGGAAAATGCCGAACTGGAATACATATTACAGGAAAGCGTGTTTAAGGCGGTTTTTACCGGTACCGCGCCGATTGTTGTTGAGGTGAAGGGGTTTGAACCGCATATATTGGAACAAATTGTCCAGGAGGCAGAAAAACGGTTCAAACAAGTTGAGGGAATTTTTGGATTAAAAAACACATTAAGTAAATCAAGTCCGGAGACTAAGCTAAAAGTTGATAAGGACCGCGCCGCGCTATATCAGTTATCCGTTAATCAGATTGCCAATGTGGCCCATGCGGCAGTAAAAGGAGTTGTGGCGACAAAATTTAAAGAACAGGGCCGCGAGATAGATATCAGGGTGAGGCTTCGTGAAGAAGACCGTGCGGATTTTGTAAGCGTCGGCCGGTTACTGCTGGTGACACCCATAGGATTAAACATATTTTTGGACCAGGTGGCTTCCATGGTCCAGGGAGTAGGACCTACGGAGATTAAACGGCTTGATAAAGAAAGAGTTGTGTTATTGTCCGCGAACATTTATCAGCGCCCGCTGAATGATATTGTTAAAGAGATAGAACAACATATAACCGATATTCGTGGTCAAATCCCGGCAAACTATAGCATTAGCCTGGCGGGTGAGAATAAAGAAGTTATTGAGTCGTTTAAAAGCCTGCGTTTTGCCTTGATTTTAGCGCTTATCCTGGTATATATGATTATGGCCTCCCAGTTTGAATCGCTATTACATCCGTTCATTATAATGTTTACGGTACCATTATCATTGATTGGGGTGGCGATTGCCTTGTTTATTACGAAAACAGCAATAAGTGTCGTTGTGCTTATGGGATTTATTATGCTCGGAGGGATCGTGGTAAATAATGGAATACTTTTGGTTGATTTTATGAACAATGCCCGAAGCAAGGGTGCGGGTATTTTTGAAGCAGCTGTAGAGTCAAGTAAGGCCAGGATGCGTCCGGTATGTATGACGGCATTGACGACAATATTTGGGCTGGTACCATTGGCGCTGGGACTGGGAGAAGGCGGGGAACTTAGAGCACCACTGGCAATTACGGTTATGGGCGGGTTAATTAGTGCCACATTTTTAACTTTAGTTTTTGTTCCTTGTGTTTACATAATAATTGAAAAAGCAAAAGAATTTATTGTCTCAATTATTAAACCAGTAGTTACGGAAAAAATAGCAACAGCAGAATCAGGGGGGAAAACAGAGGTATCAGAAGCAGCAGACATACCTGCCAGAGAAGTCAAATCAAAACCGCATTTTTTACCTGAAGAAAGTGTTGAGTCTGTAGGGAGAGAGATAAGATTAAATGAACGTCAAAGAGAAGCATGGAAATATATAAAGAGTGCTGGCCGGATAACTAAGGTGGAATACATTATAAAGTTTAAAGTTAGTCTGGTTGTGGCGGAGGAAGATTTACAGACACTGTTTAGGCTCAAACTTATCCGTGAACTTGGCGGCAAAACAAAATATTACGAACCGAGTTAATAAAAAGGGAATAGTAGACAGGCAAGTTCGCCGGATAATCTGGATGATTAAATTCCAAATGACAAATGAAAGAAAGATTTATGAATCACAGTTTTTTCTATTACCGATTAAAATATTTGGAATTCGGAGATTCATTTGAGATTTGTTATTTGACATTTGGAATTAATCAGGTTTATTAGAAATTCAAAATATTACCATAATCCAGAAGTAGTATTGTACAATAATAAAAATATTTAGGGCGGGATTAATATGGGTTTACCGGCTTATTCTGTAAAGAGAAAAATTACGACATTAATGATTTTTGCCGGGATACTGCTTATTGGCATAACATCACTGCTGAGACTTCCGGTAGAGTTAATGCCCAATTTAAGCTTTGGCAATGTTACGATTATTATTAATGTCAGAGGGGGTATCCCCCCTGAGGAAATAGAACAGCGGATTACGAAAAAGATTGAAGAGGCGGTATCCGGGGTCAGTCACCTAAAGAGCATTGAGTCAACTTCCGAAGAGAACACATCGACGGTAGTATTAAAATTCGAACCGGGTATTGACATGGATTTTGCCGCACTGGAAGTAAGGGAAAAATTTGCCCGGGTAAAAAATAAACTTCCCTCGGAAATTGAAAAACCGATAATTGCCAAATACGAATATTCTGATGTCCCGATTATGATTTTGGCAATGACCGGAGGAAAACGCTATACCCCTGAGGCATTAGGAAAGATTATTGATGACAGTTTAAAACCGCGTCTTGAGCGGATTGATGGCGTGGCCGAGGTAGAAGTTGGCGGCCGCAGAGAGCGCAAAATTCTTGTGGAACTTTCCGAGAGAAAACTCCAGTCCTTTGCAATTTCCATACAGAAAGTAATCAACGTATTAAATACCAATAACCTGAACCTCTTAGCAGGAGATATCGAATCAGAGGATAATATATTAGTAATCAGAACCATTGGTGAATTTAAAGAAGTTCGTGATATTTCCAATATCGGTATTGCTACCACCCGCGGCGGTTCGATTATCCGTCTTAGAGACATTGCCGAAGTTAAGGATTCGTTTTTAGAGGCAACCAGTTATGCCCGGACTAATCTTGCGCCAACCGTGCAGGTTTATATTCAAAAGGAAAGTCATGGCAATACCTTAAGCATTACAAATAAGATTTTAGAAGAGGTTGAAAAATTCAAAGAGGATGAAGAATTACAGGCAAAGGGCATACGGCTGATTTCTGTTTATAACCAGGGAGATTTTATCCGTAAGGCAATAAATGATGTAAATGCTTCTTTAATTTATGGGGCATTTTTGGCAATTTTAATCATCTGGATTTTTTTGCGTGATATAAAGACGACCTTCGTAATCGCGCTGGGTATTCCAACCTCGATTATTGCCACATTTTCCATGATGTATTTCCAGAAGATTTCTTTAAATGTTATGACCCTCAGCGGACTGGCACTGGGGGTCGGAATGCTGGTAGATGCCTCAATCGTTGTTTTAGACAATATTCATAAAAAAAGACAACTCCAGTTATCTTTACTAAGTGCGGTTGTGCAGGGGACAGAAGAGATGTGGCTGGCGATTGTTGCTTCGACAATTACCACGGTAATTGTATTTTTACCGTTTATTTTTGTAACCAAGGAAATCCGGATGCTCTATGAGGGGCTGGCGTTGACCATTGTTTATGCCTTGAGTGCCTCACTTTTTGTATCAATTTCGCTGGTCCCGTTATTTTCTTATATTTTTAATGTTGGTTCCGGATATACAAAAGCGGAATATACGGAGGAAGAAAAAAAGAAGGCAGAAGAGGTTGAAAATTTATTACCTAAAGAGGAAAAGGTGCCGATTGAAATTGCGATGACGCGGGTTTTAACGTTAGATATTAGGAATGTATTCCCGCGAATAATTAAAAAATACCGGCGTCTGCTGGGTCTGAGCATTCGTTACCGCTACTATATGATCACCGCGGCGTTTTTGATTCTGTTGGTTGCCGGATATGTATTTTTTACCAAGATTGGTATGGAATTTCAGGGTAGTGCACAGGAAAATGAATTTACGATTTTTGTCGAACTGCCTACCGGGGCAAAACTTGATGCTTCGGATGAGGTAGTAAAACGCGTGGAAAAAATTCTTTCGCGTGTGCCGGAGGTTAAAACCGTATCTTCCAAGGTTAAACCCTGGTCCTCACGCATATTTGTAAAACTGATTGCCCAGAACAAACGTGAGCGTTCAAACCGGGAAATTATTGATTACGTAAGGACGAGGGTAAAAGACATCCCGAATGCATTTATTTATTTTGAAGAGCCGCAGTCTAGTTCAGAAAAAGAACTTGTGCTTGAGGTTTACGGCTATGATTACGATGTCTTGAGGGATTTAGCGATTGCGATTGCCAAGCGTTTGGAGGCGGTAGACGGGTTGGTAGATGAAAAGATCCGGATGCGGGAGCGCCGGCCGGAATTATTAATCGAAGTTGACCGGGATAAAGCAATGTTTTGGAACATGGGGATAGAAGATGTTGCCGAAACTATGCATGCAAAGATGCGCGGTTTAGTAGGCACGCGTTTTTATAGCGAGGCCAAAGAAATTGAGACAATTGCCAGAGTCAGAAAGCAGGACCGCCAGACCTTTGATGATGTGTATCGGCTGACGATAATGAATGATGAAGGCGTAAACGTATATTTAAATCAACTTTCCAAATTTCGTGCGGCAGAGGGGCCTACGGAAATCTGGCGGAAGAATAAAAGCCGGATGATTGAAGTAAGCGCAACCCTGGCCAAGCTTGATCTTGGGAGGATGGCTATGGTTGTCGAGGAGAAATTAACGGACATAAAATTTCCCAAAGATTACTATTACCGTTTCGGCGGGCAATACGAGAAGATGATTGAAGGCCGAAAAGAGATGCTTTTTGTAATTATTGTGACAATTGCTTTAGTCTATATGGTATTGGCGTCGATTTTTGCTTCATTTATTCAGCCGTTAATAATTTTATTTTCCGTACCCATGGCGTTAATCGGGGTTACTTTATTTTTAGTCATTTTTGATAAGCCGAAGAGTGTCTCTGTTTTTATTGGTATAGTAATGCTTGCGGGTATTGTGGTAAACAATGCAATTGTATTGATTGACCGGGTTAATTATTTTAGAGGGCAGTATAAGCTTAATAAGTTAAAAGCAATCATAAGTGCTGGCCGGGATAGACTTCGCCCAATACTTATGACGACACTGACGACAATTTTTGGTTTAATCCCCATGGCATTGGACCGCAGTGAAGGAGCCGGGCTTTGGGCGCCGCTGGCAATTACGGTATTAGGGGGGATAATCTCTTCGACAATTCTGACCCTTTTTCTTATCCCAAGCATGTACATAATAGTTGAGGAGATAAAAGAGTTTTTTGTGCGGATAAAATTAAGGAGAGAAGACCCCTTATATTTTTTGACCGCAGATAGATAAAAAAACCCGAAAAGACAGCCATAGATTACACAGATAATTAGCCGGATAAAGGAGAAAAAGATAAAGTCACGGATTTTCACGAATTGAACACAGATCAAAAAAGACGAAGCACAAATATTAAAACTTGATTATTCCCTATAGCTTGCGGCAGGGCGGCTTCATTTGATTAAAAGCAACAGCGGTCGCCGTGGGTTTACTAATAATTTTGGAAGGCATGAAGTATGATTCAAAGAATCTTATTGTTAAAAATCCGTGGCTCAAAAATAATAATCTGTAAAAAATCTATGGTTGCTCTTAATCTGTGATTGCATATTGAAAGTGTGGGTAATTTTTGACAGAACCGTCCAGCTTGAAGGAGGCAGAAAATATGAAAACCATATGGGTGGTGTTGATTATTCTTGGGGTAATTTTGTTGATCGGGGTTGGCTGGTTTATTCAGGGATTAAATATGGCCGTGATGCTCGATGAGCAAGTTAATTCTTCCTGGGCACAGGTGGAAAACCAGCTTCAGAGAAGGAACGATCTAATCCCAAATCTTGTAAGTACGGTAAAAGAATATATGACTCACGAAAAAGAAACGTTTATGAAAATTACCGAGCTCCGCAGTCAATGGGGAAAGGCACAGACAACCCAGGAAAAGATTGATACGGCAAATCAAATCACTAATGCCCTTTCTCGTTTGATAATGGTAGCAGAAAATTATCCCCAGCTCAAAGCTAATGAAAATTTTCTCGCCCTTCAGGCACAGCTTGAAGGTACAGAAAACAGGATTGCGGTTGAAAGAAGAAGGTATAACCAGACCGTACAAAGTTTTAATTCTTACCGCAGAACGGTCTTTGGCAGCTTTTTCTGCAGGATGAGAGGACTTACCAATGGCCGGGTATATTTTGAAGCTGAAGAAGGAGCGAGAGTAGTCCCGGAGGTAAAATTTTAAAAAAGTCTGTGTCTATTTGGCCGCATCCTTTTTTTCTAAAAAATTCCGTGAACAGAATTTTTTGACCTTGTGCAATTTATAATTAGCCGAATAAAGGAGAAAAAGATAAAGTCACGGATTAACAGAATCACAAATGGCACAAAAGAAAAGTTAATTTTGTCTTGACACAGGACAACGGATTATACAGATTAACACGAATGGGGGCATATTTATTCGTGACAATCAGTACAATTAGTGGTTAAAAAAATAGTTTAAACGGTTTGATTATTAAAAATCCGTGTTTCATCTGTGTAACCGTGGCTGAAAAAATAATAATCAGGCTAACAAATCGCTGCCCCTAAACGCTATTTTGCTGTGCTCCATAGCGGCCGGTGAGTTTAGTCATTCTGATGAGATTTTTGGTATTACCGACATTAATATAAAGAGGAGATGAGTATATATGGGAACAGGAGATATTTATTTGACCCATGAAGGGTATGAAAAATTAAGAGAAGAGTTTGAATATTTAACAAAGACCAAGCGCCGAAAACTATCCCGGGCAATAGCGGAAGCAAGAGAAAAAGGCGATTTACGGGAAAATGCTGAGTATGATGCGGCAAAAGAAGCGCAGGCCTGGAATGAAAAAAGAATTGCCGAGTTAGAAGAGAAAATCGTACGCGCGAAAATCATTGATGAACAGAGAATGGATAAAGAACGAGCACTCTTGGGGGCAAAGATTAAAATTCTCGATGTAGACTCAAACGAAGAATGTGAATATACTCTGGTCTCAGAAATGGAAGCAGATTTTACCCAGGGAAAAATTTCTGTTACTTCCCCCATTGGCAAAGGACTACTTGGACATAAAGAAAACGAAGTAGTTGAAGTAAAAGTTCCGGTCGGACTTCTAAAATATAAAATATTAAAAATATCAAGGGAATAAAAGTCAAGGCTCCTTGGGATAAAGTCAAAGGGCAGCTTTTTCTCGGGAAGGATAGTTTTGTTAAACAATTTAAATCTTTATTAACAGATGTAAAAGAAATAAAAGAAATAAGCAGAGCGCAACGATATGCAACACGGCCGGTACTTGGGGAAATTATAAGTAGTGAAAATAGTAAATATAAAGACAAAGAACTCTACGAGGCCTATGTGCGGTATGGCTATTGCTTAAAAGATATTGGAACATATCTTGGCGTGCATTATAGTGCGGTAAGCAGGGCGGTGAAGCGGGTTGAAAGTGAAATGAAAAAGTTATATTACAAGACTTGACCCCATAGATAATGTTGACAAGTTATTTTAATATGGTAAAATATGCAGGACGTTATAATTGAGAGGGCGCGATGAATTTTCAGGATAATTGGGAAAGGGCATTAAAGAAGACAGAAATACACCGGCCGCGGGTTCAGCCGCTTTTGACTTTTGATACTACACAGCTGCCGTATATATTTTTGGCCGAGTCCAAAATAAATATTGGAGATACCGTGGTGCGAAAGGGAGAAGTATTTGTAGAAAGGCCTTCGTTGGTACTTCCTTATAATTTTCCTCAATTTGAAGGTTTTGACTTTTCCAATGATAATAATTTTAATGTCGATAACCTTACAAATTTCCTTTTGGTTAGAGGGGTAACATTTCCCTCTTTAAAGTATAATAATAAAACGGAAACACTGGATATTTTTGAAGGGAAACTAAAGAATGCCATTAGTTATTATGCTGATATCTTGCAGAAAAAGGAAGATGTCTATACGGGTTTGATTATCGGAGCAGAGGACTGCTGGCAATTTTCACTGTTAATTTTTGTCTGTACCCAGGTAACCAGGTCAGCAGAAGGGGATATAAAAAGGTTGCTGGAGAAATATAGAAAGAAAAGAGACTTTTAATGAGACAGTTTAAAAAGATTACTGCAACCCACCTCTATTGTAATAATTGTAACCAATCCATGCCGGTTATCGAAAAAATTCTTTTGATTTTAACTGATGGTGCTTTGTATGATTATTTATGTTCTGGATGCGGCCAGTCTCTGGGCACACGCAAGGAAACAAAAGGGTTTTTATCGAATAATGAGGAATAAAAAATTTGCCTAAGTTTACCTATCTTGCACATAATGGTATAGTTACCGCAAACCCGGATAAAATGCTGCGTTTTTATAAACAACAGCTTGGGTTTAAAGAAGTTAGCCGGGTAATAATTACTCAAAAGATTATGAAGCAAATATTTTCTTTCCCTTATGAATGTGAAATGATTAAACTTAGGCAGGGAGACAGTTATCTTGAACTATTTTGCGCAAAAGAAAAGTATGTTACTAAAAAGAATACAAATACTCTGGGCTACAATCACTGGGGATATTTCGTAGAAGATAAGCATAAATTTTGCCGCAAATTAGAAAAAAGGGGGATTAGTTTTATTAAGGTGAAAAGGGATAAAGGAATGGCCTATTTTATAAAGGACCCTGATAGCAACCGTATTGAAATAATGGAGCGATAGTATGATTGAGGAGCTAATTAAAAAAAACAGAAGCTATCGCCGGTTTTATGAACAGGGAAAAATAGAAGAGAGTGTTTTAAAAGAGCTGATTAATCTGGCAAGATTTTCTCCCAGTGCATCAAATCTGCAGCCTTTGAAATATATGTTATCCTGTGCGCAGGAAAAGAATGATTTAATTTTTCCCGCACTTGCCTGGGCCGGGTATCTTAAAGGCTGGCCGGGACCGAAACAAGGTGAACGGCCGGCAGCCTATATAATCATCTTAGGTGATAAAAAGATAAGTACAACCCTTTGGTGCGATTGTGGGATTGCTGCGCAGAGTATAATGCTTGCTGTCACAGAAAAGGGTTATGCTGGCTGTATCATTGGCTCAATACAGCGTGAATTTTTGCGTAAAAATCTTAATATTCCGCAACACCTGGAAATTCTTTTAGTCCTTGCCATGGGCCGGCCAAAAGAGATAGTCTTACTTGAAGATAAAAAGCCGGACACAGATATAAAATATTACCGCGATGAAAAAGGCAATCATCATGTGCCGAAAAGGACACTTAAGGAGATTATTGTAGCATAGTGTAGAAATGACAAATTTCAAATGAATCATTTAACAAAAAAATAACAAAGGTAAAAAAACATTAAAAAATTAATTATATGCAAAAGGTAGGTATAAAAATTGTGAGTTCCGTGCTTGAGCTTGTTGTCGGGGACATAACAAAACAGGATACTGTGGCAATAGTGAATGCGGCGAATAAAAGACTTGTCCCAGGCGGCGGGGTAGACGGGGCAATTCATCGTGCGGCCGGGCCGGCGCTCTGGGAAGAATGCCGGACTTTAGGCGGTTGTAATATCGGGCAGGCAAAAATTACCCGGGCGTATAACCTGCCGAATAAATATGTTATTCATACGGTTGGTCCGGTATACAAAGGGAAAAGGGATGATGCAATAATGCTCAAAAATTCTTACCGTAACTCCCTGAAGCTGGCCGATGAGCAGGAGATAAAATCAATTGCCTTTCCCGCGCTCAGCACCGGCGCATTTGGCTATCCATTAGAAGATGCCGCAGAGGTAGCTTTAAAAACAATTATCGAATATCTGAACGACTTAACAAGAATAGAACTTGTGTGCATGGTGCTTCATGACAGTAAAGCATTTAATGTGCATAAAAAAATATTAGAGGAGATTAAAAATTGAAAATTAATTCTATGCGGGTGGCAATGTATTATAGTAACAAAGATATACGTGTTCAGGAAGTGCCGGTGCCAAAAATCAGTCCGGATGAGCTGTTGGTGAAAGTTACTGCCTGCGGAATATGCGGTTCTGATGTGATGGAGTGGTACCGTGCGGATCGGGTGCCGTTAGTCTTGGGCCATGAGATTGCAGGGGTGATTGTTAAAAAAGGCCGGAACGTTAAAAAATATAAGGAAGGAAACCGGATTTCTGCGGCACATCATCTGCCCTGCGGTGATTGTAAATATTGCCGGGTTAGTCAGGAGACGGTTTGCGAGACACTGCGCCGGACTAATTTTTATCCTGGGGGATTTTCGGAATATTTGCGCCTGCCGGAAATAAATGTGACCAAAGGAACCTTTTTATTACCGGATGGGGTATCTGATGAAGAGGCAACATTTATCGAACCTTTAGGCTGTGTTTTACGCGGCCAGCGGCAGGCAGGACTTAAACCATGGCATTCACTCTTGGTTATTGGCAGCGGAATTGCCGGTATTTTACACATTGCCCTTGCCCGGGCACGAAAGATAAAAAGAATAATTGCCACGGATGTAGAGAATGAGCGCCTGAAAATGGCACAAAGGTTTGGGGCGGATTTTTGTTTTAATGCCGAAGACTATACACCGGAAAAATTATTGGATATAAATTCCGGACAAAAGGCCGATGTTGTAGTTATTGCCACCGGTGCACTACCGGCAATAAAACAGGCCCTCGAATCTGTTGACCGCTCAGGAACAGTGCTTTTTTTTGCCCCAACAGATAAAGACAAAACCATTGAACTAAATGTAAATAACCTTTTTTGGAGAAATGAAATAATCCTTCTCTCCACTTATGCTGCTAATCCCGAAGAACACCGGCAGGCTTTAAAATTTATCAAAGAAAAAAGGATAAACGTCCGCGAGATGATTACGCACCGTTTGAAATTACAAGATACGCAGGAGGGATTTAGATTAGTTAGCGAGGCAAAAGAATCGCTTAAGGTGATTGTTAATCCTCAGGATTAACAAAGTTTACAGTTATTAGGTTGAAGTCTGAAAAAAAGAGGATTAATAATAAGGTTGTTGATAGAGAGTGTTTGAAAATATTATAGTGTAGTTAAAAAATTGGTTTATCCCTTGCTTAAGCAATGAGAAATTCTCTTCGATAATTTTTCATTAAGCTGCGGGATCAATTCTGGCAGATAATTTACATCGCCTTTGGCTCTGTAAATTATGCCATCATTGAGGAGAAAGCAATGTCTTGGGGAATAAAAAATCGTTTGAATCAGGTAATGGGAAAAGATGGGCATTGTTTTTTTATGCCAATTGACCACGGATATTTTCAGGGGCCGACTAGGTGTCTGGAAAAACCCGGGGAGACCGTTAAGCCGCTGCTTAAGTATTGTGATGCACTCTTTGTTACCCGCGGGGTCTTGCGTTCAGCAATAGACCCAGAGAATACCACGCCAATAATTCTTAGGGTCTCCGGCGGCACCAGTATGGTGGGAAGTGACTTAGCTAATGAAGGGCTTACTACTTCTATCGAAGAGATAATCCGGCTTAATGCCTCAGCGGTGGGAATTTCTGTTTTTATTGGCAGCAATTATGAACACCAGACCTTGATGAATTTGTCAAAATTAGTAAACGTGTGCGAAGACTATGGTATTCCGGTAATGGCAGTAACTGCCGTGGGAAAGGAATTAGAAAAACGTGATGCGCGTTATCTTGGGTTATGCTGCCGCATTGCCGCAGAACTGGGCGCGCGCATTGTCAAGACATACTGGTGTAAAGATTTTGATAAGGTGGTAAATAACTGTCCGGTTCCTGTAGTTATGGCTGGCGGACCGAAATGTAATACCGAATTTGAGGTTTTCGAATTCGTCTATGATGGGATGCAAAAGGGGGCAATTGGCATAAACTTAGGCCGGAATGTCTGGCAAAATGCCCATCCCGAGGCCATGGCAAAGGCACTATATGCGATTATTCATAAGAATACCACGGCCAATGAAGCATGGGAGTTGTTTAATACGGAGAAGAAAGAGGCTTACTAAAAATAATGACAAATGTCAAATGAATCCCTAAATAAAAAAATGACTAAACATTTAAAAGATTTGAAGATTAAATGATTCATTTGTCTGCCTGCCGTCAGGCAGGGATTTTGTCATTTAGATTTTGGGATTCTTTCGTCAGCACAACCAAAAAATATTTTTACAAACTAGTTAATTGCAATTAACGATAACTATTTAGGATACATACGGAGACGAAAGCCTTGTCTGGTTTTTTAGACCAATTTAGATCAAAAATAATCAGTGCTGTTTGGAAAGAGCCGGAGAAAGCGCAGGTTGATATTGATGATAAGATTGCCTTAGGGGTGTTGTTGTGGATAGTTGCGGAAGCGGATGAAAAATTTTTACCAGGGGAAGAAGCAAAGATCAAAAAGATTTTAACTGAATTTGCTCAGATTAAAGGAAAGGATTTAATACTTGTGCTGGCAGCAATAAAGACCGCGGCACAAGAACGCATAGATTTACAGCGGTTCACTCATGTGGTAAGCAAGGATTTAAAATATAATATTAAAATATCAATTATTGAAAACCTTTTTCGCGTGGCTTATGCAGATCAAGAGCTTGATGACAAAGAGGTAGAGTCAATAAGAAAAATCTGCACCCTGCTTAATATTGCCCACCGTGATTTTATCGATGTAAAAATAAGAATTAAAAAGGAAGCGGATGTGATTTTTGATTCCTTTGCGGACATTAAAAGAAGAATAAAATTAAAGAAGTAATAGTTCTGCTTTAAAAAATAAAATAAAATAAAAAAATTAACCACAGAGCACACAGAGTTCACAGAAAATATGAAAAAGTAGGCAGGATTAACCTAACTAACCATACAGCACAGGCCAATGGTAGAAAATATGTAATAGTAGTTAAGACATTAAAATATATATTAATAAAGTAGAAGAACATTTTTTGTGGGGTAAATCTTGTCAAAGATGTTTGATTTTGGGATTAGGTTATTTAATGACTTATTTGCCTACCTGCCGCAGACAGGGATTTTGTCATTTGACATTTGAGATTAAAATAATCCGGTCAAAAAATAAAAAAATGTATTTTTGAACATATTAGTTTATGAAGACTAAAGGCCGGACAAAAACAGCTGCGATTATCGCCAAATTTCTTGGCCGGATTGGCAGAAGGCCAAAGCTGGTTATTGATACGAACTTATTTGTCGCAGCTTACTGGAACAGGAAAAGCGCATCTGCCAGAATAATCAAGGGTATATTGGAAGGAAAATATAGATTTTTCTATACCGCGCCGATCAAACAAGAGGCAGAGCATATCTTAGGCAGGATAAAGATAAACAAGGTCTATCGCGAAAAGATAAAAGAATTGTTTAAGAAGGGCAAAAAATTAAGGCCGGTTGAAAAATTCGGTTATATAAAAGATGACTATTATAATAATAAATACCTTGATGCGGCAAATGCCGCAAAAGCAGACTACATTATTTCCAGTGACAAACATCTCACCAGACTTAAAAAATTTAAAAATATCCCGATACTTATTCCGACCCAATTCATAAAACTTAAAAATTAAGAAAAAATAATTTGACACATCCCAATTTTTATAGCATCATATCTAAGTAGATTTTATAATCCCAAAACTCAAACCAATACCATTGGAGGCCAAGGCGGTAGCTTTAAGTGATTTTAAAATAAGTAAATCTCTGAGAAGTTTTTTTCAAACCTATTTACCAGAAAAAGGTTATTACCTGAATTTATCCCTTCAGGGTAACCGCATAATTGAGCAAACATCTTTAAAATTTTTAACCCCAGAAGACTTGGTTGGCTTAAAAGAATTATAATAAAGATAAATGATCGGCATTTAACCAGAGGGTAATGATCACAAACAACAAAAGATGTCCAGCGAGAAAATAATTTTTCCCCAGGAATTAAAAAATAGATTAAAGACGTTTATTGCCAGCCGCAGCGGGCTTTATTTTAAGGATCATGACCTGAGAAATTTAGAGGATGCGGTTTGCGAGAGAATGCGGTCTTGTGGATTCGATTCGGTGCTGACGTATTATTCCTATATCACCGCCTCGGAGAAAAAAGAAGATGAGTTTAGAGAACTGTTAAACTTGCTTACGATAAATCACACATATTTTTTTAGGAATAAACCACACTTTAAAACACTAAAAGAAAGAATATTACCGGAGATTATTAAAAAAAAGACGCAGCCGGAAATAGAGCATCATGAACAGAAGCGGATATTACGCATCTGGAGCGCCGGGTGCTCCAGTGGAGAAGAACCGTATAGTATTGCCATGACTATTCAAGAGCTTATGCAAAATTTAGACGGTTGGCAAATACAAATTCTCGCCACCGATGCCTCAACAAAGGCGTTAGAAAAGGCAAGAAAAGGGATTTATGATAAAAAATCGGTTAAACATGTGAGTAAAGAATACCTTGAAAAATACTTTGTAGAAAAAACCAAAAACAGAGAAGACGTAAGATACGAGATACAAGATACAATCAGAAACATGGTCAGCTTTGCCGAACATAACTTAATCGCCGAAAAATTTCCCATGGGTTTTGATATAATATTTTGCCGCAATGTGGTTATTTATTTTGAACTTGAGACAACAATAAAAATATGGAATAAATTTTATTCGAGTTTAAATGATCAGGGATGTTTGTTTGTCGGATATTCTGAAACCCTACAGTTTATCTTCAATAAATTTAAAATGGTCAGCTGGGAAGATGCTATTTACTATAATAAAAAAGAAAAAGTAGTTACGGATAAAGAGAGCCGGTTTAGACCGTCCAATAGCGAAAATGAACTGGAAAATATATTAGAAGATCTGGCAAAAAAAGAACTGGAAGCAGATATAAAAGTAAGCCAGAAAAGAGCACAACTGCCGCCAAAGCATATTGAAGATATCCTTGTCCAGACGATTAAATCTTTGCGTTTAAAAGACTATCCGCAGGCCATATCTTTAACCAATCAGGTTTTAACGCTGGATAAAAATATGGTTGAAGCGTATTACTTTGCCGCGGAAGTTTATGTGAATCAGGCAAATTTTAATCAGGCCAAAGAAAGATTATGCACACTCTTAAAATTGAATTCTCTTTTTGCGCCAGCACACTATCTGTTCGGCTGTATCTATGTAGAAGAGGGGATATGGGAGGAGGCTAAACAAAGTTTCCGGAAAGCAATTTATATTGATCAGGATTTTCTGCTTGCACATTTTTATCTGGCACAGGGTTGTAAAAATGAAGGGAGAACTGATGGTGCCATTCGAGAATATAGAAATACCTTAAAAATTTTGTCAAAATTTCTCCCAGATGATATAATAGCCTACAGCAGTGGTTTTACTGCTGGAGCAATCATGAATGTCTGTAGAGATAATATCGAAAGGTTAAAAAGAGAATAATGAAGATCGTCGTGTTTAGTGTGGATAGTAAAGAGTATGCCATAGATATTCGCCACGTGCGTGAAGTAATCAGACTAAAAAATGTTGTCCCGGTTCCGGATGCCCCGGCGTTTGTCGAAGGAATAATTACCCGTGAAGGAAAGGTTATTACCCTGGTAAATATGCAGAAAAAATTAGGCATTGGACCGGGTAATACTCACCGCCAAGACCGCATTATCGTAACCCAGTCGAATGGTCATCTGATTGGGATAGTTGTTGATAATGTAATTGAAGTTCTTTCCGTTGAATCTGCTGATGTTATAATGCCAGAGGAGCTGTTAAAAGATGCTGCCTACCTCATCGGGATTGCTAAAATTGATCAGAAATTGATCCTGATTGCTGATGTGGAAAAGTTCTTTACCGACCAGGATAAGCAAAATATTAAGGAAGTACATGAAAAAGTGCAGGAACCTATCCAGGTACAAGCAAAACTGGGGAAACAGGGTGATCTGGAAATGAATAAAGATGAATCAGGAAAAAAGCAGAACAAAAAGAAAATGCTGCGGGTGGTGTCTTTTACACTGGCGAATGAGCATTATTGCGTAGAAGTTAATCAAACTAAAGAAGTTATTCCGCTGAAAGAAATTACTAATGTCCCGAATACCCCGGAGTTTATCGTCGGTGCAATGAACCTGCGCGGAAGTATCATTTCTGTCATAGATATAAAAACCTTTTTTGGCTTAGCGCAAAAAGAAAAGACAAAAAATACAAAGATCATTATTACCGATGTGACGGGAAGAGTGGTTGGTATTTTGGTAGATAAGTTGAGGGATGCGGTTTTAATTGAACCGGATGCTCTTCAGCCGCCACTGGTGACACTTAAGAATAGACTGGCTGCCTGTACCAAAGGACAGGTGCAAATTAATAATCAGATTTTAATAGTCCTTGACATGGAGAAAATTTTAACATGTCCGGAAATAGAAGAGTTAAGGGGCTATCAAAAGTGAAAGAAACCACAGAAACTTGGATAAATCTCTTTTGATATCGGTATAATCTGAGTTATCTGTGGTTCTTACTGGTTATTATTATTATCGAAGATCCGCCAGTGTTTTTTGGAGGATGATTACAACATCGTAAATGTTTTTTAAGATGTTCCACCGTAGGTGGAATAGAGAGAAAGATAATTCTATAAGTGTTCTATTCTCAATCATCTCTGTGACCTCTGTGGTTGAGTATTGGATAGAACTGTTCTTTAGAAAAGGGGGAAAAGATGAAGGTAACGATTGCGAAAAAGATTACGGCGGGATTTTTACTAATTATCGTCATTTCCGTGATTTTTGCCAGCGCGGTGTTAAAAGGAATTAATGCCGTAAATAATAGAGTAGATGCGGTGGTTAAACAGTATTGGTTGGTTAGTGATGCGGTGAAGGAAATTCATATTTGCTTTCTGGAAAAAAGTCATGTCCATAGTATGATTTTGGAAGGAAGAATTGGAGAGGCGAAAAAATATTGGGGTCACGCGGACAAAGAATTTATTAACCAGTTATCCAGGCTGAAAAACAGCACCTTGAGTTTTAGCGGAATTATAACTCAGCTCGAGAGTATAAATAATGAGTTTAATATTACCAAAACCAGATTGATTTCTGCCTATGAGCAAGCAGAAAGCGGTGCCCAGGGGGGAGTCTTAAGAGATGGAACAGAAGCACCTATTCAGGTACAAGCGCTGAGAACATCAGCGGCAATGCGTGAAGTTAACAAAATAATAGAAACAATGCACCCTTTATTTATCCAATTAGAAAAAACAATTACTTCGGAAAAATTAGCAGCAGTTAAGCAAAGTTATCAAGATGTAATAAATGCGAAAATGTCCTTGGTTGTGTTTACCGTGGTTATTTTTTTATTAGCCATTGGGCTAAGTATTATAATCACCCGCAATATTACCACCCCGGTAACCAGTTTGGTTTCTATGACTGATGCGGTCGCCAAGGGAGATTTAACCGGGGTAATAATTTCTAAGAGTGCTGATGAAATTGGGATGTTAGCAAAAAGTTTTGGGCTGATGTTAAAAAACTTAAGAGAAATTCTTACCAAGACGCAAGGTGCGGCTACGCAAATTGCCACATCCAGTAATCAGATTTTAGCCGCCAGCCAGCAACAGGCCGCCGGTGCCAGAGAACAATCCGCGGCGGTGAGTGAAACTACGGCCGCTTCTAAAGAATTGTTGAAAAGTGCCGAACAAGTAGGAGAGAGTGTGAATAGGGTCTCGCAAGTTGCCACCCATGCCATGGCCGGTATGGGCGATATAAAAAATATAATTGATAAAACCGGACAAATAATAACTTCTTTAAGTGAAAAATCACAGAAGATAAGTAAAATAACCGAACTAATTGACGACGTTGCAGATCAAACAAACCTCTTAGCAGTAAATGCCTCAATTGAAGCTGCCCGGGCCGGCGAAGAAGGCCGTGGGTTTACCGTGGTCGCGGATGAGATAAGAAAACTTGCCGACTCCACAACAAAATCTACGAAAGATATAACTGCACTCATTGAGATAATTCAGCATGAAATGTCTAATGCAATCATGGCCATGGAAGAAACTGTGAACAGTGTCAATCAGGAAATGGCACTTTCCCAGGAGTCCGCAGACCGGGCAAAAGAAATTGCCATGAGTGCTACCCAGCAGATTCGTGGGTCAGAACAGATTGTTGATGCGATGGCGAACATTGATGAGGCAATGAAACAGATTGCTGCCGGCGCCTATCAGACACAAGACGCAGTAAAACAGCTTACAGAATTAGGGCAGGAACTAAAAGAGACAACTGGGAAGTTTAAGCTGGATTAGACCTGCATGGCGGCAGGAGTTTACAGTTTGCAATTGAGACCAGTGATCAGTGTGAAACACAATACGAATTGATTGGGATTTAAGAAATTGGGTATTTTTTAGGTCAATTAGACATTTTAAAAACCATGGCATTTGATCGGTCAAAATTTATTGAAAGATTTAAGGCGGAAACAAGAGAGCATGTTCAGAAATTGAATCTTGGTCTCTTAAGGCTGGAAAAAGATTCAGGGGATATAACCCTTACTAATGAAATGATGCGCGAGGCGCATACGATTAAAGGTGCCGCCACAATGATGGGTTATAACCGCATTGTCGAGCTGACCCATTCTATGGAGGATGCCTTGGAAAAGGTCATAAATCAAAATGTCAAATTATCAAAACAACGTTTTGATCTGCTCTTTAAATCCTTGGATTGTATTGAACCGCTTTTAGAAGATAAGGTTACATGGGAGGATAAAGGCATACAACGACCCTATGTGGATGATCTGTGTAAAGAATTAGCACAGGTGTTTTGTGAGGGGAAAATAGATAAACAAGAAATAGAATTAGCTAAAGTTGAGCAGGAAGATAAAAAAATAGAAAAAAAAGAGATAAGCTTTTCTGAAAAGGAGTTGATTAAAAAAACAGAGATTACCACGGTTACTGAAGAGAATATGCGAGTAGATGTCAAAGAGATTGATAAATTGATGGATTTGTCTGGAGAGTTGCTGATCTATAAAATAAGACTGAATGAACTGGTTAAGCATTTGATTGATAACACCGAATCCCAAGTTACGAGTAACGAGATGCTGAATACCATTCATGGCTTAAAAAGAGTGGGGGAGAATATTCATGGGTTAACCTCTTCTCTGCAAAATGAGGTTATGCAGGTGAGGATGGTTCCGGTATCGCAGGTGTTTAATACCTTTCCCCGGGCAATGAGAGATTTAGCCCATGCCAAGGGGAAAGATATTAACTTTGAAATACATGGCGAAGATACACAGCTTGATAAAACAATAATTGATGCAATCCGCGCCCCAATAATGCATCTTCTGCGAAATGCCATAGACCATGGGATTGAACATCCAGAAGAACGCAAGACGCAACATAAACCCCCCGTAGGAAAAATTGAATTAAGTGCCTATCAGCATAGATCACAGGTGTCCATTGAGGTATGTGATGATGGACGGGGGATAGATATTGATAAGGTTCGAAAAATGGCTATACAAAAACAAATCGTCACGAAAGAGAAAATGAAAGAGATGCCTGATGACCAAGTCTTTCAGCTTTTATTTACGCCGGGATTCAGTACAAAAGAGCATGTTTCTGATGTGTCCGGAAGAGGTATGGGACTTGATGTGGTCAGAGACACCGTTGCTGCATTAAAAGGGATGATCGAGGGATTTTCCCAACCCGGAGTATACACAAGATTTACAATGAAATTACCACTTACCCTGGTGGTAACCGAGAGCCTTTTGGTTATGTCCGGCTGCGATATGTTTGCCGTGCCGATTGATACGGTTGTGGAAACGATTAGGATTATGGCCAATGATATACAAACCGTAGAAACAAAAGAGGTGATTACCGTAAGAGGGCAGATCCTGCCACTGGTCAGGCTTAATTATATGTTTGGACTGGCGAAAAAAGGTGTTTTTGAAAAAAGATTTTTTCCGGTAGTTATTGTGCAGTCCGCAGAGAAACGCGTGGGGATCCTTGTTGATCAGTTACTTGGACACCAGAAAATAATCGGGAAAAGTCTTGGGGATCCATTAAAAAAAATTAAAAATATTGCCGGCGCGACGATCTTGGGTGATGGAAAAGTTGTTTTAATTTTGGACGTTGCCTCAATTATAGAATTTGCGGAGGGCATGGAAGTAAAGCCCCCGGCTGCTTTAGCACGACCAGTACTTAAAGAGAAGAAAAGAAAGACAATTTTGTTGGCCGAAGATGTTTTAACTACCGCAATGCTTGAGAAGAATATATTAGAGTCCGCGGGGTTTTCCGTGGTGATTGTCCGTGATGGGCAGGAGGCAATAGATCAAGCATTACAGGAAAAGTTTGATTTGGTGATTACGGATATTTTAATGCCGCGCGTAGATGGATTTGAGTTAACCGCAAGATTAAAAAAAGATAATTTGTACAAAGATATTCCAATTATAATTGTTACCACACGGGATAGTGATGAGGATAAAAGACGTGGTCTGGAAACCGGCGCCGATGCCTATATTTTAAAGAGTGAATTTACCTCCGAAGGGTTGTTGGAAATTATTGAGCGGCTTGTTGGGTGAAGATAGTTATCAGTTACCAGTTATCAGTGAGGTAGTAAAAAAATGGGGAATTTGGGGCATGCAAAAAGTTTTAGGGATTTATCTGTTTATCAGAAAGCTAAATCAATGGCTAAGCAAATCTTTGAGATTACAAAATCATTTCCCAGAGAAGAGATGTATTCATTAACTGATCAGATGCGACGTTCATCACGTTCTATTGGAGCGCAGATTGCCGAAGCATGGGCTAAGAGACGGTACGAGAAGCATTTTATAAGCAAGCTTACAGATGCGATGGAGAACAACAAGAAACACAGCACTGGGTCGATACAGCAGCAGATTGTGGCTATTTAGATCAAGTACTGACTAAAAAACTAAACGCAGGTTTATCAGAATTAGGACGCATGCTTAATTCAATGATAAATAAAGCAACCCGCTTTTGTAACCAAAAGGATACTGATAACTGATTACTGCTTCAAAAGGAGCGATGATGGCGGAGAAGATCCGAGTATTAATTGTCGATGATTCCGCGTTTATGCGCGAGGCGATTCGTGAGGTACTTAGCGCGGATCTGTCTATTGAGGTAGTTGGCTTTGCTAAAGATGGGGTCGAAGGAATAAAAAAGGTTTTGGAATTAAAACCGAATGTAATGACCATTGACCTTAATATGCCAGGTATGGATGGGATGAAAGCAATAGAGAAAATTATGGAAGAGTGCCCTACGCCAATAATTGTGATCAGCAATAGGAATATCCAAGATATTGTAAAGGCATTAGGTACCGGTGCGATGGATTTTGTCGCGGTAACCCATGATATTAATGAGGTTTCTAAGGATTTAATAAATAAAGTAAAGATTGCATCGAGGGTCACACCCATACGCCGGATAAAAATGTGCCCACCAATAAGGACCGTAACTGCCAAGACAACTAAGAAGTTTAAAATATTAGCGATAGGTGTCTCAACTGGTGGACCGCAGGCTTTGCAGGTGATATTGTCTCAGTTGCCCAAGGATTTACCAGCTGGCCTGCTGGTTGTCCAGCATATTGCAGCAGGGTTCATTGATGGGTTGGTGGGATGGTTGAGTATGAGTTGTTGTCTTGATATCCGCGTGGCTAAAGCAGGGGATGTTTTAAAAAAAGGCATGGTATTGTTTGCTCCGGATAATTGTAATATGACAATTGACCGCCAGGCAAAAATAGGTCTAAAAGAGGATATATCAAGAAAGATGTTGCACGTTCCTTGTATTGACGAGATGATGGGGTCTGTAGCTGTGGCATTTGGGACGGAGGCGATTGGTGTGATTATGACGGGTATGGGACAGGATGGAGCAGAAGGAATAAAGGCAATAAAAAATGCCGGTGGATATACCCTTGCCCAGGATAAAAAAAGTTCCGTGGTATTTAGTATGAATAAGGTTGCGATTGAAACAGGGTGCGTTGACAAAGTAGTTCCAGTTGATAAAATAGCGAGGGAGATTATGACAATAGTTGACGCTAATTACTGCGAATAAAAAGGACGCGAATTGCCGCGAATAATTAGCGGAGATTAGCGTCAGGGAGGGTTTTGGGTTATGCCGAAAAAAATATTAGTTGTTGATGATACTCCGATAATTTTGGAAATGGTGAAGGATATTCTTGTAAATGCCGGATATAATGTTATAACCGCCGGTGATGGAGTAGAGGCACTGGATAAAACGAAAACTGAAAAGCCTGATTTAGTCCTTTTGGATATAATGATGCCGAAGATGAGCGGACATGAAATGCTTAAAAAGTTACGTCAGGATAAAGATACCAAGTCTATCCCGGTGGTTATGTTCAGCTCTCAATCGGATGGAGGCAATATTCTAAAGAGCCAGATTGATGGCGGCGCCGTAGATTATATTACAAAACCGTATAACCCAAAAGTTATTCTGGATAAAGTCACGGAACTGTTACCGAAATAAAAAGATACAAAATCACAAAAATTTCCGGTGTTGCTTAATCAGCATTACCTTGATTTTTCTACTAAATAGGTGTATATTAGTGCCCAGAGGGACAAAATAATAAGAGAGTGAAATTATGATTAGAATGTCGGATATAATGAAGAAGATGAAGAAGAAAGATGAAGAGGCTAAATTGGCCCAGACCCCCGCATCTTCCATAGAAGAAAAAGAGCCAGAAAAAAACTTATCTTCCCCACTGCCACAAGAAGCCGAACAACAACCGCCCCCTCAATCGCAAACTGATGAAAAAGAGGAACCAGTTACAAAAACCGTAGAACTCCGACGCAGACCTCCGGAAGAGGTCAAAATTTCTTCATTGGTTTTGAAAAAAAATAAATTGTTAAACGAAACAGAATCAAGAGAGTTGTATAACCAGGCTGTGGCGATTATCAGGGATATCTTTGCTAAAGTAAAAAATAATATTGATATTGGCGACGAGGATAAAAATATTATCACCTGTGTCGGGCAACTGGTAGATCAGCAAATGCAGGGCAATGATTATATCCTGCATATGATTAATACCCCGGCAGAAAAAGATTTTATCTACGGACATGTGGTAAATACCGGTATTGTCTCAGTGGATATTGGCATTGGTATTGGGTATGATAAGGTGCAGTTGAACGAGCTGGGGACCGCGGCCATGGTACATGATATTGGCATGGTGAAATACTATGATTTATATACTAAGAGCGGCCCTTTGACACCGCGGGAGTTTAATATATTAAAAAATCATCCGGCCGTGAGCGTAGAAATATTAGAAAAATTTAGGCATATCTATAAAAGGTCCCTCGCTGCGGTGTACCATGAACATGAACGTATCGACGGCACCGGATATCCGCGCGGGGTAAAGGGAGAGTCAATTGATGAATATGCTAAAATAATCATGCTTGCTGATGAGTATGATGCCATGACCCACGAGCGGCCGCACCGGCGTAAGTATGATGCTCAGGAATCATTAAAACAATTACTGGAAGCAAAAGACTCGTTTGAAAGAAAGATAACCAGGGTAATGATTGAGCGCATTGCCTGTCCGTTTCCCTTGGGCAGTTTTGTTAAACTTAGCTCAGGAGAAAGAGGACGGGTGGTTAAAAGAAATCTTACCTGTACGCTCCGGCCAACAGTGGAAGTAAGCTATGATACCAGCGGAGAGCATTTAGTACACACGAAAATTGTGGATTTAAGTAAACAGCAGATGGTTTTTATCGAAAGGCAATATTTGGAAGAAGAACAGAAATGACGAAATAAATATTTTAACCACAGACCATAGACAAAAAATGGCAGAGGCAAACAAACTCTTTTATTACCGCGACTTAAGGCTATTATTAAAAATATTTATAACTTGCCTAAAAATTTCCTGTAGATCTTTTTTTAAAGGGCAAGGGACAGTTATTACATCTCTGTCGCCACTGAACATCAGGAACACTGAAAACACAGATATAAATAAGATAAACAAATATGTAATCCTCTGCCTTTTTCTGCGGAGAAAATTAGGACTTCGGGAGACTTGTTTGACTTATTCCATGTTGCTTTGTCATGTATATAGAGAGTTAGGGATAAATGCGAAGATAAATTTTGGGGCGAAAAGAAAAACAGAGAAACAAAATCCAACAGATTTAAATACACGCGGTCATTGCTGGGTTACAATTGATGAGCAAGAATTGGAAATGCCGTATGAGTTGATTTTTAAATACCCTTGAACGCAGACGATTTGGTTATTGAAAATCCGTGTTTTATTTGTGTAAATCCGTGGTTAAAAAAATAATAATCTATGAAAATCTGCGATCATCGGAGTAGAAAAGGGCATGAAAAAAAATTTCGCCTTTACCTTGCTGGAATTACTTATTGTCTTAGCCATATTAGGAATTTTAGTATCTTTGATTTTGCCTAAATTTGAGAATATTAGAGAGAGCGCCAATCAACGCACCTGCACGGCAAATTTAAAGGCCCTGGCTAATGCCATGGTAATATATGAGGAAGCCGCGAATAACGGCGAAGATGTGCTTTGGGGTGAGATTTCCGGAAAAGGCAAAACACAGATAAATGCAAAATTTCCC
This sequence comes from Candidatus Omnitrophota bacterium, assembly GCA_043821285.1. Taxonomy (GTDB): domain Bacteria; phylum Omnitrophota; class Gorgyraeia; order B26-G9; family JBDRCZ01; genus JBDRCZ01. Next base: position 91,057 of record JBDRCZ010000029.1, on the reverse strand, counting down.
AATTTTTTGGTAGATCGGGATTACTTGGCTCTTGAACCAAGATGTCCAATTGGCGATGTGCGTTACAGATTGTATCAGGCCGGAGACGGGGATCATCCGGAAAATGTGCTTGATTATGCAGACTGTGTTAATGAAAATGCCAAAGCGGGAACATATACGGATCATCGCTGGCCGTTTTAGATACGTATTGCGTATCGAGTATTGAGCATAAAAAAAAGACGAAATTCTAAAATTCAAACCGTTTTGCATATTAGTAGGCAGAGAATTTGGAATCTGCCTGTACGCCAGTTTGCTAGGCGGGACATTTGTCTACCTGCCGTCAGGCAGGGAATTAAAGAGGTACTTTAATATTACGCTACAAGTGGGGTGTTTATGTTAACCGTTGATAGTCAGGTTTGTAAAAAAAAACATATACCTTGGAGACTTATCGAAGGTGAGGCGGTGTTAGTTGATGTGGATAAGGGGGATGTTATTTATTTAGATGAGGCGGGCGCGGAGATCTGGAAGGTGATTGATCAGAAAAACAATGAAAAGCTTTTAATAAAAGAGATAATTAGCCATATCTGTGCACAGTTTGAAGTAGAACAAACTGTGGCTGAGGCGGATGTGTTGGAGTTTTTAAATGAATTAGCCCAAAAAGAGGTAATTAGCGATTAGAAATTTTCTAAGAATAGAAATCGGCGATATCTGCGGAGAAGTATCTGCGGAAAAAGATGATGTCTTTTCCTGCCTGAGATCTAATTTCAAAAATTTTTTATCTAAAAAAAATCCTGATTTTATCATAAATGTCGCAGAGTGCGATCAATTATTAAAACTTAATACAGATACATTTATTGATATTGAACGTGATGGATTAGAAGAGGTTAAAGTTGTAAAAAGAAATGGGAAGTTTATTGTCTTAGCTGGACTGCCGGGAGAACGAGCAGCCATACGTGAACTCGGTAATATTGATATTGCTAAAAATCAGTGCCAGTTTTATAATAGCTCAACCCCTGAGATTGAACTTTTGCTAATGCCATTTTTCCGTTCCTGTTTACAGCTTTTTTTAGGCAGGGCCGGAGGATTTCTTATTCATGCCTGTGCCGTGGTTCGGAATAATAACGCCTATATCTTTGCCGGGCCAGGCGGGAGTGGGAAAAGTACGGTCAGCCGCTTATCAGAAAAGCTCGATGTTTTAGCAGATGATTTTGTTTGTATAAAAAAGTGCGAAAATTCATTTCGTGCCTATGGTACTCCCTGGTACAGTAATGCCGCAGCCAAATGTGCAGAGATTAAAAAGATATTTTTTTTAAGGCAAGATACCATAACCCGGTTTAAAAAGTTAACCCATGGCGAAGCCGCAACAGAAATTCTTTTGAATACCTACAATAATACCTTTGATAAAGATATCATCGGAAATATGCTTGGTATTATTGCCGGACTTACCGCAAAGATACCGGGTTATATAATGCACTTTTCTTTGCAGGAGCCGCTTTGGGATGCTATTGATACATTAGAGAGTAAGGGACAAAGGGGTAAGGGTTAAAAGTATAGACGTATTGCGGATTGAGCATTCAGTATTGAGCATAAAAAATAAAAAAACACAATACTCACGACGCAATACACAAAAACAATAAAAATTATCAACCACAAAGAACACAAAGTGAATATTGATGAACTATCAAACAGGCTTATTGGGTGTGCAATAGAAGTGCATCGTATGTTGGGGCATGGATTATTAGAATCAAGTTATTAAAAAATGGCATAGAAAGGTTTATTATATAGTTTTTCTTTGTGAGCTTAGTGCTCTTTGTGGTTCAAGGATTATATATTTTAAAAGGCTGAACTATTGCAATTTTATAAGGAATTATATGGTTAAAGATGAGTTTCGGGAAAAGATGAATAAAAAAAATATTCCCCTCCGGCAGCACATTTATCTCACCTGGAAATGTAATTTGCGCTGTATTCACTGCTATAATTATCTTCCCAAAGACCATGATTTAACCACAAGCGAAGTCAAAAATAGATTAGACCAGCTCGCGGCGCGCGGCTGCCTTTTCCTTTGTTTTAGCGGTGGGGAACCTTTGATTAGAGACGATTTTGTATCCATTGCCGAGTATGCGGTTTCCCGGGACTTTATCTTGGCCTTTGATACAAATGCTATCCTGATAACCCCGGATTTAGCCGCAGAGATTAAAAGATTACGTTTTTCTTTGGTAAAAGTTACGCTTTTTGGTGCTACCGCTGCAACTCATGATAAAATAACTCAAACACCGGGCTCGTTTGAACAGACACTGAATGGGATTAATGCCTTAAAACAAAAAAAAATAAACTTAATGCTCCTGACCACGATGATGGGAGAAAATATTAATCAGCTTGGCAAGATAAAGAGCTTAGCTGAGGATTGGGGTATAAAATATAGATTTTCGCCGCTTCGGCCTTTTACGCAGAAAGAAGTAGTATCACAAGTGTTATGAAGAATTGTCCAGATAGTTATTTTGAAAATAAACAAGTTATTAATACGGTAACGGCTATTATAATGACGAAATAAAAAAATAAAAATTTCACCACGAAGCCCACGAAGGACGCGAAGAAAAACTGAAATAAATCGGACAGGATAAACGGGATAAAGAAAAGATAAAGATAAAGATAAAGACACGAAATAGATATAAAGAAGTGAGAGAAATTATTTACTTTGATTTTCTTTGTGAGCTTCGTGGTTTAAAAGAGAAAGAGGAAGATACGTGCACGCGACTAGCTTGATGGAAAAAGTTGTTGCCAAAAATATTCCCCTTTCCGCGAGTTTTGAATTAACCTATGCCTGTAATATCAGATGTAATATTTGTTATCAATGCCCAAGTGAAGAGAAAGAGTTAACAACCGGAGAGATAAAAACCGTGCTCGGCCAATTAGTTGAAGCGGGATGCCTGTATTTGTCATTTACAGGTGGGGAGCCGCTGCTGCGGCCGGATTTTTGGCAAATCGCAGAATATGCAAAAGAAAAAAGGTTTGCTTTAATTCTTCAGACAAACGGAACCCTTATTGATAGCTGGGCAGCGGATAAACTTAAAGCACTATCTTTTCTTCAGGTGCATATTAGTATTTTTGGGGCAAAAGATTTTACCCATGATAAAATAACCCAGACAGCGGGTTCGTTTAATAAAGCGGTGAATACCGCAAAACTTTTGATTGAAAGAGGGGTTACGGTAATCTTTAAAACCACCTTAATGCGGGAAAATTTTGCTGAATATAAGGAGATCAAAAAATTAGCGGATGCGTTAGGAGCAAAACCATATTTTTCTCCGGTTATCTATCCAAAGACCGATAAAAATAAACAACCATTAGCTCAGAGATTATCCGATGAACAGTTAAGAGAATTGTTTTCTTTTATTTTTGCGCGTGATAAAATACAACCAGAGATTTATGAATTTAAAAAAGACGCGGCACTTTGCCAGATGGGCAGAACAGATTGCTGTATTAATCCGCAGGGAGAGGTTTATCCCTGCGTGGCTGTGCCGATTGTCGTGGGAAGTCTTAAAGAGAAAAGTTTTAATCAGATTTGGCAAGGGTCAGATGCTTTACGGAAATTAAGAGAAATTTCTTTATCCCAGATTGAAGGGTGCGCTGAGTGTGAACTTGCCGGGATGTGTATTAAGTGTTTAGGTATGTCTTTGCTTGAAGAAAAAGATCTTTTGTCAGCACCAACAGAATGTTGCCGGATTACGAAAATTATTCACAAAACGCACCTGCCCGCCAACGTCCACCACTAATACTTTGGCGGATCTACGACTTTGTGGCGGGATGATCGCAGGTTTTAGTTCGTAATTTGTATTGCGTATTGCGAAAAAGATGAGGCCACGGATTAACACGGATTGAGCACGGATAAAAAACGGGAAAGATTGAACCCGCCATGTTTTTTGGCGGGTCAAATGACAAGCTGGGTGAGCCAGGGGTATTCCTGGTTATATTTACTTCTGGCTCGTTCAGGTTGAGGGAGTGAAAGATTATGAAAAAGCGCAAATATAAAAAACCAAAGATTGTCGTAAAAACCCTGCAGACCTATTTCTTTGCCTGTTTGCAAGGTGAACATCAGGCATGTACATCTTATTTTTTAAATAAAAATATAGGCTCTGGCTGCCCGAATTGATAGTTTAGTATTGAGTATTGCGTATCGTGTATTGCGAATAAAACAGAAAGCAAAGATCCTGATTATTCATGAAATTGAACAAAAATAAAGATAATCAACCACAGAGTGCGCAGAGAACACGGAGGAAAATTAAATAAATAAACAAAGCGTTTTTTACGGGTTTTTCTCTGTGTGCTCTGTGGTTAAAGAATAGACAATGCTGACAATTAGTTTTTTTGACATTATTCGTCAATAGCATCTGTTTAGTTAGTTATAATCATGGAAGTGCTTTGTAAGCCGGTGCGCAAAAGTCTAATCGCTTCCTATTTTTGCCTGAATAATATAGATATTGATCGTGCTAATTCTAAGATAGACTGGAATTGTTTTGTAAAAACTGCGCGTAGTGATAATATTACTTCCTTACTCTATCAGGAAATAACCCGCAGTTCTTGCGATAAAATAAAAATCCCGCCGCATATCCAAAAAATTTTAAAAGAAGACTATGTTAATACAACTACCCGTAATTTAATAATTTTACAGGAGCTAAATAGGGTCTTAGGTAATTTTACGGACAAGAGAATTTCTGTTATAGTCCTGAAAGGCGCCGCGCTTTTGGAAAATGTTTATCAGGATATCGGATTAAGGAATTTGGCAGATATTGATTTGCTTATCCGGAAGGAACAATTGCCGGGAATCATCCAAACTTTAGAGCAACTCGGTTACACTACGCCTTTTAATTGGGTAGATTACAAGGCGGTTACAAATAGCCGGTATCTGAATTCTATTTACTATGTAAGACCTAAGGGTAAAATAAGTGTTATATTGCATCTTCACTGGCATATCATAAATACTACGGTTCCTGCTTATACATACGGGGATATAGATGTTGAACGGTTTTGGCAGGGGGCAGAACCTGCGACTATTGCCAACTGCCGGACAAAAGTTTTATCCCCGCATCACTTAATTATCCACCTTTCGGAACACCTGCTAAAACATTCGTATCATCCGTTTATTCTTTTTTGTGACCTTGCCCAGGCAATAAGCTCTTATCTAAACAATAGACTTGACTGGGAAACGCTAATTTGCCAGTCCCGGGAAATGGGACTGCAAAGACCCGTATATTATGCCTTGTATTTTACCCGGCGATTTTTGAAAATAGATATACCGGAAAAGGCAACCCAAAGACTTAAACCAGAACACCCCTGTTTTGGCGAGAAAAAGATTATGACATTGGTTGAGGAGAACAAAAAATTTCCCGAGCTAAAATATTTTTTTCATTTTGTGATGAGTGAGACGGTTAAGGATAAACTAAAATTTGTGCAAGACTGCATCTTCCCGTCACGAGAAATCTTAGCCTTACAATACTGCATTCCCCCGCAAGAGATAAAAATATCCCATTACCTTTTAAAGCTAAAAAGCGCCTGTGTAAAGGGGCTGGGTGGTTTGACAAACTTATTTTCTAACTACAGAAAACATAGTGTGCACTTCTAAGGGGAGCGCCGGCTTTTGTCCGTTCATCGCCATGAATATTTATTTTCCCCGCCAAGCTCGCTAAGGTTTTTTTAACCACCAATTGCACAAATTGTCACGAATAAATCTTTTTTCCATGCGTGTTAATCCGTGGCTTTATCTTTTTTTTCTTATTGTAACAACAAATATCTCCGTTTACACAAGTGTGGAATTGTCAGCATGATTTATTTGCACAATTTATCCCAAAATTTTGGTTTATATGATTTGTTGTTAAAGATATGACGTCAGAAATTGTCAGCATTGTGCAAGCTCTGCTTTAATAATGTGTGATGCTGCCATCGATTCGGGTGCGTTTAATGGCCCACTTAAATACATATAATCCGGCTGGTAAGATCACTATTGAGCAGATAATTAATGCGGTGATTTCAGATGTTAATAACTGCGCAGAATATCCTTTATAAACTGCTAATTGCATTGCCTTTATTGAATAAGTGACCGGTAGGATTTGTGAGAGAGTGCCCAGCCAGGCGGGAAGAACTGATACCGGATAATAGACTCCTCCAAGCAGGCCGAACAGGCTGTTTACCAGCCAGGTTATTGGCTGGCCTTTTTTTAATACAATAATAAAACTTGCCGCGATTAGTCCCATGCCATAAAAGGAAATAATCGTAAGGATTAAAATAATAGCCGTGGATAATAGATTGATCTGAGTTAAATCTACGCCGAATAAAATCACGCCGAAAAATAAATATAAGACCACACTTATACTTGCCCAGATAAAATCCCAGAGCCCAAGAGAAAATATTATCGTAGATATTTTTGTGGGAGTTACCAGCAGTGCCTCTAAAGTCCCGATTAACTGTTCAGTTCTAATCCGTTGGTTGAGACTGCTCAGTCCCGTGCCCACATAGGTAAAAAAGGCAATACTGAGCAGGACGTAAGAAAAATAATTCACCCCGTAGGGTTTTAGATGCGGGGTAATCCGGCTGCCGAATAGCCGGTCAATAAAATAAAAGGTGATTATCTGGGCAAAGATCGAGAAGAAGTGAAAGAAGAAGGCAAAGCGGTAGCTGATTTCGGAAAGAAACTCCTTTTTTATAAACGCAGATACTTTTCGTAATGATAACATTTATTCACCTTGATTAATTTGGAAACAAGATTTTTAAAATCTGAAACAAATCCAAATATTTCAATTCCAAATTCCTGATTCGCAGATTCCAAATCTTCGAATTTTCCAATCTTTGAATTTTCGAATCTTCTAATTGTTAAATATTCGTGCTTAGGATTTTAATCCTCAATACATAATTATATACTTCATATAAAGAAACATTAGGAGAATTCATTATTTTTTTTAGCTCTTCCTGCGTGCCGCAGGCCTTTATCCGGCCTTTGTCCATTATCGCAATCCGGCCGGCAATTTTTTCGGCTTCGTATATCTGATGGGTAGTGAAGAAAACAGTTTTACCCTGGCAGGTAACCAGTTCTTCTTTAATAAAATTTCTTAGCTCCTCTGCCCCAGTGGGGTCTAAGCTTTTAGTCGGTTCATCGAGCAAGAGCAGCGGGGGATTGTGAAGCAAGCCGCGCATTAGAGCAAATTTGTGCTTCATACCAGCGGAATAAGAACTAAAACGGTTATCCGCATAATCTATTTTAAACAAGAGAAATAATTCTTCAATCCTTTGCGCTGGGTTTTTTAAATCGTACATTGCCGCGAAAAATTCAAGGTTTTGCCGGCCGGTAAGCCGCCAGTAAAAACTTCTCTCTTCCGCGGTGACAATGCCGATTTTGGATTTTATTTTTGTATCATCTTCGCCAGTGCGGCAGCCACAGACTAGTGCGCTGCCGCTATTCGGCAGAATGAGCGTAGAGAGTATCCGAAGTAAAGTGGTTTTACCGGCACCATTTGGCCCGAGTAGGGCAAAACATTCACCGCGTTTAACCGCAAGGCTTACATTAGTGAGGGCAGAAACAAATTTCTTTTTCTGCCAGGGGTAGCCAACGACAGTAAAATTTTTGCTGAGGTTTATAATTTCGATTACGTTTTGCATAGATGATACAATAATTAAACTTGCCTGTTTCCTGCTGTCTTATCACAGGGTGATCTTGTTGAGGGAAAGTTTGAAAACCGCAGGTTTTCAAATGGATAAAAAAATTCCAGTGATGCACAGCATCATACAGCCGGCGTAATACCCTGTGGTTTCGCTGCAGGGATAGTCGGCGGTAAGGAATTTTTTTATATGATATAACTTTATCAGAAAAAATATATTAGGTCAAGTGTAGATACAGAATTCTTTTAATCCTTTCCAAATAAGGATATTTTGTGGTATAATATATTACAAACGCTGCAGATAAAAAAGCGAGATTTATACGATTATAAAGAATACCCTATTATATTCGAAAATAAACACGGGTGAGGACGTAAGACCGGAGAATTAATTCGCCCGTTACCTTTGCCGCAAAGATTAGCGGATCTTCGATTGTTTGATAGGCAAATTGAGGACTTAATTATGCTGGATGAATTGAACATAAAACTTGAGGAACTGAAAGCCCGGATTAATGAATTAAGGGGGTTTCTTTGACGTTGATGCGAAAAAACAAGGTATTCAGGATTGTGAGCGTCAAATGTTCGACCCTAATTTTTGGCAGGATAGTAAAAAGGCCAATGAGGTTGTTCGAACATTAAAAGAGTTAAAGAGTAATATCGAGTCATGGGAGAGATGTTTTAAGGAATATAATGCAATTGTTGAGCTCATACCCTTAGTCGAACCCTCGGATACGAAATCCTTGAAAGAACTTCATGCGGAAACCTTGCAGCTTGAGAAAGAAGTTGAGCAGTTAGAAAAGGCTAAATTATTAGGTGATAAGGATGACCGGTATAATGCCATCCTTAGTATCCATGCCGGAGCAGGGGGGACGGAGTCGTGCGACTGGACAGCAATGTTGTTTCGTATGTATAGCCGGTGGGCACAAATTAAAGATTATTCTTTTACTGTTTTAGATTATCTTGCCGGAGAAGAGGCGGGGATAAAAAGCGCCACGGTCTTAATAAAAGGGAGTTTTGCCTTTGGTTATTTAAAAGCAGAAACCGGCGTGCATCGCTTGGTACGTATTTCTCCCTTTGACTCCAATAAGCGCAGACATACCTCGTTTGCCTCGGTAGATGTTATTCCGGAAATTGAAGAGGATATTGATATCCAGATAAAAGATGAAGAGATACGGGTAGATGTTTACCGTGCGACCGGGCCCGGAGGACAAGGGGTGAATACTACGGATTCTGCAGTACGGATAACACACCTGCCAACAAATATTGTTGTCCAATGTCAGAATGAACGCTCGCAGCTGCGAAATAAACAAGTAGCATTGAAAATATTAAAGGTCCGGCTCTATCGTCTGGAAAGAGAAAAAAGAGAAAAAGAGTTTATGGAAAAATATGGGCAAAAACAAAAAATCGAGTGGGGCAGCCAGATCCGCTCTTATGTCCTTCATCCCTATAACATGGTCAAAGACCACCGCACGGATGTAGAAACCGGCAATACCGGCAGTGTATTAGACGGGAATTTGGATATGTTTATTGAAGAGTATCTTAAGAAAATGGCCAAGGGAAGGTAGGTAGTGCTCAGAAGTCTTATGAAAAACCAAAATGCAGCCACAGAACCACGGATGGTGCGGAATTGAAGAAATAAACCATTACCACAGATCATGCAGATAGTTAGTGTGATAAAAAAGAAGCCACGGATTGACACTGATTGAACAGGGATAAAAAAACAAGGCATAAAAATATTTTAACCACAAATAACACAAATTAACACGAATGGATAAAAAGATTCCGAAGGAATTTTTTTATTTTGATTTGATTATTAAAAATCCGTGCAACATCTATGTAAATCCGCGGTAAAAAGATAATAATTTGTGGAAATCTGTGTTTATTAAAAGTCTAAGGAATTTTTAACAGAACCAAGGGGGAACTCAAGGAAATGTTTAATTTTATTTTAAATAAGATTGTCGGTACACATAATGAACGTGAAATAAAAAAACTTCTGCCTTATGTGGAAAAGGCAAATTCTTCTGAGAATATTGTCTCGCAGCTCTCGGATGAGCAGTTGCGTCAAAAGACGGAAGAGTTTAAAATCCGCTTGAATAATAATGAAACCATAGATGACCTCTTAGGAGAGGCATTTGCCGTGGTGCGCGAGGTTGGCCGGCGACAGGTTGATATGCGCCACTTTGACGTACAGTTTATGGGCGGGGTTGTTTTGCACCAGGGTAAAATTGCCGAGATGGCTACCGGCGAAGGAAAAACACTTGTAGCGACACTTTCGGTTTATCTAAATGCCTTACCCGGTAAAGGGGTGCACGTTGTAACGGTTAATGATTACCTGGCAAAAAGAGATTGCGGCTGGATGGGGCGTGTTTATTATGCCCTGGGAATTAGTTGTGCCGCGATTAGCCACGATACCTCAGTTGTCTATGACCCCGGCTATACTGATAATACTGCCTGGGACAAACGGATGGAAAACTTACGTCCGATTACCCGTAAAGATGCTTATAACTGTGATGTTACATATGGAACGAATAATGAATTTGGGTTTGATTATTTAAGGGATAATATGGCCGTGCGTAAGCAGGATATGGTGCAGCGAGAGCTTAATTATGCGATTGTTGATGAAGTGGATAGTATTTTAATCGATGAGGCGAGAACTCCCCTGATCATCTCCGGACCGGCAGAAGAATCCACGGATAAATATTATAAGATCGATAAAATAATTCCTAAACTAATTGCCGGCAAAAGAAATGAGGAGACCAAAGAAGAAACCGGGGATTTTATTATTGATGAGAAGGCAAAAACCGCTTATCTTACTGAGGCGGGTGCAGAAAAAGCGGCAAAGCTGCTGGGACTGGAAAGTTTACATAGCATAGAGTCAGTGGAGTATAAGCACCATATTGATAAAGCCTTGCGCGCGCATACGGTTTTAAAACGTGATGTGGATTATGTGGTGTGCGATGGACAGGTAATGATTGTGGATGAGTTTACCGGCCGGCTTATGCCGGGTCGGCGCTGGAGTGATGGACTGCATCAGGCGGTTGAGGCAAAAGAGATGGTAAAGATTGAACGGGAAAATCAGACGTTAGCCACAGTTACCTTTCAGAATTATTTCCGCATGTATAAAAAACTTGCCGGCATGACCGGGACCGCGCTCACGGAAGAGCCGGAGTTTCGGCATATTTATAAGTTAGAAGTGTTATCGATTTCCACAAATAGACCATTAATCCGCACAAATTTTCCGGATGCAATTTATAAGACCGAACAGGAGAAATTTAACGCAGTCATTGAAGAGATTCTTCAATTATATGAGAAAAGACGGCCGGTGCTTGTCGGAACTATTTCTATTGAAAAATCAGAATTAATTTCCCGTCTGCTTAAACAGAAAGGTATCCCGCATAAAGTCTTAAATGCAAAATATCATGAGCAGGAAGCGGTTATTGTTGCCCAGGCCGGCAGTTTAGGCAGTATTACCATTGCGACAAATATGGCTGGCCGGGGAACGGATATTTTACTTGGGGGAAGTGTAGAGTTTTTTGCAGATGAGCTATTACGTAAAAAAGGGATTGACCCGCACTTGGCAACAGCGGAACAAAAACAAGAAGTGTTAGAACGGGTTAAAGAAGAAATTGGAACCGAACATAACAAGGTTGTAGAACTTGGCGGCTTGCATATTATTGGCACGGAACGTCATGAGGCGCGCCGGATTGATAATCAGCTGCGCGGCCGGGCCGGCCGGCAGGGGGATCCCGGGTCAAGCCGCTTTTATCTCTCACTGCAAGATGATCTTATGCGCTTGTTTGGGTCGGATATGATTATGCGGGTAATGGATAAACTTGGGGTTGAGGAGGGGATGAATATCCAGCACCCATTAATCACCCGTTCGATTGAAACTGCTCAGAAAAGAGTAGAGTCTTTTCATTTTGACAGCCGGAAACATCTGTTAGAGTATGACAATGTTTTAAATAAACAACGTGAAGTAATCTATGCCCAGCGCCGGATGATTTTGGAAGGGGAAGAATTAAAAGAATATATTTCCGGAATTATTGAAGACGTTTTAGATAAGGCGCTGGATACCTATGTGCCGGAAAAGGAACATCAGGTTGACTGGGATTTAGATGGGATACGTACTTTTGTCCGGGATAAATTTGGACTACATTTAGCCGGGTTATCCGAAAATAAGGACTATATCCGCGAAGACTTAAAGGAGCTGATTTTGCAGGAGCTTTTTGATGTTTATGAAAAAAAAGAAAACGAGATTGGAACCTTTGTTATGCGCGATATTGAAAAGGCAATCATGCTGCATATTGTTGACAGCCAGTGGAAAGACCATCTCTATGCCATGGATGGGTTACGCGAAGGGATTGGACTTAGAGCCTATGGCCAAAGAGACCCGTTAGTTGAATATCAGCATGAAGGGTTCCGCATGTTTAATGAAATGATCGAGCGGATAAAAGAATCCACGGCGGAGTTTGTCTTCCGGGTAAATGCCGTGGAGAAAGAACAAAAAGTTAGTGTATTTGGGAATTTACCGCAGCAGTTTATCCATGCGGAGCTTGGACAGTTTGAAAAACAGCCGGTTAAAACAAAAACACCGCCTGCCCCGGAAACTAACATTGCTGACCTGCCGCCGGAACAAGATAACCAGACATATATCCATGAGCAGCCAAAAGTAGGGCGCAATGAACCGTGCCCCTGCGGCAGCGGGAAAAAATTTAAAAAATGCTGCGGGAAATAAAAATAAAAAAATTTCTTTCAGAAATTTTTTTATGTGTGATAAATCTTGCCCATCTTTTAAGATGGGCAAGATTTATGTTAGCGATAGTTTCCGGATTTAGTTTAGGACTTTCTTTAAACTATCCTCATTTATCAATGCTTGCCTGGGTAGGATTTGTCCCTTTGTTTTTCTGCTTAAAAAATATGACGTTAAAGCAGTCATTTTGCTGGGCATATTTTAGCGGCATTATATTTTTCACAACAATTATTTACTGGCTGCGGCATGTAACCATACCGGGTGTGATAATATTAGTATTATATTTAGCTTTTTACTTCGGCCTGTTTGGCATGTTTATATATTTTTGGCACCAAAGCGCGGCGGCTCATAGAAGCAAAATTGGTAATGCCAATTTTGCCTTTAAAAAAAGATGCCGCGAAGAGACGCAGACTTTTTATAAGAAAAAGAATTTTTTCTTCCTGCCTTGTGCATGGATTGTATTAGAATTTTTGCGCAGTTTATTATCTTATTGGTTTGGCTGGGGGCTTTTAGGCTATTCGCAGTATGAAAATTTGGCGTTTATCCAAAGCGCGGATACTTTTGGCGTATGGGGTGTCTCTTTTTTAGTCATGCTCGGAAATGTGTTCTTGTTTAAGGTTATTATTTTTTTTAAACAGCAAATAAAACATACGTTTAATGAAATTATTGGTTTTACAATTATTATCCTGATATTTATCAGTGTTTATGGTTACGGAATATTTCGTTTAAAAGAAAAGAAAGATTATCTTCCTTTTCGTGTATCGGTTATTCAGGGAAATATTCCCCAGGAAGAAAAATGGGATGAGCGTTTTAAAGAATTGATTATGCAGCGTTATAAAAACCTGACCCTTAATGCTAAACGTGATGCCCCGGAATTAATTATCTGGCCGGAGACATCTTTACCTGGTTACTGGGGAACAGATAGTGACGTTAGTTTATACATGAAAGATTTAGTTAGCATAACCGGCACCCCGCTTCTTTTTGGCACCCCGCAGGTTATGGCAGCAAATGGCGCGGTGCGTTATTTTAACAGTGCGATATTGCTCGGTCGTGATGCCAAGATGATTAATTATTATAATAAGCTGCATCTGGTGCCGTTTGGCGAATATATCCCCTTTGAGAAATTATTCGGGTTTATCAGGAAATTTGTTTATATTAGTGATTTTTCTCCGGGGGAGGAATTTACGATTTTTAATCTCGGGGGGAGAAAATTTGCCGTGTTAATCTGTTTTGAAGATGTGCTGCCTAACCTTGTGCGCAGATTTGTCCGACCAGGCACGCATTTTTTAGTGAACATAACCAACGATGCCTGGTTTAAAAAAAGCCGGCAGCCTTACCAGCACTTGCAGGCCTCGGTATTTAGGGCGGTAGAAAACCGCCGGCCGGTTATCCGCTCAGCCAATACCGGGATATCGGCATTTATTGATAACAAAGGAAGAATTACGGATAAAGTATCCAAAGATTCTCAAGATACATTCATTGAAGGCGATAAAACAGAGGAGATAAATATCGCATTAATAAACCCGGTAACAATTTATAATGAATTTGGGGATTGGTTTATCTATTGGTGTGCCGGGTATTTATTGATAGATGTGATATTAAAAAAAGGCAGGTTATAAAAAATAATTATTACATTATTTTATTGACAAAAACAAAAGATAAATATATGATTTATCTGATATTTCATACTTTTCATACCATTGAAAAAAAGGGGAGGCAATAATGAAAGGTTCTCCGGAGGTATATGGTACAGTGACCATCGGACAAAGAGGACAAGTCGTTATTCCGATGAAGGCAAGGAATGCCCTTAAAATTAAACAGGGAGATCAACTAATCGTAATGTCAGGGCCGCCAGGAAAAAAAGACATCATTAGTTTTATTCCGGTCGAACGTATTTCTGACTTCTTGAAACATTTTGAACAGAGAATTAAGGCCTTGAAAAAAGAACTGGCAAAACAGGTAAAGAAATAAATTTACAAAATTTTTTTATTTTTACCGTGTCTAATATATAGAGTTAAAACCACAAATGTTTAAATTAAATTATAAAATTTCCCTTTTCATTTTATGCACCTGGTGTTTAGCCTTACCGGTATTTGTAATGGCCGAAGAAATTCTCACCTGGGATAATTGTGTTCAAGAGGCATTAAAAAATCATCCCGATTTACTTGCGGCAAAAGAGGAAATCATTCAATCCCGAGCAGATAAGAATACAGTGCTCAGCAACCGCTTACCACAAATATCAAGCCAACTAAGCGGGAAAAAATCTAAAGCAGCCGCAAGCAGTGAAACAGACACTTATGCATATAGTCTATCAGGACAACAATTGGTGTTCGATGGGTTTAAAACGACTTCGAATATACATGCCGCGGCAAAGTCACTCGATGCTAAAGAATATAATTATATGATTACATCTTCAAACATCAGGTTAAATTTGAGAACTGCGTTTTCGGCGCTATTAAGAGCACAAGAACTGATATCTCTTACTGAAGAAATTGCAAAAAGACGAAAAGAAAATTTTGAATTAGTCCAACTGCGATATGAGGCCGGAAGAGAGCATAAGGGAGCGGTCTTGACAGCCAAAGCAGATTTGGCGCAGGCGGAATTTGAAGTGGCACAGGCGAAAAGAAATTTTTCATTAGTCCAACAACAGTTAACTAAAGAATTAGGTAGAGACAAAAAAATCCCGGTTCGAGTTATCGGGGATTTTCATGTCGAAGGGATTGATGATGTTAAACCGGAGTGTGAACTATTAGCGGACAATGCTCCATTTCTTAAAGAATTAATCGCTAGAAAGGAAGCGGCGCGGTTTAATTATAATTCCGCTAAAGCAGAATTTTTCCCGCAAGTCTATTTAAGTGGATCATTTGGCAGAAGTCGTTCAGAATGGCCGCCGAAAGACGATGCTTGGTCAGCAGGACTAACTGTTTCCTTGCCTATTTTTGAAGGCGGCAGCAGGATTGCTCAAATTAAAAAAGCTGAATCGCAAATGATCCAAGCACAGGCAGATGAACGTAGCGGTCGAGACAGTGTTATTTACACCTTAGAAATGACCTGGAAAGATTTTCAGGATGCGGTCGAGATGGTTTCGGTAAAAAAGAAATTTTTTGAAGCAGCTCTAGAGCGTGCAAAAATTGCAAACGCACAATATTCATCGGGACTTACTACTTTTGATGACTGGATTATAATTGAGAATAATCTTGTGAGTACCAAAAAAGCGTATCTTGACGCGCAAGCAAATTTATTAGTCACTGAAGCTTATTGGATTCAAGCCAAAGGGGGAATATTAGAGTATGTTAAAAAATAAAGCACTTTTAATAATATCCGTTGGGGTTGTTGTATTAATTGGTGCCGGGTATTTTTATAAAACGCAATACTCCACAAAAAAGAATACGATATCTCAAGAAATAAGTCCTGAAATTGGAAATATCCGGCTTACCGTAACAACAACCGGTGTTGTTGAACCGCAAAACCGTCTGGAAATAAAACCTTCTATTGCTGGACGAATTGAAGAAATTTTGGTTAAAGAAGGATCCATGGTAAAGAAGGGGGAGATCTTGGCATGGATGAGTTCGACGGAACGAGCGGCTCTGGTAGATGCCGCAACTTCACAAGGAGATCAGGCGCGGCAATATTGGGAAGATGTTTATAAAAGAACACCGATTATCTCCCCAATTGATGGGGAAGTAATTGTTCGCTCCTTTGAGCCAGGGCAGACAATTACGGCGAGTGAACCCTTATTGGTATTATCTGACCGCTTAATTATTAGCGCTCAGTTTGATGAAACGGATATAGGACGTGTCCAGGTTGGGCAAAAGGCCGTTATAACGCTAGACGCGTATCCAAAAAATAAGATTAAAGGAATGGTGGATCATATTGCCTATGAATCGGAATTGGTTAATAATGTTACGATTTATGATGTTGATATTGTGCCGCAAGAGGTTCCGGAGTTTTTTCGGTCAGGCATGAGTGTAAATGTTGAGGTTATCGAGAAATCACGAAAAGAAATACTATTAATACCCGTTGGAGCAATAGAGGATGAGGAAGGTAAAAAATACGTGATGATCAAGAAAAAACAAGGCAGCGGTATTGAGAAACGTCAGATTGAAGTTGGGTTGACAGATGCCAGTAACGCCGAGATCATTTCAGGGATAAGCATATCGGATATTGTTATTGTCAAAGATCAAAAATATTCTCCGATAAAAAAACGGGAAACAGGGACAAATCCCTTTATGCCATCGCGCAGAAGAAATGATAGAAATCAATAATATTTCCAAAACCTATCATACGGATAAAGTGCCGGTATATGCACTTCAAGACGTCAGTCTTTCCATAAAAGCCGGTGAATTTGCCGCGATTATGGGGCCATCGGGCTCTGGTAAATCTACGCTCTTACACATACTTGGATTTCTTGACCGGCCGGATAACGGTTCATACAAGATATTCGATACGGAAGTATCCGGTTTAACCGATGCTGAGCTTGCTGCCTTGAGAAACACTTTAGCAGGGTTTATTTTTCAACAGTTTCATCTCTTAAGACGTGTAAGTGCGATAGAAAATACGGAATTACCGCTTATTTATGCGGGGAAGAAGGACATTCGCCAAAAGGCATATGAAAAGTTAAAAGCCGTGGGATTGGCAGAACGTCAAAAGCACAGACCTAATGAGCTCTCCGGTGGGGAACAGCAACGGGTCGCGATCGCCAGGGCATTAGTCAATGATCCGATGATCATCTTTGCTGATGAACCGACTGGGAATCTAGACACAAAAAGCGAAGAAGAAATCATGAACATTTTAAAGAAACTTAACGACGAGGGAAAAACGATTATTATGGTGACACACGAGAAGGAAGTAGCTGAGCAGGCGCGAAGAATTATCACTATGCGTGACGGCAAAATTCAAACGGATATTTATAAAGATTATAATAATTTAAAAGGCACAGTCAAGAATGATAATTTATCGATCACGGAGATAGTATCACAAAAGCATTTTACATTCGGCCGGATGGAGTTTATGCAGCATTGCTATCAATCCTTTCAAGCCATTCTTTCTAATAAGGTGCGTTCAATTCTTTCGATTTTAGGGATCCTTTTTGGCGTAGGTGCGGTGATTGCCATGATGGCTTTAGGTGAAGGTGCTAAATCATCTATGGAACAGCGCCTTAAATCATTGGGGTCAAACCTACTTTCTATCCGGGGGGGGCATTCCAGAGTGCGCGGTGCATCAAGCGGAGCCGGAACAGTTACCAGGTTTACTTTTGAAGACGTTGATGCGATTAAAGGACTATCGAGGTATGTTAAAAAAGCAAGTGGTAGTTGCCGCGGTAATGCTCAGATTGTTTATGAGAATGAAAACTGGAATACGAGCATTGAAGGGGTAGATTATGATTATGGTGAAATGCGGGCGGCAATTCCGGAGATTGGCCGGTGGTTTACAAAAGAAGAAATTAGCCGGCGGGATAAAATCGCTATTTTAGGAATTACTGTTGCAAACAAAATCTTTAGGGAGCGAAATCCTATTGGCAAAGAAATAAAAATAAATCGTATTAATTTTAAGGTTATTGGGATTGCCCCGGAAAAAGGCTCAGGAGGTTGGCATGATCAGGATGATGTGGTATATACCCCGGTGACTACAGCGATGTACCGGATTCTCGGTAAAGATTATCTTGATCAGATTTATGCAGAAGTCGTAGATATAGAATTGATCGAAGAGGCGCAAGAGCAGATTAAAAATGTTATTAACAAGCGACACAAATTATACAACGACGATGATTCATTTGAGATTCGCGACATGAGTGAAATTCAGGAAATGTTAAGCAGTACTACCCAAACGATGAGCCTGCTTTTAGGGTGTATCGCGGCAATATCGCTATTAGTTGGAGGGATTGGCATTATGAATATCATGTTAGTATCTGTGACAGAACGAACGCGCGAAATAGGATTGCGCAAAGCGATCGGCGCCCGGCGCAGCGATATAATGTCTCAATTTTTGATTGAAGCAGTAGTCATGACTTTTAGTGGTGGTATAATTGGAATTTTGATTGGAGCAGGAGCAGCATTAATAATGGCGGCTGTTTTTGGGTGGGCGACTAAGGTTTCGCTTTTTAGTATTGTTTTATCAACAACGTTTTCAATTGCCGTAGGCATTGGGTTTGGTTTATGGCCGGCGAAAAAGGCAGCGCAACTTAATCCGATCGAAGCGTTGAGATTTGAATAAATTTAAAAAATCGTGCCAGAACATTCCGGATGGTCTTTTGTTCACGTATTAGGAAACAATAAGATTTTCAATCTCTGGCTAACTTGGGAATTGGGGTATAGTTTGGTATATTTAATTCATTGTTAAGGGAAGGTTTGAAAACCATAGGTTTTTAAATGGATAAAAAGATTCCGAAGGAATTTTTTTATGGCGCGTTCAGTTTGAAGGAAAAAGGATGCAAAAACAAAATTGTTGGGAATTTAAGAAGTGCGGCCGGGAGCCGGGCGGGGTAAAAACAAGAGAGTTGGGGGTGTGTCAGGCGGCAATTTTTGCTTTGGCTGAGGGATTTTGTGGCGGGAAAAATGGCGGCCGGGCGTGTATGTATATAACCGGAACTTTTTGTTTGGAAGCAATTAGCGGAACACTGAAGGGCAGAGAGAAGCGATGTACAAAATGCGATTTTTATAAAATGATGTTGAGGGAGGAGGCCGGGAAGGACACGGTTATTGCATTTGCTAATCATATAAATAAAAGAAGAGGACAGATATAGGTTCGTATTGAGTATTGAGCATAAAAAAAGGACAAAATTCTAAAATTCAAAGATTCGAATATTCTAATATTCAAAGCATTTTGCATATTAGCAGACAGAGAATTTGGAATATATAGGGTTAGAAATTAGGTCAATTAGATATTTAAAAACATGGGGGGGTATGTTATGGCGGAGAATGTTTTTATTATAAAAAAAGATGTGTTCACTTTTTTAGGGGCGGGGTTTCGGATACTTGATGCATCCGGACGGCTGCTGCTTTACTCTAGACAAAAGGCATTTAAATTGCGGGAAGATATTCGTATTTATCGTGACCGGGAAATGAAAGAAGAGGCCTTGCGTGTTCGGGCAAGGCAGATTATAGATTTTAGTGCGGCTTATGATGTGTATGTTTCAGAGACCAATGAGAAGATTGGCACCCTGCGGCGTAAGGGAATGAAATCTATTTTACGGGATCAGTGGGAGATTTTGGATCAAGATGATAAACTAATTGCCAGCCTAAAAGAGGATAATCTCGCCATGGCCATGCTGCGCAGATTTATTAATATAATTCCCCAAAATTATGTGATCGAGAGCAACGCGCAAAAGCTAATAACGATTGATCAGTTTTTTAATCCATTTATCCATAAGTTTAAAGTAGATTTTTCTCAGGACAGAGAAGAGGTTATAGATAAACGGCTGGCATTTGCCGGAGTAATATTGCTTTTGGCAATTGAAGGCCGGCAGCAGTAAAAAAAGTCTTAGCAGACTTGTCGTTCGTATCTTGTATCTCGTATCTTGTTAAAGCCAAAGAAACTTAGTTTATATTCGAGATATTAACAACGAGATATGAATAACGGATTTTAATGGAGGAGTGGCCGAGTGGTCGAAGGCGCTGCTCTCGAAAAGCAGTACCCGCCTTAAGTGGGTCGAGGGTTCGAATCCTTCCTCCTCCGCCAGAATTGGCAAATGGCATATAGAAAACTCTGGGATGCGAGCCCGTAAAAGGGAATGTAGAGGGGAAAGATTGCGCCTTTTATTGTGCGTACTGGAATTTTGATGTTGGAGCAATGCAGCGTTTAACGGTCAAGAGGTTTTAGTATTCCGCAAAATTTGGTTTATACCGTCGCGCCGCTTTTTTTTGTGCGTGGAGTTTTTTTATTTGAAGGATTTTTTCTTTTGCCCGTTTTGACCGCTTACGTTTCTGCCGCCTGATTTTTGCCAGCCGTTGCTGTTCTTCACTTTTTTTACCAATCAGCATGTTTTCTATTTTATTGGTCAGAATACGCCGGGCAAAAAATCGGTTTAGGATTTGCGAACGTTCTTTTTGGCATTTAACTTCTATTCCGGTGGGAAGATGTTTTAAATAAACGCAGGCTGAAGTTTTGTTCACCTTTTGCCCGCCTGCACCGCTTGAACGAATAAACCGCTCGATAATATCCGCTTCCTTTATGCCAAGGTTTTCCATCTTATCAAACAGTGATTTTTCTTTTTGCGCACTTAACCCATATTGAGAAAAACCCATATCTTCCTCTCATAACTAATATTTTGGTTCTGTGGTTTCTTTCATTTTATTTTTGACACCACCAATATTTTACCACATCGGCGGGACATTAATATAAAAATATAATCACGATTTTCAAATATCAATAATAGCATAACATAAAAATGTGGTATAATAAAGGGGGAATAAAAAAAGGGATACGGTTATTGTGCAGAAAGAAAAAAATAAAACAGGGAGAAAAAACATGTTTGTGCCAACAATAATCATGGCAGTATCAGCCGGGGTGCTGCTTTTTATTGGTTATCATAAAGGAGACGGGCAGCATATCAGCGGAATGAAGTCGGCGCTGACGATGACCGTACAAATTATGCCGTTACTTATTTGTGCCTTTATTGTTGCCGGCATGGTTCAGGTGCTCATTCCGCATGAGCTTCTGGCAAAATGGGTAGGCACTAATTCGGGCATGCGCGGTATATTTATTGGGGCAATCGCCGGCGGACTTATGCCGGGAGGACCTTATGTTAGTCTGCCGATTGCCGCGGTACTCCTGCGCTCGGGTGCGAGTATAGGCACAATGGTTGCCTTTCTTACCGGCTGGTCATTATGGGCTGTTGGCAGGTTGCCAATGGAAATAGGTATACTCGGGTGGCGGTTTACGCTTGTTCGTATTGTAAGTACCTGCCTGTTTCCTCCACTTGCCGGGATAATCGCCCAGGTGTTTTTTAAACAATGAGGAGGTGAGATGAAAGAGAAGTGTTTTTTGCAGGAAGAGTCTAAAAGATAGGGGAGAGCGAGCTGCTGAAATCACCGCTCTTAGACAATAATTTTTGATATGGAAAGGCGGAAAAATGAAAGTAGCCGTACTGGTTGAAGATGGTTATCAGGTTTTGGAAGTATGGTATCCGTATCTGCGTTTGCGGGAGCAAGGCATAGATACACTGCTTGTCGGAACAGGGAGAAAGCAAGAGTACCATAGTAAAGAAGGATACCCGGCCGGCGAAGAGCTTTCGATTGATAAGGCAAAGGTTAGTGATTTTACCGGGGTAGTTATCCCCGGCGGCTGGGCGCCTGATTTTTTACGCCGCTACCCGGAGGTAAATTCATTTGTACGGGAGATGCATAATAAAGGTAAAATAGTCGCAGCTATTTGCCACGGCGGCTGGGTACTTATTTCCGCCGGCATATTAAAGGGCCGAAAGGCAACGAGTTTTTCGGCAATAAAAGATGATATGGTAAATGCCGGTACTGAATTTTTTGACCGGGAAGTTGTGGTAGACGGAAATTTGATTACCGCGCGTAATCCGTACGATTTACCAGCATTTTGCCGTGAAATTTTGAAAAGGGTCAGAATCGACCAATGTTCCACTTCGTAGGTGGAACATTGGTTGGAGGGGGTGGTGGGGATGGAACGTAATGTGTTGTATTGGATAACCTACGGGATTTATCTTGTTGCGGTAAATAAGCAAGACACTTTGAATGCGCAAGTTGTAAATACGGTGGTTCAGATAACAAGTAAACCAGTTATCCTGGCGGTGAGTATTGCTAAAGAGAATTTTACCCATGAATTTATTGAGGAAAGTCAGCGTTTTAGTATCTCAATACTCTCAGAAAATGCCCCGCTGCGCTTTATTGGTAAATTTGGTTTTAAATCAGGAAGACAGGAAAATAAATTTAGTGAGGTTAAATATAAGCTTCTTGCTTCAGGGTGTCCGGTGGTTTTGGATTATGCTTTGTGTTTTTTGGAAGTAAAGGTGGTAAATAAGGTGGATTGTGGTACGCATACGGTTTTTTTAGCAGAAATGACCGGAGCAGAATTTTTAACCGATGGACGGCCAATGACCTATGATTATTATCATAATGTAAAAAATGGCCGGACACCGCGGACCGCACCTACTTTTATGGAGAAAGATGATTTAAAGAAGGAAGAAATAACTTCGCAACTGGGAAAATATCGCTGTACGGTTTGTAATTATATCTATAACCCTGCGCTTGGTGACCCTGATGGAGGCATTACCCCGGGAACAGCGTTTGAGCAAATACCGGATGATTGGGGTTGTCCGATATGCGGAGCGGGAAAAGATAAATTTGTAAAAATATAGCAATTTTCTTTAACGTATAGGAAACAATAAGATTTTCAATCTGTGGATAACAAGGGAATTGGGGTATAGTTTGGCATATTTAATTCATTGTTAAGGGAAGGTTTGAACACGAAAGGTTTTTAAATGGATAAAAAGATTCCGAAGGAATTTTTTTATTTACCTTTTCTTGAAAAAGAAAAGGTAAATGCTAAATTACCATCCGTGTAGTAATTTATTTTTATGGCAATTGTTAACCTTACATGTTAAAATGGTTAACAATGATAGATGCGATTACTATTTATAAGGAATTACTGGATTTGCCGCTGGCAGAGCTGATAGTACAGGCAAATAAAGTAAGAAGAGATTTTAACGGAAAGAAACTGGAACTCTGCAGTATTATAAATGCAAAATCCGGCCTCTGTGGGGAAGATTGTAAGTTTTGTGCTCAGTCAACACGGCATCGCGCTAATATTGATCGCTATACCTTAAAATCGAAAAAAGAGATTATAAGCGCAGCAGAGAATGCCAAAAAGATTGGCGCAGATAAATTCGGGATTGTGACCAGCGGTAACCGTATCAGTGCGAAAGAATTAGACCGGATTATCGAAGCAGTTTCGGAGATAAAAGAAAAAACAGGCATGGTGGTCTGCGCTTCTTTAGGGGCATTAGATAAACCACAGTTGAAAATGCTCAAATCTGCCGGTCTTACCCGCTACCACCATAACATTGAGACCGCATCACGATTCTACCCGCATGTTGTTACCACTCATACCTTTGAACAAAGAATAAGTACGATTTCTGCTGCAAAACAAACGGGGCTGGAGGTCTGCAGTGGCGGGATTATTGGTATGGGCGAGAATTGGGAAGATAGAATTAGTATGGCATGTGTTTTGAAAAGACTAGCGGTTGACGCGGTTCCGATAAATATCCTTGTCCCGGTAAATGGCACACCTTTTGAGCAGATTAAATCACTTTCGGTAAATGATGCGATAAGAACGATTGCAATATTTAGGATTATTTTACCGGATAAAATTATAAAGATTGCCGCAGGCAGAGAAACCGTACTAAGGGATTTTCAGGGGATGGGATTTATGGCCGGGGCAAATGGAATACTTATTGGCGGATATTTAACGATCAAAGGCAGAAGCATAGAAATGGATCAGGCACTGGTTGAAGAAATAAAAGACCTATGGAGCAAATAGAAAAATTTTTACAGCAACAAGAACAGCGGCAGCTGTTAAGAGGATTATGTCCTGCGGACGCAAGAGGCGATGGTAAAATCTATTTTAACGGCAAAGAATATATTGATTTTTCATCCAATGATTACCTGGGATTATCCAACCATCCTAAAATTAAACAAGCCGTGCTTAAAGCAGTTGATAAGTTTGGCGGTTCATCTTCTGCATCGCGTCTTTTAAGCGGAGACCTAAAACTCCATCATCAACTGGAAGAACAAACAGCCGATTTTAAAGGCAAAGAAGCAGCCTTGATTTTTAACTCGGGATATCAGGCAAATGTCGGAGTAATCAGCGCCCTTTATCAAAAGGGTGATGTCATTTTTTCCGATAAATTAAATCATGCGAGTATCGTCGATGGCATAGGTTTATCCGGCGCGAGATTTTTCCGCTTTTTGCATAATGATATTACGCATCTTAAAACACTGCTTAAAAAAGAGAGAAACAAATTTAAAAACGCCTTAATCATTACCGAGACAATTTTTAGTATGGATGGGGATCGTGCCCCGGTGACAGACATAGTTAGGTTAAAAGAAAAATATCATTGCCAGATTTTTGTGGATGAGGCGCATGCCACCGGGATATTTGGCAAAAATGGGGCCGGGGTGGTCGAAGAAGAAGGGATGACCGGAGACATTGATATAATCATGGGGACTTTTAGCAAGGCATTGGGAAGTTTTGGCGCTTATGTTGCCGTATCAAACAAAATAAAAAAATATCTGATAAATACCTGCCGGAGTTTTATCTATTCAACCGCCTTGCCGCCAGCGGTAATTTCTGCGAATCTCGAGAGTATAAATTTAATTAAACAAGAACCACAGCGCAGAAAAATACTTCTGAAAAATGCAGGTTTTTTCCGGACGATGTTGCAGCATAAAGGGGTTAGTATAACAGGCGGTTCGCAGATTGTTCCGCTAATTTTGCGCGAGAATATCAAGGCAATGGAATATAGTAAAAAACTTAAAGATGCCGGATACTGGGTGGTGGCAATCAGGCCGCCAACTGTTCCCGAGGGAGCAGCAAGGATCAGATTTTCCCTAACCTATAATCATACGAAAGAGATGCTGGAAAAGGTCGCATGTTGTATATAGTATGTTGCATGTTGAGTGAAGATAAGTTGGACATTATTATGACAGAGGGGTAAATTATGAAGCCTACGGTATTTGATTTTATTGATAAAGGTTTTGAAAACACCCTGGTCCTGATTCCTGGCTGGGCTACGGACTGGAAAATATTTGAAGGATTGGATTTAAAATATAATTATCTTTTGCCGGTGGAATTTTCACCGTTTGATTTTGCCGAGAGATTGCATCAAACAATGGAAGAGAGAAATATTAAGAAAATATCTTTACTGGGTTGGTCAATGGGCGGGTTTGTTGCCGTTGACTTTGCGGCGAAATTTGGGGATATTGCTCATGAACTTATACTGGTTGGCATAAGAAAAAAATATAGCCCGCGGGAGATAGAAAAGATAAAAGCATATTTGACTCAGAATAAAGATGCATATTTATATAAGTTTTATGCTTCCTGCTTTGCCGAAAAAAGAGAGTTTGCCTGGTTTAAAAATAAATTACTGAAAGAATATTTAACTAAATTTGTGCTGGATTATTTACTGCAGACCCTGGATTATTTGGCCGGCTGCGAGATAAACGTTGAGCGGCTGCGGCGGATAAAAAGGCTTAAAATTTTACACGGAGAAAAAGATGAAATTGTTCCGGTCTGGGCGGCGATGCAGCTTAAGAGTAGTTTGCCGCAGGCAGAATTTATCCGCTTGAAAAATGCCGGGCACGTTGTCTTCCAGCAGAAGAATTTTAACCAAATTTTCTGCAACAAAGAAGATTAATCGCTAAAATGAAAGATAAACGAGTTATCAAAAATAACTTTTCAAGATCTGCCAAATTTTATGATCAGTATGCAACCGTGCAAAATCTTTGTGCAGATGAGTTAATCTCAAGAGTCGAGGACAATCAGACAAGCCAAATATTAGAGCTTGGCTGCGGCACGGGCAATTTTACTAAGCTTTTGTATAACAAATTTCCTCAGGCACGGATAACCGCAGTAGATATATCAAGGGAAATGGTTGAAATAGCAAAAAGAAGGTTTGGTAATAATCAGGTAAAATTTGTCATTGCGGATGCCGAACAAAAAGATTTTATACGCGGTTTTGATCTTATCTGCTCAAACGCGAGTCTGCAGTGGTTTGTGAATGTCGAAAGAACCTTGGCCAGATATAAAGCGAGCCTTAAAAAAAACGGTATTTTTTTATTTTCGATTTTTGGACCCCAGACCTATGGGGAACTTGATAGTTGCTTAAAAGAACTGTTTGCAAAAGATATCCGGGTTGAGGCGGGAGATTTTTTTACCCAAGCAGGATTAAAAGAGATTTTA
Organism: Candidatus Omnitrophota bacterium; assembly: GCA_043821285.1. Lineage (GTDB taxonomy): Bacteria > Omnitrophota > Gorgyraeia > B26-G9 > JBDRCZ01 > JBDRCZ01. The sequence goes on along the minus strand of JBDRCZ010000029.1, from coordinate 64,765 downwards.
ACCGGTCTTTTTTTTAAGACGACGATTGTGCGAAAGATCTATAAAGAGAGATATAAAACGTTATGGGAACTGTTACAAAAAATAAAATATACCGGCACCAGAGGAAATGGTGTCTATGCGCGAAAGTTTTGGACGGGGGCAATGATCAAAAAACTTGAACAGGTGTATCTTAAGAAATATAAGCAAATCATTGCAACTTTTGAGGTGTTTTTCTGTGCAGGGGTAAAATGAAATGAAGGCGGTTTTTGTTGCCGGTACCGATACCGGGGTCGGGAAAACGGTTGTTTGTGGGTTGCTCGGACGTTTTTTTAAAGAACGCGGCGTGCAGGTTATTACCCAGAAATGGATACAGAGCGGCAGCAGAAGATTTTCTCCGGATATTGCTTGCCAGTTAAAACTGATGCAGCAGGGGAAAAAAGAGGTTAGTGATTATTTATCATATATGCTGCCGTACAGTTTTAAATTTTCTGCCTCCCCGCATTTAGCCGCACAGCTTGAACAAAGAAATATAAAGGAAGATAGAATAAAAAAGAGCTTAAAAGTGCTGAGCAGGTGTTTTGATCTGGTGATTGTTGAAGGGATTGGCGGGGTATTGGTGCCGTTTAATAATAAGCGGCTGGTAGTTGATATGGTCAAAGAATTTAAATTACCGGTAATTATTGTTGCCGCGAATAAATTAGGGGCAATTAATCATACTTTACTGACGATCGAAGCACTAAAAAAAAGAAGGATCAAAATAATTGGGGTTATTTTTAATAATCTTTTTAAAAAAGAAAATCCGCTTATTTTAAGAGATAACCCGCTAATCATAAAAAAGATAAGCAAAATAGAAATACTCGGGGTACTGCCGTATAGTAAAAATAAGGAAGTGCAGTATGAGAAATTTCAGCCAATAGGCCGGAAAATAATAAGCAATAAGTAGAATGCGGAAGTTTATCATTTTCAAATCCCAAATGTCAAAATCCAAATGCCCCGCCCAACAAGACGGCGGACAGGCAAATGAATTACTTAACAAAAAAATAACAAATAAAAAAATGTTTTTGCAGCTTAATTGTTTTTTTGAGATTAAAATATTAAAAGATTTATTTGCCTGTCCGCCAATCTTTGTGGCGGGGATTTTGTCATTTGGATTTTGGAATTTTAACAGTAATCTTTACACTGAGGCATAGTAATGTATACCTGGATAGAAAAAGATTTACGATACATCTGGCACCCTTATACCCAAATGAAGGATTGCCGGCAATTGCCGCCAATATTAATAGACCGGGCAAAGGGAATAAAATTATATGATCCAGCAGGTAATTTTTATTATGATACGATATCAAGCTGGTGGTGTAATGTGCACGGTCATAATCACCCGCAAATAAAGCAGGCAATTAAAGAACAAATAAATGCCTTGGACCAGGTATTATTTGCCGGTTTTACGCATAAGCCGGCAATAGTGCTGGCCGAAAGACTTGTGGCAATTACCCCGAAAGGTCTAACAAAAGTATTTTTTTCCGATAATGGTTCCACCGCGGTCGAGGTGGCGCTAAAGATGTCGTATCAGTATTGGCAGAATATTGGGAAGAAGAAAAAGACAAAATTTGTCGCGTTAGATTATGCTTATCATGGGGATACGATTGGGGCAATGAGTGTGAGTGGAGTTGATTTGTTTAATGGAGTATTTAAACCATTATTTTTTGCGTCTTATAAAATTCCCTCGCCTTATTGCTATCGTTGTCCGGTGGGAAAACAAAGAGAAAGATGTGCGATCGAATGTATCACGCCACTTGAAAAAATACTTGCCGAAAAAAATAAAGAGATTGCCGCAGTAATTTTAGAACCTTTGGTTATGGCTGCGGGCGGGATGATTGTTTATCCGCCAGATTATTTGATCAAAGCGGCTAAACTTGCGCGCGAGTTTAAAGTGCATTTGATTGTTGATGAGATTGCGACAGGTTTTGGCCGGACGGGAAAAATGTTTGCTTGTGAACTGGCAAATATTTTTCCTGATTTTATCTGTCTTTCCAAAGGCATAACCTCAGGGTGCCTGGCGTTAGGTGTTACTTTAACGACCGATGAGGTTTATCAGGCATTCTTGGCAGATTATGAACAGAAAAAGACCTTTTATCACGGACATACTTATACCGCCAATCCTCTTGCCTGTGCCGCAGCAGTGGCGGGTCTGAAAATTTTCAAGAAGGAAGACACTCTAAACAGGATGAAGCAGCTAATTCCGGTATTTCACCGGGGACTTGAAAAATTCAGAGCACTTCCTTTAGTTGGCGATGTACGCTATCTGGGGATGATTGGGGCGATGGAATTGGTAAAGAATAAAAAGACAAAACAGGCATTTGGCCTTAAGGAGAGAATTGGTCTGCAAGTTTATAAGTACGGGCTTAAGCAGCAGCTTATTCTTCGGCCGCTGGGTTCGATTATATATTTTTATTTACCGTTATGTGTGAAAAAAAATGAGATTGATTTAATATTAATGCGTAGTTTTAAGACAGTGCAAAAATTATGCGGGTGACAATTAACCGCCACACGGGGTTTTTATCTTAGTTCAATAGATATTGTTAGCAAAAAGAATAACCCTCTTGAATGAGCATGTACGTTACCTTAGAGGCGATTCTTTGCAGCGGTAACTTGCTTGACAGTGGAGTGTTTTCTGTTATATAATAAAACACTAATGTAAGTTATATAGCGAGGATAAGCTGTGAGCGAGGGAATAGCTGAATAAAAGCTGCAACAGCTTGTAAATAAAGAAGTTAATCATTTTGGGGATAGGGATTGGCCAGATGATGATTTTTTGTAACCAGCCGTCAATCCGGGATGTGATTTTGTTCCCGCAGTTGAAACCAAAAGAAGAATAAAGTAATGAAATATGAGTTTTTTATAAGTCTAACCTATTTAAAAACAAAACGTAAAGAAAAGTTTATCTCGATTATTAGTTTGATTTCGATTATCGGGATTGCCGTGGGCGTGATGACTTTAATTGTTGTAATTGGGGTGATGAGCGGGTTTGATGCCCAGTTGCGTGATAAGATTATCGGGACAAATTCGCATCTGATTATTGAGAAGGAAAACGGCATAGATAATTATCAGGAAGTAAACAATATTGCATTAAAAAATCCGCATGTACTTGCGGTCTCTGAGTTTGTCAGCGCGCAGGTGATGATCCGCAGTAAGGATTATCTTGCGAATGTTGTATTAAGAGGAATTAATCCGGAAACAGAACCCGCGGTAACAAATATTAAAGAATATCTTAAATATGGCGTGTTTAACCTGCAAGATAAGGGTATAATTATTGGTAAGCAGCTTGCCGCGCGTCTGGGAAAAAGGATTGGCGGCAGGATAGAAGTGCTTTCGCCGATTAATGCCGAGATAACCGCCTATAACATTACCGGGATTTTTGATTCTGGGATGTATGATTTTGACTCAGCATTGGTGTTTACCTCGATTGACCAGGCAAAAAAAATCACAATGCAGGAAGATGTCGTCAGTGGGATTGGGATAAAGATAGACGATGTTTACAAGGCCGATAAGGTAAAAGATGAACTTAAAAAGATATTAACCTACCCTTACTGGGTAAGGAGCTGGATGGATATTAACCGAAACCTGTTTAATGCCTTGAGGCTTGAAAAGACGGCGATGTTTATAATTTTAGCATTGATTGTGGTTGTTGCTGCCTTAAATATCGTAAGTACTTTGATGATGACGGTAATGGAAAAGACAAAGGATATTGGTATTCTGAAATCTGTCGGGGCAACTAATAACAGCATCCGGAAGATATTTATTCTCGACGGTCTGATGATTGGCACGCTCGGGACATTTTTCGGCGGGGTTTGTGGATTTTTGCTCTCCTATATATTGAAAAACTATGATCTTATAAAATTGCCGCAGGATATATACTATATCGATAAACTGCCGATAAAAATTGAAACGTTCGACATATCTTTGATAATTATTGCCGCCCTGGCGATTAGTCTCATGGCAACGCTCTATCCCGCACATCAGGCTGCGCAGCTTAAACCGGTTGAAGCCTTAAGATATGAATAAGCTTAAAGTTATTAATCTGGGCAAAGTCTATCATGAGGGGCGAAAAAGGCTTGAGGTTCTAAAAGGGATAAATTTAGAGATAAAAGACGGCTCGTTTACCTGTATTATCGGCCCTTCGGGTGCGGGTAAAAGTACGCTGCTGCACTTACTCGGCGGACTTGATTATCCAAGTAAGGGAGAAGTTTTTTTTGACAATATAAATTTATATGCGCTGTCTCAAAATGACCTGGCGGCTATTCGGAACCAGAGAATTGGTTTTGTATTTCAGTTTTATCATCTTTTACCGGAGCTTTCGGTTATTGAGAATGTAATGCTTCCGGGAAGGATTGCCCGGGGAGATTTAACTATGCTTAAAAAAAAGGCCGCGGCTTTGCTCGAACAGATGGGACTGCAGGAAAGAATAACCCACCGGCCATTTGAGCTTTCCGGGGGAGAGCAGCAGCGCACGGCGATTGCCCGGGCATTGATCAATGAACCGGAACTGGTACTCTGTGATGAACCAACCGGTAATCTTGATTCAGAAACCGGCAGAAAGATAATAGAAATACTCTCAAGGTTAAATAAGGAAGAGAAAAAAACGTTAATTATTGTTACGCATGAAAAGACGATAACCGAATTTGCCGGGCAGGTGGTACATATCAGAGACGGGAAGATCGTGTAAAAAATGACAAATTACAAATGCCAAAATCTAAATGAATCATTAAACTTGATTATTCCCTATAGCTTGATAGAGGGTGATCTTTTGGAGGGAAAGTTTGAAAACCTACGGTTTTCAAATGGATAAAAAGATTCCGAAGGAATTTTTTTATTTAATTACACAGAGAAAAACATTTTGTTGTATAATGTTTCTTTTATTTGTCATTTTTTTGTTAAGTTATTTATTTGGAATTTGACATTTGGAATTTGTAATTGTACCGGGAGGTGATCATGGGATTGAAGGTTTATGTTGATGGAAAATACTATGAACAGGATCAGGCAAGGGTTTCTGTTTTTGACCATGGACTGCTTTATGGCGACGGCGTGTTTGAAGGAATCCGGTCTTATAATGGGTTGGTGTTTAAGCTGGAAGAACATATTGACCGCTTGTATGAATCGGCACACACGATAATGCTGATGCTTCCCATGGCCAAAAAAGAAATGATTAAAGCCGTAATTGATACCTTAAAATTGAATAAATTGAAAAATGCCTATATAAGATTGGTGGTAACCAGAGGTATTGGTGATTTGGGACTTGACCCGAGAAAATGCCGCCGTCCGGTGATTATCATTATTACCGATAAAATTGCCATTTATCCGCAGAAATTTTACGAACAGGGACTGGTGATCGTCACGGTACCGACAATGCGTAATCTTTCCGAGGCAGTTAATCCGCAGATAAAATCACTTAATTATTTAAATAACATTCTGGCAAAAATCGAGGCAATAAATGCCGGCGTTGAAGAGGCAATAATGCTTAATTCCCAGGGGTATGTTGCGGAATGTACCGGGGATAATATTTTTATTATAAAAAATGGTGAATTAAAAACACCAATCGTTAATCTGGGCGTATTGAACGGGATAACCAGAGGGGAAGTTATTGATATTGTCAGAAAAAAACACATTGCCGGTTTTACGGAAGATTTTTTAACCCGCCACGACCTCTATAACGCGGATGAGTGTTTTTTAACCGGTACCGCGGCCGAGGTTATTCCCGTGGTTCAAATTGACGGCCGCAAAATTGGTGATGGTTTGCCGGGAAAGACGACAAAGTTAATCATGAAAGAATTTCAAAAGGTTACCAAGATAAAGGGGACGCGATACAAACTTTAAAAACAGAATGACAAATGTCAAAATCCAAATTTCAAATGAATTACTAAATAAAACAATAAAAAAATTAAAGGATTTGAAGATTAGAAGATTCATTTAGATTTTGACATTTGAATTTTGGAATTTTAGTTAACCGGAGGTTAAATATGGTCTGTGATATTTGCGGGAAGAAACAGGCTTCCGTGCATCTTACGGAAATAATCAATGATCAGATGACTGAATTGCATCTTTGCGAAGAATGCGCACGGGAAAAAGGCGTCGCCGGGTTAGGACAGCCGTTTGCTTTGCAGGATCTTTTATCCGGACTGGTTGATTTAGCCGTACCAGCAGGAAAACCAGGAAGAAAACAGGTAATTAAATGCCCAAATTGTAAACTTACCTACGAGGACTTTAAGCGGATTGGCCGTTTTGGCTGCAGTGAGTGTTATACAACGTTTAAGCAGAGTCTGGAACCGTTATTTAAAAGGATACACGGCGCAAGTCAGCATGCCGGAAAATCTCCAACAAAAAGCGGGCCTGAGTTTAAGGTTAGAAAAGAGCTTCAGGATATGCAAATTAGACTACAGAAGGCAATTCAGACCGAGGCATTTGAGGAGGCGGCAAAAATACGCGATAAAATAAAAGAGATGGAAAAGAAAGAAAATAAGTAGTGTCAAAAATAAAGTGACAATAAAATGAAAGGAATCACAGGAAAATAATCACGATGCCCCGTTGTTACATCTGTGTTAATTCATGGCGAAAAAATAAAATAGAGCCACAGATTTTCACGGATTAGCCACGGATAAAAAAGGCGTGACTAGAAAAATTTAAAAAAGAGTTGAAAGGTTTGAATATTAAAATTCGTGTAGTATCCGTGTAAATCCGTGGCTAAAAAATGTTTAAACGTTGTTTTACAATCTGTAGTCAATGAATCTTGGCGGGGAAATAAGTATTTATGGTAATGAACGGCCAAAGGTTGTCGTACACCTTAAAAGTGAGCACTAGAACCTCCGTGGTTAAGTATTTTACAGAACCAGAGAATAAAAAAGGGGTTTTATATGAAGCTTGATGAATTGTTGCATCAGACCAGTGAATGGTTAAGAGGGACCGGTCCGAATTCAAATATTATTATTAGCAGCCGCGTGCGCCTGGCGAGAAATTTAAACAAACTGCCTTTTTCCCACTGGGCAGCGAAAAAACAGCAGGAAGATACCCTGAAATTAATAGAACCGGTTATGTTGTCGCTTAATTATTTTAAGGACGGGATATATTTACTGATGAATAAATTAAACAGCATTGACCGCCAGTTTTTGCTGGAAAGACATTTAGTCAGCCGCGAGCATATTGTGCAGACTGATGTTAAGGCAGTATGTATTGATAAAAATGAAATTATTTCGGTAATGGTTAATGAAGAAGACCACATGCGTTCACAGGTAATTCAATCGGGTTTTAATTTACGTTCAGCTTGGGATGTGATTAATAATTTAGATAAAGAAATGGAACGTCGGCTGAATTTTGCCTTTTCCGTTGACTGGGGATATTTAACTGCCTGTCCGACAAATACCGGCACCGGTATGCGCGCCTCGGTAATGTTGCATTTGCCGTCTCTGGTAATGACAAAGCAGATAAACCGCGTGCTTCAGGCAATCGCTAAATTAGGACTTACCGCTCGAGGGTTGTTTGGCGAGGGGACAGAGGCCAGCGGGAATTTTTTTCAGATTTCAAACAGTGTTACTATGGGACGTAGTGAAGAAAGTATCTTAGATAGTATTGAACGGATCATTCGTCAAATAATTGATTATGAGCAGAACGCCAGAGCGGCACTACTGAAACAAAACCGTGCCGGGATTGAAGACCAGATCTGGCGCGGATTTGGCATCCTTAAAAGTGCCCATATTATATCTTCTAAAGAAACGATAGAGCTTTTATCGATTGTTCGTTTAGGGGTAGATTTGGAAATAATTAAGGAGATTGACCGGCAAACGGTTAATCAACTGTTTATCCTTACCCAGCCGGCACACCTGCAGAAACTTGAAGGCAAGATATTAACTCAACAGGAGCGTGATGTGACCCGCGCGCGTTTGATCCGCGAGAAGTTAACCGGAAAATAAAATGAAAGAAAATGAAAGGAACCACTGAGGACGCAGAGAGAAAGACAATGCCCTGCCTGCCGGCAGGTCAGAGCTCTCGAAAAGAATTCACGATGAAGGAGATAACCGAGAAGATAATCGCATTTGCTATTGAAGTTCATTCAATATGTTGAGGCTAAAAGAAGGGATAGAAAGATTAATACTGTAAGAGAACACAGAGGGGGATGGGTAAGATTATAAAGTAAGTGGTTAAGTATCTGACAGAACCCTACTAATATTAAAGGAGGAGCAAGATGTTTGACCGATATACGGAACGTGCACGAAAGGTGATTTTATTAGCAAAAGAAGAAGCTAAACGATTTAATCATGACTACATTGGCACAGAACATATCCTGCTAGGATTGATTAAGGAAGGAGAGGGGGTGGCGGCGGCGGTTTTGCAGAATTTAAACCTTAGTCTGGATATTATTAGATTAGAGGTAGAAAAACTTGTTCAGGCTGGCCCGAGTACGGTTACCTCAGGTGATATTCCGTTTACCCCTAAGGCGAAAAAAGCAATTGAACTGGCGATGAGTGAGGCCAGGGCACTGGGGCATAATTATATTGGTACAGAACATTTGCTGTTAGGCCTGATTCGTGAAACCGAAGGTGTTGCCTCACAGGTGTTGCTTAATCTCGGTCTTGATCTTAATAAGGTAAGAGGAGAAATTATGGAACTCTTAGGAACGGCAATGCCGACTTACAATAGTATGTCTACAGGCACAGGCGCGGAAAAACGAAAAACTCCGGCAATTGATGCCTTTGGCCGTGATTTAACAAAGTTAGCTAAAGATAATAAACTCGATCCGGTTATCGGCAGAAAAAATGAAATTGAACGGGTAATCCAGATACTTGCCCGCCGGACAAAGAATAATCCGGTTTTGTTAGGTGAAGCGGGGGTAGGTAAAACGGCGATTGTCGAAGGACTGGCACAAAAAATAATTGCCGGCGATATGCCGGAGGTATTGCGTAACCGGCGGGTAGTAATCCTTGATCTTGCGCTTATGGTTGCCGGAACAAAATATCGCGGCCAGTTTGAAGAAAGAATAAAGGCAGTTATGGATGAGATTAAACGTTCAGAAGATATTATAATATTTATCGATGAGCTGCATACTTTAGTCGGAGCCGGTGGTGCGGAGGGAGCGATTGATGCTTCTAATATTCTAAAACCGGCACTCGCCCGTGGGGAAATCCAGTGTATTGGGGCGACGACCATGGATGAATACAGAAAGTATATCGAAAAAGATGCGGCGCTTGAACGGCGCTTTCAGACAATTATTGTCGAACCGCCAACAATTAAAGAAACAATAGAAATCTTACGGGGACTTAGAGACAAATATGAAGCGCATCATCGGGTAAAATACGCGGATACGGCACTTGAAGCCGCGGCGAAACTTTCCGACCGTTATATTACCGGCAGGTTCCTTCCGGATAAAGCCGTGGATATTATTGATGAGGCCGGTTCACGTGCCAGGTTGATGACAATGACGGCTCCGCCGGATTTAAAAGACATGGAGGTAAAGATTGAACAGTTGCGCAAAGAAAAAGAGGCTGCGGTTAAGGCTCAGGATTTTGAAAAGGCGGCAAAGTTCAGAGATCAGGAACGCGAATCACGGACACAGCTTGAAAAAATACGCCGTGACTGGAAAGAAAGCCGGCTGGAGAAGCGCGTAGAGGTTACTGCCGAAGACATTGCCGAAATTGTCTCGAAATGGACCGGTATTCCGATTGCCAGGCTTGAAGAAAAAGAGACAGAAAAATTGCTGCGGATTGAAGAAGATTTGCATAAACGCTTAGTCGGACAGGATGAAGCGATTAAGGCTGTTGCCAGTGCCATACGGCGTTCCCGTACCGGACTTAAAGATCCTAAGCGGCCAATTGGCTCGTTTATCTTTTTAGGCCCGACCGGAGTAGGAAAAACTCTTCTTGGAAAGGCGTTGGCAGAATTTCTATTTGGTGATGCTGATGCGATTATACAGATTGACATGTCCGAATACATGGAAAAATTTAATGTTTCCCGTTTGGTGGGAGCTCCCCCGGGATATGTGGGATATGAAGAGGGCGGGCAGTTGACAGAGAAGATCAGAAGAAGGCCTTATGCCGTAGTGTTGCTTGATGAGATTGAAAAGGCGCATCCGGATGTATTCAATATTTTATTACAAATGCTTGAAGAGGGGCGTTTGACGGATAGTTTCGGACGGCGCGTAGATTTTCGTAATACCGTGCTAATCATGACCTCTAATATTGGAGCGGAAACGCTGAAAAAACAGGGGGCGATTGGGTTTACCCCGCAAAAGGATGAGATTACTTACCAGTCAATGAAAGATCGGCTGCTTGATGAAGTAAAGAAAACATTTAAACCGGAGTTTTTAAACCGGGTCGATGACACTATTGTATTTAGGCCGTTGACCAAAGAAAACCTTTATGACATCATTGAAATCGAGATGAAAGAGGTGATCCTGCGTCTTGAAGAACAAAAGATAAAAATTGAATTAGATCAGAAAGCCAAGGATTTTTTAGTGGCAAAGGGTTTTGACCAAATATTTGGCGCGCGGCCGCTGAAACGTACGATTCAACGTTATATCGAAGACCCCCTGGCAGAAGAAATGCTTTTAGGAAAAATTGATAAAACTAAGCCGTTAAAAATATCGGCAAATGATAAATCACTTATTTTTACCGCGCAATGAATATGCCCCGCAGCAAGAGACGGGGGAGATTCATACTTGGAAAATGCCTTGCATTTTCCAACACATCGAAAATCCGCCAAGGTATTAGTAGTGGATACGGTGGACAAAACGGTAGAAGGGATTTATTAAAAGAACATAGAAATTTTTTCTTTTGGGCTGCCTTTTCTTTTTTAAAGAAAAGGCAGTGGATAAATTAGTGCCGAAGGCAATAATTTAAAATTTATGCGTTTAAAGGCTATTTCAAAAAAAAGAACAATCCTTCTTTTGATTCTTGCGCTGCTTACGGTAATATTATTTTTTGCCGAGACCTACCCCACATTTTTAATCCGCGGGGCAAAGGCCTATCTGGTTAAACATCTGGGAGAGGAGTTTGGGCAGGATGTGAGCATTGATAGTATCGAAGGCGGGATTATCAGAAAATTTGTTTTAAAAGACTTTGTGCTGGCAAAAAAAAATAATGGTAAAAACGCAAAATTATTTAGTGTTGAACGGGCGTATGTTGATTACCGCATTTGGAATTTTTTTAGAAAGAGCGGATTTCCCAGTAAAATTATTTTAATATCACCGCGCATCCATTTGAGTAATTTTAGTAACGTTAACAATCAGACAAAAAACGGGACCGTTAGCAATTATTGTTTACCCAAAGATATGCGGTTAAAAATTGTTCAGGGGAGTATCTTATTTGATGGCAATACGACGGTTATTGAGAAATTAAATGGCTGCGTAAATATTAGCCGTGATGAAATTATTTTTGACAACATGGATTGCACGGCCGGCGGCGTGCCGATTTTTATCAAGGGAAGAGTTTTTAGTTTTGACCGTGGTCCAAAATTTGATATCCAGGTGGACTCACGAATGCTGGATACCTTTTTTAATATCAATGGCCGGGTGGATAATTTTATTATCTGGGGAATTGCCGATTTATTAAACCGCAGTAAGATCCACCTGCTTGGCGAAGCCGCGTTGAACGGAAAAAGGCTGATGATCAAGAATATTGATTTTGGTAAGCAGGTTAAAATGTCGGGGAGGGTTGATTTTAGGGAACAGAAAATAATGCTTAATGCCCTTGTTTTAGGCGGGGATATCGAATTAAATATCGATTTTTCAAACAGCGATTTTACCCGGGCCAAGGCAAAAATAAAAGATCTGCATTTTAATTCTTACCAGCTATCAACCGACCTTGAATTTTTAAGCATTGTTTTACGCGGTGACCGGACAGATGCGCAGGTGCAAGGAAAACTTTCTACCACGAATACGGAAATAAATCGTAAACCGTTTAAAGAAGTAAATGGTGAGTTTATTTTATACAAAAATTATCTGGAAATAAAAAAGCTAACCATCGGCCGGGATTATATTTTAAACGGCAGAGCCGGACTGATTGAGCCTTACGAATTGAATTTGCAGCTTAATATCGTTAATGCCGATGTATCTGATCTTTTAATCTTAGGTAAAACGGATTCTACTACTCCGCTGGTCAGTGGTATAATGGATGGGTGGATGGAATTTAAAGGAAACGCCAACCGGCTCAAAAGCCGCGGGCATTTTGAAGGAAAAGACGGCATAATTGGTACGATGAAGTATTCCCGGACAAATTTAAATGTTATGGGTTATTACCCGATTTTAAAAGTGGTTAATTCCCGGGCATATCAACGTGATAGTTATCTGGAGATAAAGGGAGAATTTGATTTTAGAAGGATTGGCCAGGATACGATGCTTAAAGATATCAAAATCACCCCGGGTGAAAAAATGACGGTGTTTGATCAATGAAAGCCCTAATCTGCGTGATGAGGGATTTAAAGGAAATTTTTAATAATATCTTCAGCTATGTTGGCGGGATAGCATTTTTATTTTTCGAAACACTATTTTGGACAATAACTCATCCGCCGCTGCAGCGTCTTAATAAATTCAGGTTCGGGATAGATAAGAAATTCATTGAGCAAATGGAGCATATCGGGATTAACAGCTTTATGATTGTATTTTTAACCGCTTTGTTTACCGGTATGGTGCTTGCTTTCCAAACTGCTTATACAATGAAAAAGATGTCGGCACAGCTTTATATTGCCGGACTGGTCAGCCTTTCGATGTGCCGGGAACTTGGCCCGGTTTTAACCGCACTGGTTGTTGCCGCACGGGTCGGGGCATCAATCGCCGCAGAACTCGGGACAATGAAGGTAACAGAACAAATAGATGCCTTACAGACCCTGGCGACAAATCCGGTGCGTTATCTTGTCGTGCCGCGGTTTTTGTCGCTTTTAATAATGCTGCCAATTCTTACGATTTATGCGGACTTTATCGGGATTAGCGGAGGATTTATCGTCGCGGTTAATAAATTATATATACCTTCAGGATTGTATCTTAAAAAGTCATTTGATGCTTTAATGTATAAGGATATCTGGACGGGACTGATAAAGTCAGCAGTATTTGCAGTTATTATTTCAATTATAAGTTGTTTTGAAGGGATGAATACACGTGGCGGGGCCGAGGGGGTCGGGATAGCCACGACCCAGGCAGTAGTGATCTCCTGTATTTTAATCCTCGCGGCGGATTGTTTCTTTACGACGATATTTTATTTTATCATTTAATATGATTGAGATCGCAAATATAACTAAATCGTTTGGCAATCATCCGGTGCTAAATAACTTGAGCTTAAAAATAAATACCGGTGAGACCATGGTCATAATTGGCAGAAGCGGCTGTGGAAAGAGTGTATTGTTAAAACACATTATTGGACTGATGTCCCCGGATATGGGTAGAATTATTATTGATGGACAGGATATCAATAAATTAAGAGGCAAAAAGATTGAAAAATTCCGTCTGAATTTCGGCATGCTTTTTCAAGGAGCAGCATTATTTGATTCTTTAACCGTGCGCGAGAATGTAGGATTTGCTTTGTTCGAGCATACCAATACCCCGCACCGGGAAATTGATGCAAAGGTAAGCGCATCTTTGGCCGCGGTGGGACTTAAAGGAGTGGAAGGTTTTTATCCCTCAGAGCTCAGCGGTGGCATGAAAAAAAGAGTGGGACTGGCCAGGGCAATTTGCATAGACCCGAGAATTATCCTTTATGATGAGCCAACGACCGGAGTTGATCCCATCGGCGCAGATGCCATAAATGATTTAATAATTGAACTGCATCACACGCTATCGATCACATCCGTTGTCGTAACCCATGACATGACTTCTGCCTATAAAGTGGCGGATAAGATTGCCATGCTTTATCAGGGGGGGATTATTGAGGTTGATGCCCCGGCGAAGATTAAACAGACAACCAATCCGGTAGTGCGTCAGTTTATAACCGGTGCAGCGGAAGGCCCGATAACTAATCGATGAAAAAATTGATTTTTGTTCACGTATAGAAAACAATAAGATTTTTAATCTGTGGTAAATATTTTATTTGTTTATATTTTTAAGGGGCAGTTAATTTCAATAAAAACTCTTACGGGATAAGAATATTTGCATAATACAATAGTAAAACTTTTGACAGAACCGCAATAATTTAAAGGAGCTTATTTATGGAAAAAAGGACGGTTATCCAGATTAAGGTAGGATTTTTTATCCTGCTTTCAGGAGTGGTGCTGGCTTTTATCTTATTTCAGATTAGCGGCAGTTCGATCCTGAGTAAACAGGGGTATACGATTAAGGCAATTTTTGGTTTTGCCAGCGGGATTGAACCTACGGCGCCGGTAAGACTGGCGGGAGTAAGTGTGGGTGAGGTAAGTGATATTAGAATATTTTATAATGAAGAGAAAAATAAGGTTGAGGTAGAGTTAACCTTAAATATTCGTCCGAATATTCGCATCCCGCGGAATTCTCAAACCTATATTAATACATTGGGAATTATGGGGGAAAAATATGTAGAACTTGTTCCGGGATCCAAAGCCAGCGGACTGCTTAAGGCCGGGGATGTGTTACGGGGAAAGGACCCAATAAGTATTGAGCGGTTAACCGAGGTGCTGATGGACGTTGTTGGGGATAAAACAATGACGAATAGTCTGCGGGAAACAATCCTTAATCTTAACCAGGCCAGTGAGAATTTCAAAGATACCAGTATTACCATAAACTCGATTGCAAAAAATCTGGAAGGCGGTCAGGGGACGGTTGGTAAATTACTCACCTCGGATAAAATGTATAATGACTTGGAATATTTAATCGATGATGTAAGGCGCCATCCCTGGAAATTATTCTTTAAACAAAAAGAGAAAAAAAAGAACCTTAAAAAATAATTGATATTTCAAAGACCCGTCCGGGGTATATCTTGATACGGAAAGTCACGGGAAGGTTATTGCAGAAGGCGATTTTCTTATGAAAGTGAAAACTGTTTTTTGTTGTCAGGAATGCGGGTATACCTCTGCCAAATGGCTTGGCCGCTGTCCGGATTGTAGCAGCTGGAATTCTCTGGTCGAAGAGTCTCAGGTAGAAAAACAAAAGGGCAAACAGCGGAGTTGGGATATTAATGCCTCCCTCGGACCGGAACTTCTCCACTGCGTTCAAACAGAGGAAAAAGACCGGATTAGAACCGGTATCCGGGAACTTGATCGTGTGCTTGGCGGGGGAGTGGTTGCCGGGTCAGTAGTTTTAATCGGTGGTGACCCGGGCATTGGCAAATCAACGATACTACTTCAGATTTCTGATAATATTAGTACAAATGGTGAAAAAATTCTCTACGTCAGTGGGGAGGAATCCGTAAAACAGACAAAACTGCGTGCGAACCGCTTGGGCACAGCTTCGGAAAATTTATATATTGTCTCGGAGACAAATCTTGGACTGATCCTTGAATATGTAAAAAGATTACAACCTAAGATTTTGGTTTTGGACTCAATACAGGTGGTCTACCGGGAAGATCTAACCTCCAGCGCCGGCAGTGTTTCTCAGGTAAGAGAGTGTGCGGCGCTTTTAACCAGTATGGCCAAGACAACAGGCTGTTCGGTGTTTATTGTTGGCCATGTTACCAAAGAGGGAGCGCTTGCCGGCCCGCGGGTTTTGGAACATATCGTCGACACCGTGCTTTATTTTGAAGGCGACCGGCATGCATCGTACCGGATTTTACGTGCGGTAAAAAACCGTTTTGGTTCAACAAATGAGATTGGTATATTTGAAATGACCGGCAAGGGGTTAGCGGAGGTTAAAAATCCGTCAGAATTATTTTTATCAGATCGGACGCTGGAAATTTCCGGTGCGGTTGTTACCCCGACGATTGAAGGTTCACGGCCGTTGGTGGTCGAGATACAATCGTTGGTTGCCGCGACCAATTTTGGTCTGCCCCGCCGCCGCAGTACGGGAGTGGATATTAACCGGATAATTTTACTGGTTGCGGTATTGGAAAGAAGAGCGGGAATTACGCTGGCAAATTATGATGTGTTTATAAATGTTACCGGCGGGATAAAGATTGTTGAGCCCTCAGCAGATTTAGCGATTGCCGCGGCAATTGCTTCAAGCCGTAAAGATATACCGGCAAAAAAAGGTGATATTATCTTTGGCGAGATTGGACTGGGGGGAGAGATCAGAGCGGTAAATGGTATGGAAGTTCGGATAAGCGAGGCAGAGAAACTCGGATTTAAAAGGTGTATATTGCCAAAGGCAAACCTAAAGGCGAAGTTAAATACCACGGGCATTGAGCGTATTGGGGTGAGTACGATAAAAGAGGCCGTGGCATTGCTGCTGCCAAGCAGCAGCAATAATGACAAAATCCAAAATCCAAATGAATCTTCTAATCTTCAAATCTTTTAATTTTTTGATTGTTTTATTTAGTAATTCATTTGAGATTTGACATGTGAAATTAAATTACCCGTCATGGCGGGTAATTTGGAAGGAGGTGAGAAAGGATGACGATACTGTTTGTGCGGATTATTTTTGTGCTTATCGGTACCGCCCTAGGGTATCAAATTGCTTCTCTTTTGGGGATTGATCAAGAAAAAGCGATATGGTTAGGTCCGGTATTTGGTTTTTTCGGCAGTATGGGCATTGTGCTGCTTGATTTATGCTCAAGGAAGGTATCTGTGCGCGGGTTATCCAGTGCGGTATTTGGATTAATTTTTGGATTACTCGCAGCAAAAATTTTTACTGATTCTTTTGTCCTTTTAGGATTAGATGAAGCAGTGACGAATACATTGCGGGTTATTATCACGATGGTGCTATGTTACCTGGGGATGGTTGTGGCTATCCGCGGGCGCGATGAGTTTAACTTGATTATTCCTTATGTAAAATTCACCCGGCAGGACCAAAAGGAAGAGTTTATAATCTTAGACACCAGTGTGATTATTGATGGGAGAATCTTAGATCTCAGCCAGACGCGTTTTATTGAGGGTAAGTTTATAATCCCGCGCTTTGTCCTCAGAGAATTGCAGCAGATTGCCGATTCTTCTGATGCGTTAAAACGCAACCGCGGCCGCCGCGGACTGGATGTTTTGAATAAGATTCAGAAAAATAAAAAGATTGACGTTAAAATTCATGACGAAGACTTCCCGGAAATACATGAGGTCGATGCAAAACTAATCAAGTTGGCCAAAATGCTTACGGCAAAAATTTTCACCAATGACTTTAACTTAAACAAAGTAGCCGAACTACAGGGCATTAGTGTATTAAATATTAATGAATTAGCCAATGCCTTAAAGCCGGTAGTTTTGCCAGGAGAGGTTATGATTGCTAAAATCGTGCGCGAAGGCAAAGAATATGACCAAGGCGTAGCCTATCTTGATGACGGGACAATGATCGTGGTGGAAGAGGGACGCAGGTTTATCGGATATACCACTAGGGTGATTGTAACCAGTGTACTGCAAACTGCTGCTGGACGGATGATTTTTGCGAAAGCGGAGTCAGCGAAGTGAAGGTATCGGCAATTGTTGCTTCTGCGGGATGCGGAAAGAGGTTTAAGAGCAGAATAAACAAGGCATTTGTTTGCTTACAGAATAAACCAATCGCGGCTTTTTCTCTTAAGGTAATAGCAGAACTTAAGAGTGTTAGTGAAATCATTTTTGTAATTAACAAAGATGATTATCGAAGGGCAAAGAAGCTGCTTGCAGAGTATCGGGTTTCTAAGCCGGTGAGGATTGTTTTTGGCGGCAGTCAGCGTCATCTCTCGGTTTATCGAGGGTTAAAATCTGTATCAGAAGAAGCAGATTTGATTTTGGTGCATGATGCGGCCCGGCCGCTAATTGATAAAAAGATTGTCGAACAGGCAATAGCACAGGCAAAACGCTATGGCGCGGCGGCGATTGCGGTACCGGTTATTTCGACGATAAAACAGGCAGATAACCGGCGTTTTGTTACCCGGACCCTCCCGCGGCAGGCGCTCTGGGATATCCAGACCCCGCAGGTGTTTTGCCGAAAGCTTTTGCTTCGTGCTTACGAATGCGCCGAGAAAAAAAATGTAACCGATGATGCAATGCTTGTTGAACGCATTGGGGAAAAAGTAAAGATAGTAAAAGGCCGGTATTCGAATATCAAAATTACCACTCAGATTGATTTGCGTATTGCGGAGGAATTAATAAAAAGTGAAAACAGCATTAAACTGGCGCACGGGACTGGGATATGACCTGCATTGCCTTGAGCCCGGGCGTAAGTTATTTTTGGGCGGGGTGGAGGTTCCTTATTCCAGGGGACTAAAGGGGCATTCTGATGCGGATGTAGTTTTACATGCAATATGCGATGCCTTGCTCGGGGCAGCGGGTTTGGGTGATATTGGGGAACATTTTCCCCCGGGTAATTTAACCTACAAAAATATTTCCAGTCTCTTGCTGCTTAAAAATAGTGCGGATTTGATTTTTCAGAAAAATTTTTCCGTAGTAAACATTGATGTGGTAGTATTAGCAGAACAGCCAAAGATTAGTCCCTATAAGGAAGAGATGAAACAAAAGATCAGCCGGGTGCTGGGGATAGACAAACAAGCGGTAAACATAAAGGCAACAACAACAGAAGGCACCGGGGTTATTGGCAAGAAAGAAGCCATTGCCGCGTATGCAGTAGTATTGCTTGAACTTAAATAAGTATTGCGTATTACGCACTGCTTATTCGGTAACGGTTAAGGTAATAATACTCGTATTGAGCATCGAGTATTGAGCATAAAAAATAAAAAGACGACAATCTGCGATTTTCAGTGGTTAGGAAAGTGTTTTACTTGTGCCCGTAAGGGTATAAGAGTATACTTTCCTATACCATAAAAACCGCAATACGCACGACTCAATACACAATACAAAAACTTACGTAACCGTAACCGCTTGACGGTTTTCTTATTTGGAATTTGACATTTGTCATTCTACCGGAGGTAGCGTGGTTCGAGTACGTTTTGCCCCCAGTCCCACGGGCAGATTACATATTGGTAATGCCAGGACAGCGCTGTTTAACTGGATATTTGCCCGCAAAGCGCAGGGGCGTTTTATATTGAGAATTGAAGATACTGATATAGAACGTTCACAGAAAAATTTTGTGCAGGAGATTTTCGCGGATTTGAAGTGGCTGGGCATTGATTGGGATGAAGGTCCGGACATTGGTGGAGAATTTGCCCCTTATGTCCAGTCACAGCGGATTGATATTTACAAGCAATACCTGGATAAATTAAAGCACCGCGGCAGATTATATGAGTGTTACTGCCGCGCAGAAGAACTGGAGGAAAGAAGGGAGAAACTGCTTCAACAGGGTAAGACTTCACGTTATGACAACCGCTGCCGTAATCTTACCGAAGAAGAGAAACAAAAATACCGCAGTGAAAATAGAATACCGGTGTTGCGATTCAAGGTACCGGATAACAGAGAGATTATAATTGACGATTTAATACGGGGGAGAGTGCAGTTTAATACATCCGTGATTGGAGATTTTGTCGTGCAGAAATCTGATGGCTATCCGATGTTTAATTTTGCCGTATGTGTAGATGATTATTTAATGCAGATCACCCATATTTTAAGAGGCGAAGACCACCTCTCGAATACCCCGCGTCATATTTTAATATTTGAAAGTCTCGGGGCGCACATTCCGCAATTTGCCCACATGTCAATGACCATGGGCGAAGGCGGAGAAAAACTTAGTAAACGGGTAGAGTCGGTTTCAATTGATAGTTATCGTGCACGGGGATATTTACCAGAGGCGCTGTTTAATTACCTGGTGCTTCTCGGCTGGGCGCCAAAAGGAGAAAAGGAAATTTTATCAAAACCGGAGATAATTTCTGATTTTGCAGTCGAAGATCTTAATAAGTCGCAGGCTTTATTTGACCCGGCGAAGCTTGACTGGATTTCCGGACATTACATCCGCAGCTTAGAGATTGAACAGTTAACCCGGATGTGCATTCCTTATTTGGTGGCGGCAGGTTTTTTGGATGAAAAAACCGCTGCGGAAAAATTTGACCGGGTTAAACAAGTAGTTTTAACGGTCAAGGAGCGTTTAAAAAAAATAAAAGATATCCTGCTTTACGCAGATATATTTTTTCGGGAAATACTAACTTATAACAACGAAGCACAGGATATATTGAAAAATGAAGAAGCAAAAGCAATATTGACGTCTCTGGTATCAGGTTTAAGCAAAAGTGCGGAAGAGATTACGGTAGTAAGTTTTAAAGCGCTGATGAAAGAGGTGCAAACTGCAACCGGGATAAAAGGAAAGAATTTATACCTGCCGGTACGCGTAGCCTTAACCGGCGATATGCAAGGCCCGGAGCTTACTTTTGTCCTGCCGCTCTTGGGTAAAGAGGTTTGCCTTAAGAGGATGGGGGAAGCGCTTAAGAAATGACAAATGACAAATTAATCATTCAACAAAAAAATAACCTGTCAAAATCACGGCGGGCAGACAAATAGAAAAAGATTTTATAATTGTTTTTTTTGAGATTCAGATATTTAAAGATTCATTTGGATTTTGGAATTAGTAAGTTATGGCGCTACATATCTACAACACCTTAACCAGAAAAAAAGAAGAATTCCAGCCGCTTACCATGGAGGAGGTTGGGATATATGTCTGCGGGCCTACGGTATATGACGAGGCGCATCTTGGGCATCTGCGCGCGGCATTTACCTTTGATATTATCCGGCGTTATTTATTGTATAGGAAGTACCAGGTAAAATTTGTGCGTAATATTACGGATGTTGATGATAAAATTATAACTAAAGCACAGGATCAAGCCGGGGGAGTGGTGGATTTAAATCAGGCCTGTCAGGCCGTAGCGGATTTTTATCTTAACGCTTATTATCATGATATGACCATGATGCAGATTATGCCGCCGGATGTTGAGCCAAAGGCTACCGCACATATTAAAGATATGATTGAAATGATTTCTGGACTAATTGATAAAGGGTATGCATATGCCGTGGAAGGCGATGTTTACTTTGAGGTAAAAAAGTTCAAGCAATATGGCAAACTCTCGCACCAGAGCATTGACGAACTGCACAGCGGGGCAAGGGTACATCCCGGTGAAAAGAAAAACGATCCATTAGATTTTGCCCTTTGGAAAAAGACAAGGCCAAATGAACCTTCATGGAACAGTCCATGGGGACGGGGCCGGCCCGGCTGGCACATTGAGTGTTCGGTAATGAGCACAAAATATTTGGGTGAGAGTTTTGACATTCATGGCGGGGGTCTTGATTTAATCTTTCCGCATCATGAAAATGAAATTGCCCAGAGCGAGGCATTTACTGGAAAAAAATTTGCCGGCTTTTGGATACATAATGGATTACTTTCCGTAAACGGAGAAAAGATGTCAAAATCATTAGGAAATTTTATAACCCTTGGCAAAATTATTAAAAGACATAATCCCGAAGCATTAAAAATCATGTTTTTAGGCACACATTATGCGAGTCCCCTGAATTATACAGAGGAAAAACTTATTGAGGCTGAACGGGCCAGAGAAAGGTTTTATATATTATTTCAACGGGTTGAGCGTATTGCCGGTAACCTTGAGCACCGGAAAAAAGAATTTAAGGAGTTAGCTGAGTTAACGCAGCGATTTGAACAAGTAATGGATGATGATTTTAACGCTGCAGAAGCATTATCTGTATTATTTGACATGGTTACATTAATAAACAAAAAGATCGATGCCGCGGTTGACCCCCCGGAAGATTTAAAAGCATTTATAAAATCAGCCAAAGAAACAATTATCAGCTTAGGTAATGTACTGGGGCTTTTTCTTAGTGATATAAAGGAAGAGATATTACCGGATGAGATTAAATATAAGATAAAAGTTTTAATTTCCCAAAGGGATGCGGCACGCAAGAATAAAGATTTTAAAACATCGGACAAAATAAGAGACGAGTTAGAGGAATTAGGCGTAATTTTAGAAGACACAAAACAGGGCACAATTTGGCGGAGAAAGAAACAGTAAGGCTTTATTTAATCTCAAATGTCAAATGACAAAATCCAAATGAATCATTTAATAACTTAATCCCAAAATTCCCGCCGGAGGCGGGTCCGCCTCTGGTGGAAAACATCAAAAATCCCTGCCTGCCGGTAGGCAAGAAAATGACAATGTAAAATTCAAATATTTTTTCTTTGACAGGATTTACATGATTAACACGATTAGTTTTATCCTTTTTTATCTTGTCAATCCTGTCTAATTTTATATTTTCTCTGCGAGCTTTACGTTATCTGACGAAAATAATAAAAATAAATTAATCCGATACGCAAAGAAGTACCAGTTCAGACAAAAGAAAAAATAGAAAATTATTTACCACGAAGGACACAAAGGGCACGAAGAATGAATACAAAAACTTTGTGCGCTTGGTGCTTTGTGGTTTAAGGATTATATGTTTTAAAAGGATGAACTATTGTTTTAATTTTTAACATTTCAAAATTGTATTTTTATACAGACGTCTGAACGTCCTGTATGACAACTGGTATTGAAATCTAAACTTGACAATTATATATCATTATGATATACTTATAGTGGAAGATAAATTGTAATGAAATTTATAAGGAGACAAAAATGGCTATAACTATGAATAAAGAGTTATTGATAAGGTTACCGGCTTCATTATATGAGAAGATAAAATGTCTATGCGATAGGGAATACAAATCTATTTCTGCTTTAGTGCGCGAGTTGCTTTTAGAAAAAGTTGATGAGACGCTTACCAGCGAAGAAATAGCTCACATTGAGAAGGAGAGCAAACTTTTTTATAAGGGCAAGGGTGCTAACTGGAGAAAAGTAAAGCGTGGATAAATTTAAGGTAATTTTGCTGCCGCAGGCATTGAAATTTTATCAAAATTGCTCGTCTAAATTAGCCAATCGCCTAAACAGATGTTTTGAAGATTTAGAAAATAATCCTTTTCAGGGACAAAACATTAAGCGATTAAAAGTAAAAAAGATTTTATATCGTTACCGTGCAGGTGATTATCGTATAATTTATGAAATAGATAAGAGAGATAAGCGCATTGGGGTCCTTTTAATCACCCTCCGGCCATCCGCCTATCGCAGTATTTAAAAAAACTTCAAAGCTATGTCATAATAGTTCAAGCTTAAAAAATGTGATGTTTTAACCACGAAGCCCACGAAGATCGCGAAGAAAAACTGAAAGAAATCAAAGAAAAAATATTTGAATTTTACATTGTCATTTTGATGTTTGATTTTTCCTCCACCCGCCTCGGGCATGGATTTTTGGGATTGAGTTATTTGAAGATTAATTTGGATTTTGAAATTTGTCATTTGGAATTAACTAATAGTACATAACATATGAATAATTTGACACGTACAATTTGGTTTAAACTAATCGCGATAATATTGGTGAATGCCTTTTTATGCATGGACATCTCCTTGGCCGCTGGAGGTAACCTAAAAGGCTTGCATACCCACCTTGCCCCTCCGTTAGCACTTGATGGACAGGATGTTGCTCTTGTTATTGAGGCAATGCCTGTAATATTACAGCAATATATAAATCCGAAGATTGTAAGATGCCATAAAACAGATAAAGGAGTTGTAATAGGGGTTGAAGCGGAAGAAGCAATTGGGCTTGCGAGGAAGGAATACAGGGTTAATAAAGAATTACCTGATTTTCATGTTTATTATAAGAATAATCAATTTGTAATTAATAGAGTATTTTTTATAAATGGTGAAATATTTAGAATTATTTATCATGATAAATTTCAACATGTTTACAGAGTCGAAGATGAAGACCATAAAGAATACTGCTTACGTTTAGGCAACGAGAATTATAATTTAGCCCAACGTATTGCAGAAAGACAAAAACACTCAGAAATTCTTAAGGAACATGTTCCTGAATTATTTATAGATAAAGACGAATTCAGCGGTAGATATTACGTTTGTGCATCCCCTGTAGGAGAAGAAGAATTGGATTCTGCCATGTACAAGGTAACGAGTGAAGAAGTTTACAAAGAAGTTGGGAGACAAATTCTGAAAATAATGGATGAACTTGCAAAGCCGGATGATAGTGGAGAAGGTATTTATTTTTGGGATATTCCTGCATGGAATTTTAGGGTAAGATTTAAAAATGGCAAACCGCATGTGTACTTTGTAGATATTGGTGCAGAGGGGATAAGGGGGCTTGCTGATGCTCAAGAAAAACTGTGTGAAATACTAAATGAGTTTTATTGGCTGATTGAAGGAAAAGATAATGAAGAGGTACTTTCTTCAAAAAAACACAGGGAATATTTTGAGGATTGTTGGGTGTTGGGAAGAATAAATGATATAGGGGATCTGCTTTCTTTAGAAGAACTTAGGGAATATTTTAGTGAAGAAGAAATTATCGATCAGAATTCTGCTACTGGGCATAAGGGGCAAAAGGCTAATCTTACACTTCCCTTGTGGACTTATGTTTTTGCGGGGGGTATTTGGCTTGGTTCTTTTATTTGTGAAATATTAAAGGTTTTATTACCTTACAAGCCTGCTGTTTTAGTAGCAACATCTAGTCTTGCGGCACATCATTATATTTCATACATCCAACAACCCGCGCAAATTCTAAGGATGCCTTGGAAAGTGGCTTTTGACCGAGCCAGGCAAGGGACAGATACTCGGGAATTTTCAACTTTTATTGCGCCTTGGCTTGAACTTATTTTCCTGCCGGGTATTGCTATGGGGCTTAGTAGTTTTATTCCTGTCATACCGATAATTGTGGGTATAAGTGCATTGTTAGTAACTTTAACTCATGGGATACCAACAGAAACAGATTTAACATGGTACGAGCAGACATGGAGACAATTCCTACACCGATCTGTTGCCGCTGCACTTATCACAGGTTTAGTATTTGCATCCGCACATCGTTTTCCGGAAATATCAATCTTCATCTGGGGTGGAGGATTGCATGCTTTGTACAACGGCATCATTGCTCCTTTGTTTAACTTAACTCCACTGACGAATAATGGAGATAGTAGTACTGATTTTCCAGCATGGTTTACTAGACTTAAGTCTAGATTAGCAGAGTTAAGATTACCTCAGTGGGTTGTAGTGAGTATTTTTATTTCTCTTGAAGATAGCCCTGCCCCAACAGAAACAACAGAACGATTTTATCAATTAGTATCCTCAATAGATGATAGTCATATCGAAACAATGTTATATGGTATGGCAAGAGCGATATTAATCGAGGATTTGGAAATTACAGCGCCTTGGACACCTGTAATATTAGAATCATTAAAATCTGATTTTGAAGATGGTGTTTATGAAGGAGGCAACGTAGTAAGACAATTAGCGAGACGAGGCATTAAAGAAGGATTGGATATTTTGCAAGAAATAGCGTTAGGAGATTCAAGGGAAAAACATACGGCAATTAATACTATTGTTGATATTGCGGTTAGTCCAGATGTTATCTTTGAAGAACAAGGAGATGCCCCTTATGTTAGAGGTGATTTCCCCCGGGTCACAGCTCAAGCTAAGGATTTAGCAGTTGCAACTTTACCTTCTGTTATCTCGGTATTAGAACTAAATATGAATGAGATAGTTAGAGAAGGAGATAATGTAAGAATAGATGATGCGGTTAGTAAACATAATACAGCAATATATAATGTAGTTAGAAAACTTATAGAAGATGGGTTTGTTTCTGATAACTCGTATATAAAAGATAAGATATCTTTATTATTACCCTTTGTTCTAAATATATTAAAACCTGCTCTTGAAAATGATAAGCGTGAAGCATATCAGGAAATTAGAAAACTGGCAGAAAAAGGAAATGAACCAGCGCTTAATCTTTTAAAAGAAATTGCAGAGGGCAGGTCTTCAGGGAAATATGGTGCTGTTGAGCTTTTGATGGACATATCAGAGAGTTCTGGATCTTCTGAAGAAACAAAAGTTTTTTGCCGTAGCTTGTTAAGAGAGCTTATGCCTGCGGGCTTAGAAGCATGGTTTTTAGATCATAGGGACGATGAAGGAGCTATAGATATTGTTGTAAGGTTAGCCAGAAGAGAAGAGTCCGAGGCAATTACTCTATTAAAGAAAATAATTGACAATCAAAATTTATCTAAAAGAGGTAACATACTTGTCCTAAATAGACTTGTAGAGATTTGTAGAGAATTAAAATCTAAAGAATTACTGGGGTTTGTATTAGAGAGATTCGCAAAGTATTTACAAATTGACAAAAATATCATAGAGGGAGATTCATATGAACAAGTGGTAAGGACGATATTTGACAATGAAGATCTTCCTGGTGAACTTAGAATTTATGTATATGGTTTATTACCTGATGAGGATATGGAAGATAGAGTTTTAGATTTAGCTATCAATTTATTAAATGCCAAACGTACTATGCAGGCAAGCGATTTATTACCAGATGATAATATTTGGCTCAATGAGACAGTAAAGGCATATTATATAGCAACTTGGATTATTATTTTTAAGGGCTTAGAGCTGGAAATTGAGATAAGTAGAGAGCAGATGCATGATATAGTAAATAAAATTATGAATAAAACTGCTTTACTTGATGTTTTATTTAGTTTTTTTGGGGGTACTGCGAACGCTGATTTTGATATAGGCCGCCGGGATATTATTCGCGAGTATAGCTGGGGTGGGGACTTATTTGGTGTTTTTGCCCATGAATTAGGCCATAATATTGAAGATTTGTTTTGTGATACTTTTTCCTTTGAGCAAGCGTTGGAAATTGCAGAATTTATCGCAGATTTAAGCACATATGTTTTCTTTGCAACAATAGGGAGGGAAGAAGAAAAACAAAAGTGGCGACGTAAATTTGTGCATCATTATAACGCAGTTTTTGAAGATGATGAAGCAGAAAAGGGGAAAAGTAGACGAGGACGACATGAAGCGGCAAGAGCAGCCATAGAAAATATCCACAGATTTTTTGATAACATGGCGATACAGGATCGAGGAGAGCAGATTCCTGCTTTTAGGGAGATGCTTGTATTTAGCTTAACGTATTTACAAAATAGAACAGAACGTGAGAGAGATTTTGAGGCTCTTCTTGAGGCAATGGAAGATAGATATTCGGGATATTCGCGGGAAAAAGATCTGGCTGCAGGCGATGAACAAGAGCCTTTAGAAGGAGAAGTAATAATCAGGCGATGGACACTACCAGTCAAAATTATATCTTCTTCCCATGTGTTAACTGTCGAACAAAGACAACGCGTACTCGCAATAGACCAAGCAATATAAAGTACAAACGCTATATTTTTTACACGTACTCTCACCCCTAAAACCCAACCCAGCCCAGCCAGAAGCAAAGATTATCGGCAAATATTCGGGTTTAACAATTTCTGATTTAAATTGCAAATTCAAAATTCCCGATTCTAACATTCCCAAAATCTCTAAAAGTAAGCAGATTGGAAAAATAAATATTAACTTTTTTTACCGAATAGGTAATGTTGGTCAACATGATAATTAACCGCCTTATTCTAAAAAAGTACAAGAAGAAATTAGCCAACCAGAAATAGATATTATTTTTGTAGCAAGGCAAGTTTATAAGACAACGTTTTTAAAAGAGTTTAAGCAATAAGAACTTGATATGCAGTGCCAAAATTTGCTATAATTACAGCGTATATCTCAGACCCTAAGGAATGGTCTGAGGACTATAAAGTGAGGATAAAAAAATGAAATGTATTCATTGCCATGGTATCATGAAACAAGGAATTACGCCGCTTCATATTGATAAAAATGGCTGTCACGTAACCTTCGATAGTGTTCCTGCTTGGATATGTGAACAGTGTGGGGAAGCATATTTTGAAGAGCAAGAAGTAGATACCATTCAAGATTTAATTTACACAGTTGAACAAAAGGCACATAAACTTGCCTTGAATGCATGAAGAGACAGCAATAAGTGCACATTTTTTTTGTAACAAAACCGGTTGATATTTTCTTTCGGGGTTAATCCTGTTTGATTACTCATGTGAAACTTAAACACTTACGCGAATATATTATTGCGTTGACAAATTGAGAGATGTGTGTTACGATATTTTTCGTAACGAGATTTAACGTAATGATAAAACAGGAGGCTTAAAATGAATCCCTTTAGATTTGGTAATGTCGTAACAGGGGCATACTTCACCAATCGTGATAAAGAAATAAAAGAAATAGCTGCGGAGCTAAAGGCGGGCCAGCATATTGTGCTTATGAGCCCACGCCGCTATGGTAAAAGCAGTCTTATAAATGAAGCAATGAAAGCCAGCGGGATGAAATGGTTCAGGATTAATATGGAGTTGATTGCCGATGAGGTAGACTTGGCTAATTATTATGTTCGAAATGCCTTATCATTAAGTAAGTTTGAAAAGATAAAACATTACCTAACCAGCCTAAAGATACAGCCCTATATTCAGATTCAGCCAAAAACGAATGAAATCTCCGTGTCCTTCAGTACAGAGAAAAGAAACATTGCTGCTCTTCTCTCAGATAGCCTTCAACTTCCGGAAACGATTGCCAGAAACATAAAAAAACAGATTGTAATTGTTTTTGATGAATTTCAGGAAATACGCCGGATTTCTCCGATGCTTGAGCGAAAGATGCGCGGGGTATTTCAATATCATCAAAACATAACATATATTTTCATCGGAAGTCAAGAGAGCATGATTCGGGAAATATTTCAAAACAAAAAGAACCCTTTCTATAAATTTGGCCGTCATATTAACTTGGATAAAATTCCTAAGGCGGAATTTTTAGAGTTTGTCATAAAAAGATTTTCTTCGCAAAAAATAGATGCTCGTGAAATTGTAAACGATATTCTAAGCTTTACTAATTGCCACCCTTATTATACTCAGCAATTGTGCCATGAGATCTACATACTAAGTGAAAAAATGATTTTAACAAAGGGGGTAATAAATAAGGCTATTGACCAAATTATAACAGAACATCATGCAGATTATTCGAGATGGTGGAACAGTTTGACTAATACTGAACGAAAGGTTATTATTGGGATTGTTTCAGGTAATTCTCATCCTACGGCACAGGAATTTATAAGAAAATATGGGATCAAGTCAGCGAGTACCGCGGGCAGCGTGGTAAGTAAATTAATTGCCTTAGGGACGTTAATAAAAATAAATGGCGGGAAGATTGAACTCGAGGATCCATTTTGGAAAAAATGGATATTAAAGAATCGATAATTTACATGAATAATTGACTAACGAATTTTGCTCACAAAAACTTTTACTTCTTCTAAAATCGATATTGCCTCCTCGGCATCATCTTTGCCGGGCAGCCCTTCTGGTAATATGCCCGGTAAGGCATCAGGATGTCTTGTTGGTATGTAGTAATTATCTAATTTAATTGATTTTTCTATAAATAAAACTTATTATGCGTTGTTTAGTGCTTTGAGCAGTGTTGGAAGATTGGTTACTGTGATTTTTGTGGTTTTTAGTTTTATCTGATAGACTCGTTTGACGTCAGGACAGACATAAAATATTTTTGCTTGTGGGTATTGGGTTAAGAAGGCTTGGATGTTTCGTGTTCGAATACTGTTTTCTGCTAATGTGCTTTTACATTCAATCGCCAGGGGAATTTTATTTTTTTGTATAAGAATAAAATCAAGCTCGTGACCGCGTTTATCACGCCAATAGTAAATATTGCGTGTTTGTAATTCTGCCTGAAGTTCATTTAATACAATATGTTCCCAGAGGAGTCCCATGTCTTCAGAACGCAATGTGGTTATACCACGGTGGTAACAGACGAACCCAGTATCAAAACCGTAGATCTTCGGTGCTAAAACAATTTCTGTTGGACGGTGGGAACTGAATGGGCGGATCACATGAGCAACAAAGGTTGCTTCGAGTACTTTAAGGTAATTAGTTATTGTTGTACGGCTTACTTCACACAATTTTGCAAATCTTGTAGCCTCAAAAATGCCGCCGCTTTGAGCCATAAGCAGTTCAAAAAATCTTTGGAAGGAATAACGGCGTTCCAAGCGAAATAATTCTTGGATGTCTTTTGCCCAGTAAGCGTCAATCCATTCTTGGAAATCTTTTTCCGGCAATTTTTGCGCCATAAAAAACGGGGGGAGCCCTCCGTGTAAAAAGCGGTGAGATAAATTTATATTATTAAAATCAGCGAGGTCGTTGAGATTCATTGGTGTTAGCCAAAGGGAGCGTTTTCTGCCGGTAAGGGTGTCCTTAAATTTTCTTGATGCCCCTAAAGTAGAGGAGCCGGTTGCCAGTACTTGTATAGAAGGATAATAGTCAGCAGCAATTTTTAGAAGTTCTGAAGGATTCTTAAGACGATGAATTTCATCAAGAATAATGCGTTTCTCTTTAAACGTTTCCAAAAATCCTTCAGGGTCTTCTAACATTCTGCGAGTTCGGGGTAATTCGCAGTCAAAATATTCGATATTCGGAAGACTTTTAGAAAGAAAGGTCTTTCCTGCTCTACGGATGCCGGAGAGCCAGATGATAGATTTTTCTTTCCATAATGCTTCAATCTGCTTTTGCCAAAAGGTTCTATTTACCATACATCTCGAGGATACCATATAGTGCTGCTAAATGCAAGCGAAAATGCAAAAAGTACAAATAAATTCAAATAAATATTTTTTTGACAGGATTTACATGATTATCCTGATTACCTTTTATCAGGGTTATCCCGTTAATCCTGCCTGGTTTTGTATTTTTTCTGTGGTAAAATTTTTTATTTATTTTTTATGCGTAATACTCATTACTAATTTATTCGTGTAATTCGTGTGATTTGTGTGATAATTTTATTCTTTTGCGTTTTTACTTTTGGCGTTCTTCATTCGTCATTTTTTTCTGCTCGCGGTCTTTTTTTATCCTGTTTGCTCCGTCAGAATATCAATTAAACAATATTGCAGTAAATATGTTTTATACTAATTTAAGTTGGTACATTGTTTTTTAACAGAGCCTGTTGATATTTTCTCCCGGGGCTAATTTTCAAGAAGAGCAAATAAGTATATGAAAAGGAAAGAATTGCTTAGATATATCAGTTCTCATGGATGCAGGTTTATTAGAGAAGGCGGACATCTATTTTTATTTACGTATAGGAAACAATAAAATTTTCAATCTGTGGATAACAAGGGAATTGGGGTATAGATTGGTATATTTAATTCATTGTTAAGGGAAGGTTTTAACACGAAAGGTTTTTAAATGGATAAAAAGATTCCGAAGGAATTTTTTTATTGCGAGTGAAAGAAGTACAACTATTATATTTTGTACGGATAACGCTTGACAACTAATTTATAATTGTGTTATCATAATTACACAAGTTAAAAAAATTTAAAAAGTATCTTTTAAAAAGAATTAATTTTTATTTTTGCTGCGCAAAAATAAGCTTATCCGCCACAAAGATGAAGATCCGTCAGCGCTTTGTGGTGGAATTGGCGCCCGCCACAAGGATTGGCGGGCAGGAATTAAATTTGCAGACGGACGTAGTCCTGCAATTTACGGAGCTGACACTCCGTAAATTGTCTGCTCATTTAAGGAATAATCTTAATAAGATCCCTTGCTTAGACAAGGGGAAATTCTCTTCGACAATTTCTCCTTAAGCTGCGGGATCAATTCGCCCGCCATGTTTTTTGGCGGGCTCATTGAGGAGGGGAAATATGCGGCAGGCGTTATTCAAGGATCAGGTATTGTCGGACCGGGAGAGGAAGAATTTAGATATTTTAGAGGTGATTAGACGTTATGGCCCGGTTACCCGGACCGAAATTTCACGCATTACCAAGTATAATATTGTTACGGTTTCCAATTATGCGAATAATTTTATTAAAAAAGACTTAATTATTGAAAAAGGGCTGGATGTGTCCAGTGGTGGACGTAAACCGACCTTAGTCGAGCTAAACTCAAAGAACTGTTTTGTTATTGGCATTGATATTGGCCCGCAGCATCTTATTGCGGTACTTACGGATTTGTCCTTAAACATGATAATTAAGATTAAAAAGCCGCGTCCAAAGGACTCAATGGAGGAGGTAGTAACAAAGGCAATAGAACTTGTCTATGAGGTCATGGAAAAATTTCAGGTTGAGGCAAAGAAGATAAAAGGGCTGGGTATTGGCCTGTGCGGAGTTATTGATGCTAAGGCCGGTACGGTCCGGGATACTGATTCCAAACGCGGAAAAACCGCAGCAAGTTATGCCTCGATTAAGGCATTGATTGAGAGAGAATTTGGTATACCGACATTTATTGGCAATGATGCCACGGTGGCGGCGTTTGGCGAGAAACGTATCGGCTTAGATGCAGAAATCGAAAACATACTTTATATGTATTCAGATGTTGGCTGCGGGATTATTATTAAAGGAGAGATTTATTGCGGTGCGGGCGGAAGTGCCGGGGAACTGCAGCTAAATTCTACCGGAGATACGAATAAGGATGCAGCCTGGTCCAAAGGTCTGGAGGGGTTATTTAAACCTTGGGGGGTGGATTTAGGGATTAGTGATGAAGCACGCAAGAGGCTTTCTAAAGGCGATCAGGAGTCAAAAATCCGTGAACTTGTTGGCAATAACTTAGATAAAATTAACGGTAGTGTTGTTATTGAAGCCGCGCGTCAGGGCGATAAACTCGCCAGTGAGATTATTGATGAAGCCGGACTTAACTTAGGGATCAGGACGGCGTATCTCATCAACTTATTTAATCCGGAAATAGTTGTTATTGGCGGGGGGATGGAGCAGGCCGGGGATCTCTTACTTGAGCCGATTAGACGGATGGTAAGAAGGATGGCATTTGAAGAACCGGCGAGCATGGTTAAAATTGTTCCTTCGCGTCTTGGTGAAAATGCCGTGGCCTTGGGGGCAGCAAGTTTAGTCATCAGAGAAATATTTATCAACGCATAAAAAATTTCCGGTATTGCATAGTCTGATTAGCTTGACATAATACCCGGTAATCTTGAGATAATGATAGTTAGGCTTGAGGAAATTTTTTAACGTATAGGAAACAATAAGATTTTCAATCTGTGGATAACTTGGGATTTGGGGTGTAGATTGGCATATTTAATTCATTGTTAAGGGAAGGTTTGAACACGAGAGGTTTTTAAATGGATAAAAAGATTCCGAAGGAATTTTTTTTATTGTATTATTTTGTTTAGTTTTTCATTTGAAATTTGCCTGTCCGCCAGTTTGCTAGGCGGGACATTTAGAATTTCATGTTATGATTTGCCGAATATGCGGGAAGAGGTTTAAACCAAGCCAGTATCATCCACGCCATCAAAAAGTCTGTACCAGAAAAAAATGCCAGCATGAACGGCACCTGCTTAATTTAGCAAACTGGCGCATGAAAAATCCCGATTATTTTAAATATAGCCAAAGCAGTGATCCCCACTGGCAGAATATGCGCCGTGAGCAATTAAGAAAATGGCGTAAGAAGCATCCGGAAAAGATAAAGGCCTACCGCATCAAACGAAAAAAACAACACCGGGAATACATGCGTGCTTATATGAGAAAGTACCGGAACACACCTACCTAACGGCAGGCAGGGATGATCACAGATGAGAAGATGCATGATGATCGCAGATTAAAAAGAACACCGATGAAAAAAATATAGATAAATCCTGACAGGATTTACCTGATTAACAAGATTTATTATTTCCTTTGACTATAAAGATAGCAAAGAGACAATATTTATTTATATCCGCTCTGTGTCATGGTGTTGCGGATGTAATCTGTTTTAGCCTATCTATTTTTTATTGAACGTTAAAAAAACGCTAAGAATTATCTGTACTCATGGCATAGGGATGAATTAGCGATGGTGCGAAGCACCGGAAACTAGTAAATTGCCTATTCGCTGCGGTCTTGTCGCAGGGTGGCGTTTGGGATGGAAAGTTTGAAAACCTACGGTTTTCAAACGGATAAAAAATTTCCGGTGCTGCAAAGGCTTATCAGCTTGGCATAATGACCTGTAGTCTTGAGACAATGATAGTCAAGCTAAAGGAAATTTTTTATGATGATAAATATTGTGTCCCGGGTTGCTTTGATTACCGCCTGGATAATTGGCGTGTTTTTTCTGGTGCTAACGTTGATTATTTTCTTTGGCGGCGGCGGGCCGGATGCCCCGCGGTTTATGGGTTTTGTTACGTTATTTCTCGGAATATTTAATTTTATTGTTTTATTTGCGATAAATAAGATGTTACTGCTCTTACTGGATATTAAGGAAAACACTAAATACACAAAAAAATTAACCACAGAGGGCGCGAAGTAAATAAAAAAAAGTAATAATTCAGGTTTAACTCTGAATTATTACTTTTTTCTGCCAAAAGAAAAATCATGCTGATTTTTCTTTTGTTATGACAAACAAAACTTTGCGTGTTTTAGTTGACTTAACTGCTTTTTTATGCTATATTTATATAAGAATTTATAAATAATTATAAATAAATTGCGCAATACATTATTATGCCTATATTATTATCCCTACACAATTAGGCGTTTACACTATTAATAATAATATATTGAAAATTAACAAGTACTTTTTAAAAGTATTAAATTATAAATCTAAATCCGAAAGGGCTAACCCGTTGAAAAACGGGGGCTTCGTCATTGCTGAAATATAATTTATTTTAGCTATGCCGGACCTGGTCAATTAAAATTTAGCCAGGGCAAAGCTGCGGGTCTAAAGCGTTATTAGCTAAGATTGCCGGGCGTACCGAAAACGAAAATTTAGCGCTAGACTACCGGGCTGCCGAAGAATTAGATTTCTAACATCTAAAACGGCAGCCCGTTTTTTTATATGGTAGTGTCAGACAGAATATGAAAAACATGAAAATAATGAATTGAGAACACAGAAGCGCATGGATAAGATCATTCTATAACTATTCTATTCTTATGTAACTCTGTGACTTTTGTGGTTAAGTATTTTACAAAACCGTTTTTTTGGAGGCTATATTATGAATATAATAACAAAGAAATTATGGTTTAAATTCATCACCGTATTATTAATTCAGGCATTTTTGTTTACCAACAGCAATTTTTCCCTGGCTGCGGATTTTCGCTATCTACAGGGACAGAGAGACCTTCTTGATGAACTCACCAAAAACACCCCGCGGGTAAAAACCGAACAAATTGATATAACCCAAACCGCTTATTCCCCCCTAAACACACTCTCTCTTCCGCAAGCGGGCAGCGAAAGTAAAATTGCCCGGGATTATGCCGCCGGTATTGGTTCGAATCTTAGTTTTATTAAAGAATCAATCAAAGGTATGGGAGCTGCGGGTTATGACCTCACCACAATGATTACCCTGCTTAAAAAATCCGGTAATTCTGCCCGGGATGTGGCAATAACCGCGCTAAAACAAGGGTATTTTGCCGATGAGATTTATGAGGCATTGGTTTCTGCCGGGTATTCAGAACACGAGGCCGAGAGTTTAATCTCAAGACCAGTCAGAGAACAGACAAGAGAAGACCGGGAGAAATTATCGCTTTTGCAGGAAGAGGCGGCAAAACGCGAAATAATCGAACAGCACCGGGATAAAGTACTGCCAGAAATTGGAAAGGTAGGGGTAAAACCTGAGCAAAATATTGAAGAACAAAAACAGCAGGAAGCATTTGTAATGATGCACGCATTAATAAAATTAGACTACCGGCAGGAAGCCTTAGTTTTAAAAATGTTCCAGCAGGGATATACGGACAGCGAGATTATTACCAGCTTTGCCCAGATGGGTAAGGGCTTAGTGGAAATAGCGGCCTTGCTTAAATCTGCCAACCGCTCAGCCACAGATATTATTGCCGCAATAAAAGAGGCAAAACTTCCCTTTAGTAATTATCAGATATACCGCACCCTGTTAAACGCAGATTATTCTGACCAAGAGATTATTCTGGCACTTAAATCGCTTATGGTAAGCGCCGAAGATGTCTTAAAGATTGCCACTCAACTTGACCGGTCAATGGTAACAATTGCCCAGGCCATGATTAGTGCAAAATACTCGGCAAGTGAGATTGTATCGAGCTTTATTTCCAAGGCGGTTAACTGGGCCAAGGATGCGGTGATAAATATTATTAACTGTGCGGTCAATGCCTTAGCTGCTCTCCTTAATATACAGGGGAAGGATACGGATAAGCAAAGATTAGCTTACGAACTAATCCTGCAGGATATTTTAGCGGAAGGAGAAGTTGTAATCCGCGGACAAGACGTATTTACCTCGATGTATGCCTTAAAGATGATTGCGACAAAATATCAGGTTAATTTAGACGGCTATGAAATGGACCTGGAGAGTTTAATTAAAACTAACCGGCCGGTGATTATCCACTTTGAAGGCCACTGGGTAACATTAATCCGGATAGATTCCAATAATGTTACGATTATTGATAATGGCGAGAAAAAGATACTCACCACTAAGGAGTTTAACCGGTTATGGGATGGCAAGGTATTAAGTGACCAGGCCAAGGGCAATTCCCGGAAACTTACTCAGCAAGAGATGCAGATAACAGCAGGGGCAAATGCTGGAGAGGATGCATGGGACTATGCTAAGCAACAGGGGTTATCAGATGAGGAAGCGGGTTATGTAGCGAGAGCAGCAGCATTAGATGAGATTGAAAGAGGCGGTGGTCATCTATACGATGATGATGACAGTAATGATAATGGTGGTGGTAGCGCAACTATCCCAGTAGCAGATACTGCGGGTTATGCTGGTGACCAGGCCTGGGACGCAACCATGCGGCAGTTGATTAACCAGGGCATGGACCCGAACAGCCAGCAGGCACAAGACATTGCCCGGGCCGCAGCCAAAGGTGCTTTTATGAACGCGGCACAAAACGGGGCATATATATCTCCTTATGATGCAGTAAATGACACAGCACAGCTTGCGGCAATTGCTAGTGGCAGTTTTGTGCCCAGGGAGACAGTGAGAGCCGTAGTAGCCGCACAGATTAACACTAATGTAAACCAGGGACAAAACCTGCAACGGGCTATTGCTACGGTGCAGCAAAATTTGAATGATACAACTTACAGGAATACATTAATTTCCAATATTAACTTAGTAAACAATATAATCTTATCCCTGCCAGTTAACCTGCAAACGGATTTCCGTAATGCCCCGCTTACTATACAGCAAAACGGCAATGTTATGTTTCATGTTAATAACAACAACACTAATCCCAATCTCCTTCAATCAACAATTATTAACCCATCCGGCCAAATAACTGCTACGGTTTACAGAAATAGAGCAACCAACCAATGGGAAAAGATGATCACCCCGACCCAAACCTGGATTTACGACCACAGTGATCCTGCGGTAATTAAAATAGATGTTTACTATGGAGACAGCAATACCCTGCCGATTAGTATGACCGAGTATCAAGACGCACAGACCGAGCGCACGATTAAGCGGGTTGACCATGAAAAAGGCACAACCTCAGTGTTTGATTGGAGCCAAGAAGGGGTCGTGGCAATAAATGTTTTCCGCGGGGATGAAGTTACAGGTAGATGTATTATCGTAGATGTAAGAGATGCGAATGATATTAACCGGAGACTAAAATTAATTGACCATGAACAAGGCACGATATCCACGTTTGACTATAGTAATCCGGAATTTATTGTAATGAATGTTACCGGGGCAAAATGGATGACTTACCATTTGGACCCGGAAGACGGCATGGCCTTTTATGCCAAAGACCATAAGAGCGGTGCGGACATATATTTTAATAAAGACGGTTCCGGCCGGCAGGTGTTAAACGGAGTTACAGTTTATTTTGATACGAAAGGTAAGATGATTGGCGGGGACACGACAGGAAATGAAGTAGACCCGGAACAGGTAGCTAAAAATAAAGCAAAATGGGCGGCGGCAATGGCAGAGCATAGCGGACAAACAACAGGAGATACTACATGGGGAACAGGGATTGATGATCCAAGTTTACCCGGGGCAACAGATAATGCATCTGACACCGGCACAACGGATGCAAATACAGCGCCGCAAACTTCATGGTGGGATAATTTTTTAAATGGTGCGGCCAGTGCTGCAAATAATTTTTTAAATTTATTCAATAACCCCCAGCAGCCACCTTCTCCTCAAGAAAATATCTTTGTCTGGGATAACCTTAATAAGGAGGCGCAATCACCTTTAGCTCTGCCAAATATAGATTTAACTCAAGTTACCTTAGATCCCCTTTTGGATGGGGCAAGAAATTTTGTAGATTTATTCAATGTTCCAGTTGCTTCTGAGGACACATTAGCCTGGAGCCCGGAAGAGCCGTCATTTTTAGACATAGGAGCAATGCTTTTTGCACCGCTAACTGAAACGACGATAGATACAGATACCTGGGATTTAGGATACATATCAGAAGATGATTCCATAGGATACATACCCGTAACAATGTCCGCAGCACAAGTAGATATCCCGGGGTGGGAGGGGTTGAAAAATTTATTTATGGGGCCAAGTTCTTTGACCTATGAGTTAGACAATATGGGATACATCCCACTATTGGATGATGAAACTTTAAATAATAGCTATTTTACGGCTGGTAAATCAAGTGAAGCGCCGGCTAATCAATCAAAATTATCTCTAGATGAGCAGGTTAGCTTTATACATACGTTAAATGGTGTAACTGGTGTTGTTGGTGGCATTATGGCACAATTACCTCAAATATTTGGTCCAACAAATCCACAGACAGCCGCTCCTATTGATCCTAATACTGGTATGCCAGCAGTGCAAAACGCCTATTTACAGCAGACAAAACCACCAAACCTGCCCGAGTTAACTATTCCAGGGTTAAATAACTTAATGAATTTCTTTAATCAAAAAAAAGAAGAGATAACTAATAGATATGACATAATACAAACGGAAGATGGAAGAGTCGAGATTAAGGGTCTTGATACAAATGATCCGCTTGTGAATATATTATATGGTCTAAGGCAAAAGTTAGAACCGCTAACAAGTAATCTTTTTACCAACTTTCCTTTATTACAGCAAGAACAGAATAGAATTTCTGACTTGCAAACAAAGTTATATCCAACTGCAGCAGAGGATGGACCGGGAGCATTAGAATTAGTATGTGGGCTTGGACCAATTGGTGAGGCATTACACAACTTAGGGTTAGCTTTGCCAAAACCAGTAAAAGATTTAATGGAACTAGCTAATGAGGCAACGGATAATTTGTGGAAATTAGCAATTGGATCGGGAACTGAGGACTTAGCGAGAGAAGCTTATGAAAAACCACAGGGGATTGCACAGGCATGGTATAACTTAACAGAATCAGCTCAAAAGGTACTTGAAGGAGCAAGTGCGGCAATAACCGATGCATGGGATAAAGTTTGGGGTTTTGCAGAAGAGGAAGGCGGAAGGGATATAGCAGAATTATGGAAGGATGCAAGAGAGAAGATACCTGTTGTAGCAGGTACAATTGATGAAAACACAGGTCGTTATATAACGCAAGGAGAAAAAGCAGGCGCTTATGCTCCAGAACTGGATGACCTTACAAGCCCTGATACTTTTTTGCTTATCAATATTGAATTAAGGGGGGAAGTTGAAGAAAGATATAAGGCCGCAATAGCTAATGGTGATACGCGTAATAGTACTACTTATAAAAAGGCGTTAGACGAATTAGACACCTTAGACCCAACCCAGGGAATAATTGTACTTAAAAAGGCAGAATGCGGCGATGCTCCAGCCCAGCCAGGTAGCTTTTGGGTAATGCATATAGATATTGAGAGCCCACTTATTTCTTATGATGTGCAGAAGATAAAATTCAATGCCAATTCTGCGTTATCATACATGGGTTTATTAGACGAAACTACTCCGGAAATTTTTTCTCGCGGCAGGCTTGCGGAGTTACTGGACGCGGCAAGGCCGGCAATTGAGGTGTTACGTGAGGAGTGCCAGACAAGAAAGATGATTAAGGAAAATATGCCGAAAACTTATCAGTCCATAGAGGAGCTGATGAAACAGGAGCAGAATTATGCAGATGTATTAGCGCAATATAAGGATGATCCTACAGTTCGGGCACTTATTCAGGAGCAAGACGACGCACATTTTGCAGATGTTAATTTAGCAAAGGCGTCTTTGGAAACTTACGAGGCCTTATTTGATGTGCGTAAAATAAATGGACAAGTGCAGGATGCGATTGCCACGTATTGGAATAGTGATGAGAATAAATATAATAATGCGGCGGTAGATAATTATATGAATAAATCTAAACAGTATAATGACAAAGTAAACGAGCTAAAGACTAATTATGGAAATACATATGCAGTATGGCAAGACCTGCAGCATGCCAGAACCATGTATGATGTGCGGCTTAATTTATATATAGATAACCCAGGCTTTGACCTTTCTTCGGAGGAACTTGTGAGGTTTACGCCGGAGCAGCTTCAAGCACGTTCTCAAGTTGTCATAGACTATAAAAGTGCCCGGGATGCATATTCTAATAAAATGCAGGAGCTTTACACGAACAATCCAACCCTGTATAATTTTATTCAAGATATACAGCTTCTTGCGGATATTGGCGCAATACTGCAGGCAGGGATTGAAAAACGTATCCGGGAATCTGCGGTAGGGACTAATGATACTGGAGATTATTTTGGCGGGGTTGGTGAAAAGGCAAGTTTAAATCAGCAAAAAGACAGAGTTTATGTGGAATTATTACAACAATTAGCAAAGCAAGGGATTGATATCGATAAATTCGTAGGTATGAATGAGAGTGACGTTTATATTGACCCCAGAATAAATAGTGATGGAGATAATCCTGTGGCTTACATCAGCAGTCCCGGGGAGGTAACTCCAGCTCATGTAGATAGGGTTAGAGATATATCCCCAGCAGCAATATTAGAGAAGATTAAGGACCCTGATGCACGTAATACTGCGGCAATGATTATTAATAGTAATGGATATGCACAGAGGATACAAACATTAGACCAAAATATTGTTCTTGCTAAAGCAAGAATGGATTTTGCCATGACCCGGATGCAATTGACCCATAACCCGATGAGTTTTGTTATTCCTTTAGTTTTGCCGAATAAAGGGGATGTTTTGGATTTTAGAGGATACAGTGTTCTTGATTGGGTTGATTTGACGACTACTGTACCACTGCTGTTTGTTGGTGGGGGGTTATTAAAAGGCGGTACTTTGCTTGCTAAAGGCGGCACTTTACTTGCTAAGGGTGGTACGAAGCTTACTGGTAAATTTTCCTTAGCAGCCAGATTCGCGGAAAAACTTGAGCCAATAGCAACAAAAATAGCCCCTGTTGCAAGCAGAGTAGGTGCAGCTTCAAGTATGGGAGTTACGGCAGTTGCAGCCGCAAATGCTGCGTCTTTTGTGGTTAATAATCGCCAATTTTTAAGCTTTGAACAAAATATTGCAATATTTGCCACAACTACGCTGAGTGTGCTTGGCTTATCTGGGGCAAATGTTTTGCTTACCCAGACGGCTAGCCAGGGACTTAAGGGCATAGGCTTGCACAGCTTAAGAGCAGGGCTTAACTTGGGTACGGTTTTTGGTAATGTTGATATGTTGGTGAATAATGTCTTAGCCCAGCAGATGTTTAGCCAGGGAGAAGATAAAGGATTTTTAGGGGCTTTAGAACTTAGTGCCAAGAGCTATTTTGGCTGGGATTATGAGACTGATGATCAAGGCCGGATTAATAAAGATGCCGGATTTCATTTTGACCCGTTAAATGTACACACTTATACCAAAGGGTTCATCGGCGGATTTATTCTTGGCGGATTATTGGGTGTTTTTGGCGGCGTGGCAAATGTATCTCAAGCAGCAACTGCTGCGATGAGTGCAGCTAATCCTGCGGTAAGTCAAGTTCGTCTGGCCAGAGTCTATCATCTTGGGACAACAGCGTACCAGGGGATTTCTAATAGCACTCGTCTATCGAGAGTTTATAGGCTTGGAGAAAGTGCGTATAAGGGTATTTATAGTGGTACACTTAACTCTCGTGTGATTGGAGGTCTTACCGTCGCTTCGCTTGGAGGATTTGGAAATATTGCTTGGAGTTATCTTACTGGCGGGTTAAATGCCAGTTCAACTCCCGGTGAATTTGTCGCAGCATTTGCAAAAGGTGCGTTTCTTGGAATACTATTTAAATGGGCAATTTCACCGCAGGGTATGGAGTTTGTGAAAGGTATTGGTGGT
The DNA here is from genome assembly GCA_043821285.1 of Candidatus Omnitrophota bacterium. Lineage (GTDB taxonomy): Bacteria > Omnitrophota > Gorgyraeia > B26-G9 > JBDRCZ01 > JBDRCZ01. The sequence continues at coordinate 22,781 of JBDRCZ010000029.1, read as the reverse complement.
CACGTGCGAGATTATAGCAGGGTAGAGACTGCGGAATTACAAACTGGTTTATTAAGGAGAAGCAAGACCCCGTTTACAGGTGATGGCATAAACCAATTAGCCCTGGATGCGTTAGAAGGGGCAATAAAATGGCCGTTTGTTTCTATGGTTATGAATATGGCAAGCCCTGTCTGGGATACGGGGATACATGTGTTAGAAACGGGAGCGGATAGAATAGTTGGACGTTTTACGGGAAATCAAGAATTAATCAACTCCTCTTGGCAGTTTAAGATTGGAGATGAATATACATGGTTTAGAGAAGGGACTGAGGAACAGGGGTATTTACCTTTGGATTGGGGAAGCTTTTTTACTGCTAACCGGGCAATAAGCTGGTTTGCTGCAGCAAAAGAAGGGAAATTTATGGGGCCGATGATTAAGGTGATGATGCGCCATTCTGATGAAATACTTAGCAAATCTCCCCAAGCACTCACCCGTGCTAAGGCTGGAGAAGGCGCATATAATAAAGCGCGCGCATTTATTGGCCGGCCAATGGCACGTATCGAAGGCTCGCTTGCCCGAGGCATGGCCGCAAATAATTCTTTCCTAAGTATTGCCTCTGGTTTAGTGCTTGAGGCAAAATCTTTGACCTTTGTTTCGGGTTTTGTTACCGGTATTGAACGGGGTTTGCAGAGTGTGCGCAGAGCTGGTGCGTATGCAGATGTTGTAAGTGGAGCATTGACTGCGGCTGATATTCAGGCCGCGGGTGGGTTTGAGCAGGCATTAGCCAGATATAGTGGTATGGCATTTTCTGAAGGAGAACGTTTTGCTTTAGGTTGGGCATTACTATTTATGAAGCCAAACCTAAACCGGCTAAACGCTGAGTTGCTTACCGTAAGAGAAGCTGATGGCAAGATAAATTCCGAGAAAACTGTGAAGAATTTTGCCACGGTAAGGAAATACGGGAGTTTAAGAGAGGCATTACGTCAGGGTGCAGATTTAGAAATGCAGGTTTTAGAAAGGGTGGGCGAATTAGTGCCTGTAGTGGCAGACTATTTAAGAGAACAGGGTTTTGTGGAGCAGCAAACAGATATGATTACCCAGCATTTTAGCCGAGGCAATCTTGCTACCGTGGGCAGGGATATCCGTTTAGGGTTAGAATACTTAAGCGAATATGCGGCTGATGGCAAAAAAGATAACTTACAAAAATTTCTTGCTCATAGTATATGGCTGGCAGAAGGCAAACCTGAAGGCAGAAGCGATATTCACTGGGAATTAGCCGGTAAGGCATTAGCAGGAGATTCTTCTAATGCCGAAATTATTTTTAGAAATTCTCTAAGAAGAGAGTCATTAGGCGTGGAAAATTCTTTTGGTGCAGAACTTATAAAGGGAGTTAATTCTTTAAACTTGTCAGAGTTAGGAAATTTGATTAGAGCCCACAATGAAATTAAACCTTTAAGCGATACTCTGCGAGAAAAATTAGGTAAAGAGGTACAATTAGTCGGTGATCAGGATGCCCGGCGCCTGTTAGATAAAGATGTTCAGATCGGGGATCAGGTATTGGTTGAGGTAAAACTGCCTTCTGGTGAACGGGCGCCTTTAAGAGTAGAGCTTACTGAGGCATTAAGGATGCAGGCATCTATGCAGGTCTTTGAGCCGTATAGATTGGAGGGCAATATAACTGAAGGGTTAATGGAGGTATATCGGATTAATCCTAAGGATACAAAATATGTAAGACACTTGGTAGACTATGTGCAAGAACACCGTTACAATGCCCGAGGGCTTGAAAAAAGATTAAGTGCAGAAGGTGCTGAGACACTTACCCAGACACAGCGCGATTATTATCAAAAACAACAAGAGTATCAGCAGGCATATTTAAAGGGTGAGACCCAGCAGCAGCTTGCCTTACGCCAGCAAAGTATCAGCCAGTCCCTGGACCGGGTCAACTTAGAAATATTAAAGGATATAAACGCATTAATTGGTGAAAATCCCCAGGGTTTTTCTGAGGCCACAATCATTGGCGGTCAAGCACTCTTAGAGCGCAACATAAAGCAAGGGCTAACTTCTGAGAAATTAAGCACGCGAAATATAAGCACCTATATTATAGATGCCTATATCAGACAATTAGACCGGGTAGCTGATGCGGAGATTAGTAATTTGATTGATAGAGTAAAAACCGCAAGACAGGAATTAGAGCATAGTCCGCTTATTCGGGAAAAAAATGAATTGTTAAATAAAATTGATAATCTAAGAGATAAACGTAGACAGTTAGCAGAAAGAAGAGATAGCTTAGAAAACGGGACGGGAATTGAAGCGTTTGATAATAGTGTTCGTCTGATTGATAAACAAATTGAGCGGCTAAATCAGGGGATAAATGAATTAAATAAGCAAATTGACCGCAGGGTTGAAGGAATATTAGGTAAACAAGAAATTCAATTAATCGCTGGCTCTGCCAGAATGAACATGGGTGTGGAAATGCTCATAAAGCTCTATCCAGAATTAGAGATTGTCAGCGGCATGCGAAAGATGGGTAAAGAGATTGAGGCAGTGGTGCAGGGATTAGAATCTGGCGAGATTGAGGTTTTTGTTGATAAAGAGACTGGTAAGGTACAATTACAAGGCGCAGAAGGCGAGATTATTACTGAGTTTAACCGTGATATCCTTGTTGAAGGGAAAATTAGCAAAGACGCGGTTCAAGAAAGGGTGCGAGAAATTACGGGCCGTGGGGAAAAAATGGTCGAAGGATTAACCGGCTTAGTATTAAGAATAGTTTTTGAAAAGGCGCATGCGGATTTGATTGAAGCGAAAAAATTAGAGCTTAAGAAACAGGGGCGGGATGTAACAAAGGAGGAGTTAACCGGCCTGCTGGATGTAGAAAGATCTACAGCCCAGATTAAGATGGTTGTAGAACTGTTAAAAGAAAATAGTGTTTATCAGGCAGTTGGTGGTGGTAAGACCTTAGGCTTTATTATGGAGATGTTGGTCAGAGGGGAGATAGCCAAGGCACTGGGCAAGAGTTTAAATCAACTGCTGGTTGTAAAAACCGGAGAAGCAGAACAGACCGTGCTTGCGGGTGATAAAGCGCATGGAGGAAAAGGATCAATTAAATTACAGGAGTTAGTTGACATTTTTGGTTATGAATTAAAAGATGGCAATAAATATTATACGGAGAGAAATGAACAGGGTCTGGTTGATGTTTTATTATCACCGGATAAAATTGTGGTTGTTGACCAGACCAGATTAGGGTTTTTAAGCTTAAGCAAAAATCAGCGGCTGTGCGATGCCTTAGCCATGCAGGATGTAGTTAGATTTGATGAGTTTCATATTCCTTTTTCCAGTAAAGTAACTTATATTACTTCTGAAACATCGCTGCTGTTAGAAAAAGAATTTATTGAGGCGGCATTTCATGCAAAAAAAGCATTAGATACGATATTTCAAAAAGAAATAGGTGTGCCGGAAAAAGGAAAAATTGGTAGAGCGCAGGATATTGCGGAGGCACGTAAAGAAGAACATGCTTATGTTTATCGGGATCGGGGGGAGTATTGCTTAAATGGCAAGGCACTGGAAATAATCAACTCCCATAATATTAAGGAAAGAACAGCTAAGGCATATTTTGATGCCAGGTTTGCCGAGAAACAAGAGACATATGATGTAAAAGACAAAGAGATTAAACCGGTTGAGAATGGAAATATTGCTGAGGACCGGGTGTTTAGTGACCGGTATTTTATTGCGGCTTTATATGCTAAAGAGTCTGCAAATGGTCCGGATATTGTTGATCGGAACAAATTATTTTATAGTAAGTCATCTTCCCAATCAACCGTTGCTGAGGTATTAGGCATGTTTGGCCGCCAGGCCTCGGTTTTAGGTGCATCTGGTACTTTAGAAACAGTTGAGCTTATGCATATGCTGCACTTAGGTAAAGGGGTTGCTAAGATAACCCCGTCAACATATAAAGATGTAGTTACGCGTGGATTTGCATCAGAACCAGCAATCATACGAAATATTATCCGTGAGATAGTAAGTAGCCGGAGAAATGGCCGGGGGGTATTAATCTTAGTCAAAGATCCGGTAATGTATGAGTTGGTAAGAAAATTTTTGAATGATAATCTGGGTGAAACAATAGAGCTTATTAATACTTCAGCCTCTGAGAAAAAAGTCGGCGACCTTGCTAATGATGCTCAAAATCGAATAATTCTTTCTAATGTTAAAGGGGCAACAGGTATAGATTATATAGGCGTTGTTGATTTAGTTATTGCGGATGGACATAATTGGACCAGATCAGAACTTTATCAGGGTATTGGCAGAAACAGGAGAAATGTAGCAGAAGGTCTAAGAAGGGTATTTTATCTGAAAGGTGCCTTAAGAGAAAAAACCGCCAGTGGGGTAAGACTGCAAGAACTAAAACGCATGCAAGTAACTTATGGCCGGGAAGTAAAAGACCAAGCAAAAGAACTTATCCGCAATGCCGAACTTATGCAAAGTGAAGAGCTTTCTGCAGCCTTAGTACATCATATCCGCGAGGCCGCTTATTCCCGCGGGGTGATTGAGCCAGTAAAGCACATGATGCGTTTGGCAACCTCAGAACAAAAGCGTGATAGTTTAGAAGCAGAATTAAGAGCAATTTTAGATAAAAAAGATACTGCTGAGGTTAATCTCAGATTAAGTCATCATGCGCGTAATGCGGAAGAGATTATTGAGCAGACAATCCGGGGAGTGGCTTCTTCTTCCCGGGAATTGTTTGACCTTATTGCTAAAGGTGACTATGGCAAGGCGGTAAAGAGCCGGGCCGCGCTTTTAAGGGATATTGCTGAGAGTATCCTTACCTCAGAAGGATATCAAAAAATACAAGCGAGAAGAGATATCTCTTTTAGAGAGGCAGTAAATATCCGAGAAATTACTGCGGTTGCCAAACACCGGCGGTTCTTAGACCGGATTTTATCCGAGGAAATTAGTCATGCCAATGATGTCAGCCAGAATAGGACCGTGGTTCATGTTATCCAGCAGATTGACCAAGCCCGCAGAAAAGGCGGGGAGGCCAGGCTTACTTTAGCAGAAAAGGCCAAGCTTTTTAAAAACTTTGACCGGATCGTTCTTTCAAATGGCACCCGTGGGTCACCTGAGCTTTTATCCCGCGTAGCTGTGTTCCTGCCAAATGACTCGCCCGTTACTCAGGTGTTAGAAGATTTAGCCTTGCAAGGCGTTTCCCTAAATACTCCCCAACAGGCACAAACTATATTAGATTTTATATCAGAAAATATTATTAATTCTTCCGCGTTTGCGGATTATGATACACAAGATAAAGAAGAGGTAATAGATTTTGTCTTGGGCATGCTTAATCCTGAGGTAAGTTATGATAATCTTATTATTGCGGCCACAGTGTATAATTTCTTAACTGACGAGGCAAAACAAGAGGTTGAGGAAAGTTCTCTGCTTAGCCAGACATTTTTAAGCCAGCCAGAAGAGATTGCCGCAGCCATGCTCAAACCCAAGGTATATAAGGCGCCGATAGAAAGCTGGCAGAAAAGACGGCAAGTGAAAAAGGACGGGTTTGCGTTAAGCCGTGTCCAGCAGTTTGCTTTTACAAATACCCTTGGCCTTTCTAAGAAAGCAGTAGAACAGTCTGGGCAGAGGATGAGTTTTGTTGAGTTTGAAGCCCGGGCAGAGGCACTACTTACGCAGCAAAATCCCGCGATAGCTACTTCAGCAAATGTTGAGGCATTAGCATATACCTTATTAAAACTGGAAGCAGCAGGAAGGCAGCAGGAAGGCGCGGGTTTATCCTGGGCGGGATTTAAAACTGCTCGCACCCAGTCAGCACAGGTGGCAGTATTAGGTATGGAAGATAATTTAAGAGGACATAGATTATTTGCAGCAGACAAACAAAATGAACGCGCGAAACTGAATGCAAAACGTGCGGAACTGAATGCAGAGATTGCGAGTGCATGGAAGAGCGGTGATTTTCAAAGAGCAATAATGCTTTCTCAACAGATTAGAAACAAAGGCGAAAAATCATGGTTAGACGAAGTGTGGGACAAAATAAAAGGATCATTCGTGAGGAAACTTGGAACAGATATACTTTCACTGGCACTGCCTTTGGGAAGCTTAGCCATAATCCTTGGTCTTGTTAGCATGCCAATTAGTATCCCAATAATCAGTTCAATATTTAGTGCTGGTTCTTCTTTGCCTTTCCCAATGCTGGCCCTTTCTTTATTATCTACTCCACTCTCTTTTGGCTGGCAGGCTAAAAAGATGTACAAATACTATGTCCAAGGCGAAGCAGCAATTAGCGTTGATACCCTTTTAAATCAAACCAGTAAAAATTTAGGCGTTTTACCGGTATTAAATGAACTAAATTTACCGGAAGAATATGCTTCCAGAATTGAAGCCCTGATTACCAAGCAAAATGCCGCGGCTGAATCTAAGGCCGGGCCAGAAGATAATGACGGAGAAACAGAGAATGAACCACTCACTTTAGCAGACTTAGGTAATGACCAGATAGCTCAGACAATTGCCAGACTGATTAACCCGGCAAGTCCTTCGATTGAGAGACTAAAAGTACGCGATGAACAGTTGGCTGGTTTTGCTGATTTTATTGAGCAGTCTAATTTAGATCAGGTGTCGGGTACAGGAAAAGACTCGCTTAAGGAACAGCTTAAAAATAGAATTACCGAAGCCAGGCAATTACCCAATTTACTAATATCAGAGCATCAATTTGAAAATCTGATTAATGAATTAAACCAATATACCCACCAGGCAGCCTTGGATAGTTTAGATCAGGTGGTTGCTGATGCAAAAGGAAGAATAAAGCAGTATAAGAAAGATGTTCAAGAGCATAACGATTCACCTCAACAAAGGCAAGAACTATTAGGAGATTTATTAACTGCCTTAGTGAATAATCAAATGATCACTGAACAGGAAAAGAATGCATTTATAAACAATCCTGATCAGAAAAATTTAGCGATAAAACCAGAATACAAAAAGGTGCATAATCTATTAATAGAACTTAGCCAGCAACCAGACCCAGCAGCTTATTTAGAAAAAATAGCCAATGCTGATGACGCAGAAGCAGAGCAAATGCTTAATCTGTTAGTAGAATTAGGACTTAGGCCGCAGGGTATTAATTTTGACAAACGCGTGCTGCGGGTTTTAATCGCTGATTTAAAAGAGGCCATGCAAAAGGCTGACCAGCAGCTTGAGAAAATTTTAAACAGTGGTTTGCGAGATCCCTATATTAAAAAATATGCCCGGGCAATGCGTAACTCAACTTTAGCGCATTTTGCTAATAATGCTTTTGATGAAAATGACCAAAAACAGGAAAATCCTTATCAGGTGCGTTTAAATACCTTAACCGGATATGCCAGTTTAACTGTAGATGAATTAAGGAGGGATTTAGAACAAGACCCTGAGCGTGAAATAATTGTGATGACAATTAGGAATGGGAGAGTTGTTAGGAGTAAGAAAGAAAGGGTATTTAAGGACTTAGAAGCATGGCTCAACTGGCGGATTGAAGGATTAGCCCAGACCTTGTCTGATTCTGATTTAACCGTGCAGGGGAGGGATTGGGTCGAGGCAGAGCAAGAATTTTACCAAGCAGGCAGAGAACGATTACAGGAGATTGGTGTTGAACAGCCAATACTTGACCAGAGTTTTAACCAGGCACGGGAGGAGGCAACTGCGTTTAAAAATGAAATTACTAACTTAGTTGAGGGCTTAATCAAGCAACATTTTAGCATGTTATCTGATGGTCTTAAAGGACAATTAAAAGGAGAAATATTAAAAGCCCTACGTACGGTAACATTGAGCGGAGAAAATAGCCGCAAGGCAAGAAAGAGTGATCAGGCAGCTCTTGCTGCAAGCATTAATGAAGTAAGAGAAGCCTTTGAGAGTAGGGCAGATCGGCCAGCAGGTATTGGTTTAGCCAGAAGTTTTAACGAAGTTAGCAATAGTATTGTTGAAAATTTAGCCGGAGTAAGGGCATATCAGGATTCCCAACAAAAGCTCACTCCTCTCCAAACAAAAAGAGCAGTGATAGGTACAGAAAAAATAAAATTAGAAAGAGAAATAATCTCCGCAGCGAAAAATCCTGAAAAGTCTGCGATTAAAAATATTGCCCGGTTTAATTTCTTTAAACGTGTCTTTGAGATGCCGGAAGCGGGTATTTCTACTCTGGTGCAGCGGGAATGTGTTCTCCAGCGGTTTGGCATGACTCCAAATAGGAAAAAATCTGCAATGACCGCTGATATGCAGGCATATAAGCCGTCTATGCAGCAACTTTCCCGGGCAGAATTTTTAAGCAGGGTATTAAGCGGTGAAGACCGCAAGTGGATAGAAGGGCTTTCTGATGAACAATTTTTGGATCGGGTATTAAAATTTGCCGACAAATTCTGGGCGGGTGAGTTAGAAATTGGCAGTGTTGGATTTGCTACTTTTAAAGGAGAAAATATTGTAAGCATTGGAAACCGTACCTTAGAAATTAGGGCCCAGGATGCAGAGATTCAGCCAATAAAAGAGGCATTAGCCGCAATTGAACCACAAGCACTTGCTGGTATTAATATAATTGTTGTAGATAGCTCATTAGGGGAACTACCTTTTCAGGTAAAAGGCAACACACTTAGCTTAAATCCGCAATACCTGCCATTAGTTACCGGAGTGATAAATTCAGCTATAAATAAGCAAGGTGTAAGGCAACAGGCTTATGAATTGTTACCATATCTTTTATCAGAAGATGCCACCGGGGTTTTAGCAGAGACAAGATTAGGTGGTATTGCCGTAGGATTAAATAGTAGTTTACGCCTAGAAAAAAGAGCCGCAGTTCAGAGTTTAGTAGACCTGATTTATCAGGTAAATGGAACAACACCTGGAAGATTAACCAGATTTAACATACAGATTGATGTCTTAAGAATTTACCGGAACTTATCTTCAATAGAACCCGCAGAATTATCAAAGATTAATCCTGTGGAAATACCATCTCTTGTTGAAGAACCAGGGCAGGCAGTGCAATCACAAGTGGTACAAGCACAGACGGAAGAACCACAAGCAGTACAACCACAGGCAGAACAACCGCTTACAGAAACTGTTTTAGCTTCAGAATCTGTGGAAGAGATTACTCCGGAACAGGAACGAGCAATACTACCAGCTGTGCCTTTAGCAGTCTATATCATACGTGCGCATACGGGAGGAATGAGGTCATTAACAACAAAACGGTTAAAACAGGAGGGTATTCTTGAGCCGGAGGTAGTTAATTTGATTGCAGAAAACCCAGCAGTATTCTCCCGTCTGAAACAATTAGCGGCGATAGAATTAGCCAAGCAGACAATCGTAAGTCATGCGGTGGAATTAGTGGGTCAAGGTCAAGAATTCGGGGATGCGATAACTGCGGCAATAAAGGCAAGCAGGAAAAATATACGGGATATGGTGAATGGTGATCAGAAACTTGGAGAAACAATAGCAGAACGAGTTCTTGAAGCAGTAGTTACATTAGATCGTAGAGATATTGCGATTGCAACTGCTATACAAGCGGCTTTACCGCAAGCCACAAAGATTATCTACGCACAGGGCAAGGTAGAACACATCGGAATTGCTCAATTAGCAGAGCATGGTGTTATGGGTAATATACTTGATATAATTGCGGAAAACAAAACAGAAGCATTGCCAAGATTAAGGCAAGCGGCTGTAATTGAATTAGCAAAGCAGGAAATAGTTGTTTTTGCCGCGGGATTTGTAAGACAAGCTGGGGACATACAAACAGCATTAGATATAGCAGTAGCCGTGGCCCGTGGTGAACGCAGAATAAATAAAGCGATTGCCGAAATAATTACCACTGATGCATATGTAAATAAACAGGTAGTATTTGCCATAGCAGTAAACGCGGTTGCCAATGAATTATTACGTACCGGCATTCCTTTGACTCCTGAGAGTGTTGAGCAGATAATAAACGCAAATGTAGAAATTAAAGGGGTTTTATTCCATAACACGCAAAAACAAGACACAGTTGCCGAGATAATCCAAGCTGCGGCATTACACGTAGCCTTAGTTATGGTTGTACCGGTATTAGCAGAAAAATTAGCAAAATACATAAAAGCGGAGACAAGTGATCGGGCAATAAATGAAGCATTATCTGAGGCCGTTGGTTTAGCACAATATCAGGAGCATCCTATAGCGCAACAATTGCCGGAGTTATTTAAAAATCCTGAGCTAAGAAGGAAAGTATTAGTTGCGGCGGCGGTAGAAGTAGCACTGCCACAGGCAGAATATATTCTTTATACAGAGGGCGAGTTAGCTGCAATAAATCTCGGGTGCTTAGATAAAAACGTTTTTGGCAACTTAGTAGTTAAGATAATTGCGGAAAATCAAGCTGAGGCATTGCCGGAATTAAGGAAAAAGGCAGCGATTGAGTTAGTAAAGCAAGAGCTATTATCGCAAGTAGGAGAAATTATAAGATTAACAATGCAAGGAAAGGACATTAAAACTGCCGTGGATCGGGTAATTACTGCTGCTGTTAAGGCGGAGCGATTAGGCCTGCAGATTAAAAAATTTATCACAATCCCAAACGTAAGACAGACAATAATATTTGAGAGCGCATTACTTGTTGCCGCAGAATTATTATTACCGTTAGGACGACAATTATCAGACCAGCAAATAATTGCAATATTACACCAAAGAGCAGAAGAAATTAGTGCGATCTTATTTAATAATCAGCCCAGAGCTCAAGTCATCGCCAGAATAAAACAAGCAACTGTAGAATTAGCCATAGAAAAAGTAACTGCAGAGGTTGCCCCGGTATTAGCAAAAAGACTAAGGCAAGGGATTACTGCCAAAGAGATCGATCTGGAAATAAGCACGATTCTCCGCAGTGCCGTATATAAACAAAGAGTAAGTAACCAAGCAGCCACGCTTGTAGAAGCAGTAGATAGTGCAAAAAAAGAACTACAGACTGCCGCAGTTGTCCAAGCTGTTTTATCCCCGGCCGCGGCGATAATATATCGAACCGGTAATCCCCGAGCAGTAAACATTCAACAGTTAAGAAAACAAGGTGTCAAAGATGATATCCTTAGGATAATTGCCGAAAATAGAGCAGAGATATTACCTAGACTAAGAGCTGAGGCAAACATAGAAATAGCCAAGCAGATAATAATCACTCAGGCTATAGAATTAGCGGGTCAAGACAATCGGATAAAAAGAGCAGTAACTCAAGTAATAGCCGTAAATGGAGAAAAAATACCTAATAGGGTAAGACAGGATAGAGCAATAAAAGAGGAAATGTTATTTGAGATCGCAATAACTGTTGCGGCCAGGGAAATACTTGACCAAAAACACAGACATTCATTGCAGTTCTCTGGAAGACAGAACGTTAATGTGGCAAAGATATTAGAACAGGCTAATCTGAGCGCAGTTGCCGAGATATTATTTAGTTCCCAGAGAGAGCCGCAAGCAGTGGTAGATGCAGAACAAAGAGTTTTTGAAGCCGTAGCTATTGGATTACTTACTGAAGTATGCCAGGCAGAGATTCTTGCGGAACTTGGCGCAGGTACTCCTTGGCAGGATATTGATTTAGTAAAAGTGGCCAGAGGAACATTAGGCTACGGGCTAAACCCGCGGCTAAGCGCGGCATTAGAGAATATAGAGGTCAAGAGACAAGTAGTCATTGCTGCTACTGTTGAGATCGCCTTGCCAGAGTTCATGGGGAGAAAAGGAGTCTTAGAATTTGAGGTTTTAAATAATAAACTCAATGAGGCCGGCTGGCATGAGACAGTGATTGACCAGATTCAAGGAATAAGTGTAATAACAAAATTAGCCCAAGCCGTACAACTACGAGCTGTACAATCAGCCGAAACATCACTTGCCCAGGCCGCAGAACCAACTAAACCGCAGCCAACAGTAGTTGAGCAAGTAAAGGCAGCAGCACCAGTTACGCAAGAACAAGATCCAGCACTACTGGCACAGATAGAGCAAGTAATGCCTTTATTAATTGCTAATCTGGCGGAGGTAATGGAACAAAAAGGAATTAGCATAAGCGATGCATTAGACAATGCCGTAACTAGCCTGCCAGAACAAGATCAAGCGGTTGCCGGCAGCATCATCCATCATGCTGATTATCAGGAACAAAGAAATCAAGTAATTAGCAGCGCAGTATTGTTATTAGCACAAGAAACAATAGTTCCTGCATTAGCCAAACAATTAAGCAATGTTAATAACGTTATAGAAATACACAGTGTACTTATGAAGTTAGTAAATGATACAAATTTATCCCCAGAGGTACAACAAGCGATACAGGCTAACTTTGACCAAATTATTGTTTGTGCTGCGATTGAAGTAGCCGCATTAGTATATACAGATTATATAATTAAAGGTGGAGAGAAGACTTTAGTAAATAATGCACTATTGGTGGAAGCAGGATGTGGAACGTTACCGGAGGTTTTATATTTAGACAAGAATGCAGATCAGAGACAACAGATACAAAACAAAGCCATGGTAAAGGTGGCAGGGAAACTTATAGCGCCGCTTATGGTTGTGATAATGTTAGAGGGTGAAGATATAGAAACTGCAATAAAAAAAGCAGTGAACACATCCCAACTATCTGACATGGTGAAAGATATAATATTAACATTAGAACAGCAGCCAGAGGTTTGGAGCGAGATTATTACACATATAGCAATACGGCTTAGCGCAGAAATAGCCGGACCAGAGATTATTAATCAATTGGCCCAGGGTAAAAATCCTGAAGACATAGACCTTGGTCAGATTGCCGCGGTGCTTAGAAATAGGGAAATAAAAATAACACATAATGTTAGCAATGTTTTTAAACGTTCAGAAGTAAAACCGGCAATAGCTGTTGTGACAGCGGTTAATATGGCCGCAGAGATGTTAATTAGCTCCGAGAACAGGGCAAGCTGGAAAGATGTAGACGATATAGATGAACAAATAGTAACAAACGCATTAGCTGCTGCGGGACTTAGAAATTTGGCAGCTAATGTATTATTTGCGGAAGATCCTATTGTAAGTAAAGAAGAAGCAATAGCTATGATTCAAGAAAAGGCTGCGCTAAACTTAGCCATATCTGCGGCTGTGCCGGTGGCTGTAGAAATGATGAAAAAAGATAACAGCGTAAATATACACAGCTTAGATGCAGAACTTAGCCAGTCCGGGATTAGTTCTGCGGTAAGAGATAAAATTAATGCTTTTGAACAAATAAAAAACCAGGCAGCATTACAAATAGCCAGGGAAGCAGTAGTAGGAAAAGTTGCCGCAATGCTGCATAGAGGTCAGAGTATAGATGCACAAGCCGTACAAACAATTGCCAACCAGGCAAAATTACCAGAGCAGGTAAAAAATGTATTAATGCGCGCAATTGTGTTACACGAGCTTAAGACCCAGGCAGCGATACAGGTAGCCGTGCTTGTGGCTGTTGAGATGATGGAAGCGGGGCAAATAGTAAATCATGATAAATTAAACGAAAAACTTCACAATACCGGCATTGCCCCTGATGTAATAGATACCATAAATAGTGAAGCAGTTTTTGAACAAATACCAGAACAGGCGGTCTTACAACTATCCCAGCCCATAATAGATGCCATGGGTGATATTGCCATTAATACCATAGATCAGGCAGTAGAAAGTGTTATAACGGCAATACAGACAAAAGTGCCGCAAATATCAAACATAATACGAGAACGTCCTCAACTCAAGCAAAACCTAAGAGCAGCGGTTGCCATAAAGGCGGCTGCAGCATATGTTGCTGATCAGATGATGAAAGTAGAACATGATAAAAAAATAAACATAGCCGCATTATTGCAAGAAGTGCTGGCTCCTGACGTAATAAAAGTGATAACCAATAATTCAGCTTTTGCAGAGATAGAAAAACAGGCAGTACTACGCATCGCCGGACAAACAGTAATACCAGCATTAACCGCAGAATTAAAAGAGGCAACGGGCATAGTGGCGGTACACCGCCGGTTTATGGAGGAAACAGAAAAAATCCCATCTTCTCAAGCCCGAGAAGTTATGCAAAAAATGCCGGAAAAAATTATTAGCCGGGCAGTAATCCAGGCGGCAGTAGAAATTGCGGTGCCTGTATTACAACAAGTCATAGAACCAGGCGAAGAATTAAAAATAAAGTTTAGCCAGGTATTAGCGGCAATTGGTGATAATACAATAGTATGGCTGATTGATCCTAATAATAGGGATGAAGTTTTAAGCGGAATAAAAGCCGCTTTAGTAACTGCTGCACAAGAAAGCCGCACTCCAAAATTAGCAATACAGTGGCCGCTGATTGTAGAAGCATTACGCAATGCAGCAGAAGGCTTTGAACTAGTGCCGGTAGGTGGAAGAGATACAGGACATAAGCCGCGCATGGGATTTACACCGCCGCAAGCTCAGTTTATTGATCCGGCTGAGCAGCCAGATGATCCTAAAGGAACTGTCGAAGATAGATTTACCAAAGGTGTAGTAACGGGTCATGGAGAAAATTTGATTGTTTACTTATTAGCAGCGCATGTTAGTGCAGATTTATTAGATGAAGGTGTGACTCCCTTAGAACAGGTACAGTTATTAATTAAATATTCTATGTCAGGTAACACATTATATGCCATAAATAAATTTTTTAAGGATAATAATATTTATAATCCGGAGAATAGGCAGGATATTGTTACTTCAGTTGAAGGTGAACTGCAACGTAGGATAGAGAGTGTAACCGTTCTCTTACCTCAGGCGGTGGCTATCCTGCGTGGAGACAAGAAAATAACGGTTACTGCATTAGAGCGAAAGGCAGAGCAAGGAAAAATAAGTAATGCTGCAGTTGAAATGGTTAAAGCCAATGAAACAACATTATTACCACAGCTAACAAAGGCCGCGGTACTCGAACTGGGGAAAGAAGTTAGCCTCCCAGGAATTGTTGACCAGTTAAGGAGGGGGGTAGAAATAGCAAAACTAGAAGTAGAAACTGTAATAACACAGGCATTTCAAGCAATGGGTGTAACCATGAGCCCAGAGATGAGAGGCATAATTTCTATGTATGATATGTTAGATTGTGTAATTACTGCAGCAGCAGTCCAATTAGCTTTACCCAATGCTATAAATAGAATTAAGAAAGGCAACGAGGTAACACAAGATACATTTTATGAAGCAGGCGTGAGTAGTAAGCTCATTAGTTTGATCCAAGAAAGGGCCCCGGCCGTGGTAGATAGCTTAATCGCTGCCGCCGCAATCCAATTTACCGCAGCTGCAGTTGGCTCAGAAATTATCACAACATTAGAACAAAATACCAAGCCAGAAAATATTAATATTAAGGAAGCATTGAAAGCATCAGGTGTAAATGTAAGCGCACAATTAGAAACTGTGCTTTCAAGAAGAGAGGTAAAGCAGGCAATAATACTTCAAGCTGCAGTTGAAGCAACCGTTAAAGCAGGAATGCCAATTGCAATAAAAGTTGCCGTGGCTTTGAAGGGTAATGACTTAGTTGCAATGAGAGCAGAAGCAAAACAAGCCGGTATTAGTGGTGTTGTTATAAATATCTTATCACAGAATCAGGCCGCTGCCTTACCAAAATTAGAAAATGGAATAAAAACTGCTATAGAAAATGCAAATAGACCACAAGTAGCGGAATTTAAAGAAGGAGAATTTAATTTATTAAAGCAGGAAGGAGTACACGTATACGTACCACATGCTCAACTAATAGGGGCATCATCTGATACTATATTATCAAATAATGTAAACACACTTATTAATAATTTAAAAGGCAGGGGAATTCAAGATGTTGACATTATCCTTGTGGATACCAAGCCTGGGCAATTAGAAACAGCGCAGGATGCAGTAATTGTTTCCATAGTTGATAATCGAACCACAGTACATTTGAACATGGGGAGTATGTTCACGTCTAATGATGGATGTAAAATACAATTACTTGCTGGATTGATTAGTGATGGAATTAATCAAATGAAAAAGACCCAGCCAATAGCTGATGAATTTACATATAAACAGATAATGCAGATGTTGAATAAAAACGGCGGGGTAATTAAAGTAATGGTTGCTCAAGAGCGAATTCTTAATGAAGAAGGTGCGAGAACAGAAGAACTTGGCACCATGCCGCTTTTGATTATTATAGGATATGAATTAGCAACTGATGAGAAGAGACCGGAAAACTGGAATAAAGGTGGCAGTATGCCTATAGATACACAGCCTAAGGGTATATATGGCGGCGCTGGGTTACCACAAGGTTATGGTATAACTGATTTTTATTTGCTCATTGATGGAAGTCTATAATAATCTCAGGGAAAATATGAAAAAGATAATTCACCACGAAATACACGAAATAAAAAAACACAAAACACAATACTCAATACACAAAGCACTAATTTACCGATAATTTGGAAAATTAAAAAAATTTTCATCAACCCTTGACAAACGCACATTTATGTGCTATACTTGCTATATTACATTAAAAACTTTTGTTTAATAGCAATAAAAGAAAATTAAAAGATGTGCGATAACATAGACGGTAAAAAACAAAACAAGCTTCTAAAAAAGGAAGCGCTTAATATCCGCCAAAATAACCTGGCGGACCAAAAGAGGAGGAAGTAAAATGAAGCACAATGCATTTTTTCGGGGAATAGCGTTAGGAGTGATTTTTGGTTTGATATTTTCTAACCCGGTACTTGCCGTAAATATGGGCGCGGTAAGTGCACCCGCAGCAGCTAGCATGTCCAAAGACATCACTGAATTTTCCATCCCGCGCAGCTGGGGCCGGATTAAGGAAATCTATGAAGGCACAGGTGACAAATTTGTTATCCACATACAGGATGCCCACTGCAACTATGAGGCACAGGAGAAAATCAGCAAAATTGTCGACCGCCTGGCAGAAGTGTATGGGGTAAATGTTATTGGGCTTGAAGGTGGTGCAGGAAGGTTAAATACCTTTGTTTTATCCACCTACCCTAATGCCAAGGTACGGCAGATGGTTGCTGACTACTTATTAAAGAACAATGAGATTACTGGTTCTGAGTATGCGGCAGCAATCTCTAATGTGCCGCTTAAGGTTTACGGCATAGAAAACATGCAGTTATACGTGGATAATCTTGCTGCATTCAATACCTTAGATACCAGCAGTAAAGATATCCTTAATTATTTTTCCAGAATTGAAGGCATGTTTAACCAGTTAAAAGAACATATTTACAGCCGGGAACTTCTGGAAATAGAAAACAAAAAAGCAGATTATGAAGCGGCAAAAATCGGGTTTAATGATTATTGCCGGTACTTAGCTTCAAAACTTGACAAGAGCAATATTAATAAGGAAGAGTGGTTAGTTTTTAGCACCTTGCTGGAAGCATTAGAGCTGGAAAAAAATATTGATTTTGACCTTGCCGAGCAAGGCAAAAAGAACCTCATATCTTTACTTACCAACGCGCTTCCTAAAGGACAATTGCAGACATTAGTCGAGATGACCATTGCCTTTAAAAACGCGCATATCAGCTCGGCAGCATATTGTTCCTATTTAAAGGACTTGGCTTTAGAGCACAATATTGCCTATGAGGGTTTTGAGAATTTTGACCGCTACATTGCATATGCCTCGCTTTATGACAAGATTGAAAACGGCAGGTTATTTGATGATATTGAGGCGTTAGAAGAGACGTTAAAAGAGTCTTTGTTTGTTGATGCAAAAGAACGGGAACTATCCAAATTATTTAAGATGCTTTCGATATTAGAGAAGATGGTTACCCTGAAGATGATCAATAAAGACATGGTCTATTTTACCGAAAACCGGGCTGATTTTACAGATGAGGCATTTATGGATTTTATCAACAACATCGCCCCGCAATACG
Source organism: Candidatus Omnitrophota bacterium (assembly GCA_043821285.1). GTDB lineage: Bacteria > Omnitrophota > Gorgyraeia > B26-G9 > JBDRCZ01 > JBDRCZ01. The sequence goes on along the minus strand of JBDRCZ010000029.1, from coordinate 4,992 downwards.
GCCTTGACTTAGACACGAGCAGCATGAACACCATTAACCAAAACATTACTCAATGGGAACAATTCTATCATGCCGCGGCAAAAAGAGACGATGCCTTGGTAGTAAACACCTTAGCATTATTAGACAAAGAAAACGTCAAAACCGCAGCCATGATTGTTGGCGGGTACCATACCCGGGCAGTTACAGATATCTTACGCGAAAAAGATGTTTCCTATATGGTGATTACTCCTTATATAACCAAGAATGTGAAGAGCGAATATATGGAGATGTTAAAAGGCAAAGAGACAATATTAGATAAATTCAATGAATTTTTACCAGTTGGTACAATGGCTTTAATAGATAATCTTTTAGGCCGTGAAGCAAGAGAACAACTACCAGAAGGTGTAGCAATTACTAGAGGGGCTGATTTACCAACACAGATAATACAATTAACATTAGCAGTAGCTACACAAGAAGAAGGAGTATCCATGTCAGCAGGAGCTCAGGCATGGGTTAATGCTTTGGCTGCATATTTACAGCAACCTTCTACGGAAAGACCAACAGAGGTAGCAATACCAGCAACAAATGAGGCAGGAGAGGTAGTAGACTTTCAGACAAACATTCCACAAGTTGCAGCCCGGCTCCAAGCAGAAGGAGCAAATATTCCAGGAATAAAAATTGTAGAGTTGAGCATTGTGCAAGGTGAAGCCAGAGAACCGGTTGGTGAGCGCATAGTTTTACAAATAGAAGGCGATAAATTACAGGTGTTTGATGCGACAGAAGGTCAGACACTTATTACACAAGCACGTGCAAAACAGGCAGGACGACAGCCAGGAGAAGACGCAAGACCAAGTGCTGTAGGCAATGCACCAACTTTAGAGGCTTTTACTGCAATGGCAAGTCGTGTGCTACCTACTCGTACTGTTACAGGTCAATCAACAGCATTAGCTGGTGCATATAAGGAAAAACTTAGAATGTTTATAGAGAATAATCCTCTAACAGAAGAACAAAATTCATTGGTGGGGCAGTTAACTCAAAGATTAGATAGGGGAGAATCACTTTCAACATCAGAACTTTTAGGTCTTGCACCTTCCGTAGAAGCAAGTTTAGGATTACACCTCTTGGACCAAGGACTTGATTTCGGACAAATAGAAGGTGAAGCAACGAGGTCTGAACATTATATGGTTGCTGGTTCTGAAGAAACAAGAGTAGATGGTGTAACTAATAGGCATGTGGCGCTTGATAGAGAGCTATTTGAGAGTGCAGGTGAAACTACACAACTTGCTTTAGCACATCATGAAGTTGTAACACTCCTTGTTGGCGGTGAAAAAGCCCCAACACCAGGAGCACAAAATTTTGCAGAAGCTTATGAAGAACATAGAAACTTAAAATACACACCACTTGCAAATGCATTATTTACACCTGATCAGGCAACAAAGCAGCAAGTTACGCAAGAAGTAAGAAGTGTTATCACTGCAAAAGTGGATGCACATCAAGGTACCGTGCTTACAAGAATTGTTGCTGTAACAGGTATGGCAGAAGTAGTAGACTCTTTAAGCGGTATGGCTCCTGAGCATAGTATGCAACAAGTATTTGACTTAGAAGGAGAGCAGGTACCGCAGCCGGTTAGAGACACATTTGGAGTAAATACAGCAAGACTTACCTTAGCCGGAGATTTGTTTAATCCAGATAGAACTCAAGCTGGTGATTTTTTAGCGCGTACTTCACCAGAAAATTTAAGAAGGTTCTCTACTGTAGTAAGAAATCCGGAAACCGGCGCAGGAAGACTTGTTTCTATTGTTGAACCTTCGGTTAGTGCTGGTGCTATGCAAACAGCTCAAGCAATTGCAGCCGATCTAAATCCGGTAATGGCAAATATATCCTCAGATACTAATCAAAGAGCAAAAGCAGTACTGAGTATTGTTGCACCTAGTGCTCAACAGAAAAAGGATGCTAATGTAATTGTAGTTAATGCGAAAGCCATATTTACTGCTGCAGCTGACCAGGTAACAGAGGGAAAAGTAACAGGACGGGTAAATGCGGCACTTTCTGCGGAGTTTAAGGGGGCATTAGAACAAATGTCTAAGCGGTTCAAATTGGAACTCTTGGTTCCTCAAGAAATGCAAGACAAAAACGGTAATCCTATCCTTGCTACAGAAATGTTAGCACTGCTGGATATTAATGTGAATATTTTTTCAGGGATTCGCTTTGAGCAAGATATTGTTGAAACAGTAGGGAGTTTTGATTATGGAATGTTGGATAATATGTATCTTGAACAATATCATCCACAAAGTACTGTTTATATAGTGCCGGAAACGGATACTGGTAATATACCTAGAAGAGAGGGCTTATATGTTATTTCGTTTAGCTCTGAAACTCGTCCGGGAACACTTTTAAACATGGATGTATTAATTCAACAGGCAGCCATGCAAGCAGTTTTAGGAACTGCGTATCAACCTACTGAACCTACACAAGCTATAATAGCAACGTTACTGGAAATGGGATATAGGTTGGAAGATATTAATGCAGCATTTACGACAGAATTACAGCCGACTATAGTTATTGATGATATGAATAACGTGCTTGTTACAGAAAAAGAGGTTGGTTCCAGAGCATAATGCACTTTGTTTGAAAACATGGTATAATAACAGCAGGATATTTTAAAATATCCTGCTGTTTCATCACTCGTCAAAATATAAAAAGTCATTAAAAAGGGGATGGTGCTTAATGACTTACTACAGAGAAAAATACAAGAGATGTATTATCATTACCGGCCTGATAGTTTTTTACTCTTTTATACTGCTTAATCATGCCAATGCCGGCAATGGCAGTTTTTTAGCCCCAAAAACCCGCGAGATTAAACCGGCAAAGCCGCATGTCGTAAATACCCCGGCACTTGAGTTAGCAAATAAGATTACCCTCCCCCCAACCATCGGTCAGGTTAAGAAAGTCTATCTTAGCCGCCAGTCTACTGATAAACTTATCCTGCATATTCAGGACCTGCACTGTAATTACGAGGCGCAAAAGAATATTTCTAAGATACTGCAGGTATTAACCGAAAAATACCATGTGCGGCTGATTAGTGTTGAAGGCGGCTCGGGCAAGATTGACACCACCTTTTACCAAAAACTCCCTGACCCGAAAGTTAAGGAAGAGGTTGCGGATTATTTTCTGAAAAAGGCGCGCATAAACGGTACGGAATATTTTGCCATTACCACCACCCAGCCAATCAGCCTTTATGGTGCGGAAAAGCAGAGTGATTATGACAAGAATTTAGATGCCTTTTTAAAGACTCTGCCATTTCGCGAAAAGATAAGCCATTATTGTCACCAGATTGAAAATGCGCTAAGCCGCCTAAAACCATTCATCTATAATGAGAAATTAATGGAATTAGACGAGCATATTACCGCTTATCGCAATAACACCGTACCTTTTGAGGATTATGTTGCCTATCTCGTGGAAAAGGAGGATGATATTGAGCTGAGATTTTATCCGAATATTCGGCATATCTGTGAGTCCGTGAAGACTAAAGAGTATATTAATTTTGAGGAGGCAAATAAGGAGCGGGAAGAGATTGTCAAAATCCTTACCGAGAAACTGAGTAAAGATAATCTCCAGACATTAGTCAGCGCCAGTGTAAATTTTAAACTTCAGCAGATGACGCCTTATGAGTATCATACCAAATTAGTTGCCATGGCAAAGACCATCCCGCATGGACAGGAAGTCATCAACCGCTATCCCAATTTTAACGCCTATTTAAATTATTTGGAATTTTACCAGAGCATCAGCCATGTTGACCTCTTGCTCGAGGTGGACAAATTAGAGGGAAAGTACCGTGAAAAGCTCTACACCGAGACCCGGCAGAGGCGGCTGGATGTATTACTAAAAAACATCCAGGTACAAACTGCACTTTACCGGTCAAAACTATTACAGCAGGATGCGGAGTATTATGAGCAAAAAAAGCATGATTTTAAGACCAAAAAATTCACCGATTTCATCTATGCCCAGTCTAAAAAATACGGGGTTACCGTAGATTTACCCAAAGATTTAAATATAATTGACCAAAACATTGAAGTAGCGGAAAGTTTTTACGACATTGCCGACCGGCGCAACCGCAACCTGGTAAATAACACCTTAAACTACATGTCCGATGAAAAGCAGGACATTGGCGTACTCGTAACCGGCGGATTTCACACCAAAGGCATAACCTATCTCTTAGAAGACCAGCGGGTAAACTACGTTGTAATCTCCCCTACGGTTACCAAACTTGACGATAACGACGACAAATACATCGCTGCCCTGACCGGCAAAAACACCCTCTTCGAAGAAGAATGAATCTACCCCGCAGCAAGCTGCGGGATATCTTCATGCACGGAAAACGCTTTACGTTTTCCGATTTTTTATCCCTAATAAACGCTACCTTTCCCCAGCAATTAAGAACCGAAAATTCTTCGCGCTTTTGAAGCGGATCTTACGTATCATCAAGACCGTAAATTTCATATAACACGCTGACTACTTTATGGTTACAAATATTTAGCGTTAATTTTTTCGTGTCAACAAGTAGAACAATGCTTAATCGCTTTAGGCATACGGATCTCAAGTGCATCCAAAAGTATCTGTTGATCATTTCTTAATACAGAAGGAAGTTTTGGGATCCACCTCTCCGCAACCTTAATTTCAATTGTTTGGATGTCTTCAATTCTGGAGATAATCTCTTCTAAGGGAATATCCAGGTGCGTACATTTTCCCCAGATGTGATAAATAATCATATAAGCTAACATTGCAACAAATGCCAATGCTCTTGTTCCCTCAAAGTCAAGGAAAATTCCATAGCTGAGGGCCGACTTTTTTCCATAGCGTAAGCAAAAATATGGTTCTTTCGTAATTAATGTGACAGATATTCTGTAAGGGGTTAAAATTAAAGGGGAAATAAAAAAGCATCGATTACCATATAAAAACCTGATATAGTAAGGTTGATAATACCAACTAATCAGGAGGTAACCGATGCGAATA
>JBDRCZ010000028.1:0-17604 GCA_043821285.1 Candidatus Omnitrophota bacterium | reverse complement strand
AAGAGATCGACAGGAACGGTACTTGAAACAGCTTTTAAATAAAAAAAGAATGAATTGATAGTTACCCCCTTTGGGGGAACAAGTAATAGAGCCCTTATAGGGCTTTAATCAACCCTCCAGCTTTGCTGGAGGTCATGAGTCTTCCAACTAATCGTTGTTATATGGCGTCATAGATTAACTATGCGCATATCTGTAATGCCCCATTAGTCAAGGGATTTTTGAACTTGATTATTCCCTGTAGCAAGCTAGAGGGTGATCTTTTGGATGGAAAGTTTAAAAACCTACGGTTTTCAAATGGATAAAAAATTTCCGGTGCTGTATTGCCTCATCAGCTTGGCAAAATACCCTGTAGTCTTGCTACAGGGATGGTCAAGCTAAGAAAATTTTTTATTTAGAGATAAGTGTGTAGCATAATAAATCTACCAGGCATGCTATCCGCGGGAGGTCAAAACATCATTGACAATAATCGGGTTATGCTGTAAAATATAATATTAATTAAGTAATACATAATTTGTCTAATCGTAATAAATTTTCCCCATTAGCCTGCTGCGGGGGAGATTTATACACGGAAAATGCAATCATTTTCCGGTCATTCGCATGGACGGATGTAAAAAACAAAGACCTTTTACCCGATCGATAGCTTGCTCAGGGAATACTAAAGTTTAATATTCGCACAAAAAACGGCTGATTTAGCCAATAAATTTATGCTGGTTGGCCGTCATAAGCGTGGAATTCATATAATGCAGAAAAAGATACTGGTTGTCGATGATGATGAAGGATTTCAGGAGCTTTTAAAGGTTCGTTTAGGTAATGCGGGTTATCAAGTTATAATTGCCTCAGATGGCGTAGACGGCGTATGCTGTGCACAAGAAGAACGTCCAGATTTGATCCTCATGGATGCGATTATGCCAAACTTGAATGGTTATATGGCGGTAAAAGAATTACAGGCAAAAAAGGAAACTGCGGCTATCCCGATAATTATTTTAAGTGCACGGGAAAATATTGAGGAGATTTTTTCTACCGAGGGTATTAAAGATTATATCCATAAACCGTTTGAATCAGAAGAACTTCTTTCCAAAATAAAAAAATATCTAAATGCGTAAGATTATTTTAATCCTCATCACCGGACTATGTTTTTGTAGATTGTCTTATTCAGCACAAAGACGTTTTTCTGTAGATCGGCCAAAATATGATGGCCTAAAATTTTCGGTTTCCTTTGGTCAGAATAGTGTGCGGTATCAACAAGAAAAAAATAATCAAAAAATATTGCCAGCAATACAAACCTTTACTCTGCAAAACAATAAAAAATTTCCGGTATTTATCGATGACGCAGCTAAACTCAAAGGGCTTACAGCGGTTGAGATAAAAAATTTATTGGGTATTCCAGCAAAAGAGTTAACTAAAGAGATGAAAACAACGTGTTTGTTTTATTTGCTGATATATGATAACCAGCCAATGGAGCTTGCCATTCACTTAAATCAACAAGGTCTGTCAGAAATGATAACGTACCGCCAGGTGCTGAATAGATAGGGTCAAAGATCATATGAAAGGACTGTGCATAACCACAGATTATGCAAATAGTTAATCTGATAAAAAAAGATAGCGCCACGGATTAACACTGATTGAACACGGATAAAAAAGACGAGGCTAAAAATATTTAAACCACGGCATGCCAAGAACACAGATTAACACGAATGGAGCATATTTATTCGTGACAATTGGTGCAATTGGTAGTTGAAAAAAAGAGGTTAAACGATTTGATTGTTAAAAATCCGTGCAACATCCGTGTAAATCTGTGGCTAAAGAGATATTTGAACCACATTTTTAAATCCGTGATCATCTGTGTTATTTAACTCTGTGGTTTATTGTTTGACATAACCTTAAATTGCCACGGGAGGGTTTATGACTCCAAATTTTAGATTATCACCATCAACCCTGAATATCTTTTTAGAATGTCCGCGCTGTTTCTGGCTGCACATGCGTAAAAAAATTCAACGGCCGCGGGGAATTTTCCCGTCTTTGCCTGGGGGGATGGATATGGTTATTAAAGAATATTTTGACTCTTTTCGTAAGACACAAACCTTGCCGCCGGAAATAAAAGATAAAATTGACGGGAGACTTTTTCCGGATCAGGTACTTTTGTCAGATTGGCGCAACTGGCGGAAAGGACTGGTGTATGCTGATGAAAAATTAAATGCTATGCTTACCGGGGCGCTGGATGATTGCATCGTCTTGGATAATTGCTATATCCCCTTGGATTATAAGACACGCGGCTTTGCTCCGGATAGTAATTCCCGTAAATATTATGGCAACCAGCTTGATTGTTACTTATTATTACTTGAAGCAAATGGTTTTAAAACGCCAGATTATGCGTACCTGGTATATTATTATCCCCATAAGGTGAAAAATGGCGGGATGGTAGAATTTAGTATTGAACCAGTAAAAGTTTCTGCCGATGCCCAGCAGGGTAGAGAAACGTTTACCAAGGCAATAAAATTATTAGCCGGCCCAATACCCGTAAAAAACAATACTTGTGAATATTGCAGCTGGCTTGAAAAACGTGCGGGTTTTAATACTACCAATGCACCGGAAAGGACATTATTTGACTCAATCTAAATGAGCCCAATCTGAATGAGCCAGAAAAAATAATCAGGAATCTTTAGGCTCATTCAGATTGTTGCTGGAAAACCAAAGGTTTTCAAACTTTCCCTCCAAAATATCACCCGCTAGCTTGCTACAGGAAATAATTAAGTTTAATTCTTAAATAATAGAGTATTTTTTATCCGCGTAGCGGATAAACGCATATTTTTGCGCAGCAAAAATATAAAAATATTGACAAATTCATTAGGATATGCTAATCTTTAGGTAAAGCTAAATAATAGCCGATGCTAAGTAGTATCAAAGTTTCATAAAAATGGAAAAAATTTATTCGGGATGATTAGTGTGATTTGTGGTTGAAAAAATAAGTCAAACGATTTGATTATTAAAAATCCGTGCGACATCTGTGTAAATCCGTGGCTAAAAAGATATTTAAACCACTTTTTTAAATCTGTGGTTGTTAAAAAAATATACATACTTTTGAGAATATGCTATATTTAAGGAGAACATGATGCACAATAGTGCAAATAATGTGGCCGCAAAAATGTCCGGGATTTTGCCGCGTTTGATTAGTGGCGTGCAGCTCGAGTTTTTTTCCGACACAAGTATCAGTAATTCTCAGTTTATTGTCCTGATGGTCATGTATCAGCACGGCAGTTTAAATATGCACGAGTTGGCGGAAAAATTAAATATTGCCATGCCTACGGCAACGGGACTAATAACGAGACTTTATCGCAAGAGATATGTGCGGCGTTTAAGAGATACACATGACCGGCGAAAGGTTCTTGTGGAGTTAACTCCGGCAGGACAAAAGATGGTTCTTAACTTTAAAAATATTGCTCATAAGCGATGGAAATCAATTTTAATAAAATTAGAGCAAACCCATTTGGATAAATTTGGGGAAGTATTGGATGTTATTAGCAAAACACTAAATATATGATTACGATGAGAAAAGTAATATTATATATATATTTTATGTTTTTATTTTTTAGCGTAAGCCGCCTTTATGCCGAAGGTCAAAAGGAAATTACGCTTGGACTGGAAGACACCCTGCGTCTGGCCATGGAGAATAATTTTGATATTAAAATCTTTAAGATTGAAAAAAGTATTTCTGAAAAAGACTTACTTGCGGCCGGGGCTGTTTATGATACGATGATATCTGCTGATTATTCTTATAATAAAAATAAACTAAAAAAATCCAGCACGTTTTTGGGCAGTGAACAGACTACCGTGCTGCAAAATATCAGTTTTCATAAAAAACTTCCTTCCGGCACCCTGATGTCTTTGGGTCTTGAGCATAAGAAAGATACGAGCGACTCGTTGTTTGCTGCCTTAAATCCGTATCATGAAAATATTTTTAGCCTATCCCTTGAGCAGCCGGTCGGAAAAAATATTCTTGGCTTAGCTGACCGTAACACGGTGAAGATTGCCAGACTTGCGGTTGATAATTCCGGGTATACGAGTCTCAATAAAATAGAACGGGAACTGGCCGCAGTTAAAAAGTCTTATTGGTGCATGGTTTATGCCTTGGAATCGCTTACTGCGCAAAAGGAAATAGTCTTAATTGCTGAGGAACTTTTTAAGCAATTTCGTAAAAATTTCGAAATGGGAACGGTTGAAGAGTCTGAACTATTTGCGGTTGAAGCTGACATGGAAGAATTGAAACGTAATGTTCTTTTTTCCCAGCAGGCTTTATCTTCAGCAATGAACGAGTTAAGATTTCGTCTCGATCTGGGGAAAAATATAACCATTATCCCGGAGGATAAATTTGATTTTAAAAATGAAAATTTTGATTTTAATCAATGGATTATTACCGCCCTCAACAACCGCCGTGATTATCTACAGGCAAAAAATAATCTGCAATCCGGCAATCTCAACCTGGAAATGAAAAAGAATGCCCGTTGGCCGGAGATTGACTTATTTGCGACCCTTAACCGTAATGGACTGGCGGCGGATTTTAAAGATTCTTTTGCAGAGCTCAGTTCCGAGGATTATACTAATTACCTTATTGGAGTATCGGTTAGTTTTTCTTTGGAAAATAATCAGGCAAAATCAGAGTATTTGAAGGAACAACTAAAAAAGCTAAAATCGCTTATTGAGCTGAAAAAGACGGAAAGCAAAATCATGATTGAGGTCAATGATGCGGTAAATGCAATCAATTTAGCAATACAGGCAGTAGAGATGTCTCAGAAAATATGGCAATTGCAGAATAAAAAGTATGAAAAAGAATGGGAGCGTTTTAAATCCGGACGCTCGGATACGGATAAGTTAGTACGCTTTCGCCAAGACACATTACGTGCACAACTGGGATATATTAGTGCATTGTATGATTACCAGACAGCGTTAATTGATTTGGAACTGGTTACTAACACTTTACTTGACACGACATAAAAGGGAATTTTTTTATGAAAAAACTTGCAGAATTTTCCGTTAAAAACTCAATGCTGGTGAATTTATTAACATTTTTTATTTTTGCCGGCGGACTCTATTCGGTTTTGCACCTGCAACGAAATGCCTTTCCCAATGTTTCCTGGGATATTGTACAAATCACCACAACCTACCGCGGCTCCTCTGCAGAAGAAGTAGAAAAACTAATCACTACCCCCCTGGAAAAAGAATTAAATGAAGTTGACGACATTGATCAGATTATTTCCTCGTCATATGAGGGTGTTTCCTTAATTACTATTCAGCTTGATCCTGAATTAAAAAATAAAAATAAAACTGTTAATGATATCCAGCGGGCTATAGACCAAACAGCGAATTTGCCGCAGGATGCGAATAAACCGGTTGTCCTGGAGTTAGAAACAAAACAGCAGCCGGTACTTAAAATTTCAATTGCTGCGGATATTGAGGAAAATATATTACAAGGATATGTCGAAGGGCTGCAGGAAGAACTGGAAGAGCTTCCGGATATGGCCCGGGTTAGCCGCCAGGGGTATCGCGACCGCGAGATCTGGGTTGAGGTTGACCCGGATAAATTGCGCAGCTTTTACGTTTCGCTTGAGGAAATCATGGGGGCATTACAAAGACGCAATATTACCCTGCCCGCGGGAAAAATCAGCACAACAAGCGATGAGTTTTATATTAAAACCGTAGGTGAGTTTTTTGCTGTGGAAGAAATTGCCGATGTGATTATCAGGTCTAATGATGCCGGTGAAAGTTTGCGCATTCGAGACGTTGCCCGGGTAATTGATTCTTTTGAAGACGAGAATGTAATCAATAAGGTTAATGGGTGCCGGGCAATTTCCCTTGTTGCCATGGCCAAAGAAAAGGGTGATGTAATCCGCTTGACGGAATATACCAGAAAGATTATTGAAAAATTCCAAAAAAATCACCCGGAATTACACGTTGTTTTAAGTAATGACTTATCTTACTACATTAAACGCCGGTTGAATGTGCTGCGTTCTAACGGAATATTTGGCTTTATATTTGTGATTATTGTTCTGTTGATATTTTTAAGACCGATTACCGCTATTTTAACCGCACTGGGCATACCCATTGCATTCTTTATAACTTTTTGTCTGATGCTTTATTTAGGAATCAGCATAAATCTCCTTTCAATGTTTGCGCTGATTATGGTATTAGGGATGCTGGTTGATGACGGGATTATTATTGCCGAAAATATCATGCATTATATCGAAAAAGGGATTGCGCCCAGAGAAGCCGCGATTAAAGGGGCGGCGGAATTTATGCTGCCGGTTTTGGCAACAGTACTAACCACAATTGCCGCATTTTCACCGCTTTTATTTATGTCCGGGATAATGGGAAAATTCATAAAACAAATGCCGCTGATTGTGATTATTGCGTTAATTGCTTCCGTAATAGAGGCCTTTATTATGCTGCCGGCACACATGGCTGATTTTGCCCAGCCTATTCCGCAGGGAGTTACTGACCGGGCACATAAAAAGTGGTTTATATATATTAAGTCTAAATATAGCAGCCTGCTAAACTGGGCGCTGTTTCACCGCTATTTTATTGTTGCTTTTACATTTGTTATATTTGTCTCTTCGGTTATTTTTGCCGTTCGAAAAATACCAGTAAAACTTTTTCCTGACCATGGTGTCGAGCAGTTTTTTATTCAAGCAGAAACGGCAATTGGCACGCCTTTAGATAGAACTAATGAATTGCTTGGTCCGGTGGAAAAATTAGTTGCCGCACTGCCGGAAAAAGAATTAGATTCATATATGACCACCGTCGGCAGAATCTCAGATGAACACGGCCACGCGGCCCTGGATAAAAACGGTTCGCATTTTGCACAAATAACCGTGTATCTTACACCATTAAAAGAGAGGAAACGCACGGTCAGTGAAATTATTGACGGTCTGCAGTCAGGACTAAAAAAAATAAAGGGCTTTGAAAAACTTGAGGCAATATCTTATGCGACCGGTCCGCCCGTAGGTAAGCCCGTGGAAATAAAAATCCGCGGCGAAAAACACGAGATTATTCAAAAAATTGCCAGCGAGATTAAAAATTATCTTTCCGTGATCCCAGGGGTATATGATATCGCGGATACATTTGATTTAGGGAAAAAAGAAATCAATCTTGATATTGACCGGGATAAATTACATGAAGCCGGGTTAAATTACCAGAGCGTCGCAGCAACCGTTCGTAATGTGTTTGCCGGCGGAGTTGCCACTTCCATCCAACAGGTAAAAGCCGGAGAAGAGGAAATAGATGTTTTGGTGCGCTTCCCTTTAGAATTACGCAATAGTATTTCGGCTTTTAATGAAATCCTTATCCCCAATAGCAAAGGGAAATTAATCCCGCTTAAGAATATTGCCAGATTGCAATATAAAAAAGGGATATCCAACATTCAGCATTTAGACGGTAAACGCATGATTGTCGTTCAGGCAAATATTGATAAGAAAAAAACAACTCCTTTACAAGTAGCCCAGCTTTTAAATAAAAAATTTAAAGACATCCCGGATAGATATATAGGATATACACTGCGCTTTGGCGGTGAACAGGAACAGACGATGGAATCAATTAAAAGTTTGTTTAGAGCGTTTATCTTTGCATTTTTTCTTATATTCATAATCTTAACAACGCAATTCCGTTCATTGATTCAACCGCTGGTTGTAATGCTGACTATCCCATTTTCAATTATCGGCGTAATCTTTGCCTATTATTTACATCAAGAACCGTTTAGTTTTATTGGATTGTTAGGTTTGATTGGTTTAGCCGGGGTTGTGGTTAATGACTCAATCGTGCTTATGGATTATATTAATCGGTTAAGGAGACAGGGGTTAAGCAGAAGTGAATCTATTCAGGAAGCGGGTGTCAGCCGCTTCCGTCCGGTAATCCTTACTACCGTGACTACGGTTTTTGGACTAATGCCCACGGCATACGGTATCGGCGGATTTGACCCGTTTGTCCGTCCCATGGCCTTGACGATTGCCTGGGGGCTGTTTTTTGCCAGTACCCTGACATTAATCGTTATTCCCTGTGTTTATGCAATTATTGATGACATAACTGTAAAGATTGCCAAACACCCTACCGCACAGCCTAATCACAACCGGAAACCATTTTAATCTACACAAAAAAGCGTAGTAATCAAAAAACCTTTACAAATTTAGAAGTTTTTGCTACAATAAGCTAATACCTGCCGGTACTCAGAAATAAATATTAGAGATAAACTTGACTATTACCTGTGTCTTTCTTGTTGGGTGATATTGTTGAGGGAAAGTTTGAACACGGCAGTTTTAAAATGGATAAAAAAATTACAAAGGAATTTTTTTATAAGAAAGGAGATTTTTATTATGGAGGGTTTTTCTGTTAATAAGCTAAGAGCGATTGCTTTTCTTGGGCACTCAAAATGTGGTAAAACGACATTAGTTGACTCAATATTACATAAGACCGGCGCTAATTCCAGATTTGGTAAAGTAGACGACGGCACTTCGTTATCCGATTATGACCCGGTAGAGATTGAAAGAAAAATATCGATTACGGCAAAAATTCTTAATGCACAATGGAAGGATAAATTTATCTATTTATTGGATACACCGGGATATTCTGATTTTATCAGCGAAGTCTATTTAGCATTACGTGCCGTGGATGCGGCAATACTGCTAATTAATGCTACATCCGGCATTGAGGTTAGCACCGAGCGGATGTGGAGCATGCTGAATAATCGCGGCCTGGCACGGATTATTTTTGTAAACAGATTAGATAAGGAAAATACAGATTTTACGAAAATCCTAAAAGAAATAAACGAACGTTTTGGAAAAAATTGTGTGCCGATTTATTACCCGTTTGGAAAACAAACTTCCTTTTCAGAAAACATAAATTTACTTACCAAAGAAGGGTTTGATAAATTGAACGGGCAAGATCAAGCGCTTGCGGAAAAGTTCAGAGAGTCGCTAATTGACACAATTGCCGAAAGTGACGATAGATTAATAGAAAAATATCTGGCCGGTGAACAATTATCAAATGAAGAAATAATTCAGGGTGTACGCAATGCCGTAATTGCCCGAAAATTAATTCCGGTGATTTGCGGTTCTGCAGAGAAAGAGATTGGGACAGTGGAGCTGTTAGATGCGGTTATTAATTTTTTACCGGATCCCACGCAAGGACCTCAGATGTTTGTTAAAGAACCAGATAAAGAAGAAGAAAAACCGCTTGCCGTATCAACCGATGCTCCCTTCAGTGCCTTTGTGTTTAAAACAATCTCTGATCCCTATGTCGGGCAATTAAGCTTATTTAAAATATTTACCGGAACATTGGAGTCAAATACTGAATTTTATAATGTAACTAAGCAGACAAAAGAAAAAATTGGTCAATTATACATTTTGCAGGGAAAGGAACAAAAATCGGTAGCCACGATTAGTGCGGGTGATATTGCCTGTGTGGCAAAGTTAAAAGATACAGAAATTAATAATTCATTATCTGATAATAAACACCAGATAATTTTCAAAGAAACACAAAAATTCGAACCGGCAATTTCGTTTTCATTAAAACCAAAGACCAGACAGGATGAAGAAAAGATTTCTCAGGCACTGCATAAGTTAGCGGCAGAAGATCAGGCGTTTAAAGTTGGACGTGACACGCAAACAAAAGAACTGATTATTTCCGGGATGGGTGACCTGCATCTTGAAATTATGATTCAGCATTTGAAACAGCGGTATAAAGTAGAGGTCGAGGTTGGGGTACCTAAGGTTCCATATAAGGAAACAATTAAAAAAAAGGTTCAGGTCCAGGGAAAATACAAAAAACAATCAGGCGGACGCGGACAATATGGCGATGTATGGTTAGAGTTAGAACCGCTGCCGCACGGCGAAGATTTTGAATTTGTTAATAAGGTAGTTGGAGGTGCGGTACCCAGACAGTACATTCCTTCGGTTGAAAAAGGTGTTAAAAATGCAATGCAAGAAGGGGTAATTGCCGGCTATCCTGTAGTCGACGTACGGGTGACGATTTATGATGGCTCATACCATACCGTAGATTCCTCGGATATGGCGTTTCAGATTGCCGGGTCAATGGCATTTAAAAAGGCGGTACAGGAGGCCGGTCCTGTTTTGCTTGAGCCAATAATGGAAGTATCGGTAATTGTTCCTGAAGAGATGACCGGTGCAGTAAATGGCGATTTAAATTCAAGACGCGGGAGAATTATGGGGATTGATTCAAAAACAAATTATCAGGTAATTACCGCAGAAGTACCACAAGCTGAGATGCTAAAATATGCTTCTGACCTGCGTTCATTAACCCAGGGCCGGGGCTCCTATAGTATGCATTTTACGCATTATGAAGAAGTACCGGGAAGAATCGCCGAAAAGATTATTGCTCAGGAAAAAGCGGCGAAAGAAGCAAAATAAATTGTAGACTACAGATAACAGACCATAGATCATAGACTATAGACAAAATTTCGCCATGGCCTGTGGAATTATTTAAAGAACCTATGGGCAGACATGGATAATAAATTTAAAAAAGTTAGATGGAAGTCAGAAACGGCATTTACCCTGGTTGAGATTTTGATCGCATTATCAATTTTAGCGGTTGGGATATTAGGGCTGGTAAATTTATTTCCTGTGGGTCTGGATGCAACAAAACAAACAGTAGATATTTCTACCGCGGCAATTGTTGCACAAAGACGCATAGAAGAAATAAAAGCGGATGGGTATAATCAATCAATAACTTATGATGGCACTAATGGAAACTATACTGAATATCCAAACTACACTTGGGGAGTAACGGTAGTACCTCATGGCATGACCAACAATTTAAGAATTGTGACCGTAAATGTTACCTGGACATTTCGCGGTCAACCTAGGACGGAAACATTTGTTACATACATTGCACAATACACTCCATAAATTTCTCCCGTCTCTGGAAACGGGAGAAATTTATATCCGGAAAATGCGTGCATTTTCCGACAAAATAAGCGAAATGGGTTTCAGCTCTGCTACGCCGGATCTTCGATAATTTTTTAGTACAAAAGGGGAATGCTGACGCGATTTTTTGGCGGATGAAAAACCACTCCTTAAATGATTCACCATGGCTATGACAAATATTATGGTGGTAAAAAAGTATTTTATTAAACCAGCTAATCTTCTTTTGGATTACCTTTTCTTTTTTAAAGAAAAGGTAAATACAAAATTAGTGCCGCAGGCAATAATTTTAAAAAAAAGACTTGACAAATTTTAAAAATAGTGGTATATATATATTACCATTAGAATAAGCATCTAAATATAGTATTAGAAGCAAATCCTTAAATAGGGAGAAGGTGATCAATATCGCCTCGCTTCAATAGATAATCGGTTAATGTATGTTTCTTTGAGAAAATAAAAACATTGTGTGCTATGGCAATGTTTTTTTATTTAGTTTAGTTCTTTGTAAATTAAATAGCCAAGCGATAAGGTAATAAGATTAGCAAATGCTAATCTTTCCCTATTTTTTCGGAGAGTTTGATCCTGGCTCAGAACGAACGCTGGCGGCGTGGATTAGGCATGCAAGTCGTGCGATCCTTCGGGATAGCGGCAAAAGGGTGAGGAACACGTGGGTAACATACCGTCGAGACTGAGATAACACACCGAAAGGTGTGCTAATATTAGATAAGACCACGTAAACATAAGTTTATGAGGTAAAAGCTGGCGACCCCTTGTGGGGCTAGCGCTTGATGAGTGGCCCGCGTACTATCAGCTAGTTGGTAGGGTAATGGCCTACCAAGGCTACGACGGATAGCTGGTCTAAGAGGATGGTCAGCCACACTGGGACTGAGACACTGCCCAGACTCCTACGGGAGGCTGCAGTCGAGAATCTTTTGCAATGGGCGAAAGCCTGACAATGCGACGCCGCGTGAGCGATGAAAGCCTTCGGGTTGTAAAGCTCTGTCAGCCCGGAAGAAATCCAAAGGTTGAATAAACCGATGGGATGACGGTACGGGCAGAGGAAGCCACGGCTAACTCCGTGCCAGCAGCCGCGGTAATACGGAGGTGGCAAGCGTTGTTCGGATTTATTGGGTGTAAAGGGCATGTAGGTGGTTAAGTAAGTCAGATGTGAAATCCTCGAGCTCAACTTGAGAACTGCGTCTGAAACTACTTAGCTTGAGTACGAAAGAGGAGAACGGAATTCCCGGTGTAAGGGTGAAATCTGTAGATATCGGGAGGAACACCAGTGGCGAAGGCGGTTCTCTGGTTCGAAACTGACACTGAAATGCGAAAGCTAGGGGAGCAAACAGGATTAGATACCCTGGTAGTCCTAGCCGTAAACGATGGGCACTAGGTGTAGGTTCATAAAGAATCTGTGCCGCAGTTAACACATTAAGTGCCCCACCTGGGGAGTACGTCGGCAACGATGAAACTCAAAGGAATTGACGGGGGCCCGCACAAGCGGTGGTGCATGTGGTTTAATTCGACGCTACGCGAGGAACCTTACCAGGGCTTGACATGTATGTAGTAGTGAACCGAAAGGGGAACGAGTCCGCAAGGAAAGCATACACAGGTGTTGCATGGCTGTCGTCAGCTCGTGCCGTGAGGTGTTGGGTTAAGTCCCGCAACGAGCGCAACCCCTTTTCTTAGTTGCTACTTTAGTTCGAAAGAATCGAAGGCACTCTAAGAATACTGCCAGTGATAAACTGGAGGAAGGTGGGGATGACGTCAAGTCAGTACGGCCCTTATGCCCTGGGCTACACACGTGCAACAATGGCTGGTACAAAGGGTTGCAAAACCGCAAGGTGAAGCTAATCTCAAAAACCCAGTCTCAGTTCGGATTGAAGGCTGCAATTCGCCTTCATGAAGTCGGAATCGCTAGTAATGGCGAATCAGATATGTCGCCGTGAATACGTTCCCGGGCCTTGTACACACCGCCCGTCAAGCGATGGAAGCCGGGGGTACCCGAAGTTCCGCTTTAAGCGGACCGAAGGTAAAACTGGTGACTGGCGCTAAGTCGTAACAAGGTAGCCGTATTGGAAAATGCGGCTGGATCACCTCCTTTCTAAATTAACACAAAATTAATTCTCCGAACCTTGGCTATCTAATTTTTCCCTGGTGATAAATAAAGGGAGGGGCTTCAGGCTCCCTAAGTTGTAATAAGAGTCAGGGCTCCATAAGAAGTAAATTGCATTGCATCAATGGGGCCCATAGCTCAGTCGGCAGAGCACCGTGCTGATAACGCGGGGGTGTCTGGTTCGATCCCAGATGGGCCCACCACTGATTTTTGACAAAGTCAAAAATCAGAATGACAAATGACAAAATTCAAAAATGACTTAAATATTTGGAATTTGGATTTTGACATTTGGATTTCAAAAATTACTGCGTAATTTTTGGGGGGGATGTAGCTCAGCTGGGAGAGCATCTGCTTTGCAAGCAGGGGGCCGCCGGTTCGAGTCCGGCCATCTCCACCAGATTTTTGCGCAACGCGCAAAAATCAGAGTCCGCCTGAGGCGGACGGTCAAATGTTCAATTGTTCTATTGTTCAAAAAGACAAGACAATGAAGTTATCAAAATATATTTTAGCTTTAATTATCGTTATATTAATTACCACAACTGCCCAGGCAAAAAGTGTAGATACACGGTTGGATGGAGAAATAAATTATTGGCTTGCGGAATTTGAAGGAAAAGTTCAGGTAACCGAGGCAGCAATCGTTGGGACAAATATCGAGTTAAATACTGATCTTGGCATTGACGATCATGAAAACATTCCCAATGTCACAATTGCCTACCGGCTTTTTAATGCTAAATTAACTGCTTCGTATTTTAACGTTGCCAATAAAGGTTCGAAAAGTGTAACCCAGCAGTTTAATTATAAAGGAGACACTTATCCTGTAGGAACTGCAGTTGACTCGAAGTTAGATTTAACTGTTATTGAGGGTAAATACAGCAATCGTTTTTTAGGTACTGATTATTATGATTTATATGGGCAAATAGGTATAAAATATGCCGAAATATCCGCTGAACTAAATACGGTCACATTAGGCGCAAAAACTCAAGAAATTAAAGCGCCGATACCGTTTATTGGAGTCGCGGTCGAACTGCGGCCATTTTATAACATGTTTAATTTTGCCATCAGCGGTGACATAACAGGTATAAGCATAAATATCGGAGATGCGGATTTTACCCTGATTGATTTTACCGGTGCAATAAGTTATGATGTTTTTGAAAATTTACGCGTTTCTGCCGGGTATAGATATTTGTCTGTAGATGGGGCAGATGGCGATGACAAGGCAGAAGCAACATATCGCGGACCATTTGCTGCCATAGTTGGCAGCTTTTAATAATAACCAGTGTAACTACACTTTTAACTCAGTATAATCTGAGGTAAAGCAGATGCATTTTTACTATGACATCTGTGGCTTTGTTCTTTGACAACTGCATAGCCGAGCTGAGTATCTTATAAACGAGTTTTGGTCAAGCTAATAAGGGCTTATGGTGGATGGCTTGGCACTAATAGGCGATGAAGGACGCGGTAAGCTGCGATAATCTGCGGTAAGATGCAAACAATCTTTGACCCGCAGGATTCCGAATGGGGCAACCTACATGGAGTAATGTCCATGTACTGTAATGTGAATACATAGCATTACAGGGCAATACCAGGAGAATTGAAACATCTTAGTATCCTGAGGAAAAGAAAACAATAGTGATTTCCCAAGTAGCGGCGAGCGAACGGGAAACAGCTCAAACCAGAAACATGTGATAACCTGTGTGTGTTGTGTTTCTGGGGTTGCGGGGTCTGGTCGGATACTGATACAGCAGTATCGGCTTATGTATTCATATAGCAAAATGTTCTGGAAAGAACAACCATAGAAGGTGACAGTCCTGTATGTAAAATATGTAATACATAAGCTGGATTAGATACCCGATTACTACGGGACACGTGGAACCCCGTAGGAAACAGGCATGACCACATGCCAAAGCTAAATACTAATTAGTGACCGATAGTGTACAAAGTACCGTGAGGGAAAGCTGAAAAGAACCCCGGAAGGGGAGTGAAATAGTACCTGAAACCGTAAAGCCTACAAGCGGTCGTAGGCCTATGTTTTTTGCCTTTGGCAAAAAAAATGGCTGACGGCGTGCCTTTTGCATAATGATCCGGCGAGTTACTTTGTGTTGCAAGGTTAATCCGTTTAAGCGGAGGAGCCGTAGCGAAAGCAAGTCCTAACTGGGCGATTAGTTACATAAAGTAGACCCGAAACTGAGTGATCTACCCATGGCCAGGATGAAGGTTGCATAACAGCAACTGGAGGTCCGAACCCTAGAATGTTGAAAAATTCAGGGATGAGTTGTGGGTTGGAGTGAAAGGCTAATCAAACTCAGTAATAGCTGGTTCTCCCCGAAATAGCTTTAGGGCTAGCCTTACAAAATGGACAATGGGGGTAGAGTACTGAATGGGCTAGGGACCCTACCAGGTTACCGAACCCAATCCAACTCCGAATACCATTGCACCTTACTGTAGGAGTGAGACTATAGGGGATAAGCTCTATAGTCGAGAGGGAAAGAGCCCAGACTGCCAGCTAAGGTCCCTAATGATAAGCTAAGTGGTAAAGGATGTTAAACTTCGCAGACAACCAGGATGTTGGCTTAGAGGTAGCCATCATTTAAAGAGTGTGTAATAGCTCACTGGTCGAGGAGTTTTGCGCCGAAAATGATCGGGGCTTATGCTTATAACCGAAGCTGCGGACTCTTCAGGCAAAATTAAAATTTTGACTGAGTTTACAGTATACTGTCTACAGCTTACAGTGAAATTATAACTACAAATAATTAAACAATAATGATTGACTGTAAGCTAAAAACAGTCAGCAGTAAACATAATAAAAGACAAAATAAATTATTTGTCCTGAGGAGTGGTAGGGGAGCGTTCTGATAACGGTGAAGGCATACCGTAAGGAGTGCTGGAGATATCAGAAGTGATGATGCCGGAATGAGTAGCGAAAAAACTCGCGAGAAACGAGTTCGCCGAAAATCTCAGGTTTCCTGGGGAAGGTTAATCCGCCCAGGGTTAGTCGATCCTAAGCCGAGGCCGACAGGCGTAGGCGATGGATAGCAGGTTAATATTCCTGCACTAACTAAAGCACGTTATCAGCTTAAGTGGGACGCAGGAAGCTAGGTCAGCCCAGCATTGGATGTCTGGGTCCAAGCCTGTAGTTCTGAGTAATCAGAACAAGGGGCGTTAGGGAGTTCAATCTACGGAGCGAGCGAACTGACTGATGCTACACTGACAAGAAAAACACTTAAGTGAGTACTTTAGTTATTCGTACCGGAATCCGACACAGGTAGATAGGCAGAGTATGCCAAGGCGCTCGAAATAACCCTCGTTAAGGAACTCGGCAAAATAGCCCCGTAACTTCGGGAGAAGGGGTGTCCTGATAGGTGAAAATCTTGCGATCTAGCCTAACGGGATCTCAGCAAAGAGGCTCAGGCGACTGTTTAGCAAAAACACATCTCTCTGCAAAGTCGATTCAAGACGACGTATAGGGAGTGACACCTGCCCGGTGCTGGAAGGTTAAGGGAAAAGGTTATTCGCCTTCGGGTGGAGAAGCTTTGAACCGAAGCCCCAGTAAACGGCGGCCGTGAAAACGTATTTCGTCGTGCGTATTGAGTATTGCGTAAAAAGACGAACAAATGTTGCGGCTTCAAGAAGTAATTCTTGAAAAAAACCTGGCTGTATGCTGGAATAACCGTGTATCTGAAGATACTATAAACAAAAATTACAATTCTGTACCAGAGGCGGATCCGCTTCTGCGGAAAAATTTAAAATTTATAGTAAAAACGCTTCAGTGCGGTCAATCAGCAGGGAAGCTGTTCCAAGTATTTGGGATTAGCCCCTCAGAGATCACACGCCAGCGCCGCCAATAATTTTGGCGGATGAAGATATGATCCATGCCTTATGGCGACATAGGGAAAAACATGAACTATAACGGTCCTAAGGTAGCGAAATTCCTTGTCGGGTAAGTTCCGACCTGCACGAATGGTGTAACGACATGGGCGCTGTCTCAATGAGGGGTTCGGTGAAATTGGAGTATCGGTGAAGATACCGGTTACCCGTGGCTAGACGAAAAGACCCCGGAACCTTTACTGTACGCTGGTATTGGGTTTTGACCCGATATGTGTAGGATAGGTGGGAGGCTGTGAAGTGAGACCGTCAGGTTTCATGGAGCCAACGGTGAAATACCACCCTTATTGTGTTAGGATCCTAACCCGATTGTTTGAATCAACAACGGGGACCGTGCCAGCCGGGCAGTTTGACTGGGGCGGTTTCCTCCTGAAGAGTAACGGAGGAGTTCAAAGGTTCTCTCAGTGCGGTCGGCAATCGCACTTCGAGTGTAAAGGCATAAGAGAGCTTAACTGCGAGACCTACAAGTCGAGCAGGTGCGAAAGCAGGACATAGTGATCCGGCGGTGTAGAGTGGAATTGCCGTCGCTCAACGGATAAAAGGTACTCCGGGGATAACAGGCTTATCGGGTCCAAGAGTCCACATCGACGACCCGGTTTGGCACCTCGATGTCGGCTCATCGCATCCTCCCGCTGAAGTAGGTGGGAAGGGTTTGGCTGTTCGCCAATTAAAGCGGTACGTGAG
>JBDRCZ010000027.1:0-86149 GCA_043821285.1 Candidatus Omnitrophota bacterium | reverse complement strand
GAGACCTATTGTCTCCGTTTACTTCTGAGCTTTCCTCGGTCTTTGTCACCTTTGACAAAAGTCAGATATTGCTATGATGTCAAATAAGCAATTACATCTACAGGGACTTTCACCCTGTTAGGTCACGCAGTCTTGGGGGCTGCACCACCCTGAGGAATAACAATTAACTCATTCCCTATATGTTGTATAACAAAAAGCCTTTTGCCATCGTTCACCTTTTCTAATTTTCCCAGAGTTTTCTTTAATTCTTGCGGATTGCCTTCTATAACAACATAGACCTGTTGTTTATATTCAGCTATCCATTCCAGAATGCTCTTTAGCCTGCTGGAATTAAGCGCTTCTTTATTTGTAATACCTTCTCCTATTCTGACAACATATCCCGGACTCTTGTTTAAGCGCCTTGCCTGAATACCTCTCTCAGGAAGTTCTCCTGCTTCTATTTTTTGCCGGATTTCTGCTAACACCAGACTGAACGGTTCAACCTCTGTCCTGCCTGTATTATTACCTAATCCCACATCCCAAGGTGGGGCATTACCTTTAGTTTCAAAGATATATTTAACCTGTTCTATTTACAGCTTTGACGCAAGGTGAACAGTTAGACCTTTTAATTTTCGAATCTTCGAATTTTGTAATTCTCTGCATTGCAATATACTAAACAACTTAATAAAATATTTTAAATATTAATATTAAGTCCTAAAAATATACCATATCTTTGCCATTTTTCAAGGGCTGCGCTGTTTTTTTCTATTTTTTAGAGATTTTCTCTGTGTGCTTGGCGGCTCTGTGTGAGGACCAGTTTTTTCTATTTTCGATTTTTGATTGATGCCGTGCTTTGTTGTCCTATTAAAAATTATTTAACAGAGCACGAGGAGTGAGTATAGCGGTGTTTTTAATTTTTTTAAGTCTGGTGAGACGTTTGTCACTGGAAATAATGTAGTCTGCCTGTAGGTAATAATGAAAAGTGAGCCAAAACTAATAAGAATGAATTATTTGTCTTTCTGCCACGATCGCATCTCCCGCGGCAATCTCGCCGCCTTTTACTACCCTGGCAAAAATTCCTTCCCGCGGCATAATGCAGTCTCCGATCTTTTTATAGATCTCGCAATGTTTATGGCATTCTTTGCCAATCTTTGATATCTCTAAAATAACCGCTCTGCCAATAGTTAACCTGTCTCCAATCGCAAACTGCGCAAGATCTAAACCTTCGGTAGTAATATTTTCGGCAAAATCACCCGGGGCAAGCAGGATATTGCTTTCTTTGACCTTGAGACATTGCATCTGCCGGTTAATGCTCTCTATTGCCAATAGACTTACTTGTCTTTTCCCCGGTCCTCCATGCGCATCACCCTCTAACCCAAAATCCTCGATTAAATTAGCTCTTTGTACTGGGGTTTTTACGGTCCGTTTTTTCTTACTGTGATTAATAGCGTATATCCGGCCCTTGTTTTTACCCTTGTTCTTTCCTGTAAATCCCACTCTTCCCCCCTCTTTTTTCAACAAGACAAAGTCCGGTTATTTCTATGGATTTAGAAAACATTTTACACATATCATATACCGTAAGCGCCGCGATGGAACACGCGGTCATTGCCTCCATTTCCACCCCCGTCTTTGCCAAAGCCGTTACTCTGGACTCGATCAACACTGCATCTGTTTTAAAGATAAATTCTATGCTTACACATTCGATTTCAATATTATGGCAAAAAGGTATAAGCTCCGCAGTCTTTTTTGCGCCGGCAATACCGGCAATCAGCGCTGACGCTAATACATTGCCTTTGGGAATAGTATTTTGTTTAATCCTGTTAACTAATTCTTGACCCAAGCAAACAAAAATCCGGGCCCGGGCCAGACGCTTTGTCTTTTTCTTGCGGCCAATATCAATCATTCCTGATTTTTCGATCATAATCCCATCATCCTCCAATACTGCTCATTTCGATTTTGCAGTTGTTTTTTGTCTTTTTATTATACCCTGCTTTCATCTCAAACACATTATTTATCAGCATCCCTAACTCATAATCATTTTTCCCGTTCCGCAGTGCCTGGCGCAGGTCATAAATATGTCCGGAAAATAAACACGGCGAAACCCTCCCGGCGCAATCAATCCTTACCCGATTACATTGATTACAAAAATCTTTGCTGTAACTGTTAATAAAACCGATTAACCCTTTAGCATCCTTGTATTGATAGTACTCTGCCGGACCACGGCCTTTGATTTCCGCGGCCTTTCTCATCTCACCAAAATACGTTATGAGTTTTTTCTTTATTTCAAGGTTTCCGATGATATAATGCGCTAACTCTTCAGTACGTCTGTTGGTAGGGAAAAATTCTATAAAACGAATACTAAGGGGATATTTGAATGTTAACCTGGCAAAATCTAATACCTCATCATCATTTATCCCTTTCAGTACGACCACATTCAGCTTTACCGGCGCTAATCCTGCCTTAAGAGTTTCCCCGATACCCTGCCAGACCTGTTCAAAGCAGTCTGCTCCGGTAATTGCTTTATATTTCTCCTTTTGCAGCGTATCAATACTTACATTTATCCGGTCAATCCCGGCCGCTTTTAACTCGCCGGCCGTATCTTTTAGATAAACACCATTGGTCGTCATCGTCAATTCTTTTAACTCTTTTATTTGTTTGAGCATTCTAATTAAGCGCGTAATATTCTTCTTGATCAATGGTTCTCCGCCAGTTATCCGTACCGCCCTTATTCCCCAGCGCACACATATCTTAACTAATCTGTACATCTCCTCATACCGCAAAACTTGATCATGCGTTAAAAACTGCCCTTTTTCTAAAGGATTACAATACAGACAATTTAGATTACATCTATCTGTTACCGAAAGCCTAAGATAATCTATGTTTTTTTCCATACGATAAAATTTACTTTTTCCCCAGCCCGAACCACGTCCCGGCCCGCCTCAATAACCATAAATCCGTCTGCTCTTGAAAGAGTGCGAATATCTGCTGAACCATGACTTTTTAGCGGGATAACGTACGCGTTTACACCGCTATTTATTATTTTTGCCAGAATAAAATGTTTACGGCCCGTATTCTGCGGAAAGGTTTTCTTAAGCACGCCTTTCTTAAATTGCGGTTCGCACGGCTTTTCACCACTCATCTTTAACAACGCCGGGCGGATGAATATCTGGTAGGCTAAAAAATTCGCTACTGGATTGCCCGGAATACCAAAGACGATGGTATTTCTATTCCGGCCAAAAAAAAGCGGTTTACCGGGTTTACATTTAACATTATGAAATATTTCTTTTATCCCTAAACTCTTTAAAATCTCCGGCACCAGGTCATAATCCCCTACCGATACCCCGCCGGAAATCAAAAGCACATCAGCGTTTAGTCCTTTTTTAATCGCTCGTTTTAATTCCTGCGGTTTATCCTTAGCAATCCCTAAAAAGCAGGGGTTAATATTATCTGATTTTAGGAGTGCTAACAGCTGCGGGCCATTACTATTATATATTTTTTTCCCGCTTAATTTCTCACCGACCGGCACAATCTCACCACCGGTATTTAAAATAGCAACCTTTGGTTTTCCTACAACTTCTACATAACGCCTGCCCACACTTGCCAAAAGCGCCACGTCTGAGGTACAAATTACTTTACCTTTAACCAGTACTTTCTCTCCCTGCTTAATATCCTCTCCCTGCAGACATACGTTTTGCCCTTTGTTTACAGATTTGGTTATTTCAACATACTTACCCAATTGTTGGGTATGTTCTTTCATAACTACGCAATTTGTACTTTTTGGAAGGCAAGCCCCGGTCATTATTTTTACACACTCACCTCTACTAACAATCCTGCCAAAACTCTGGCCAGCCTCGATAACTCCAATACATTTTAGTTTTACCGGAACTTTTCGCACATCTATTTCTTTTAGCACATAGCCGTCCATTGCTGATTTATTAAAACGCGGCATGTCTAAGTCTGCATAAACATCCTCCGCTAATACCCGGCCTGCGGAATCTTCAATAAACACCTTCTCTTTAGACAATTTTTTAGTATCATGCAATATTGCCTTAAGTGCTTGCTCATACTCAATCATTACATTCCCTCCACCGATTCTGTTTAAAAACAATGCCTGCAATCGCAATCGGCACAAAACATTTTTATTGTTAATACTAATAAAAAAATTCCTTCGGAATCTTTTTATCCATTTATAAAATTCTTTCTCTTGCGTTATACACATTCATACTCTGCCCGCGGGCAAATCCGATTAGCGTCATCTTCGTATTTCTGGCGTGTTTAATCGCCTGATCCGTGGGAGCGCCGCGCGATATCATCATACAAATTGGCGTCTTTTGTATTTTAAGTAATATTTCCGAAGACACGCGGCCCGAAGAGAGGATAATTTTATCCTTTAAATCAATATCTTTCATCAGCGCTTCTCCTAAAACCTTATCAATGGCATTGTGTCTGCCGATATCCTCTTTGATGATTAAAATATTTTCCCGGGTAGCTATTGCCGCTGAGTGCACACCACCTGTTTGCTTAAAACCCAATGAACGGTTAGTAAAATCCTGCATTATCTGAAACACCTGGTTTCGGTTAATAGTTATCCCTGACCCTTCGCTGCTGCGATGCATGCCGTCAACACGATTATAAAACAATGTTTCCCGGCCACGATTAGAAGTAAACTCCCTTTTAAAAATTAATTCTGGATTAAGCGGTTTATCCCGGAGCTCCACATAAACTATCCCGCTCTCTTGGTCTACGGTTAGTTTGTTAATCTCATTAAAACTCTTTATCAACCCTGCAGTAAAAACAAACCCAACAGACAGTTCTTCAATATCCATAGGGCTGGCAAGAAGGGTAACGATCTCCTTACCATTTACATAAATGGCAAGGGAAACTTCCCGGGTAACAAGGTCAACTATTTTTTCTTCTCTCTTGGGAAAGATTTTGCAAACTTCATATTCTTCCATCCGGCAAAACACTTCCTTTGCTTTTTAAATGAAGCCACCCTGCAGCTTACTACAGGGTGGCTTCATTTACGGAAAATACAAGCATTTTCAGGTCATCCGCCTAGGCGGATGCAGGCAAAATTTTCTAATGCCGTTGCACCAATTAAAAACAATGATTTCTTTGGTGCAAAAATTACCTGGCAAGGGATTACCCTTCTAATCCTTCTATTTCAAAATTGCAAAACCCAAGCAATCTGGTGTCTCGACGACCATCTGCAAGTATAAGATTACGTTTTACCAATGGTTCTACCTTTATTTTTTCAAGATAATCTTCAGGAACAAAGGAATACAAAGCACCGGTATCAACCCAAAAATCAGCACTAAACGATAACTTCGGATTTTTACTGTTAGATATTTTAACTTTCTTTTTGAACATTCCCATATTTTTACCTCTCTCTTGAAAAGCAGTTGCGGCTTATGTTCTCTTTTTAACCACCATTCACACAAATTGTCACAAATAAACTTTTTTCCATTCGTGATAATCTGTGTAATCTGTGTAATCTGTGGTTGCTTTCCAGTTTTTCATAAGCCTTCACCCCATTTAACTTATATTATATATCCATGCATTACGACTGTCAATAAATACGATTCTCGCACAAATTACACAAATTTTACATGTTAAATCTTCTTCCCTGCAATCTGTGCTTAATGTCTATCCTTTTTCTGCTTGTCCCGTTAGAAACTGCCACCTATGCTGTTATAGTAATGTTTGAGCTATTTCTATATGTTCCGTACAACTGGAATGTGCCGTATAATTTTCTTTCGGGATGTCATCCGTGGTTCTGTAATGAAATCTTTTTTTAAGAACAAATCAGGACATCTTAGATATTACTTCGACAACAATGTTAAAAATTCATTATCTCTAAAAGTATAGATTTTGATGCCTCTACAAGCTTAACCTCTAAATCAGTGATTAACCTTCTATCCATGTTTTTCTCCTTCATCATAAGGAATATGCATAAAAATGTTGCTTCCTGACTCCACTGGCCGCAGGTCAAGTAAACGAACCCTGTTAGAAAGATCTTCATTGTCAGCAACATACATCTGCAAACTGGTTATACCTCTGACAAACGGAGCGACGAAAGAAGCACCGGACAACAAAGTAAAAGCATACTTTAAATTTTTCTCTTTACTAATCTGTATTATCTTTTTAATTAATCTTTCCGGATTCTGCTCAAAAGAATAGTAAGCGGACATTTTATTCTGCGTATAAGTATAATTTTGGCACCACTCATCCAATAACTTACCAGGTTCAGTTAAAGAATAACCGCCATGTTTTTTTAAGATATTCCTCATCGATAAGCCAACGACAGACATTAGACGTTTGGCCAAGGCTTACTTTTGCGGTTTTTGATAATTCCAGCATCCTCCACTCTTTTTTAGGCTCTTCAAGTAATACCCTTAAAACACGGCTTGATACATCGGGTTTTCCCCAATACGGCTTTAAGCTACAGGCGCCTCCCCTATTGGTTCAGCTCAACTTATTCCTTCCTCCAGAGCCTCTGGCTATCGTCCCACACAGACGGACTTAGCGCTTCCATTTTTATCTAACGAGGCTAATTCTAAGGTTCGCTTTCGCTGCAACCCTCAGGTTTGTTAGAAGACCTATAGTCTCCGTTTAGTTCTGAGCTTTCCTCGGTCTTTGTCACCTTTGACAAAGGTCAGATATGGCTATGATGTCAAATAGGCAATTACATCCACAGGGACTTTCACCCTGTTAGGTCAACCAGTCTTGTAGGCTGCACCTGTGTGATAATTGTATTTTTTGCACTGTAAACGGTAAACTGCTTGTCCCCGGCAGGGGGGGGTACACTGTTAACTAAAAAGTTGCCAATTGGCAACTTTTTTAGATTGCTCTCTCTACTTCCAAAATGTATTCCATTCGTTTAACTGCTAAAAACCCTGTATCCGGCATTTCAGCAACATCTGTACGGGCATCTGCAGATCCAGTCGGCAAGGCCTTAGTAAAATAAACCACCGTATCTCCTCCAAGCGGATGTCTGGCAATAGTAATACTCTCCCTTCTACGTTGAATAGTAAAATGAATACCGGAAACTCTAGAATCTGGGATATTAAAATTATTCATCGCTTCTGGTCTTAACTCATCATTGCCAACATCATAATACGCTTCCCTTAAAAGCATTTCTTTTCTTTCCCATATATCTTTTGAAACTTCTAAGGTTAATACACCATCTTTTTCATGCAATATAAGCACTGTGCCACCAATACAAATTAATACCGGTTCTGTAAAAGTAAAAGAAATTGCTTGCTGGCCTTGGCTGCTTAATATAACTTTGGCATCTCCAGGCAATTCGTTCATTATTAACAATCTTATCTTTTCTTTAACTATTTGCCTAAATCGAGTTTCATACATCACAATTTTGGCAAAATCTGCTTCATTAAGATATCGTCTTATTATGTTATGCTGATCTGCTCTGTCTTCCAGCATCAATTGTATGAGCCTATCTAATGGCATCTTGGTAAGCTGTTGTTTATGGTATGGAGTAAGCTCACCATTTTCACTAAAGGCAAAAACTTGCCTTGCTGAGGCAAGGATGTGGGATCGACGTTTAATTTCTTCTTCTGTCAAATTTTCATATAGGCTACCATATAGGCTAAGCCACGTTCTCCAACCTGCCTCATCTGAATCATGATAAGCTGTTTCTCCAGCGATTATACCTTCAAGAGTCTCAGATTCTATTTTTGCACGAGTAACTATTACAAGATTGCCCTCTCTATCATAAAAATGATGGCCTGCCCTGTCTTCTGGCATATATACAGCATCAAAGATAAATATAGCTTCTATCTTTTTATCTTGTATCGTCTTCGTCTCAACTAATTTGTTAGCAGCAGCTTCTCTCCATATGCCCATAACACCTTCCGACACTTCTTTTGCCGGATGGGTTCCTATATGTTTTAATGCACCACTCTTCTTTACCTCGGAAGAAGTACCAATTTCGTCCTGGCCATTTGGGTTAGGTTCCGGTATACGATTATAAATATCTTCCCACGAATCAAATTGATCATCACTATATAATTGCTTGGCTAAACTCTTTAACTCAATATCATTATCTGGATCAAGAACAGCCACTCGTATAAGTTGTATAAAAGCATCTGGCTTCCATCGTAACGAAGGGTGCGTATCCGGGTTTTCGTCTTGGGAGTTTCCCTGCACAGAAATGCTTATCTTGTTTAATCTTTCTTGTATTTGTAAATAATATATTAAAGCCCTGGCTGCATGTTGATATGACAGGCCTTGTTTTACCATCACATCAAGCCAATAAGAATACCTGTAAAATATCCGTATCGCAAGCTCTATTGTTTGAAGTTCTGTGTTTTCTAAATTTAAACCATTAAAATGTTCCCCAAACACTGACAAAAAATCAGTCGGGGCGTAGATAGTTTGCGGCAGCACTGCAGGGTTGTCCTGTCTGGCTTCTGCAAGCTCTGTTATTTTTCTAACTATATCTTTATCTGCTATGCTAATCCCAGTTTTTTCAAAAACTTCAATAACTGGTTGAATAATGAAATAAATCTCTCCATGATCTTCGAGCATAATTTCTACAAGTTTATTAAGAAATACAGATTTTATGTTTTTTTTAGTTTTGTCCGGAAGTGTCCCATCAAATTCTGCTATTTTTTTGCATATAGATTCTATCCACTTTTCAACCGCACGTCCAGTGGGGTATTCAAGACCATCATTGATAAGTCTTATTAAAAGAACTATCTTTTCCTGAGAAGTAGTCGTCCCTGGTGGTGCTTTTAATCCAGATTGCTCAGCAAGGTCGCGAGATATTTCAGCCCCCTTGCCTTGAGGAAGCTCTGGCCACTCGCTCAAAGCGCTTAAGTCTGTCAATAATCCAGCAACTTTAGTATTAATGCGGTGCTGCCAAACATCTCCTGAAATCCATCCTCCTTTATCCCGATAATACCAGTCAAAAACCTTTTGCATTGCTAATGCTTGATTATGTGAACAGCCCGCTTTGGCAATAATCTCATGAATCAACACACCCGCTTCCCATCTAACTATATCTTTAGGCCCCCCAAAAATAGTATCAGGATTAAATACATAAATTCCCCGAGGCCCAGCATGGCCATTAGCATATACTTTTTTCGGCCGGCTATCAATTTGCCATACTCGACCACTGCGAACCTCTGTTTTGAAAAGGTCTTTTAGAGAAACTAACCCCACATTTTCCAAGAATTCCATTACAAGCTTTGCTTGAGAATCTTCTAATGTATATGGTTTCGTAAAAGACTGGGGTATAAAAACTGCTATTACCCTCTTGAGCGACTTTGGCGCCCATGGCAATGGTTTGCTATAATATTTTTCTATCTCTTTTGCAATCCGACGGTCTATGTCACGCTCATGTTCATCATAGGTAAGACCTGACAACGAGACAGAAGACGGTTTGGGAGAAATAGGAGTAGCTACAACTGGCGGAGGATTTGGCATTTTTCTATCACCTTCATCCTCAAGTATAATCGGTATTTCAACTACTTCAAAATAATCATCTATATTTTCTTGTATGTGTTGGGTTATTTCATTGATGCGTTGTTCACTCCCTCTTCTTAATTGCTTATCGCTACTCTTGGCCTGCTTAATAAGAGCATTATATTCGTTCCAATTGACCGATAATCTTGGAATAAAAATTCTCACCATCCATTCTTTTCCATGCTCCACTGTATCAACGATTATATTCGAAATTTTTGTATTTGGACAGCGCTCTCTTACCTGATTGCCAAGATGCAAATAAGCTGCTGCATCACCTGCATGCACAAGAACTTTTTGCTTTCTTTGAACACTGCCGTGTAATAGAGGATGTAAATGCCCTATGGTAACTATCTGACCGCTTGCTATACTAACTCGGAAGTCTTTCCCCCCATAATCTGATACGTATGATTGTTCTTCAGTATTCCCAATCCCTTTCCACCATCGAATACCTTCATCCATAAACACAAGTTCTATAGTTTTTCGTCCAATTTCTGCGGTTGTATATTGAAGCCTGTGGCGTTCATCTAAAACAAAATAAAAGTGGATCTCTGGTGTCATATCCTGACTAATAATCATCTCACGTGTCACATCCTCTGGTAGCCACTTTCTTTCAAAAAGATATTCAAATAGATTTCTGCTGCCTTGTTTAGTTTTGATCTCAAGATCCAAGATCGTGGTTATTGTTCGTACATCAAAGCCAGATGACAAAGCAAATTGACGTCTATTTCCTTCACTATCCATAATAAAAACATTCTGTTTAGCAACATCTACCTCAAAATGAAAAATATCTTTAGCATATTCTCTCTCGCCTCTTTTATCACGAACTCTAAATCTAAATATGTTAACACCCAAAAGGGGATAATTTTCATTAATAGCTATGCGGTTCATTAGGGAAATGAGCAATCTATTATCAATCTCCGCATTAGTAACACCTGTTGCTATCTGAACAATTCTCTGCATATGTTCTACAAAAGCTTGCCGCGTGCTTTTTGGAATTTGTTCAGCCTTAATCTGAGAAGGTATCTGAGCAACTATACTTGCAGCTCTTGCCTGTCTTTGTCTCGTTTCAACTGTCACAACAATATGTGGATCAATATATAGTTCTCTGGCTGCTGCTGTAAGTCCGCCTACATCGCATAACAAAAAGTTAAGCTTTATTCGAGGAAAAATCAAATCTTCCTTATGTCTGTTTTCAATGATTCGGTCTAAATCTGCGGCCGAACGCATATGCTCAAGACAAATCTGAAGAATCTCTGGGAACAATGCTGTTATTGGGTTAGGAAATCCCCAGATCATTGGTTCTAAAGCTACTAATTGTAGCACATCTGACTTAAACAAGGCTTCAGTAGATGCAGGTGAAATCAAACCATCTAATGCAAACCTAAGTTCTTCATTGCTATATAATAGCGACCCCACGTCCTCCCGATTGTATAAGTAGACTGTGTTGTTATCATCCACCGGCATTACCATTCCTACGCCCAGGTCACGGTATAATTTCCATAGCTCATGAATCTTCTGCTGACTCGGCGTCATTTGCTCTCTCATAACTGTCTCATTTCTATAACGCTCTTCTATATCCATAACGCATTTCAGATCCTCTATCCATGAACCCGCCATGCTAATAGGTGCGGAAACACGCCTTCCACCAAGAACAGCTTTAATCTTATGTTGTGCGTAAATAACAGGTTCAGCATACGAATCATCCGATGGAATAAGCGTGCACAGTTCCGTATAATTCATGCTTCTTAGTTCTTTCTTACGCCAACTATTACCCTCTATTTCTTTTTCAACATATAAGGCAGATATAAAAGATTCTTTATGTTGTTCTATCAGTGCGGTTATTTCTTCTACGGACCTATTATTTTCATAAATTTCTCCAACCTGATATCTAAAGACAGCTATATCTTTATCAAACTGGATCGCTCCTGGTGTTACTTTTTCAAAAACACTATTTAAATCACTTATATTCAACCGTGGTGCAAGATGGGTAGTTAGACCTCTTATATTACCACCTGCGGCCCAGGAGATATCCATGCAGAAGAAGGCGTTGATTAGTATCAATGCTATTAGTTTAAATAAGATATTATATTTCTGCTTCCTCATATTTCACCAAATACACTCTTTAATTTCTAATTAATGTCTAATTGCTCTAATTGACCTAATTTCTAAATTTAATCCAAAAATCTCCGCCAGAGGCGGATCCGCCTTCGGAGGAGAAGTCCAAAAATCAAAATGACATACTAAAATTCAAAAATTTTATCCGCACACTAAGTTTTTTTATCCTGATATCCAGTTAATCGTGTCTGATTTTTTTAATTTCTTATACTCAATACGCAATACTAATCCCGTTTTTTACTTTTGCGATAAGATCCGCCCGCTGAATAAGGTAATCTTTCACGTGCTTTCTCTGTTTAAATAAATAGATCGACACATTTCATTAACTCCTTCAGTTCTTCACAAAAGGCTTTATCTCATCTTCATCCCTTGAGTAACGTTCAATCATCCTAAATACGTGCGGGATGCATTTTTGTTTCCTGCTCTCTATGGAATCATATGCGCGTGTAGGGAATAATGAAAAGTGCGCCAAAAATAATAATGGTTCACAGGAGAAAAAGGTATAAGTATTTAGGCTGCAAGAAAAAATCGTTTTATTTTATTGCCGCGTATGATAAAATTAATCGTGTTGAAAGGAGTTGCCTATCGAATTAGCCAAAAACAACCCCGCTTTGCATAAACAATCAGCTTTTTAAACAGAGCTTTCCAGATTTATACAATCTGGAATTTAAGGGAGTTTTCTAACCTAAACAGGGAGATATTAAATCTGAATGGATTCAATATTATTATTTTTGGCCCATTTTTGATTATCGCCTGCAATTATTTGTGATTTTTATATGTTAAATTATTTGTAAATAAATTTAAAATCTATTATAAATAAGGCATTTTACAAGTATACCATATTTTTGGGAAATTTCAAGGGTATTTTGTGATTTTTTTATTTCTCTGTTTTGTGTGATGGGTTGTAAGTGTTTGATATAAAAAGAGCTATGCATCAAATAAAAAGGGTTGGAAATATTTTGCAGATTTTTGCAACAAATCATCCCGCAAAGCCGCCAAGAACGCAAAGAATACTATAAAAGCAGAAAAAAATTAACAAACCGGACAAAAGATAGAAAAGAATAATCAAATGTAGCGAATGTAGAGAAAGAGAAAAAACAAAAATTTAACCACGTAATCCGACAAAGGGAATTAGTTGCTCGTATAATTCTTTCTCTAATATCTTATTTTCATATAGAACTGTTAAAATGTCCTTATAACCCGTGGGCTTCCTAAGTATGCTATTGGCAATAATTTGATTACCGGTGGTAAACATTGCCTCTAAGATAATCTGCAGCTCGTACCTTGCCAAGAGAAACTTCTCCTCTATTTCTAAGTCCTCCTGTTTTATTTTTCTTAAGAAGTTAACTGCCTCTCTTATTTCATCTAATCGCCGGTAGAACTCTTCTCTATTTATCAATTCTTTTTTCCTCACAAACAGCCTTTGTAAAGGCCTTATTGTATTCCTCAGCTAAATACAAAAAATCTAAATACTCATTGAGAATATATGTTTCGTATCTAACACGGTCAGACTCTTTACCAAAGATGCAGACCCCATCTTTAATCACATTATAGCAGAAGCTAAGCGGCTGCTCATTAAGCGGGCCGATCTCAAACTTTTCATCTTGAAGCTTAGTTCTCACTGCTTCTTGTAAAGCAAGGCTTTTCATCATTGGCTGCTGTTCTTTGTCATCCCAAAGCACGGCTAAATCTACATCACTCATTGGTCCCAGGCGCCCTGTGACCTGTGAACCAAAAAGATGGACTAAAACCGCAGCAAACTTAACAAAAATCTCATGAAGATTAGACCGCAGCATATCTGCGGTATACCGCCTGTACATCCTTATACCTCTCAACATAGGCAAGCAACAAGTATATAAAGGAAAGTTCTCCTTGTCTATTAGGTTAATCTTGTCTGATTTATTTCAGTTTTTCTTCGTGTCCTAGTAAAATTTTTTATTTATTTTTTATGCTCAATACCCCGAACAGCCGCTCCGCACAACGGGGCACTCGCAATACTCCATATTTATACATAGTTATAATACGTAATTGATCTAGTATAATTATACCACACAAGCTGCCATTTTTACATTACTATGTTATTTTTTACCGTAGCGCAACGGTTTAAATGTTAAAACATCTTACCCTGCAAACGTATTTTGATGTAGTCTTGGAAAAAATGGTCTTTTAAACTATATTTTTTATCTTCCTTTACGATAATTCCTTTATCCCTTAAATTTTTGAGAATCCTTGCCAAATTTACTCCTTTAAAATCCGCGACTGTATAAATAGGACCTTCTTTCAACACAAGTTCTTTAACTACCCTGGCATAATATTTCTTACTCATTAAGTCCATCCAAAGCTCTTCAAAAAAATCTTTCTCCGTGATAACCGCCTCCCGATATGCCTCTGCTATATCATCTTGGCTAATCTCATTTTTTCCTTTTGACAAAATCCTAAAATATATCTTCTGACACAAAAGCTGCGTATAATAAGGATGCGCGTGACTTTTCTGCAAAATATAATCAATTTCGCGCTCCGATATTTTTAATCCCGCTTGTTTAAACCTTTCCTTAATATAAAAACTTGTCTCTTTTTTTGGTAACACGTCTAACTTCATCATAATGCCAAAACGAAAGAAAGGCTGTCTTTTATCAAAAAAAAGCTTTTTCATAATGCTTTCATGGCTTCCGGTGAATAAATAACTGCAGGAAGACTGTCTTTGAAAAATCGCCCGCATATATTTAAATAATTCCACGCCATTTAATTTCGCCAAATCGCCAAATTCATCAATAATAACAATCATTCTCCGTTTGTATTTTTTAGCAAATTCTTCTGGAAATTCCAACGCAGATTTTAATAAAACCCATTCATCTATCTTCTCATCTTTAAACGATAATACGAATTCAAAATCTTTAATCACCTGTTTAACCTCAATTTTACGAAATAGTTCTGTAAAACGTTCTTTTAGTTGATACGTAAAATTTCTAACCTGTTTATTCTCAAGAGTTTTGTTTACAATCTCCTCGGCAAATCTTCGTTTACTTAAAATCAAAAAAATATCTAAATAAACCACAAAATATTTTTTGTTTTTAAGCCGGCTTAACAATTCTAGGCAAACTGAAGTCTTCCCATAGCGCCGGGGAGAAGTTAAAATGACACTTTGTCCAGAAACAAGCAAGTCTTCTAACTGCCTTAACTCATCTCGACGGCCAATTAAATCTTTTCCCATAACTGGTGTGCCTACGGGAAATTTTACCATTATGCATCCCTCCTGCCGTAAACCATACATCTAATGTACCATACAATTTTTGTATGGTCAAGAGAAAATTGAAATATTGTATAAAAGTTGAATTTTGTAAAAGATGGGGGAATGAGTATATGGGTAGATCACATGGATAGATGGGTGTAGCAGTACTGAGTATAACTGAAAAGTATTACTTTAAGCAAACCTTGCGGCTTTACGGGAGAATCTTTTTAACCACAGATAGCTCAGATAACACAAATATTAAAAATCCGTACAACATGTGCGATTTGTTGTTAAAAAATAAGCAATTAACTGTGTCCTTGCTATTTTCCTATCGTTGCATAAAACTCTTGACATCTTTTGTATTTCGAAATATACTATTAACTGAGGTGTACGTGTGAAAATTACACATATCGAGTGGAACGAAAATACTATTTGGCATATCGCTAAACACGGCGTTGACCCCAGGGAAGTAGAAGAGGTTTGTTTTGAAGGCAAACCATTTATTTTGAAAAGTCGAGACTATCGCTATTTCGCCCTCGGGCAAACAGAAAGCGGAAGATATCTGACGATAATATTTGAGTATCGCGGCACAAACAGCGCAAAAATAATTACCGCGCGGGCAATGTCGAAAGCTGAACAAAAGTTTTACAAAAGGAGATAACGAATTATGAAAAGAAAAATACCAAAATTTAAGTCTCTTGAGGAAGAACGCAAATTCTGGGATCGTCATAGCATCACAGAATTTTTGGAAGAACTCACCCCAGCAAAAGCAGAATTTGTTCGTCCAAAAAAGAAACTCATTTCCTTGCGTTTGGATACACCGCAGATTAAATCTCTTAAACAAATCGCTGCAGATAAGGGGCTGGGGTATCTTAGTCTTATCCGTTCTTGGATCAGTGAACGCCTGGCTAAAGAACGGCATCATCTCCGGCATTCCTAATCGCAGATAAATCACTAAGTTCCCAACAGGAATTCCGATACTATCGGTGTGAAGCAGTGCTATAGGCCGGCCCCAGGCAATATCCATACAGAAAAAGGCATTTATCAGTACTACCGCTATTATTTTAAATAAGATATTTTGCTTTAATTGACACATATCTCACCAAATACATTTTTAAATCCTAAATAAATCCAAATGTTTTTTGAATCTTATAATCCTCGAATTTTCTAATTGTCAGTTGTCAAATTTTTCAGATCGCCATTTCTATTGCTCTTAACTCCACTAATTCTCTTTGAGTTATTGCTGGTGGAGATATAACCGGTGTCTCTTTTGCCCCCATATCATGTGCACCATCGTTCTCATCAATGTGTCCCAATCTTCGAGTCTGTGAGCTCTTAGTTCCATCATTTATTCTAAAAGGAGCAGAATTAGAGCTGTGGTCCGATGTTCGAGAACTATCTTGCTCACTTAAATATGGCTCAAAGGCATACCGGAGGGAGCCATGGTATTTTCTATGGGAAAACCAAGTACCCATTGGTATAGCAAAAAACAGCATTCCTATAATAACTGTCAAATTCTTATGCGTCTCAATAAAATTCATAATACCAATACCTAATATGTAAACTCCTACTGAGAAAGCTAAGAACATCATCAAAAAGCCTATAGTACGTCTTGCTTGCCATTTTTTTTCATTTACTATTCTTTGCTCTGCCTCTTCTATTTTTTTATCACTTCTTGCTGCGGACCTTAACGCGAGCACATCAAGCTCATCGTTCGCTCCTAACACCCGCAAATTTGAAATACCGGAAGGGGTAATACGAGAGTTTGGACCTAATTCTATTCCGAGCCTCCTCGCCACTTCTGTAGTACTGGCTCCGCTGACAACTACCGGTGTTCCCTCTTCTGAAATCTCCGCAAGCCCCATTAGCAATTTCTCTGTGCCGGTAAGCAACGGCTGAACAGTTACCCCCACTGTCCCATGCATAACGATTAAACCCTTGGGATTACCGTTTAATACCTTACGAATATCGATAATAATTCTATTAATTTCATCATCCATTAGATCTAATGCATAATCACCTTGACCTTGGCTAACTCTCCATCCATCAGACGCCCTAAGTTTTACCCTATTTAAAATATTATATATTTCTTGTTTTTTATCCGCATATAAAAAATCTATCTCCATTCCCGCATGATCTTTTAAGCCTTTAAATTTATCTGTTATTAAACCATACTCATTTCTAATTTGTGTAATATAACCATATTGTATCAAATGATTAAAAAGTCTGTCTGTATCCTCACCAATATCAGCGGCAATTTCTGAAAATTCTTCTTTTCTAACAACTTCAACTTCCTCTATTCCAATAGTTCTTAGTAAACTAAGTATTTCTGCCGATGATCTTTTACTAGCTTTTATAACTATGGGGTGACGAATAGTTATCTTCTTAGCCTTAGCAATGTTTTCGATTCTTTTAACTATTTTTATAATTTCCTCAATTTCTTCATCCGTATTATTAATACAAATTTTTCTTCTATTATCAGGACCCGCTCTTTCTAGCACAAAAGCAGTTTCCGCACTACTGCCTAAAACCAGCATTCCCCCTGGCTGTAAGGTATTCTTCACGATACCTTCAACTAAAATCAATTTTTCAATTAAATCATTTCCGCCGCCAAAAATCATTACCTGCAGATTTTCTCTGGCATTGCCAACAGAACGCAGTTCATCCGCTACTAAAATACCCAGCCCATGCTCAGTATTTGATTTCTGTGGAGGCCCTACGATTGAGACATGGTTGCGTAGTAAAGGACCGGGAGCATCCATTATGGAAACCTCGGCCCCGGCAAAAAATTCCTTTCTAAATGCCTCTTCCTTTTCTTTAATGACGTTGTTTATCTCTCTAAGTCTTTTCTGTGTTTCTTCCTGTTGAAGTTTTTGAATTATATTTCTCTTTAGGCAGTTTTGCAAAATCTTAAAAATTTTTTCTTTTTGCTCATCTGTATAGCCTTCTATTTGCATATCAGAAAATATTCTTACCCTGCCAAATCTGTCTAGAATGCCGCCTTGTTCAGTGATATACTGATTGTTGACTAAAGCCTCGAAAAGCCGACTTGTATCATCAACAATTCCACTAAATTCCTCTTCATTAACATCACCGATTAATTTCCTTACAATAGCGCTGAGCTCATCTAAAGCAAAGAACAGCCGTGACCGGTCATAGAGGTGTTTTACTCTATCCTCAAACTCGAGTATTGTGTCGTTACGCACATATCCAACGTTGTCTAAACTTGTTAATAGTTCCTCTAACATGACTCCTACGGCAAAAATCTCCTCTTCTTCATGAAACCTGACATTTGGCAGTCCGAGAATTGCCTCATTTTGTAAACCGTCAATCTGCGCTTGCACATCACTACCAATACTATCCGGCGCCCTCTGGATTTTTATTTCCCTTCCCAATGCTCTTTGCAATTCTTCTTCTATCCGGTCATAAATAGTATCCAACTCTCTACCAGCAACAATCTGCTCAATATCTTCTTTCATCTTTTCTTTTATTACGGTATACCCCGCTCCATTAAGCTCACCTCTTATTGCTTTTGGCAATATACTACGATAATAAGCAGAATTATCTAACACTTGTTCCAGAGTTTCCGGATCACGTTTTCGTTCAGCAATTATCAGTTTTGCTAGTAAAGCTATCATTTCTCGTGAACAATTCGGGTTATCTCGGATAGTTTCTCTAATAACTTGTTGTATTTGTTCTTGCGGCCGGCCCAAATGTCCATTAATAACAATTCCGCGCGGATTATATCTAAGATGTTCCTTAATTGAGCGTACAATAGCGGTCATTCTTTGGTCATTAGGATAGATTAGCTCATGGGTACCATCATCCTTGGGTCTTATCCGGCTATTGGTATCAATCCGTAATTGGAGAATTTTCCCTTCTATTTTCTCTTTTGTTATGTCCCGGCCCAAGATTTTTACCCTGTCTAATACATGCGGAATAAAACCGCGCAGACGTTCACTTATATCTTTTAAGGTGCGAAACTCTCTCGTTATAATCGGGTCAAATTCCGTCTCATAAGGCCAGTCCATACTTCGTTCTGCCGTTTCATTAATCTTTATTAAGCCTCTCAACCTATTCGTAACATCAGTTTTTTGCTTTATTAAGCTTTTTCTTTCAGAATAATACCACGAAGACGTATCAAATCCCTGCCGAAAATTTGCTAACAGCCCAATGATAGCAAATATATCAAAAAAGAAACTGACCATGAATACAAATTCTATCAGTCCTTTTTGGATATTTTTATCGAGCCAGTTTGCAAGATCTGAAAAAACACAGCCGCTGAAGATAAGCGCGAGAATGATAGCAATACCTCCTACAGCAAATACTACAAATGTATTTTTAGCAATAATGTATGAAGTTAGAATATTTCCTGTAGCAGCAGGCTTATCTTGATTAGCCGCCTCTGTATGACCACCCGTCTCTGTTGTTCTTACCGCCATATTATACCATCCTTTACCCCCCCCATATACCCTAACAAGACTATCTCTTTCCGTAGATTTTTCCAATGCTAAGGAAGGAGCAAGGTGGGTATTAAGACTCTTTATGGGAAAAATTAGGGGGAAGATCCGCTTTAAATCACCACCAGCCGCCCATGCAATGTCCAAACAAAGAAAGGCATTAATTAAAATAACCACAATTACCTTAAACCAAACTGTCCGTACTGACTTGTTCATAATATTCCTCCATATAGTTAAATTCCAAATGTCAAATGACAAAATCCAAATAAAATCATCAAATAAACAAATTTTTTAATCTTCGAATTTTAGAATTGCTTATCTTGTTTATCCTCTTAATCCTGTCTGATTTATTGCAGTTTTTCTCCGTGTCCTCCGCGTCTCCGTGGTAATTTCTTTCTTTTTTCGTCATTCTGCTTTCGTCATTTTTTAACCATCTGATATCTTTTTATATCTTTGATCATCTTGTATCTTCTCATCCGCGATCATCTGTGTAAGCTGCATGCAGCTTGTTAAATCGCCTCCTGCACTAAATATGCATCCCCTAAGTGTAATCGTTCTATTCCTGGTATCCTGCCATTCAGCACCTGATTAGGATCAGCCACGGACAGAGCTTCCTCTCTTTTCTCAGGATTTTCAGGAGGTTCAGGAGTCCCTTGTCCATTTAAAAAACTTAGTGTTTCAGCAAGAAATTCACAGAGTTTGCTCCCTAGTGGCTTTTTAGGATCTACTCCTAATCTTTCTAAGAGCCAAAATACAATCTGTGGTGCATTAAAACCATGTATCCCTGCATACCCTAAAGACTGACCGACAGGTTGTGGAGCAGGTGCTCCGTAAGGCTGCTCATCATCATCATATCTATCCAAATACTGTTTTATCAGCTCAAGTCTTTGTCGTGCATAAGCATAGCTTTTTAGATTAATATTAAGTTTTACCTCAGTAAAAAGCGCCTGAATTAATGTATAATCCGCCGCCTGTGTGATATTTGTAAAAGGTGAAATTATATCCTGCTGCTCTAAGCTTAAAAACCGGCCGTATTGAAAATCTAATTCATTCTTTAAGCCTACTTTCTTTTTCTTCCCAAACACCGCGTAGATCTTTTCAATTAATAACCTTGTGCCCAGTACTCCATGATATTCGGCACCTCTAATAATCAACCCAATTCCATAGTAGATAAAAACAGCCAGTAAAAACATACCTACTGCCAAAAATGCGTTATTAGTAAATACCAAGACATTTAGCCCGTCCATTCCGATTATATTTAAAC
This sequence comes from Candidatus Omnitrophota bacterium, assembly GCA_043821285.1. Taxonomy (GTDB): domain Bacteria; phylum Omnitrophota; class Gorgyraeia; order B26-G9; family JBDRCZ01; genus JBDRCZ01. The sequence continues at coordinate 65,613 of JBDRCZ010000027.1, read as the reverse complement.
TTCCTAATACTGGTGTCCAGTAAAATAGCAATAAGACTATTAGCGAAAGCACGAATGAACGTGCAAACTCAGAAATAACCCGGGAACTGCGAGTATTTTGTAAAATATCATATATTTTTACTCTTATATCTGCATCCGCATCTTCACAACCATCAATATTAGTTAATGGCAATTGAGAGGGTGTGGTTATTCTATCGTCACCTTGAAAAAATTTATTTTGAATGTCACCCTGCTCATTTATGTAGCCTGCATTTATTAGATTTGTAAAAAGTGTATTTTGTTGAGCCGCTGTTAAAATACCCGCAAAGTACTCTTTTCTAACAGTCTTTTTTTGCATCATCCGTTCAATTTTACTAAATAGGTAATTATGTATGGGGCTAACTATATTTTTTATTCCCTTAAACTGCACGTCTCTGAGCACCCAAGACAATAAAAGAGCTGCTATCAATAATACTCCCCCGCTGGACAATAGCGACCATCCACCCCCTAATAAGCTCCATTTGAGCAACCAACCTAAAATAACATAGCCGCTCAGCCAACCTAATGTCTTGGGCAAAAAACTCCACGCACCAATACTCTTGCCAACAGGTACACTGGTTACAAATAATCCAATTAATAACCCCGAGAAAAATAATAGCGACGGTAATAAAAAGATAACATTTATTAATGTGGCACTAACATGCAGGGCATATAAATTTAAAAGATACCCCCCTACCCCAAATAACCAGAATATCCATTTTATATTAACAAAATTATCGTATGGTCTTTTTACGAGCTGTTCCCGTATATCTACACCTTCAAAACCACCAGTTGCAGATATGTTAAAACGCAGGGTAAATCTATAAATTTGTGCTACTGCATGAATGAGCAGCTGCTGTGGGAAAAGGATGATGTCCCGGCCGCGGGTGTATATCCAGCGGCTAAAACCAATACTATATCCGCCTATGAGCATGCCTACAATAAGCAGTGCCGGATTAAGTCCCCATAAGAAAATTGCTCCCCCGGCAATCATCGTACCAATTACCCCCATATAGCGGTTAAAATCAGCATTGGCTAAATAAGCTACCAGCCCATTTAAGGTAAGCACCTGATTTGCCATTGCACCAAGACTAACTAAAGAGAGGATAACCCCCATACAAGATGAAAAACCAAGGATTACGGAAAAAGGCAGTGCAACAATAAATGATAAAAAGAGAATAGCCATGCTGAAAAATCTACCGCGATAAGCCGCCCCTGCTTTGGTATATAAACTTGGCGAGCCAAAATATAATGCTTCTTGTATTCTCTGGCTCTGGTCTGTGGACATACACCCATTTGCCCAGCGGCCAAAAGCAGTAAACTGTTCTAACAAAACCCAGGCCTCTCTTAATTTATAATAGTCTGCTTCAGATATGCCAATCTTTGGACTATAGCCTAAGGCAATTAATGCGCTAATATTTGATATGGCTAATTGCAGGTCTTCAGAAATACCCGTGGCATTATGGAATATCGGAATAAGCCCGTAATTACGGCTCCAAAAATCCTCCCACCATCCTTTATTACTATTCCAGCCTTTAATCCGTGAGCTGGGCGGATATATCGGCTGATTAGGATTGGCATAGGCATAGAGCATTAAGCCGTAAAGAATTAAGGCAATGTTTGCCCAGCCGGTCTGGACAATTTCACTACCTGTGCCGCCAAGCAACATTACGCCTTCTAAATGTTTACCATGTCCTCTTTCTACTAACTCCGAGCTCTGGCCAACACTCGCCAGGTTATTCGTGGTAGAACGGGTAGGAACAATCACGGCCAAATCCCGGGAAGCGCGTATTCTCTTTACATCGCGGATATGCGCCGGGAAATTATATGCATTAGCATTTCTATCCAGCGTAACCGTAGAATCAATCCGGATAACCTCGTCAGGTTTTGTATCAATACCGGTCATCGCCAGCGCCTTAGTGCCAAAGGTCGTCCAGTTATAATGCGCCTCTACCTGAATCTGGGTAACTCCCTGAATTAACCGGGCAAACTTGTTTCTTTGTCCATATTCTGTTTTTGGAGCATAATTTACCCGGGAAGGCTCTGTTGAACGATCACTATACTTATTACTTAGCAGGAACATTATAATTTTATCGTCCAATTCTGCTTGTTTTAATTGTAATGCCATCTCAACCATGTTAATACCAGTATCATGACTGTTATTCTCCTCCGCAAGCATGGAAACAATTATCCTTCTTGCGTTCCAGGCCTTGATAATCTGTTCTTTCTCCTCGGGAGAACGTACAACAATCTGGACCTCTGGCGGCGGGATAAGGGTTTCCGGGTCATCGCCTGCTCTTTCTTTCTTCTCACCGACAACTAATTGTATTGGGTGCCAGAGGGTAACTTCATATTCAAGTTCCCGGGTATGCAGAAGCTTAAGATATGCTCTCAATTCTTCCCTTGTGCCAATGCCCTGGATTATATCTTTGGCCTCTAACTCTATAAGCCGGCGGTAGCCGCTCATTAACTCTTCGGTTGCTCGCTCAACACCAACGCTAAACACACGGCTCATTATCGTCTGTCCGGCTTGAAATAGATATGCGGTCTTGTCATGAATATCCTTATATATTTTCTCCTTTAGACCTATTATTGAACGTATTAAACGTATTATTGGACGTATTAGACGTATAGCAACACTCTTAACCTTTGATGGAAAGAATATAACTAACAATACTCCAATAATCAGCCACATTCCTAATGTCACACCAAATACAGAATTAGCAAGAAATAGCTCTACCGCGGGGAATATCCCGGCGGTTAATCCTGCTGACAATATCCCGGCATCTACTAATGGCTGCAATAACACCCCAGAATTTGCTAAAATCAGCGCTAGAACAAAATATATAATACCAACCGCGCGAAAATGTAAGGTTCGGAACAAACTCATTATCGCAACAACCCCCTCCTGGCAGGCATATAATAATATAGCTAAGCCAGTTATCAACATCCACGTCCCACAAGCTAATTTCAGGGTCCCAAAAAAGTCAATCGGTAATAAAAACCTATCTACCAGCCAGAGTTGAACTACCTGCTGTCCAATAAAGATAACCGCAGTATAGAAAATGATATGTATCAGTGTGTCAAATACAATCGCGCCAATCTGCCCATACCAGCCGCCTGCCGGAGCAGTTGGCCTAAGATAATGATAATTAATCGACTGCCAGATAATTGAAAGCGGCCGGGAGGCAGTGTAATTAAGTGAGTTAAGAAATCTAAGCCCACGCATAGGTATTAACCTAAGGATACTCATAAACAATCCGCGTATTCTATTAGCTATACCCTGATCTTGCTGCATTTGTCTACTGGTATTATTGGATTCAACTGCCTCCTGTATCCCTTCAAATAAGGCATTATTTACTAAAATAAAAAATAAGCCAAAAAAGTCTAACAATGCGATAAGGGAAACTATTCCGGCGATGAGCCATTGAATTATATCATGTCCCGGGGTAATCAGATTAGGAATAACCACAAACCATATACCTAGTGTTATGCCTAAAGAACACACCATTCTAAAAATATAAGATGCTACCCTCCAGAACGTAGGATCCCATCCGCGTCCTTCCTTTATCTCAAAAGTATACCTTCCCTTAACAACATCTTTTCCAAACAACCAACTTACTGGCACTATCCGGGGCAAAAAAGAAATAACCGGATTTTCTCCCGGATAACGCGCCTTTTCACTTACTTTGTTTGCAATATAATTAAGTACTGCACCAGCCAGCCCCAGCAGCCAGAAAGGCACACCGCAAATATTAAGTGCTAAAATCGCGGAAAATAACTCTGGCAAAAATTGTAATACTGTCGGTCCGCCAATAAAATCATTATTTGTCCAGATTGCAATACCTAATCCTGAAAACGCAAACATGAATAGCAGCCGGATCGGGTCAAGAAACCAGGCAAAAACAGGCAAAAGGTCGTAACCTTCTCTTTTTTTGAACAACTTATATTTTTCGACAACATCAGTTATATCTGCTGCCTCTACGCCATCGAGTTGATTACTGATTAAGACAACAATCTTTTCCCAATTATTGTTTGTAACCTCAACCTTCGTATCATCCCTTGATATTACAAGCAACTGTTCACCGATAATGCTTTGCATCTCTCTTACAATAGTGTCAGTGTCAGTGTCAGTGTCAGTGTCAGTGTCAGTGTCAGTGTCAGTGTCAGTGTCAGTGTCAGTGTCAGTGTCAGTGTCAGTGTCCCGGCCATCTATAGTGTCCTGGATAAACTGCTGAATAATTCTGAGATTTTTTTCCGGAATAATAAACTCCGCTTTTCTTGGTTTAATCCCTTTTTCTCCTAACACATCCCCTATTGTCCCACTAATCCCTGTTCTTTCCTCATCAGTTGCCGCATTTTTATACTCCTGGAGTAATTCCCGTACGAATACTGTGAGTTCCCCAAGATGTTTATTCATCCGGTCAAAGATATGGTTGCTGTCTTCTGTAATCCGGCTATCTTTTTCCCCTTCAAATACCACTCTTCTTACATAGAAAGAAAGCAGATTAGAAAACACATCCAGACCATTAAGCCACTCATCTGTCCCGCCAAGCAAGTGCTCGTCATCTTCCGCCCACTCATTTTCTAATCTTCGCCATTCCATAATAAAATAATAAAGGTGCCGCAGCTGTTCCTTACAATTCCCCTCAAGCGGGCCTTCAGAATAGGTATAGTTTTCCACTTCAATCTTTATATTTATACCGGCCTTCTCCTCAGATACTACATTTCCCGATAACGCGCGTCCCAGTTCATCAGCTTCCGCCGGAGTAAGATTATAGATTATAGTCTCGTCATCAGCTTCAATTATTACCACTATTGTATCTTCGGGTTCCGCCTGCCCTGCTTGTTCTGCTGCCTGTTTCTCTCTTAATTCATGGATGACCTGATTTGCATTTTCCGGACTAATCCTGTACGTGCTAAAGGCCGGCTTGGTCCAGAGTAATTTTTCTGCCCGTCTTCTTTCTGCCATCGGATTTTTGGGATTGTATATCAATTTTTCTTCTTCTGTCTTCCTGAGCTTCGGCAGCAGACCAAAATACCGGATCCCCCAGTAGATGCATTGCATAATAAGCCTTGAACCTAAAAATGCCGCGATGATCATAACAAAATTTCTCTTATCATTATTTGCATTCTCTGTTTTATTTTCGGCTCTATTTTGAGAGTATAATGCTCTATTATCCGTACCATTTTTCTGTTCTGAAGATAAATCAGCTTGTTGCAGGGTTTCTTGTGCAGCTGCTCCGCCAGTCTGTTGATGAAGATAAAACTCTGACAGTGTCACTGGCAAACCATTAACGGCATATGCGTAAGCGATTCTTTGCGGAGTTGGTGTTGGGGTCTTTTGTGAGGATTGCGCTGCTGCTAATGCTACTGCTTTTTCCCGTTCTTTGATATCAACTGCCCCGGCATCTGCTAAAACTTTTTCTGGATCTACCCGCCTTTTTGGAACTATTTGTCGATCTATAGAACTCTTTCTATTATAATGTAAAATCGCTTTGACAATCTCTTGATTAGAATAATGTTCTAAACCTGTAATACGCCACATCCCCAAATGTAAATGTGGTCCAGTACTATCTTGCGTGACTCCCGGCTGATATTTTGCTCCATTGGATTTGCCGATAATCGTATCACCAGCAAAAATCTGCTGTCCTTCTTCAATGCGCCCGTGTTCATCTAAATGCCCATTTACTACGGCATATTTTTCCATCTGTCCTTTATCATCTGGAATTTCTGTTACATAAATTACCGCATAGCCCTTCTTACCATTTGGATCCTCACCAGAAAATATTACCTCACCGTCTGCTATTGCATATACTGGTGTTCCTGCTACGACTGGGATATCAATCCCATGGCCTTCGTGTTCCTCAAAATCCCAAATTTCATACGTTGCCAAATCTGGCACTGGATTAACAAACATTGGAACAACAGCAGCACTAGTATCTGGCTCATCTGCTGGAGCAGACAGGTGTTGATTATTAATCAGTACTGGTCCGTGTGAGGTACCGGTGTTTATGGCAACATATCTATATTCTGTTTTCTGCACAATTTTAAATAGATCAAATGGTTCATATCCATTAACAGTTATCCTCACAACCCAAATGTATCCATCTCCTTCTTTTACCAGTATTGGTTCTGAAACCTCAAATTCTGCTAACGAGTTCCCGCTTGTTTGTTCTATACTTATTATTGGCTTTTGGATATGTGCGGAGTTGGGGTCATAAATAACTAATTGTGGAACCCGGCGTATATTGAAAGCATCCGGCATAAATTCAGAGTCCACTCTTTCATATGCCTCAATAACCAGCACACCACTGGAGATAAGGTGTGCGTTCATATAAAGACCTTCTTTACCCGCACGATGGTCTATAACATCGTAAAAAATACCGGTCTTTTCTTTTCCTGGATAACGTGCCCAGGTTTCCGGTTTAATCGTCCCGGCTTTTTCAAAGCTTTCTACCCGGGGATTCCATGCATGCGCAACCCAATTGCTCTCTTCCCAACTATTCATATCATAGCCTAACCATTTCTGAACTTGCGCATTCCAGCTAAGCTCGCTATACTTCGCAGCATTAAGTCCTTTAAGCACATCCTGCTCTTCAGGCAAATCAAATCCTTTACCCGGATCGTACAAATAAACATAACTTTCATTACCAAATCCAAAATGTAAAGGCCCGGCCTCGGTCGCACTAATCAGCGCTCCTTTTTTGTAGAGCACAAAGGCAACATATTTAGGATCACCCATTGCCTTTCCATAGTCATCTAATTTATAACCGTCTAATCTTAAAGCTAATTTACCTTCACCGTTTTTCCCAATCTTATGCCTGTCTAATATATTTACCGGGTCCGCTAATACGGCGACAAGTGTTTCTTGCAGCTTGCTCGGTTCAATATATAAATCATTTTCATTAACCTCAAACCCAATATTTTCCGCAAATCTAATCCCATTAAAAAAGAATACCCGTTCCATACTTTCTGTTTCATCTAACCCTTTAAGCGGCATGCTCGCAACGCCTTCATAAAATGCTGATTCTAATAGCTGCCAGCCCTCAGTAGTTTTAAATACGGTCATTGATTTATCACTAATACCGTGTTTATCAAAATCCCAGGAGTAAATCCCTAACACCGGTCCTTCGTCAGTTAAGTAAAATTGCACCCCTACATTGCCCTTAAAATCACGCATGGAAATATACGGAATATCTGCGGCTTTTTTCTTCCCGGCTTCATCGCGGTAAAAACTGATCATGTTCGTGGATTTAATTAAGCGCCGGGTAAAATCTATGTCATTTAATTCTGCTTTACCAATAATAACATCTTCGCCTTTATCATTAGTAATATGCATGTAGGTTACCGGGGCCGCGGGAACCTCTAATGCCATCAGCAGCGTAATATCGTATTTATAAGTGTCATAATTAAATGTTTCCGTTCTTTCTGCTTTTAGCCGGGCAATATCCTTTAAATTGTTTAACATCCAGTCAATGTCATAATTAAAGAACCCGTCTTTAATCAAGTGTTTTCTTTGTTCCCAGAACCCATCCGTCTTATTTCTAAAATCCTTAAACAATAACGAACTATAGAGGTCAATGATTACCTCTTCATGCGGGGTAATGTGATAGCTTAATGCCTCTAATCTTTTCCGCCAGTTAAAATTCTCATCAACTAAATCTAAATCAAAACGCAAACTCAAAAGTTTATCCTCATACCCAACCTCAATATCAATCAGACTCTCATATTTCGCCTGTTTATCTCCTTCATATTTAAAATACTGCCCCCCAATCTTAATTACTGGGGTATCTTTTTTGCTAAATGCCTGATAAGAAGTAACTAATACATCATCCGGTTTTTCCGGGTTAATAGTCCGGATTTCCATCCAGGTAAGCTTCTGCGGGTCAGGGGGAATAAATCCCTGTTCTTTTAAATCCGCAATAATCTTATCTACCTTTTCTTTCCATTCATTCGGCAGGGCATCATATTGTATTTCCTGTGACTCAGATACCCGCTGTTTGGCAATAAATCTACTCTGCTCTAATTTTGCGGTATAAGCTGCTCCTCTTTCTTCTGTTTCTTCTAATGCCTGTAAAATTTCTTGTGAAACAATAAATAATCCCTCGCCAAATCTTATCTTAAACTGTTCCTTGCCGTCAACAATACCGAATTCCCGGGTCACATCACCAAGATTATCTATTTCCTGAATTAAGGCAAACGGCACATGTTTATCTTCAATACTAAACACCCGCACCCCAGAGTCAATAACAAAACCCTTAGTCCCTAATCCCTCTAAAATATCAACCCCCTTATTTTCCTCATTCCATTTAAAATAGTAAATCGGCTTTAAGGACTTATCTTTATATGTCTTATCATATGTTGCCGCAACTTCGTCTTCGATTTGTTGTTGTACAGATTTTAAGTATGCATTAATTTCCTGTTCAAACTCTTCTCTAAATCCCGGATTATCAACCACCCCCAGCTTCAGCCTTTCAACAATGTTCGCATCTAATAGTTTAATAAAATTTTCTCTGGTCAAGTCATGCTCTGCTATATAGCTATCAACAAACTCATTTTTGTATCTTTCTACTATTCTCTTTCTTATTCTCTCTTTTAATCTCTTCTGTATCTCTGGAGAAAGTATGTCTGTAGACGCACCCGTGTCAATGACTACCGTACCATCTACTGTTGTTCCATTTACTACTTCGGTACCAAGATAATAAGTAGCACGCGCCTCACCCCGGCTGTCATACTGCACATATTTAATAACATCATCTTCTGTTGTCTCCTCATCATTTACTTCCGTAACCTTATAAACATTATCATAAATCTTATTCCCTTCACTATCTTCCCCCATATAAACCCGCCAGGCAAATTCAAATGTCTCTTCAAGTTCGCCTTTTTTATTCCTCTTTTCTCCGCTTTTCGCAACATCCGTCTGGCCGTCTTTTAAAAATTCATGATTTATTGTGTCCATGGTGAGACCTTCGGTCTTCACGAGTTGTCCGGTAATATTAAAATATTCATAAGTAATAATATCATCCTCCGGCATTGCCTCATCATTCAGCTCTGTAACCTTATATACCCGCATCCCACTCTCTCGGGATCTCTCATGGTCATATTCTTTTAGGATTTTACTGCCATCTACATCAATGGTTAAAGTTTTCGCGGGTATATCTACAGCATCGCCAAGGAATGCCAAGGTTTGAGTTACTTTGCCCTCGCGGATTATTATTATTGTCTCGGCATTTTTATTCCATACCTCGGTCCATTTATTCCCGATTAAATCTGTTACCTCATATATATAATTGCCTTCACCATCTCTTGTTGGCTCACTGTACATGCGCGGAAGTTTTGCCCCGCCCACGCCAATACTCCTGCCTACCGGCAGTGTCGGCTGTTCTAGTCTTCCTGGTTTTCTAAATTTGGGGTTTTCAAATGGTGCGAGCATTAGGTGGTTCCCATACTCATCCTGCAGCTCAACTATATAAGCACTTAAGCGTTTTACCCGGCCGCCTTCTCTGGTTAATTTAATAATTGCCTCGGCCTGCTCCGCGGTAAATATCGGCACCCAGTCTCCATCTGCTAATTCCTTTAGTTCTTCCGGCTCTTCCCCTTCTTTTTGTTTCTGCTGCCGCAATAATTCCGCAATATTCTGGTAAGGGGCAATGCCGATTAATTCGCTCTTTAAATTATATATCCGGACAATATCCCCATCCCGGACAAAATAACCGCTTTCTTCATTCACCTGGCGCCAAGTTTCAGCATTTTTCAGACTAAATATGGAAACATACTCCCCAATATTAAGTTCTTCTGCCTTAAGTTCCTTTATTACCCCTTCGATTTGCTGCATCTCTTCTTCGTTTAAGCCAAATTGTTCCTGCATCCTCTGCTTTAATTCATCCCATTCATGCTCAGAACGATACTTAAGTGGTACGTACGGAACTACAAATCTATCTGTCCGGTCTTCATAAAATACCTTAACCTCTGAAAAATATTCATCAATTCTTGTGATCCTGCCGCCATTACTATCTGTGGCCAAATAGTCCATTAGTTCAGCGGCCTTTTTACCGGTTATCGGCACCCATTCGCCAATTTCCATGCCCGGCTCACCTTCTTCTTCGGTATATGGGGCATATTTTATTTCACCATTAGTATTACCCATCTCTACTACGTTTTCACTAATTCTCTTTATATACCCGCCGTATCCAGTAATCATATCCAACATAAACTGCGCCCCGTCTACACCCGGGAAAGCCACAGTCTCACCAATTTCTAATTTTTCAAACCCCTTTGCTATTTCTTTATCCCCAAATATATACGGGATATGACCAATTAATTCCTCATGGCCATTCGCCACACTATAAAGGGCCAGGCGTTCCTCACTTACTCTCTTCCCAAATCCGCCTTCTCTTAATACGCGCTTGAAAAGTTCAAAATTTCCCCTGCCCGCAGTGGCTTTGGGTATTTTAATACGCTGATATTCCTCAGGAATCTCAAAAACGTGCAGTTCTCGAGCAGCATTACCTTCCCCGTCAAAAACTAAATACTCAACCACTTCATCGGTTTCATCCCGGTCCCTAAGATAAAATCCGCCGGTGTCTAAAGAATTTCTAACCTCTCTAAGAAATCTCGAACTAACACTAAACGGCGGCTTAAATTCTAATTCTTTTTCTAATTCTTCTGGTGTCATATAAGAAACAAAAAATTGATCTCTTTCACCCGTCTCAATATCAATCGTATCTATCCTGACCAGAAAACTATTTTTTCTCTCTCCCTTTACTTCAATTGGCGTAGGCCGTAAAAGATACCCATCAATAATCCCACTGCGCCAATTTTCTAATGACTCTATTCCGCCAACATTCGGTATGGCAAAATCTGGATTTAAAGCTACCTCATCTGGTGTAAGATACGGCCGGTATTCCTCGGTAACTTCACCTGTTTTCGGATTATAGATATGCACAACACCCCCCCATTTCTCGGGAGTCCCTTCCTCTTCACTAAGGCGCCCCACGATTCTATAGGTACCTTTAAGCAATTCCCGGTCTTTCTCATTTAATCCTAAGCCGCCGACTAAATCTACCTTACTTAACAGCTGCGCCAGAAGGTCATCCTCTGGTACCTGAGCACGTTCTGCTTCACTAAGAAACGGCACATATTTTGTATCTATGTCCAGTTTATCTGGGTCAATCAAATACACGTCCATTAAATGCGACTTTTCTTTTGACTGCTCGCCTAAGCGATAAACCCCCTCTAACATCTCCTTTATTATAATCTCTTCAATCAGCTTATATCCGCTGGCTAAGTCTAATGTTTTACTTTCTTCAAATTCCTTTCTTTCTTCTTCACGGCCTTCAAAAATAATATCCAGTAATTCTTCCGGGATTACCGGCATGTAAAAATGGTCAATCATTTCTCCGGTAAGCGGGTCTTTTACCGCCTCCCCAGTATGCGGGTCCCAGACCCGCACAATCTGTAGTGTTAAATTAACCCCATCTTTTGTTACGGTAATCTGTTCACCAATCTTATACGCATTCTCCATAGCTAATTTTATTCTTTGCAGCAGTTTTATCCCGCCGGTTATATCTAACCGCGTGCTCGGGTTTTGGCTCCATTCTGCTTCCGTCATAAATGGCACATAAAGACTATTTGATATTGCCTCGCTATCCGGGTCAAAGATAATTAACTGTTGACTCACAGTTACCCCGCCTTCGTCCCGCGTTAGGCCAAAGCTAAACCCTAATGCCATTGCCTGGCTATTATACAGCCGCTCATACAGTTCTTTTCCGCCGGTCATATCAAAAACAAAGGTCGGATCTTTTTGCTTTAGCTCTTCTACTTCTTCCGGGGTCATATAGGGCGAAAAAAATACATGCTTAACCGCACCGGTATACGTATCAATAACCCTTACTATTGTTGCCATCCCGCCGTCAAAACGCACGACATTTTGATTTGTAAGCGGAGCTTCAGGACCAATACGTTCGCCAATCTTATAGGTACCGGGCAAGGCATAATCTCGCCACTGCTGGGCTAATTTTTTGCCCCCGACCTTTGACACCTTAAACTCGGGATATTCATCTGTTTCTGCTTCAGTTAAGGCAACGGTATAGAAATATTCTAGTCCTCCCTTATCCGGGGGTACTTCCGGATCAACAATCACCCAGTTCGTCACCCCATTAACTTCCCCTAATATCCGATAGGCACTATTTAAACCTTTGGTTATCATTTTTACGGCCTCAATACCTCCAACTTTTGGGATATCAAATCCCGGCAGAATCTTATCCACCGCCACAGTATGAAACCATTTTACCTCACCGGTTTTCACATCCACCATCAGCCATTCCGTAACCCCATTTTCTGTCTTAACAATTTTATAACTTGAATTTAACGCCTGGAGTATTAACTCTATCGCCTTTAATCCCCCGACCGTATCCAATTTATATTCCGGGATAATATTATCTATCTTCCGGGTAAAGAATTTCGTTACCTTGTATGTGCCGTCTGCCTCATCTGAAACCACGGTCCATTCTATTCGGCCATCACCTAAATCTTTAAATATATAACTATGTTCTAAGGCAAAGATTACATTTTTTAAGTCCTCTCTTCCCCCTTGTTTATCAAAGTTATATTTCGAATCTTCATCTACTGCATATATCATACCACCAGCCGCAGCAGGACTGTTCGGATTAGCCGCAGTGAAAAAGCCCTGCCCGATAATTTCTTCCCCGGTAGCAATATTATAAATTTTCCATTGTGCTACTTCTTTATCTGTCTGTAATACAATCTCATATTGCTTAGACAATGCCCGGGTAACAATCAAGTCTAAACCTTGCTTACCGCCGATATCCGGGATATCATACCCCGGAACCGGCTTATCTCCAGTAGTTGCTGTATAAAAATACTGCTTTGCCCCGGTTGTCACATCTACAACTAACCATTTAGTCACGCCATTATTTGAATCAAGGATACAATAACTGCCATTCAATGCTGCGATGATTTTTGTAATACCTGCCTTCCCGCCGGTTAAGGGAAAATCCCAACCAGGAGTAATCGTACTGCTTGCCGCAGTATAAAAATCATCAATAACCTTTCCTGTATCTACATCCACTACCGTCCAATATGCCCGGAGTTTACCGTTTACATTTTGAATTTCTATTGCATAACTATTTTCTAATGCCTTTTTAATCCGCGACCGGGCCGCAACTCCGCCTTTATCATCAATATCAATACCTATTGGGGTTCCATCCGCAGCCTTCGTAAGATAGGAAGTGGTTATCTCTCCGGTATCAACATTAACCACGGTTAAAACAATCCTGTTTTCTTCCACCTCAAATGAATAAGAATGCCGATTAGTTGTTTCATCCCCAATCGCATTAAGTAAAGCATCTACACCTGCTAATCCCCCTGTCTGGGGAAAATCATGCCCTGTGGTTTGCGGCATTGCTGGTGTCCGGAATTGTGTAACAACTCCTGTATTTACATCTACACTCGTCCAAACCGTCCAGTCTCCCTGTACCTCAAATGAATAACTCCCTTTCATGGCATTAAGCACATTATTTGTTCCCTCTATTCCCGGGGTCATATCCGGATAAACTGCTGAATAAGGATCTCCCGGGTCACCAGGAGGAGCTGTTGCTACTGGCGTAACAAAAAAGATGTCCGAAGTTATTCCATCAATCTCTACTGCCCGGGACAAATGCACGGCTACAATATCCGGATTGCCATTATAATCTTTTTGCATATACCCGCCCACAGTAAGCATCTGTGCTAACACCGTTGCCCCATGTACATTTACCTCCATATATCTTTTTGTGGGAGAAGTACGCGATTCTGCTGTTGCGCCACTACCAAGTAATTCCGTGTACCCGTTTTGAACCGTAGAATATGTTATCTTTCTTACCCCATTATTCTCAGTTATCTCAGAATAGCCGCCTCTTGTTACAGCCTCCCGATAAGCCTTCGCCCCGGACACCCCTACAAAAACATGACCACTACCAACATGTCCCATCCATTCTTTATAACTATTTTCATATAACACAGTTCCATCTACATCTTTTACAATAACAATATCTTCTTCTCCCCCTCTTTGTATAAACGTCGCGCCCCCAAACTCAGCAACCTTCACCATTGCCTCAAAGAATGCAACTTTATCTATCTTTTCTGCATTCAAAATATCCATCATAACTGGTGCTGTATCTTCCGGTGATACATCTGTGGTCCCATCTGGTGTAGTCGTATCTGTTGCATCTGTTGTGTCTGTATCACTGGTTGTTGCAGCAGTATCAGGAGTTGTGTCATCTGGTATATCCGCGGTCCTTAGCACGCCCATAACACTTAACCCTACACAAGCAAGTCCGCCTGAACCATACGGTCCAATACTAAATCCCGCAGAACCAGTACTTGCTCCTCTCTGCCCAAATATTCTGGCAAAACTAATATTTAAGGACCCAATGTTTAATTGCACAGTAGTAGTTGTTTCAGTAGTTGTATCACCTTGTGATTGTGCTGCCGGGGCTGGCTCTGTTGTCGATGCTGGCGATGGCGTTGCTGGCGCTGTGGTTGGTTCCGACGTCGGTGCTGGCGATGGCGTTGCTATTGGTGTGCCTGTTGGGCTTGTTACCGGCGTTACTGTTGCCGCAGGACTCGGTGTTCCAGTTGGTAAAGGCGTTGCTGTTGTTGTCGGACTTGGCGTTACTGTCACTGTTGCTGTCGGAGTTATTGTTGGGGTTACTGTTGGTGTTGCTGGTACTTTAATTGTGTCTGGTAATTTCCGCACTTCGTCTAATCCAGCCCTTAAACTCTGCAGTAATTCTTCTGCTTGAACAACTCCTTCCTCTGCCTTAGCCAGCTCAGCTTGTGCTCTACTCTGTGCTCCTTCTGCCACACCTTTTTTTACTCCCACCCACCATTGGTCATAATATAACGCGGGTATCCAGCCTTGGTTTACTAAATTCGAATCCGTAGGATTTGCTGGAGGACTCGGATTTCCATATCTAAGCTTTGCCTGTTCAAGTTGTGTTTTTGCTGCCTGTTCTTTTGCTGCCCCAGCATCAAAATCCTTAAGCCAATTATTAAACTTCTGTAATGCTGCATTAAAATTTGTAATAAAAACATCATATTTTGGCAGTTCTATTGTTGTAATATCAGTTATCCATCCATTAAGCTCTGTTAATTTATCCTTAAATCTACTAATTAACCCTTTTTGTCCGGTAATTGGGTTATCTATATATTTCTGACGTGCGGCCTCTTGGTTAGCTGTAAGCCCAGCCATTTTATCTTCGGCTGCTGTAAGGGCATCAATACACGCTTGATCAAATGCAATACTCTCATCTAAATCTGCTAATTGTTTGGGAATTATCTCGTTATTCAGCTGCTCATAAAGCCTTATTTTCTCTTGTAAATCTCCCTGTGTTGTCTCATTTGTCTCAATCTGCTCTCTGATATCTACTAATTTTTGTTGATAACCTTTAATTAACTCTTTTGTCTTTTCGTACCGCTCTGCTAACCTTTCATCCAATGCAGTAAAATTAGCAATCTTTTTATCTAATTTTTCAACCATCTCTTCAACTGACCCAATCTCTGTATTTAATACCTGTATCAGAGCGTTCGTTGCCGCTTCAAAATCATTTACCTGTTGATCATATGTCTGCTGGGCATCTCGCAGGTCCTGCAGCGCCTCTTCCTCTTTACCGCCGGCAGTTTCTAAATCCATCTCTGCTTGTACATATCTAACCTTTGCCAATAACTCATCTTCAATTATCTCATCTATTCTGCCCATGGCTTTTTGTAAATCTTCTTCTAATTCCGCAAATCTCTTTGCAATATAGTCTCTTACATCCTTAAGCTCTTCAACCTCATCAAGAAAATTTAACTCCGGCAGTTCCTCTTCAAGCTCGATTTCTTCTCCTGTCACCTCTTCCTTAGGTTCTTCTAATAAATCCGGATGTATTACCTCCTGCGCAAACAGTGATGCATGCCAATTAAAAGCTGGCCCAGCACCTAATAATCCAACCCCGACAAAAATCACACCGAACAATCCCATTAAACAGGCAATATAACGTTCTCTTTTTGTATTAGCATGCTTGTATTTCCGATACGCAGCGTATAGCCATAATATTGTGAGAACTAAATACGTAGCACTAGATAAAAATAAATCCGACAAACTTGGTTTTTGCGGCCCCCTTTTTTCTGCCTTTATCCTCTCCTCTTCTGCTACTCCCACTGTCTCGATTATCGTTTTCTGTTCCTCGGTAATCGTAATTTTCTCTATCTGCTCCTTTTCTCCTGTTTCCGTATCTATTTTGATTATGTTTAAATAAACTCCTTCATCTGTCTCTTGTACTGCATAAGTATAATTTTCTGACCTGATAAGATCTTTAATTAACGCCTTTAATAATAGCGTCCTTACTGTCTCTTCTTCATTTTCATCTATTATCTGCTGTAGCGATATTTCTATCTTTGCCTTTTCCTCATCTATAGAAACCTCTCCTTCTTTACCCCCGGCTCCGGCAGTAGCTTGCCCTGCTCCTTCACGCTCATCTGATACCTCGTCGCCCTCTGCAGATAATAATTCGCCGGTCTCACCAGCAGCTCCATTTTCCTGTCCATCTTGATTTGCTGTGGCTGTACCTGTATTTGCATCCACAGCCTCGTCACCACCTAATGATTCTAATAATCCCTTCTCGATTATTAACTTGATAACCTGTGCTACTTTATCTATCTCAGACGGATTATTTTTTATCTCTTCTAACCGCGTAACAAGGTTTTCATCGTCTTCTGAGGTAAGCGCAATTTTCTCTGTCTGCTCCTCTTCTCCTGTTTCTGCATCTGTTTTGCTAACACTTAAATAACGCCCGCCTTCTTCATCTTCTATTGTATAATCTGATGACAATACTATTTCTATAATCTTAAGGTCTTTTTCCTGTTGCAATTGTTCTTCGTTTACGCCAAGATTAAAAGTATCTTCTAAATTATATTTTTCAATTAGCTGCGTTGCTTTAGTTATATCTAATACCTGAAGCGCTTCTAATACCTCATTCATTTGCTCAATTTTAGCATCATGTAGTGACTGTTGTATCATTGGCGCAGCATAACCATAGACTATCCCGCTTAACCCAACTACTGTCACTCCTCCCGTAGCAGCTGCCTGACCGCTACGGCTGCTAAGAAAATCCCATTTACCACCTAATCGCTCATCTAAGTCTTTTAATCTTTCCTGCACTTCTTCTGGCACTTCTCCATCTTCTTCTTTCTGGCGGCCTATCATTTTTGCTTTCGCACGAAAATATCTCTTCCAGCCTTTGTATACCACCCCGCAAACATCCAAATAATTTTCATCCCGCATTGCCTGAAAGGTTTTAAATGCATCTATGCCAAATTCTGCTGCTTTTTTCTGCTCATCACCCGGCCGAAAGTTAATTGCCCATTTTAACTCCTCAATATCCCCAAGGTGTCTCTGCCAAGATAAATCTAACATCTGCAATATCAGCCTAGCTAATATTGCCCTGTGTTCTAATGCCTGCGTTACTGCATTTTTAAGTTGCTCCTTAGAAAACGTTAATTGTTCATTTGTAAGACCAATATTTAAAAAAACAGCAAATTTGTCTCTAATAAATTGGCGCTGTAACATTAAACGCAATACACCTGAATTTGTAAGTCTACTTAATTCATCTTCTCTAACAATCCCCTCATTTCTTGCTATATCTTTTATATCTTTTCCTTGTTTTTTTATCTCATTTACCTCATCTAAAATTCCTGTTTTATATTTTGCAAGCTCAGGATCAAGCGCTAATTGTTTTTCAATATCTTCCGCATCTCTAAATATTAGATCAATCGCCTGTTCCACAAATTCAAGCAATGTTTCCTGCGGCTCCTCCAAGAACCTGTCTCTTAACCGATAAAAGGTCTCCCGCTGGTTTGCTAATACTTCTTCGTATTTTTGTGTTTGCTTTTTCTCATGCAACCGCACCTGTGATAATCTCTTTTGTGCCTCATGGATAACTTTTCTAAATACATGGGTGACAACCACCCCTTTACCTTCTTCGCTCTGATAATATTCGATTAATTCCCTAACCTTTTTATTTGTGCCGGTTTGTTCAAATAGCGGGTCATCGGCTGAAAGAAAATGCCCGCTTTCTCCTGGTTGGCCTTGCCGTGCGGCTCTAGTCTCAAACTGTTCATCCCCGCGTGAACTCGGCTGCCTACCAGCAATAAAAACGCATAACCCGCCTAATGCAATAACTTCCTGCTTTTCATCTTTATATCTTTTCTCTGCTGTTTCTGCTGAGAGACTCTCTTCTGATATTAATTCTTGAATACGTATTTCTTTTTTACCGCCTAAAACAATATTTGTTGCCCGGCCCGCGATATTCGTAACAATCGTAACCCGGCCTTTTCTTCCGGCATGCGCAATTATCCGCTCTTCATCTTTTTGATTACGCGCATCTAATGTTTCATGCTCAATGCCAAGCTCCTCTATCATACCGCTTAATAAATCCGCATCCTCGGGAGTTAATACCCCGAGCACAACTGGCTGTCCTCTGGTCTGCTTGTCTTGTGCCGCCTCTGCCATTGCCGCAAATCTTTCTCTGTTGGTAAGATATAATCTATCCGCATGCTCCTTAAGCTGGCGCAGGGTATTTGAAGGAACCCTTACCACTTCTTTACCCTGCCGTCCCCAGAGCCTGGCCTCATTTTCATCCACAGTCCCGCTCATTCCAGATAATTTTTCATATAATTTATAAAATGACTCTACCGTAATCGAGCCCTGTGCTTCTGAACGCGGGGTAATCGTTTTAATTTCAAGTGTAGTCCTTTCATCAGCTGTAATTACTTCTCTTAGGTGTTTAGCCTCAATTGCCTGATGCAGCCCATGGCTTAATGTCCGGCCCTCCATCAGACGGCCCGAGCTTTCATCAATCAATACAACCTGTCCTTTTTTAGGCTCTTTATCTTTTGTATCTGCCCTTTGATCTCCTTCTTGACTATCTTTTTCTTGCTCAACTTTTTTATCCTCATTAATACAATAATCTTTGTCTATACACCATAATTTATGCGCCCGCAGCGCCTGCACCGCCATACTAAAAATGTAATAATGGGTCTTAGAAAATAAAAAATCATCTTTTGAGAACTCCGCTAACCCTTTTTCTAAAAGACGCTTTTCAAATGCTTTTAATCCTGTCTCAGTAAACACAACAGAATGAGTTGTATAATTCGCAGCTTTTTCAGGAGTCGTATCGCCGGGTAAATTCTCCAGCACATAATATCTTTCATCTTCTTCAAGCTCTTGTTCCGCTTGTTCCCGGATAAGTCCTGCTACTACATCATTCACGGCAATATAAAGTACTTCGGAAATATTTTCCACACTTCTTGCTGAGATTATCAGTGGCGTACGTCCATCATCTTGGATATTATAATCCACCTCATCTACCATTGCCCGGTATAGACCATGCATAACTTTTTCTTTAGACTCATATTTCAAATTGTCTTTTAAGTAATCAAACCCGAATTCAGATTTCTCCCCGTAGAGAACATCGGCCGCATATGCCTCTTTTTTCTCCTCATTCTCTTTTTCTAAACATGCAGCGCTTAAGCCTAAAAGTTCTAACACTCCGCGCACATCTTCAGCATCACGTTTAGCATAATACTCAGAAGTAGTATGCATGTGCACCTTCGCACCATCAAGAGTGTTAAGGTAGGCATACGCCGCTCCGACATAAGTCTTTCCTTCCCCTGGTAATAATCTAATAATCTGCCCATCACCTTTATTTGCGGCAATGGCTGCAATAATCTGTACATCATATAATTTAATCTCTTTAACCTGGTTAAATGCAGCCTGTACCAGTGCTAATGCCTCAATCAAAAGCGCATAATTATTTTCATTAAGTACCTGTTCTAATAATTTGCTTCTATTTCTGGTATCATTCTCTGCAAGTTTATTCACCCGTAGGGTTACTGTGTCTTTTAATGCTCTACTCTTCCCGGCAATCATATGCTCATTACCTGTCTCCAGTTCTTGCTTCAGTGCAGCATATCTTTTATCCACGCGTCTGGCTAATGCATATAGTGGTCTAAGGGATTTAATGTCATATCCCTGTAATTTCCAGAGTTTAAACAGCGTGTCTTGATAATCCGGGTCATCCTGATCAATTTTCTCCAGCTCCCCATTCCGTCTTTCAATCTTTCTTTGCTTTCTTGATTTGTTCCATAAATACAACTTTTCACGTAAATAATTGTATATTCTTTTTATTAAATTAATCCCTGTCACCGTTAACACAATATCAATAAAACGTTTTATCAACGTTTTTGCCTCTTCTTCTAATTCCTCTGCTGATATTGCTGCTGTGTTAGGCTCAACGTCTGCTTCTGATGTCTCTGCTCCAGCAGAAGTTTCCTTTGCTATCTCTATCCCCTCGACTACCTTACGAACCTCATCCTTGGCCTTATTTGTGCGCATATCAAAGTTTATTTGACCAAAGTCATTATCACGCCGGGAGACTTGTTTCACATAACTGGCAATCATGCTCAGAATTACTCTTAAGTCTGGAGCCTCTCCCTTATCCTCTGCTTCTTTTACCTTTTCTTTATACCGGCTATATAATTTTAAAAATGCCGCGTGGTTTATTCTGTAGGAGTTTTTCAAAAATTTTAGATAATTATCCTGTTCTTTTTCTGAAAGGCTGTTTAAATATTCTAATTCTTTTTGTACAACAAATACCTCTTCTAAAAAGCGCTCTTCCGGTGTTTCTGCTGTCCCCCGCTCCTCAGCTAAAATGCCATGCAGTGCTCCGTGGTATAAGGCAAGCCGTACTGCAGTCTCATTACCCAAGACAACTACATCTATATTAATCTCCGCTCGGCTCATATGCTGAGCCATGTTTGGCAAAAATTCGCGAACATTTATCTGCACTGCTGTCAAATAACGTTTAAATACTTTGTTTGTAAACTCATTAAGCAGACCCGTTCTCGCAGCTCTAATACACTCCGCTTGCTCTTCTGTAATCGAAACTGCGGTGCCTTGTTCTGTAGTTTTTTTAGTTTTTCTTAATTTGATATTAAAATTCTGGGTAAGTATCTGTTCTTCTGGAGATTCTGCAACATATTTTTTATTAAATACTTCTTCTAATTCATCTAATTTTATTGTCGGTGCGAGCAGAGAATTTACATTTTTCAAATCGCCGCCAGCGGCAAATGACAAATCCAGGCATAAAAACGCCTGGATTAAAATGAATGCTATTGCCTTAAACCATATTTTGTGTTTTAGGCCTGTCATGATTCATCACCTTTTTTTGTAACTTATAATCGTTTTAATATGTTAAGCGACTTTATAAAATATTTTAAATAGTAATTATAAGTATTACAAAGTATATCATATAAATCGTATTTTTTCAAGTTTTTTTTGATTTTCCAGGAATTAAGAACCTGATCTGCAAAATTCACAAAACTCACGTCAGAAAAAAGCCTTTTGATTAAATTCAGGAATGGTTGTAAAATGGGTAAACGGGGCCTGCAAAGGAATTAACGCGTTCCTTTTGCACAATAGGGGATACTGTGTGGGTGCCCCTTTTTCATGATGTATCCCAGCATGATCTGATTTGGATCTTCCTTTTTTCAGCCGGCGGCTTAAATACCGCATATCTGAAATGTTCAAACATCCGATTGGCAATATTCCTAATACTGCCATAACTTTCCTTACAGATTAATGAACCTCGCTCAATCAACTGGTTTATTAAATACGCCATGTTTAAAATACAATCCCATATCTTCATTGCTACCTCATCCCGTGAGTAACAATGCCCCAAACAGTATCCCCCCATTCTTTTGTATGTTAAATCCTTATTCGTCATCTCTTTCATGTACTCTTTGATCAGCCAATAATTCTCCACCCGCTCTAATACCTCCTCCCGTAACCCTACCGGTACATACGCGGTTCCATTACCTTCGCTATCCGTCCAGCTTAAATGCAGCTTCTCATGTCCAGCTCCTTTTACCTTTTGGCATTTACACCCCTTATGCCCGCATCTTACTTTTAAATATGTTGGCGTTCCCATGATGAAATACCCCACCCGGCCAATCTTTTTTAATAATGTCTTCCTTCTCCGCTCTAACATCGCATAGCTTTCATTAAACATCTTTACCCCTCCTTTCTTTCCTTCTTTTTAAGATGTTATTTATATAACATCCTATTATACCACAAAAAAAATAAAGTGCGAAATGTCTTTTTTGCACTTTATTGCCTTTTCCCGCTCTTCCCTCTATCTTACTACTTCAAAAGCACGAAGAATTTTCGGTTCTTAATTGCTGCAATTACAAGAAATGATTGAATTGTATCAAAATGAAATCACTGCATTAAAAGAACAACGAAAAAAACTGGATAAACATATCCAGATATCTGAATTACCAGAATCCGAAAAATACAGCAGTCTTACAACTGAGAAAAAACATATTATGGATACAATAAAAATGATTGCTTATCGAGCAGAAACAGCATTGGCAACGATAATTCAGCCGGAGCAATTAAAGAGAAAAGAAACCTGGGCATTATTGCGGCAGATATTTTCGACAGAAATTGACCCGGCTGCAGGCAGGGAATTATACACTACGCCTTCGATGTTTTCTCCAGCTCTTCTTCTGCTTCCTTTATAATGCTATCGATTAGCTCTTTTACGGATATGATTTTGTCTACCCGATAAACATTGTGTCCGGAAAATACAACTGCTTCATCTATCCTGCCGCAGGCAGCGTTAACTAACGCTTTCATTATACAATAAGGAGTACTTGCCGGGTCACAGGTCTTAAGGCAACGGTACCTACACACGACTGGTATTTTTTCTTTGCTCAATATTTTCTCTGTAAACTTTGTTTTTATCGCCCTTCCCGGCATGCCCACCGGGCTTTGGATAATAAAGACGTCTTCGTTTTTCGTTTTTAGGTATAATTGCTTAAACTCTTCAGCTACGTCACATTCAAGTGTAGCAACAAAGCGCGTGGCAATTTGTACTCCCTTTGCTCCTAATCTAAGAAACCTCACTACATCTTCGCCATTAAAAATACCGCCGGCAGCAATAACCGGAATGTGCATATTAAACTCTTTTTCATAGCCGGCAGCTATTTTTAAAACATCTATTACTAACTTTTCCAGTGTATGTGCATTATCTGTTTTCAGCTCTTCCGTTTTAAACCCTAAATGCCCCCCGGCTAAAGGTCCTTCCACAACAATCGCATCCGGCAAGCGGTTATAGCGTTTTTTCCAGCTCTTGATAATAATATCCACTGCCCTGGCAGAAGAAACAATCGGTATCAGCTTTATTGCTGAACTATTGGCAAATTCCGGCAGCCTTAACGGCAGTCCTGCTCCGGAAATAATAAAATCCGCCTTTGCCTTTACAGACGCTCTTACCAAATCCTCATAATTGCTTAAGGCTACCAGTATATTTACTCCAATAATTCCCTTGGTTAATTCCTTGGCCCGGCGTATTTCTCTTTCCAGCCCCTCACGTGAAGCTTTAACAAAATTTGTTTCATTTTCTTCGGTCCCATAACCTAATCCTACACTGGCAATCGTTCCTGCCCCACCACAATTTGCTACGGCACTGGCTAAAGAAGCCCTTGATACCATCACTCCCATCGCCCCTTGAACGATTGGTATTTTTATTTCTAAATCTCCGATCCTAAGCGGTGTTAATTTATGCGACATAATTATTCTCCGTTCACACAGATTATCGCACGTTCAATGTTATCTGTGTAGTTTATTGCTTTTCGTATAATTTCACTCTTATCTTAAATTCCCCGCCCCTTGGGGCGGGGAGAGTTCATTCTTTATCCGCCAATTCCACGACTAATACTTTGATGGATATTATCCTAAAAAAGGCCGGCTAAGAGAACAGCACCTTCCTATTCTTTCGCGTTATTACGGCGTTTTTCTGCAATGACTATTTTATATTTACAAAACATAAAAATGATGAAAGCTGCAATTAAATAGTTTACCACAAAAAATTTATTAGTCAAGGTTCGTGTTTTTTGATCGTACAGCATCCCAGATTTTGCTGAGCAATATCTGTGATAACTGATTATTTTAGCGCAAGCAAAAATAAATGCTTGAAAAATATAGCAAAAAAATGATATGATAAGTTAGTTTTATTGAAACACTATATAGTTAATTACAGGGCTGCATAAAATTCGTAACGTTTTCATTACACAAAGTAATACGCGGCTCTAAATCGCTGTCATCAACAGTTCTCAGAGTAATTCTGTGAATGGCCGTTGATTAAGGAAAGGGGGATTGAGCAATATTATGGATTAGACCGGTTCTCATTATAACCTTAACCCGTTTGTCAAGAAAATCGCCTTCGGTGATAACATGATTGCGATTTTCCGTGGTTAGGAAAGTGTTTTCATGGTGCCCGCTTGTGCCCGCAAGAGTACAAGGGTATACTTTCCTACACCATAAAAAAAGGAGGATTAAATAATATGTGTAATACCAGAAAAAAACATTTATTTATCACCGTATGTACTGCCGCGGTTATTTTATTTATCGTATCCGCTAACGCCCAGATGGAAACCTCTGTTTCCCCCAAAAAATTGCTTTCGGATTTAGATAATTACCGTTATCTTACTCAGACGTCAAACGTCGATCAAAAAATAGAAAAGCAAACGAAAATAATTGAAGCGGAGCTGGGAAGAAACCGTAAAGGTAATATCTTAAAAGAGGCATATCTTAAACGTTCGACCTTATACACCATGGAGAAGCGCTACCAGGCGGCACTGGCGGATTTAAAAAAGGCATTAGAGATAATTCCTGATGATTACGTAATCTATAATAATATCGCCTGGACATATTATAACTTAGGCGATTATCATACCGCATTAGAGCATGCAAATACCGCGGTTGATCTTAATCTCCATAACTACTTTGCCCTAAACACACGTGCGCTTATTTATGCCAAAATTAATAACTTTGATGAAGCGCTGGAAGATTTATCTTTAGCAATACGGTATAATAAAAAATATGCATTTAGTTATTTTACCCGCGGAAAAATTTATTATTTGCAAGGTAAAAATGAATTAGCCCAAGATAATTTTAATAAAGCAATAAGTCTTGAAAGAAAACTAAAAAAAGAGATTACTGCATTTAAAAGCGAAGTCATGGGAGGAAAGTAAAAAACCCCCCCATGAAATTTTTAAAATTATTTTTTCTATTTTCTTTTGCTTTCTTTCATATTTCTTTTGCCGCGGCCTATACCTTTCCCACTAAAACCGTAACATTTACCACAAAAGATGCCGTGGTTATTGTTGGGTCATATTATTACCACAATGATAATATTTCCCGCCCCGCGGTCGTTTGTCTGCATATGTGGCAGGGTAGCCGCCAAGACTGGGATGAACTTGCAAAAAAGCTGCAGCAGCAGGGCTTTATCGTATTAAGTATTGATCTGCGCGGGCATGGGGAAAGCATCATAAAAAGAGAAAAAAATGGCAAAGAAAAAAATATTCACTGGAAAAAGTTTAAGTACGCGGTGTACAGTGAAATGGTTAATGATGCCCTGGCAGCAGAAAATTTTTTACTCCAGCAGGATAATGTAGATGTCCAGCGTATCGGCCTTATTGGCGGTAGTTTAGGGTGTTCGGTCGCAATAAAACTTGCCACCGTCTCCGAGCATATTCGTTCGATTGCGCTCTTATCTCCGGCAATGAACTATTTAGGGGTAGACCTAAGCCGTGATTTGCCAAAGCTATCTAAAAAAGACATCCCGATTTTAGTATTTTTAGAAGAAACGGATTTTAATTATACATCTGGTAAAAAATTTTTCACCGCATATCCTGGCAAAAAAAGGCTAAAGGTCTATAATGAAAAGGGTCACGGCACTAGATTATTCCTTTCCGACGTTAAGTCAGAAATTGAGAATGAAATAATTACACAGCTTAACGATAATTTACACAACAAAAATCCTATTTTCCCCCCCTCAATTACCGCCTACACGGATAATGACCCAATAGAATTTGTGGAAAAATTATGTTCTGATCCCGCCTTGCTCAAAGAACTCGTTGCTTGTGAAAATGCCATTAATATCCTTGCCGGTTTAGGCAGTAATTTGGCAAAAAGACAGCTTAAAAAATCCCCGGACACTGCAGTTACCAACCCTTACAATCTTCTCTTTGACCTAACGCGTCCGATTGACAGTTATACCGCCTCGGCGGTATTAGGCGATGAAGAATTTGTCTCTGATTTTGAGCTATTGAATGAACATTTACTCAAATTCTTTAACAAACCTTTTTTGCGATATAAAATAAACGACGGGAAACTATATGACTTATATTTTTTGATTCAATCACCGGAGAAATTAAAAACATTACTCTATGCATTAGGGCATGTCGATTCTGCGGTCTGGCCGGTCAAGGCGGTAGAGACGGCGCTAAAAACATACCTCGCGGCTCTGGAAAATAATACCCTGTCTCCGTATACCTACGACGTGTTAAAACAGAGAATAAGGCAGCGTTATAAGAGTGTCTTTTTTACTGAACTAAGCAGCATAGATAAAAAACAATTGAGCGATAATTTAAATAATTATCTCTTGTCCAATGGGATTGTGCGGCTGGGTAAAATAGATGATAAATTACTTCTTACGCTCACGGTAAAATTCTATACCCTAAGCAGCACCTATTTTTACCGTAACTGGGCTGACCTGAAAGAATTTATAAAATATTTACCGCAACTTACCTCTCAGGCAAAACAAGAAGACCGTCCCCTGAAAATTAAGGTGTTTGCCTGTTCTACCGGACAGGAAGCGATAACTTTTGCGATTGAGCTGCTGGAACATGGGATTCGAGACTTCTATATTCTTGCCACGGACTACAACCCTCAGGTAATTGATATTGCCCGCGAGATGGACTTTCAGGAAGATTATTTTCTCCGTCTGCCTGAACAGATACAACAACGGCTTTTAAAATATTTCGTTAAAAGCGACCGCGGGTACCGGATAAAAGATTTGGTATTTTTTAAACAACACATTGATTTTAAGGTGCAGAATATTCTTGATGATCTGCCGAATAATTTACCCAAACAATTTGCGCCGCCGTATGATTTAGTCAGTGTTCAGAATGTGTTGATGTATATTGACCGTGAAGAAGTAGACAAAAATATCGATAAGGTGTTTAAGGTGTTAAATACCGGTGGACTGCTTATTCTAACTGATACGCAATACGACATTGGCTCTTTTTATAATCACAACATCTACGCGCGGTTTTTTAGAATAAATCATCTGCTTTCACAAAAGTTTTATGAAACGGATAATTCTGAGGCGTTAATCAAACTCTATACGGAAAGATTAAAACAAAATCCGACCATAGACCTGTATTTCTATCTTGCGTTTACCTGTTTACATTCGGGCAACTTAGAAAAGGCAATTGCTACCTTGCATGAGGCCGAGAAGCTTTATCCTTTTTCTTCTGAAATCTCGGCGCAGTTAGCCGTGCTCCACCTGCATGCTGATGACAAAAAATCAGCCCGTAAATATCTGGAAACTGCACTGGATATAAATCCGCTATCAGTTGATTATTACAAGACCTATGTTCAGTTATTGCGAAACAAAAAAGAGAAGCTATACTACCATAAAATTATCGAAGCCCTGAACAAACATCTTCAAAAAGGGTTAGGTAAAATAGAAACAAATGCCGAGGCAATAGAGATAACAAAAGCAGCACGAGAACTTCTTCCGAGACAATATCCGGCCTATCTGTTCTTAGGGATTTTATCATCGCATAAGGCGAATTTATACAGCAAAAAAGGCGATTTAGCTCAAGCTAAAACGAGCATTAATCAGGCAATTGTTTATCTACAAAAGGCGCTTAATCAAAATCCTAATTTTTATTACATCTACAATGAGCTGGGAAAGACCTATCTAAATTATGCCAAATTGCTTTGTGCCGATAATAACTATCATCAGGCCAAACAATATTTTGATTTAGCAAAACAAAATGCAGATAAATCCCTTGCCCTAAAAACTTCAGTTCATGGATACAATTTACTTGCGGGTCTCTACTATGAACGCGGGATCGTAGATATTGAACTGGGACAGATAGAAAATGCAGTTCACAATCTTGACACGGCGATCGACGATTACAAAAAAATACGTTTAGATACAAGTGACCGGTACCAGTTATATTTAAATACTAGTCTTTGTTACTACAAAAAGGCCCTGGCACATAAGGAACTTGCCGATTACAATAACGCCCGCATATCACTTGAAGAAGCGCGCAAGTGGCTGAATAGCGCGTTAGAGCTAAATTCTATCTATGGCACCGAGGCTTATATAACCTTAGGGCAATGTGAGGAACTCTGGCAAAAAATGAAAAAAGCTGCCTTCTAGGCAGCTTTTTAGTTTACAGAATAAAAAAATTCCTTTACCTTGACTATCTCTGCAGCAAAATTATTGGGTATTAAGCCAAGGTGATACTGGGATACAGCAGCAGAAATTTTTTATATATTAAACTTTAAATTCGCTTCTTGGTAAATTTGACTGGCGAATGCTATACAAAAATCCAGTTGCAGAAAAAATAAAAAAGCGGATGTTTGGCTCATTTCATCGTTTAAATTATTGCAATATAATTTACTAAAATATTTCTTAAAATATATCGTCGCAGAAAAATATTTACGCTGTTGTAATCCTAATAATAACAAGCAGTAAGACCACAGCTAACTCAAATTATACAGATATCAAAAAAGATTTATCCAAGTTTCCGTGCTATCTGTGGTTAAAAAATAATGCTTTAGAGACTATAACCCTTGTCGGGAGAGAATTTCATTTATCCTCTTCTAACGGGGGTAAAGAAGAAAGTTATCTATGTACAGTTACGATTAATGTTTTATTTGCACCTTTAGCTAATTTTTTCCATAAATCAATATAAAACTTATTTTTCACTGTTATCCCAATTGTTGCATCTGCGGTCTCCACGGCTGGAGATATGATAACAATAATATGGTCTGATCATATCTTTATTTTATTCCATCCCTCTTACCTTGTCCATGTTTGTCGTGTCCGTGGCGCGTGGAGAAAATATTTCACCTGTCCTTCGTGAAGGAAAGAAAATTTACCCCGCATCTTGCGGCTGGATATACTTTTGTCCATTCTTAATGATTGGTTTATTGAACCGTAATACACTAACTTCATCTCTTAAGCAGCCGCAGTTTGGTTTTGAAAAGTTTCGCGGCGTTTTTTAATTCGTTTGTTTCTGTCTTCAATTTCTCAAGAATTTTTCGGTTATGGACAATTTCTCTCTCTAATCTCCTTTTTTCACTAACTTTTTCTGTGCCTTTTAGCACTTGCTGGGTGTTAAAAATTATGTTGTTTATGCTGTTAGATTTTTGTCTTTTCTCCGCAAGATTTTTTGCAATGTTTTTTAGCTCAACGCGTATTTTACTACGCTCATGGGTAATTTCAGCGTTTAGCTGTTTTATGCGCATGGATAGATACCTGTCACAGGTGGACTTTTTTTTCTGCAGCGCGCTGATCTGGGTGTTTATAAGCTTATGTTTTTGCACACATTCTTCTTTGATTTTTTTCAGCTCACGGTCTAGATATTTCTTCCTCTCCAGCACCGCACTAAATCCCGGATCCTCCGCCAAAACCCCCGCGATTTCTTTTTGCTGATCAACCCGGCTGCAGCCACATATATTAATAATTAGTAATAATATAATAAGTCTTTTCATGATGAATCTCCCCCGCTATCCTGCTGCGGGCTGTCTTCATATTATTTTTTATATGTTAAACTTAAATTCAACAATATCCCCGTCGATGATTTTATATTTACGTCCTTCAAGGCGTAAGTTGCCTGCGGCTCTGGCCGTATGCCGGGAATTAAATTCAATAAATTCTTTAAAATTTATTACCTCGGCTTTAATAAAGCCGCGCTGGATGTCCGTATGAATCTTTCCCGCCGCCTCTAGAGCAGTCATCCCTTCTTGTACGGTCCAAGCCTTAATTTCGTTTTTCCCAATAGTGAAAAAATTTATTTGCTTTAAAGTCTTAAAGCAATTTTTAATCACTGCTTCTCTTGCCGGCTCTGAGATTTTTGCATCCTCGAAAAAATCCTTCTGCTCGGCTGCGGTAAGTTTGCTGATTTCAAATTCTATCTTTACACAACTCTTGGTTATTAGCAGCTGCCGCTGCCTGGCATAGTTAATCAGTTCCGCTGGTAGCGGTGAGGTAATTTCGTCCTCACCAACATTGACCAGCAGCATCTTCGGCTTGATGCTTAAAAATTTATACCCGCGGATTAGTTTCTCCTGATCTGTGTCCAGCACGATTTCCCGCAGCGGTTTTTCTTTCTCCAAAAAACTGCGGCAGAGGATTAAAACCTCAAGCTCTCTCTCGCGTTCTTTTCTGCCTTTTGAAACTTCCTTGTTTATTCGCTCAACACAGGAAGTGGCCAGCTCTAAATCGGTTATAATCATGCTCATTTCTAAATTCTTAGCGTCGGCTGCCGGGGAAATTTTACCCAGAGGATGAGCCACGGTAGGATCGCCAAATTTGCGCAGTACCTCTAAAAATGCATCCGTATCCTTTAAGGCCGCAGCATCTAAGACGTCTTTAGTCTTTTGTTTTACTCCGCCAATATCTATGATTTTTATCTCGGCAGGGATATTTTTTTTGCCGGGGAAAAGCTCACAGAGTTTATTAAGCCGGCCGTCAGGGACATGAACTACTCCTATGTTGGTCTCGGTTTTTTGCCCCGCCCCCGTGACCCCGGTAAGCAGTTCAAATAAAATGGACTTCCCCGACTGAGGAAGCCCAATAATGCCAATATTCATGGCGTAAAATGCAGGCAGCAGCACAAATCTTGCCGGCCTTCTTTGTTCCTAAGAATAAATCTCTCTCTATTTTCTATTTTATTTTCTCCGCATCTGCCGTAGCTACCTTTATTTCTTCTGGGATTATTTCTTCTATATCTTTTTTGAGCTGCGGACTTACTCTATCCGGCTCCTCGGTATAGGCATAAACCTTGCCTTCATAATTACGCAGGTAGAATGTCCCCTTTGCCTGATATGTCAGATAATCCGGCATCAGCGGAATTTTCCCTCCGCCGCCGGGGGCATCAATCACATATGTCGGGACCGCATAACCAGAAGTATGCCCGCGCATTTTCTCGATTATACTGTAACCGCAGGCAACAGACGTTCTAAAATGTCCGATACCTTTGGCCATATCGCACTGATAAATATAATATGGCCGTACCCGGATTTTTAAAAGTTCCTGCATCAGCTTCTTCATGATATAGAGCCGATCATTTATGCCGTGTAAGAGCACCGTCTGGCTGCCCAGAGGAATCCCTGCGTCAGAAAGCAGGTCACAGGCACGCTTGCAGGATTTAGTGATTTCTTTCGGATGATTAAAGTGAATAGACAGCCATATCGGCGAATATTTTTTCAATATATTAATCAGGTCCTCGGTAATCCGCTGCGGCAGGGTTACTGGTACTCTTGTACCAATGCGTAAAAAGTCTATGTTGGAAACGGATTTTATCGATTTAAGGACTTCTTCAAGCCGCTCATCGGGCAAAAGTAAAGGGTCGCCTCCTGAGAGTAAAACGTCTCTGATTTTCCGGTTTGATTTTAAATAATCACAGATTTTAGTTAAGTCAAGCGGGGTTATTTCCTGTTCTTCCACCCCAACCATCCGGCGCCGCGTACAATGCCGGCAATACATCGCGCATTGATCCGTTGCTAACACCAACACCCTATCCGGATAGCGATGCACAAGGTTCTTGACCGGAGAATCCTGTTCCTCGGCTAAAGGATCATCCCGGTCATTGGGCCCGATGATAAATTCCTCTTTAGCCGGAACTGCTTGGCGCCGCAAAGGGCAATAAGGTTTGTCCGGGTCAATTAATTGCGCAAAATACGGCGTAATTGCCATTGAAAGCCGTCCGCCTGAGTGCTTAATCCCCTCTTCTTCTTCCGGGGTAAGCGTAATTATTTTCTTAAGCTGCTCGGCAGTGGTAATCCTATTTTTTAATTGCCAGCGCCAGTCATTCCATTCCTCCTCACTAATCCCTTCCCACATGCTTAAACGTTTCCATGTGCCATCCTGCGCCAAATCTACCCCCTTTCTAATTAAAAACATATGCCGGTCCGGAGCATGTTTTTAATCACATAAACCTGTCCGCTTTAATGCGGCATTTAATATCCGGTTAATAATCTCTTTATAGGTCATGCCTATTTGCTGCGGCGCAATATTAAACACGTCTAATATTGAAAGCGCCGGCAGGGGATTAATTTCCAAGACATACGGCCGTCCATTATTATCTACCCGAAAATCTACCCGGCCAAAATCCCGGCACTCAACCGCCTGATAAGTACGTACGGCAATTGTTTGAAGTTTTTGTTTTAATTGCGGTGAAATTTTTGCCGGACATCGGTATTTTAAACAATTAGAATGTATATGGGCGTTGGTATAAAATAATCTGCCAAGGTTTAATTTATTTTCTATTTCAATCTGGACAACGGGAAGCGCCTGCGGCGGATTATTGCCAATAACCGGGACGGTAAACTCCATCCCTTCGATAAATTCCTCAACCAGCGCCGGCTGCCGGTAGCGTTTAATCAGCCAGTCCGTCTGCTGTCTTAATTCTTTAAAATTATTTACAATTGACTTTTCGCTTATCCCTTTACTTGAGCCTTCATGGCACGGTTTTACAATTAACGGGTAACGCAATCCGTTTTTCTTAATCGTCTCTGGATTGCGTACTTCGATAAAGCGCGGTGTAAGGATGGATTCGCATTGTAATATCTTTTTGGTAAGTGTTTTATCTAAGGTTAGCCCCAGGGTAAGTCCGTCTGCCCCAACATATGGGATGTTTAACATCTCGAGGATAACCGGCATCTCTGATTCACGGTTGCGGCCGCCAATCCCTTCGCAAATATTAAACACAATATCTATCTTTTTTAGGCAGGATATATTTTTGATTATTTTTCTACTGCTGCCGAGTTTTACCGGACAATGTCCGCCGCTCGATAATGCAGCGCAAATGTCATCGATTGTTTCTTCATAATCAAGCTCCGCATTATAATCACCAGGATCGCTATCTTTTAAAACATAGTCGCTTTTTAAATCGTAGGCTACCCCGACGGTTTTGCTCAATTTTTATCTCCTCAATCAACGGCAAATTCATACAAAAAAAGACTATTTTCAAGTCCTCATAAGTTAGAAAATATTGGCCGTTTTAAAAACCTCCTTTTAAATTACTACCTGCGTCATTAATTTAGCACCTATCTTTTCTTTTAAAAAAGAAAAGGTATCCAAAAGAAAAAATTTCTATACTTTAAATTAATATTATCATAGCAATTTTTTTTTGTCAAGAGTAAATAAAAATATTTTTTGTCTTCAGACAAAAAATATTTATTTTACTAACTGAAAATTATATTTTTTATATTATCCGGTATTTTTACCGGTTTTCTTCGCTTATTTACAAAAACATGTGCAGTTTCTCCTTCGGCTAAAATTTTTCCCGAGGAATTTTGCACTTTGTATACAAAATTAAAACTTGTATTTTTATAATCAGCAACTGTTGTTTTTACAATAATCGTATCATCATAAAGCGCCGGCGCGCGATAGTGGCAGGCAGCCTTCGTAACAATTAAATACATCCCATCGTGTTCTAATTGTTTATAGGCAATACCGGCGCGGCGCAAAAATTCCACCCGCGCCACTTCGAACCAGATAAAATAATTAGCATAATAAACAATGCCCATCTGGTCCGTCTCCGCATAACGCACGCGTAGTTTGGTTATGTGTTCTTTCATTTTTCGTATCTCGTATCTGGTATCTCGTGTTTTTTACTAGATACGGGATACTAGCAACGAGATACTGTAACTTAGTCCGTTACTTTGTACACCAGGTCATGTACCCGTACATGTTCTTTCACTTTAATGCCAACATCATCTCCTTTACCAGCCTTGTCTACAATGTTGTGCTCAATTTGTATCGATTCGATAGGCTGGGTAAAATCGGTGGTATGTCCTTTGATGTGGATTGTATCGCCAACTTTAAGATCTTTTTCTAACTTAATCGCTGCCACAAAGATGTGCCCAAAATAATGTTCCACCACACCTAATTTTTCCTCTGCCATAATCCCACCCCCTTATTTTTGCTTCGCAATAAAAAAATTCCTTACACCCACCTGTCTTGGTACACAAGACCAGAGAC
This sequence comes from Candidatus Omnitrophota bacterium, assembly GCA_043821285.1. Lineage (GTDB taxonomy): Bacteria > Omnitrophota > Gorgyraeia > B26-G9 > JBDRCZ01 > JBDRCZ01. Next base: position 31,411 of record JBDRCZ010000027.1, on the reverse strand, counting down.
TACTTTGCCGGTTGTATGATGTTTCGCATCACCAGAATTTTTTTATCCATTAAACTTTTGAAAAATCATACTCTTTTCGCATAGCATTGTATCCGAAACATTATTTAATCTTTTCAATTTTTTGGAATACTTTTTTTGCAGAAATAGCTTTTAATTTCCCCTTTTCGAAAGCGTCAATTCTTGCTTCTGCTTCCTTGCCCCATAAAGCATCAAAGTTGTCTTTGCCGCGATAATCAAAACTGTTAAAAATTCTCTCAATTAGTTCTGCCCGTTCTATAGGTGGTAACAACAAAGCTTTTTTTAGTACTTGTTGTGCTTGAACAGTCATAGTTTTTTGCCTCCTAAATCTATTACAAATATTATACCATAGATTTTTATTCTCTCTATAACGATACCCCTGTCGAACTAAAAGGAATATTATTTTATTCGTAATAATATTATAGCATATTCTTGACTCCAGCAGAAACAATTCTATGATAATTTTTCCCTGCGCTTAGTCTTTCTTTATCCGTGTTCAATCCGTGCAAATCCGTGGCTTTATCTTTATCTTTTTTATCAGGTCAAGTATTTGCATCGTCTGTGGTTTTGGTCTATGGTCTATGGTCTGCAGTCTGTGGTCTAATTTGCTTCCCAATCATCTCCGCCACTTTAGACCGCACGATCTTACGGGTATTCGTTTTTGGCAGTTCCTCTAATACAATATCAAAATCTTTAATCCACTTGTATTTTGATAAATTGCTGCGGTATTTTTTTATCTCCCGGGAAATCACCTCGCGTATATTACCGCAATCAGTGTTGGCATTATGTTCCTTAAAATAGTCAAGATCCGGCACAATAACCGCATAGACGTCTTCGCTGCCTTTTTTATGTTCGTCTCTGCGAACCCTCCCCATCACGCAGAGTTCCTTAATATAGGGACTTTTTAAAATTTCTTCTTCTACTTCTTCCGGATACACCTTTTTGCCAACACCGGTTACAATCAAATTTTTTACCCGCCCTAAAATATAAAGATGTCCGTGCCGGTCAAGCCGGCCAATGTCACCGGTATAAAACCAGCCGTCTCTGATTACCTCACTGGTTAATTCTTTATTTCTAAAATATCCTTTCATAATGTGCGGGCCGCGGGTAAGAATCTCGCCGCCGGCATGCCCGGGTAAAGGCAATATTTTTACTTTAACCCCTGGCAGCGGCTCCCCCACCGAGCCAATACGATTTTTCATAAACGTATTCACCGCAATAACCGGCGATGTTTCTGTCAGTCCATAGCCCTGCAGTACGGTAACTCCTAAAATTTCAAACGTTTTAATGATTGCCGGATCGAGCGGCGCGGCTCCGCTGATAAATGCCCTTAGTTCTCCGCCAAATGTTTTATGTAAACTGCGAAACAAACGCCTCCCCGGATAGATGTTCAATCGGCTAAACCCCTTTGCCACCCAATACAAAAAATAAAAACCCATTTTTTTTGGCCAAGGCAGATTTTTAATATTTTTTACCATACGGCCATAAAGTTTACGCAACAACAGCGGGACGGTTAGAATAATCGTTGCCCGTATTTGACACATTGTCGTGATTAGTTCCTGGGATTTCAGAACCTGCAGATTGTAGGTAACACTTGCCCCGCACAAAAGCGGCGCCAGCAGCCCGCCGGTTATTTCAAAAGAGTGATGCAGTGGTAAAATCGACAGGAAGCGGTCATTTTCCACAAAATTCAGCACTTTATCAATTGTCCAAATCTCAAACATCAAATTAGCATGTGTTAGCTCCGCGGCCTTTATAATACTCGTTGTGCCCGAGGTATAAACCATCAAGGCAACATCATCAGGATAAACGTCACGTTCGAGATACTCGGTTGTTTTCTGGAGCATCTCTTCCAAACATAATATTTCCTCCCGCATACGTTTCGCGGTTAAGGTAATCACCGTTTCAACAAAGGGCAGACTACTGCGCAGTTTATCCAATACTAAAAAAAGCTCTTCGTCGACAAAAATGATCTTTGCTTCACAGTGTCTGATGCGATTTACCAGTTCTGCTTCTGTCTGCTTCGTATCCAGCGGCACGGCAACTCCACCGCTGGATACCACCGCAAAAAAAACTATCGCCCATTCCGGCCTGTTCTCACAAATCAGGGCAACGCGTTCGGTTTTTTTTAACCCCAGCCCAATCAGTCTGGTGGTAAGGGTGCGCGCGGCACGTAACATTTGCTGGTAATAAATCTTATTGTAACCTGTGGACTTCTTTTCCTGTAAGGCAATTTTACCTGCATATCTGCGGCCGATTGTATAGAGCATCTCCTTTAAAGTCGTTATATTTCGTCTCTCTGCCATACTTCCTCACCCCTTATTTTTTGCTTCCTCTTTTTTCTCCGTGTTCAATCCGTGAAAATCCGTGGCTATATTTTTTGTTTATTCCTTTCAGCTTTTACTTCAATTTATTCGTGTGGATTTGTGTAATTCGTGGTTGAAAAATAAAAAATATAACTACTTTTGACAGGATTTACATGATTAACACGATTAGTTTTTATCTTTTTTTATCCGGTTAATCCTGTCTGATTTATTTCGGTAATAAGTACTTTTTATGGAATTTGTTATGTTTTTTTGCTATACTAAAAAATTAATAATTTACCACAGAGCACACAGAGAGCACAGAGCAGGAATAAAGCTATTCAGAGTTTTTCTCTGTGTACTTTGTGTTCTCTGTGGTTAAAATTTGTTTGAGTATTGTTAATTACGACACAGTCTGAATACACAATACGCATTTATTATCTGTAGTTAAGTTCCCGGTTCAACGTGGATATTAACCTGATAACCAATAAATTCCTGTTTAATTTCGTCAGAAACTGCATGTTCTATCTGATGCGCTGTTTCTATGCTCATGTTCCGATCGACAATAATATGTAAATCAATCAGGCTGCCCCGGTCGGTAGAAAACATATTAATAGCATGAAATCCAATGATGTTTTTATGCTTAGAAATGATCCGGCCAATATTTAAATGCCGGTCGGCAGAAATGTTTTTCTTTTTACAATCTGCGCGCAGGTCTATCCGGACGACTGGAGACGAAAAAAATCTGCCGGCAATACTGCGTTCGACTAACCCGGCAATATCCTGTGCCCGTATCATATCAATGCCTTTGTCTACCTCTACGTGCAGGGATATTGCATTAAACGTGCCGTAATTATGCACCTTAATATCATGCACTCCTTCCACCCCTGGCACCTCATATGCGCATTTTTCAATCTCGCCTATTACCGCTTCATCTACGCTCTGTCCCAGCAAAAGATTTACCGCCTTTTTCGCGATTCTCCAGGCAATATAGATTATTAACAGGGCAATCAATATACCAAATATTGCATCAATTTTGAAAAGTTTATTTTTTGCGCCAAACAGGGCAATAAACACCAGTACCGAGGTCACGGCATCAGAACGATGGTGCCAGGCATCCGCTTCCAGCACCGCGGCATCTATTTTTTTACTGAGGTATAACGTAAATCTGGTCATCCATTCTTTTAGAATTATAGATAATCCCAGTCCGATAATGACCCAGGCATTTACCGTCACTGCCTGCGGCCGCACAAAGCGCAGCAGCGCATCGTTAAAAAAATGAATGCCTACGGCAAAAAGCAGTACGGCCAGCACTAAACTGGCAACATGTTCCATACGGCCGTGGCCAAAAGGATGTTCTTTGTCCGCGGGGTGATAAGATATTTTAAAACTGAACAATACAATTATTGAAGTTAATACATCAGACAACGTATGAATAGAATCGGCAATTAAGGAAATACTGTTTGCCGCGGTGCCAAAAATGAATTTAAAAATAAAAATCAAGATATTGACAACAATACTTACCCCGCTGGCAAGATATCCGCACTGCTGACGTACTCTGGGGTTATTCGTATTGTCAATGTTTTTAATAAATAATCCTGTAATAATTCTATTAATATTCATTGTTTGAAGTTTTGTCGTAATGTGTTAGATTCGTATTGCGCCGTGAGCATTGCGTTTTTTTTATTTTTTTTATACTCAATACGCAATGCGCATCACGCGTTATTTGCTGTGTCGCGTTTCGTGTTCCACAACCTTCCTATATTCTTTCATCAAAAACTGCGTCAGACGTCCAATTCTTGCTCTATTTATCCGCCGGTTATTTATCTCAACTACCGGCATAACCTCCATCAGCGAGTTGGTGATAAATATCTCATCTGCGCCGGAGAGCTGTTCGATGCTAATATCTGTTTCTTTAACCAAAATCTGTTTCCGGCGGGCAATTTCGATTACGGTATTACGGGTTATCCCATTTAGGCATCCGGTAGTTATGGCTGGGGTATATAGATCTTTCCCTTTTACAATAAATATATTACTGATTGCCCCCTCGCAGACCAGTCCTTTACTGTTTAACATTATTGCTTCCTGCGCCCCGCGTCTTAGGGCTTCGGTTTTTGCCATAAGATTATTGAGATAATTCAATGATTTTATATTTGCCAGCGGGGAGTTTTCATTCTGCCGCGTGGTGGCAATAATTGCCCTGATCCCCTGCCGGTAGCATTTATCCGGGTAAGGGATAAACTTACGTATCAAGATCAGCATCGTTGCAATATGTTTGCTTGTCTTTTCTTGCGGCTGCATAAATAGCCCGCGGGTTATATTTATCCGCATATATGCTTCTGATAATTTATTGCGGTGCAAAACCTCAAAGGTATTTTTTTTTAATTGGGAAATATCATCGGACGGAGTAATCATTAACTTGTCTAAGGCATCTTTTAAACGGCTGAGATGCTCGTCAATGCGAAATATTTTTCCCTGATAGCTGCGCATGGTTTCAAAAACGCCGTCACCATACAAAAATCCTCTCTCCAGGACAGAAACCTTTGCCTGTTCTTCCGGAACAAACCGGCCATTTAAGAAAAAGATATAGCCCATTATACTTTCCTTTGTTTTGCAATCCTTACTAAATCGTCTCTTTCGGTTGCATCTTCCGGATAGACTCCGGCACCAATCTTAAAATTATAGTGCGCGTTGATTTTTTCTTTTATTCTGTTTGCAACAAATTGGGCGCCATTTTTATCTACATCCAAGACGATCATTATGTTTTTACCGCCCAGATATTCTATTTTATCATTTGGCCGCCGGGCAATATGTTTTAGCTGCTCAACAACCGCCGCGGCATCAGCGGGCTTAGCTAATTCCATGATTATTAAAGCAATACTCGTAACGTTCTTTTCGGCAAACTCTATTCTCTTGTCAAGATACTTATACGCATTAATTACCTCGGTATACTTAGGCAGAGTAAAAAAGAACCGGCTGCCTTTTTTGGGCTCACTAATAACGTCCATTTTCCCGCCGTGGGCAATAATTATATTTTTAGATATTGCCAGTCCCAGCCCGGTGCCGCCGGGTTTCCTCACGGCCCCGGCATTATCTAACTGCTGAAATTTCTGAAAAAGTTTTGCCACATCTTCCCGGCTTATTCCTACCCCGGTATCCTCTACGGCAACTTCGATAAATTCCGTATCTCGATCCTGCACGCAGACGGTAATTATCCCCTGCGGCGGAGTAAATTTTATGGCATTGTTTATCAAATTAGATAACACCTGTAATATCCTGTCGATATCAACAACTATTGCCGGCAAATTATCTTCCAATTGCACTTTTAGCTCGATATTTTCCGAACGGGCATGCGGCTGCATTATCTCGATACTGCTTTTTATCAACTTTTCAATCTGCGTTTCCTGAAATTTCATCTCGATCTTACCGGATTCTATTTTCGAGAGGTCCAGCAGTTCATTAATCAATCTTGCCAGCCGGTCAATATTAGACGCGGTGATGCCCAGCAATTTTTTTTGCAGCGGGGTAAGACTTCCCGCCGAACCATCCGCAACCAATGATACCCCCTCCTTCATCGCCGCCAGCGGGGTACGCAGTTCATGCGAGACCATCGATACAAAATCAGACTTTACCTGACTAAGACGCTCTAATTCCCTTGTCTGCTCTTCCATCCGCGCATTGGCATATTCCAATTCTTCGGCAACGGCCAGCAGTTGTCCCTGGGCTGCCTGTAATTCTATCTGATTTTTCTGCAGCCGGGTGTTTGCCTCTTTTATCTTTTTTGTCCTTTCAAGAATTTTATCTTCAAGATGATCATAGATGTCTTTCAGTTTAACTGCCATTTGATTAAATTCCCGGCTCAGTTCTTCAATCTCGTCACCGGTATTAATATTCAACCGGTAACTAAGGTTACCCTGCCCGATAATCCTTACCCCGCGGCCGAGAAGTTTTATCGGCTGAATAAACTTATAGGTTACATAGCCGCCAACCAGAACAATTATCGTAATCAGCGCAATCCCCAGAAGAATTGATTTCACGATAAATCTATAGATCTTGATTAATGCTTCATTACTATTTTGCGAGACCAAAACAAACCACTTATACTCACCAAACACCCCGCCTTTTACGCGGTAACTTGCTTTGACCGGGGAAAATCCGTGCAGAATTCGTTCACCTTCTTCTTTCGCCTCTGTCCAGCCGTTTCGAAACTGCGTAATTTGTCCGGTTAATGCCGCATTTAGTTTATAAGGTAACATGTTTACTTGCCGCGGGGAAACAATCACCTGTCCGTTAATTGTAACCATTCGCGTATATCCCGTACTACCTCTTTGCCATTCATGGATGATCATCCCAATCGCATTTGCCGGAAGTATTGTTTTCAACACTGCCCGTTTATTAGACATTTCATCGGTTATCCTAACCGCGGCATCTATAAAAAACTGTCTCTTATCTTTATCATACCAGATATCACTTAAATACTCCCCCTTGCCCGGTCCAACAACGTACATCCAGAGCTGTTTATCTTCTTCCCCCTCGGAGTGTTCGTTGATTATCCTGAGTTCACGGAGTTCAAATAAATGGTATTTTTTCGCTTCATTAATCAAAAAGGCGGCAAGCAATTCTTTCTTCTCTTCATTAAGCAAATATCTCAATTGCGGGCTTGTGGCAATCTTTTTCAACAAGGCAACCTGTGCATTAACAACCGTATCTATTCTCTGCGCAATCTGTTCGGCGGCCTGCTGAAAGTCGCGTCCGGTCGTCTCCCTAATCAGCACGGTCTGCTCAAAATAAAACACGAACATGCCAATCACCAGCGGCGCGATCCCGACGAATAAAATTAAAAGTAATATTTTTCGCAGCATAATGAATCTCCTCCGCTATCCTGCTGCGGAGTATCTTCATACACGGAAAATGTAATCATTTTCCGTTCTTCCGCCGAGGCGAATACAAGTGGCTTTTTCTTTACCCCCGCCACGGCGGACCTGCCCGCCAACGCTTTGTGGCGGGTCTTCGACAATTCCGTAAAAAAACAAAACTTTTTACCCTATAGCTTGCTACAAAGAATATTTAAGTTTACAGGTTGTGCTTACTCCTTAATTCTTCATAGACAAATTTTATAACATTATGCCTGGTTTCTAAATCTATTGCCGTGTAAAGCACTCCGGCTTCATATACCGGTTTATTGTCTGTGTCCATGTTCTCTTTATTCCAGACAATTGTTCCCTGAACATCGGCAACTGTGTGTTGATTTTCCAATACAAAGGACATACTGAACACGCTCCCGATTTCTTTATATTCCGGGAGAATTACTCTCATCCCTCCGGCGCTAATATCAATAGTTTTCGCGATAAAAACACCTGCCGGGTCATTCAATTCTTTGAATTCAACGTCTATTGATATCACCACCCGTAAATACCGCCGCCGCTGCCGTCCGTACATATTAATTTCTCCTTATTCTGATTTTGGTTTTGCTAAACATTCCCTACACTTCCAATAAGCAACCACAGATTATTTTTTTAGCCACGGATGAAACACGGATTTTTAATGAAGCCACCCTGTAGCAAGCTACAGGGAATACTCCAGTTTAATATTTACGCTTCGTCTTTTTTCATCCGTGTCCAATCAGTGTCCTTCGATAGACTCAGGACTTTTCTTAACACTGAGCGCAGTCGAAGTGTGTTAATTCGTGGCTTTATCTTTTTAAATGACCCGCCAAAAAACATGGCGGGGAATTCAATCCTTGTCCGCCAATTCCTCCACAAAACATTGGCGGATCTTTAACTTTGTGGAGGACGCCAACGCTTTGTGGCGGATATTTAGCTTATTCCTTCAATCTGTATCATCCGTGGTTCTGGTGCTGATATCGCGCATAATAATGCTTTCGCCTTATGGAGAGTCTCCTGATATTCCTGTTCCCCGGTAGAATCCGCCACAATCCCCCCGCCGACATGAAAACATACATTATTATTTTTCCAGACCAACGTTCTTATGGCAATGGATAAATCCATATCACCGGAAAACCCGATGTACCCAATCGCACCAGTATAAACGGAGCGTTTCAACTGTTCTATTTCGCTGATTATCTCCATTGCCCTTATTTTCGGCGCACCGGTGATTGAGCCGCCGGGGAAACATGCCCGCAAAAGATCAAGCGCATCTTTACCTTTTATCAATCTGCCGTCAATTACTGAGGTTGTCTGAAACACCGTGGCATAACTCTCGAGTATTCGCAGTCTCTTTACTTCGATACTCCGGTACGCACATACCCGGCCCAGGTCATTTCTTTCCAGATCAACAATCATCACCAATTCTGCTTTATCTTTTGCGCTCTTGATAAGTTCGTTTTTTAACTTACGATCCTCGTGGGCAGTATCTCCACGGGGGCGGGTGCCTTTCATCGGTCTTGTTGAAACATGACGTCCCTTGAGGGTTAAGAATTTTTCCGGCGAGGCGCTAACAATCGTAAAATCCCCAAAATTCAGATATGCGCCGTAGCAGACCGGGTTTATTTTTCTCAAACGTTCATAGAGGATATAGGGATGCAGACGGCATTTTCCGGTAAAGCGCTGTGCAAGATTTGCCTGGTAAATATCACCGTTTTTTATATATCTCTTGACACTGTTTACTGCCGCGATATATTTTGTTTTCGTAAAATTTGAGTGCAAGTGTAAACAATAATCCCTGCCGTTTATTTGTCTAAAATTTTCCTGACGGCTTATTTGTTTTAAAACCGCATGCTTTAAACTGGGTTTTTTATCCGGCGCACATGCTGCATAGTAGACCTTTTTTTTTAGGTGGTCATAAATAACCGCCTGGTTATAAAACCCAAGCACACAATCCGGGATGGTAAAAATATCCGCCTTTGCCGCCGGCACTTTTTCAATAAAATGGCGCAGTTCATAACCAAAATATCCCACGGCCATACCGGAAAAGGGGAGGTAAGCATGCTCCCTTTTATTTTTAAATTCCTTTAAGAGCTCTCTTATGACCATGAACGGGTCGCCGAAAAAAAATTCCTTTTTCGCGTTACGCAATATTGTTATCTTATTGCGATTATTCATAAAAACAACTTCCGGATAAGCAAACAAAAAAGAAAACCGGCCCATGGTGCGGGAAAATTTCTGGCTTTCTAATAACATCGCATACGGCAGATCTTTTATCCCGCTAAATGCCGCAGCCGGCGATGCAGATATATTTAACTTTTCTACAAACATTATCTCGTATTGAGTGATGCGTATTGAGTATTGCGTTTTTATTTGTCGCCTTTTATTTTTTATGCTCAATACTCGATACTCAATACGCAATACGTGGTTATAACTCCATCGCCCGGGTTATCGCTTCTTTTGCTGAAGAAACCCTGATAATTTTGGCGGTTAAATCTTTCTGTTTTGCCTCCCAGGTATTTATGCCAATAACCGGGATATAATGTTGTAAAGCAAAGGCAATCTCTGACAGGGTGCCATATCCTCCGCCAATACTAATCACCACATCTGCCGCGGAGGCAACAATCACATTACGCGCTTCAGAAAGCCCGGTGGGGATAACAATATCGATATACGGGTTTGCGCTGGTTTTGTCATGGGAGGGTAATATTCCAATGGTTAGCCCCTGGCCGGATTTTGCCCCGCGTGCCGCAGCCTCCATCACTCCTCCCAACCCCCCACACACGAGCACGGCACCATTTTCGGCAATCAAACGACCTGCTTCCTCTGCTACTTTGAGCAAATCTGCCGGGGGCTGCGATGCGCCAATGACCGCAATCATTTTCTTTTTTCCCATAATTTATTATTTTATCATAATGTGACTTGTTGTGACTACAAAAAAATTTATTCGTGACAATTCGTGCAATTAGGGGTATATCCGCCCAACAAGCTGGCGGATTAAATTCGCAGACGGACATAGTTCTACAATTTACGTAGTTTACACTACATAAATTGTCTGCTCATTTATCAGGCTATCTGTATATGTTGATATCACGGCTTAGCAATAGGTTTTAAAATACTTGAAACCACTGATTTTCACTGATTACACACGGATAAAAATTTTATACATCTGGGCCACATCCGTGTAAATTATCCGTGGCTAAAAAAACAGTTAACCCACAGCTAACATTAATCGTAAAAAGATTTATTCGTGAGGATTGGTGTAATTGGTGGTTAAAAAAATATTCAAACCACAAATGACACGGATGAACACGAATATTGTAATTACCTACTTTTTGTTTCTTTTTTCTTCCTGACTAAAACAAGCAGTATCTCGAAATAGTCTTGACTAATTTAATATGTATGGTAAAATAGTCGTAGATGGAACACGTTCAAAAGCCAGGTAAAATAGTGCACGGAGGAAACTATGAAAAGAATTTACACATCTGTTATCAAAGATCATTTTACCCGCCAGCAGCAAATGATTTTTCTTATAGGACCACGGCAGGCCGGTAAAACTACTGTTAGTCTAATGGCCAAAGAGTTCACCAATCAGTTTGCCTATCTTAACTGGGATAATTTAGACCATAGAAAAATTATTCTCGAAGGTGTAAGTTCTGTTGCCCATTTTGCCGGATTAGACAAACTTTCTTCCGCTATCCCTATTCTGGTCTTTGATGAAATTCACAAATATAATAAATGGAAAACGTTCCTCAAAGGTTTTTTTGATACTTACAAGGGAAAAGTAAATATTATTGTCACGGGTAGCTCACGATTAGATATTTACAAAAAAGGCGGGGACAGTTTAATGGGAAGATATTTCTCTTATCGCCTACACCAATTATCCTTGGCAGAACTGGGACGGGTGGATGTATTCGACAAAGAAATTAATCCGCCTTTTCAAAATAAAAATCAAGATTTTGAAAACTTACTCAAAAATGGCGGCTTTCCTGAACCGTTTTTAAAAAACGACCCCAGGTTCCTAAACCGCTGGAAAGCCCTGCGTCAAGAACAGCTGATCCGGGAAGATGTCCGGGATCTAAGCCGCATCCAAGAGTTGGGACAAATTGAACTTTTAGCAGAAATATTAAAGCATCAGACCGGGCAATTAACTAACTACAGCAACTTGGCGAATAAGATTAATATGTCATCAGGGACAATCCAGCGTTGGATTAAAACATTACAGTCCTTTTTTTATTGTTTTACTCTGCAACCATGGTCCAAAAATATTCCCCGTTCCTTGCTCAAAGAACCTAAAATTTATTTATGGGATTGGGTTAATGTTGATAATCCGGGACATCAGTTTGAAAATTTAGTAGCCGCGCATTTATTAAAGGCGGTGCATTTTTGGACCGATTGTGGGCTAGGGCGTTATGATTTGTGGTTTATCCGCGACAAGGAAAAGCGGGAGGTAGACTTTTTAGTCTCACGCGATAAAAAACCGTGGTTTTTAGTTGAAGCAAAATTGTCTACAAATACCGGGCTAAGTAAAAATTTGATTTATTTTCAGGAAAAAACTAAAGCGCAGCATGCATTTCAAGTAGTTTTTGACATGGAATATGTTCCCGAGAATTGCTTCAAACACACCTTACCAATTATTGTCCCTGCACAAACATTTCTCAGCCAACTGATCTGATAAAAAAATCGCCAGAGGAGCTAAAATAAGCTATGGTTCAGCTAACGATGTTTAAATCGACTGCATAAGCAAGGGCTCATTCAAAGAAAATCCGTATGATTTTAAGAGAAGAAGCTGATTATCACAGAATTTTTTCTCAGAAGGGAGCCGCGGCGACTGCGAAAAGCGCAAAAAGATTCCTTAAGGCAGCAAAAGATATTCTCCGGTCATCTTGAATGTCACATAAGACTTACTTCTGTAATATCTCCCCGGTTCCTGTCATCTTGCTTTTATTTATTACTTCCAAAAACCTTAGCGAGCTTGGCGACTTAGCGGGAAGGTATAAAAAATAGATATTTTGCAAATACTCTAGCATATAGTATATATTATAGTAGTGGTATAAATATTCATGAATATATTAAGCGAGGAACACCCCCGCAGTTCAACATCTTCTTGTTGTCTCCTTAGAAAAAAATGCCCGTCGTACACAATCCAGCATACTTATTTTACCTTACCATGAATTTATAAAGAGATTATGGCAAAATCAATGGCTCGTTGACTAAATAATCCCCTTCTACCTCTGTGGTGACATCTGTGTAAATTGTCCGTGGCAAAAAAACTAACGGATTCCGTCCTACAATTTACATAGCTTCACTACGTAAATTGTCTGTTCATTTAAAATACATACGCCTGAAGGAGTTTTAGCCCGCTTCAGGCGTATCGGACGAAAATGGATTTTAAGTAATAATTTTTTTATCTGCCTAACAAAGCTGGTGTCCACCACTACAATTAGCGGACAGGGATTAAACTTGCCGCCGGAAATATTAAAATTTGAAAGTTGCAGTTCCAGTTATCCGACGGCCAATTTCGTCTGCCGGCATTCCTACAAACCAACCTTCTAAGTGTTTCTCATCAAATAGATTGCGTACAGCAATCGCTATTTCTACATCACGCATAGATGTATAAGCCAATCGCAGATCAACGCTGGTGTAGGCATCAAGCGGTATTAAGTTGGTCCAGGGGGTAAAAGGCAGATTAGCAAACACTGCAGTATTGCTACTACTTACACGATAGAGGTTAAGGTTCGCAGCCAATGTTTCCGTAAGGTTAGCCCTTAACCCCAAATTAAACATATGCCTAGGGTGTTCGTATTTCATCGTATCAATTGCATCGTTTCGATCAGTAAAGCTATAGCTATAATTGGCAAAGCCGCTTAGCCAATCAGTAAGCATGAAGTCAAAACCTATTTCTGTGCCCCATTGTTTGGCATCAAACCAGGTTGCATGGCTATAAGGGAAAATCCAAGCCAGCATATCCGTATATTCGTTATAGTAAAGGCTAACAGTTGTCTTGAGGGTATCGCTAAGCGTGCCATAGTAGTCCAGCTCATAAGAAGTAATGTTCTCCTCGTCTAAATCCTCAATTCCAGCCTTTGCCATCCATGATGCCTCTGAAGTATACTCCAATATTGCCGGGATATAATAGCCCGTGGCAATAGTAGTTCGAAAGATATGTTTTTCCACTGGGGTATAAATAATACTCGCTCTGCCTAAAGAAAGACCACCGGCATCTGTATGATTCTCATATCGGCCGCCTATGGTAAAGATTAACTCTTCGGAGGCGCGGTATTCATTCTCCGCGTTTAACGCCCAATCTTTAGCCTTGTCCGGCAGGTGATGATTACTCGTTCGCGAGTCTGTAGTAAGTCTGGTTTTCTTGGCATATCCGCCTAAACTTGTCGTATTATTGCCCCATCTAAGCATACGTACAATCTCCGCTTCATAATTATTGTCCTCAAAAACAGCCGAGGCGCCAAGAAGATTGACCGGCTTATAATGGTGATGATGGAAAAGTCTTACCCAGAAATCAGGAGCATTATAACGTAACGAAGTGTATCTACTCTCAGGATCAGCGCCGCCAAACATACAACCATCCATATCCGCATAATAGGACATAATCGCGATTTTTGATTCATCATCAATATTATAGATCAGCTTTGTTCCGTACATGTCCTTATCATTATCCTTCACCCCGCTCATTCCCCAGCGTCCCGCCTCGTTAATTCCGCCAAAAAATTTATAGTCCCAGTTTTCATAACTTCCCCCGTGCATCAGCGTGTAACCTTGGGTACTATCCTCCCCCATGATCACATTGATCTGTGTTCCATCTATGTCCTTAGGCTCCCTGGTAACAATATTGATTACACCGCTTAAGGAGCTGCTTCCATAAAACACACTTCCTGGTCCTTTTAGAATTTCAATGTGATCGATATCAGCCAAAGCAATCGGCAAGCTATCCCAGAAAACATGATTTCCATGGTAGATAAAGATATCATTACCATCTAAGGTTACCAGAACATTTTGGCTAAGATAAGGGGAACCCCGAATTCCTACATCATGGCTCCCCGGCCGTCCCTCCCATACTACCACGCCAGATACCATTCTTAAAGCATCTGCAATGGTCACTGCGCCTGATTGCTTAATCTCAGCCGCACTAATAGTCACTACTGTAGCAGAGGCCTCGGTAACCCGCTGTGGTCGTTTAGACGAAGCATACACTATTGGCACTTCCTGAAACAGTAATGCCTCAGGAGAAATATATTCCTCGACCTGGGCAGCTGCTTCTGGCGGTAAAAAACAAAGCATTGCCAAGCTGATTAGCGTTAGTAGATATCTACTATTTTTTTTACGCATTATCATCCTCCTTAACCTATTCCCGCGTTTTTTTCTGCCGGTTAGTTTAGCGCTTCAAAATATTTGGTCCGGCATCCCTAAAACGAAGATCAGAGCATTTATTCCCTGCCTGCGATCAAGTAGCACACAAAAAATTTTTACATGTTTAAGCCAGCAATTTTATCTATTTAATATTTACTTTATTTATAACTACCTACCATAACCTCTCGATCTTTTTCTTTATTATCATCACCTCCCGCTGGTGATAAATTTCGAGAAATTATATGTAGTATATACTATTTTCATCCTTCTAAGTATTATCTTCGCAAAATTTTTTATTCTTGTCAAGCTTTTCTTTATTTATCTTTATTTATCTTCGTTGGTCTTATATTAGGGGGATAAATGTCCATGAATATATGCCGTGAGACTATCTGTATAAACAATTGATAAATATTATGTTCTGATCGTGGGTTAAACCCTTAGCGGGCTTGGCGTGAACTCATAAAAACCCATACGCCCGAAGGCTGGTAAAATCCTTCGGGCGTATGAAAATAAAATTCCAAGAAAATCTTAGTTCGTTTGCAAATAAAATTAATGTTGAGAGGGGACCGGAATACTATTCCTGTCCCCTCTCTGTTCTGATAATCATCTATACTTTTTAATAATCGCCTTTAATTAAAACGCATAGGTTACGCGTAACACCGCATTAGCGCGCACCTCTTCTCCGATACCGGCTGAGGAATAATCAATATAAGTATCATCAAAGATATTCTGGGCAATCACCGATATTTCTACATCATCATCCGCCTGATAAGATAACTCCACATCAACCGTGCCATGGGCATCTACATTTTGTATTACCGGAACTCGTCCAACATAGTCGTTAGACTTAATTATGGACGTAGGCCCGATATAGTCATAGAAGCAGTTGGCAGTAAACTTCTCGAAAAACCTTGCCTTTAGACCTACATGCAGCATATGCATTGGCTCAATCTGTAGTTCACCACGGTCCGTTCTATCCTGCAGAGTATAACTATGATTGGCAAAACCAGTCAGCCACTCCGTGAACAAAAAATTAAAGCCAATCTCCGTCCCCCATTGTTTACCGTCAAAATCATTAGCCGGCGAATACCATGTGGGATGTCCAGGAGTCTGGTAAGCGTTTTTAAGCATATCTTCATATATCGTATGGAAAATATTGGCCGTCAGCTTAATGTTCTCTGTTAGAGTCCCAAAATAGGATAATTCATATTGTGTAATTTTTTCCTCTTTGACATTAAGATTAGCCGGCCGATTTCCCCCCGTGGCCCCGTAAAAATCCATCAAAGAAGGCACATAATAACCCGTGGAGATACTTGCCCGCAGACTATGATTTTCAAACAGATTGTAGACCGCACTCGCTCTACCCAGATACATGTCTTTTAGTACAGAATGATACTCTAACCGGCCACCCAACGTAAAGAACAGTTTTTCTGTGGCACGGTATTCATTCTCAGCATTTATCGCCCAGGCATTGGTATCACATTTCATATCGCCTTCGGGGATAAATCCTTCACGCCATTGATTAAGATACGTCCGCTTGGCATATGCACCAATAGAGGTAGTATTGTCTCCCCACCGTAAGATTTGCATTGCTTCTATTTCATAATTATCATCTTCCCAGACAGTAATGTACGTAGGCGCGTAAATAGGACTCGGCTTATAATGGTGGTTCCAGAAAAACCGCCCCCAAAAATCCGGACGGTCATACCGCAAAGAGACGTATCGATCGTCTGGAGAAAACGAACCCGCAGGACGGGACGTATTCCAAATCTTATCCGACCAACCTTGATGGTGCATAAAAGACAAGGTTGTTTCATCATCAAGATGATAATAGAGGCTTATTCCAAAATTATCATTTGAAGCAGCCGGAACAGCTCTATCAGTAAAAGTAGCCGCCTCGCGGTGCCCCCCGGCAATTTTATAATCCAGGTTCTGGTAACTTCCGCCGTGCAGAATATCGTATTGCTGGGTTCCGTGTGTCCCGACAATAGTATTGATTGAGGTTCCATTTATCTGTTCGGGTTTTTTGGTAACAAAGTTGACTACGCCGCTAAAGGCATTACCGCCATAGAAAATTGCCCCCGGACCTTTAATAACTTCAATATGGTCTATCTCTTGCATAGAAAAGGGCAGACCATCCCACCAGATAACGTTGACATGATAAATAAAAATGTTATTACCATCTAAAGTGACCAGAACGTGTTTATTATTTCTATCTGATAAACCACGCACAGATACTTCGTGATGGGTATGGAACGATTGTCTCACCCATATCCCGGGAATATGTTTTAAGGCTTCCGCAGGGCTTATTATTGCCCCCGAGAGTTTAATATCTTCTGCGGTGATGATTTCCACCGTGGAAGCGGCCTCGGTAATTAACTGTTCTCTTTTTGCGGAAGAAAAAACTATCGGCACCTCTTCAAACAACAATTGTTCCGGAGAAACATATTCCTCGACCTGGGCCGCTGCTTCTTGCGGTAAAAAACAAAGCATTCCCAGTCCGATTACAATTAGCAGATACCTACTAATTTTTTTATGCATTTTACCTCCGTTTTTTCTGCCGGGCACTCTCCGTCAAAATGTATCGCCGCCTTAATGACAAATGAAAGAATGAATTGTAGGTTAATGTTTTTTCTATTTGAGATTGAAATATTTTGCGATTCATTTGGTTTTGCCTGTCCGCCAACGTCCACCACAAAACGTTGGCGGATCTTCGACTTTGTGGCGGATCATTTGGATTTTGAAATTCTTTATTGCCCGCAGACTGATATTCTTACTATATCTTTTTATCTCTACCTTTATAGGTTTAATCCTCTGTGTTATTATTCCCCCACCTCCTTTTTGATAATTTCGAGGATTTTATAAACTACGCAATCTATTTCCATTGTGCAAATATTATTATTACAAAAAAATCTATTTTTGTCAAGCTTTTTTAAATGACCCGCCATGTCCACCACAAAGCATTGGCGGATATTAAGTTTATTCATTATCCTCGTTGGTCTTGTGTTATATTATAGTAGTGTTATAAATGTTCATGGATATATGCAGTGAGGCTATATGTATAAATGATTAATCAAGCTACCCAAAAATCCTGTAATAGTTTAGCTCTTACCGCGTCTTTTGTCCCGGCGCAGTTTACAGAAAAAACGATCTTCACCACACAAAGATTTTTTACCATGTAGGGCATGTAGCACTTGTAGAAAATTTTGCAGCTTCTACCTCTGCTCTTTTTAGTCTATCGTCTATTTTTATATTTTCTCTGTGCCCTTTGTGTGCTCTGTGGTTAAATTTTATTTTATTTCTCTAAAAGACAATCGGACAGGATAAATCGGATGGAAAAAAGTCTATTCGTGACAATTTGGGCAATTGGTCAAGTGGTAGAATTTTATTATTTTTAACATCTGTGTTGAAAAACACATCCGCCTGAAAGTAAAATCTTTCGGGCGGATGTAAACGGAATCGTCTTCGCTCCGTCACAGCGGATCTTCGATCATCCACAAAGCGCTGGCGGACCTGCCCACCAACGCTTTGTGGCAGGTCTTCGACAATTTTGCAAAAAAACCTTTTACCCTCTATCAAGACAGAGGGAATAATCAAGTTTAAAATTTAGCCGTCGCACTTGCTGTTACCCGGCGGCCCACCTCATCTGCCCCATATCCCATATAGTGTTCGGTATAGTTCTGATCAAAGAGATTGAAAATATTTAGAGCAAATTCCCAATCTTCATGAGGCATATACGCAATACGCGCATTAAGTATGAAGTAGGAGTCTACCGGAACATTTGTCGGTGCAAAAAGTGCCTGGATTACTGCTGGAAAAGCATCCAGTCCAAAATAATCTGCTGTAAACTCATAACTTTCACTTACATAATGCCCAATAATGCTGGCGTTAATACCAATCTCCGAAGCAGCCCTTAATCCGATATTAAAGGTGTTCTGCGGGTCAATTTCAAGGGTGCCGTGATCTGTTCTATCCATTTCATTATAACCGTAGTTGGCAAATCCCGTTAACCAGTCTGTAATCAATAAATCAACCCCTATTTCTACACCCACTTGTTCGGCATCAAAGGCATTCGCATAGCTTAGCGTCAGCGGAGATAGTGACTGTAGCCACTGTTTTTCCAAATCCTTATATTCGTTGTAGAAAAGATTAGTATTTATTTTTATCTTATCGGTCAGCTTCCCATAATAAGATAACTCATATGACGTAATTTTTTCTTCCGTTAGGCTGCGATTTCCATTTGGTTTATAGAGTCCTGGATACGTTGGCGCGCCGAAAAATTCAAGCAGGGAAGGGATATAATAACCGGTGGCAATGTTAAACCTTAAACTATGATTTCCCACCGGGGTATAAATAATACTTCCTCTTCCCAGAGCTAAACCTTCTAACTCCGAATGATACTCATACCGGCCACCGAGACTGAAAATGAAATTTTCTATACCGCGGTATTCATTTTCAGCATTTATTGCCCAGTCCTGCACTTGGTTTTTCTGATTGTCGTTATTATTACCGATCTTTGTCTCAAGTTGGGTCCGTTTGGCATATCCGCCAACAGATAAGATATTATCATCTCCTAATCTTAAGGTTCGCATAAGTTCCAATTCATAGTTATTGTCATAAAATATCGCAGTTGCCGGTGCAATAGTGCAGGGTTTTTTGTGGCGAAACCAGAAAAATCTTCCCCAGAAATCAGGTTTTTCGTAACGCAAAGCAAAATAACTCTCCCCAGGGTCACACATCCCCCCGCTACACCGATCAGTGTCGCCATTCCGGTAAGTAAGCGAGGTTAATGTCTCTTCGTCAATATTATAAGTAATGCTCCCCCCATAAAAATCACTGTTTGTATCCTCTAATTTCTTATCCGACCATCGATTAATCTCGCGGGCACCTAAAGAAAGCTTATAGTCCACCTTTCCATAACTGCCGCCATGCATCACGCTATAATGTAAGGTCTCGTATTCCCCAAAAGTTAAATCTACCTGGGTTCCCTTAATATCTCTAGGTTTTTTGCTAAAGATGTTAATAACACCAGAAAAGGCATTACCGCCATAAAATATTCCGCCAGGCCCTTTAATGATTTCAATACGGTCTATTTCTGGTAAAGCAATAGGTATTGACTCCCAGTATATGATATTTGCATGATAGACAAAAATATTATTGCCATCTAAAGTGACCAAGACATGTTTAGTATCAGGTAAGCCACGGATCCCAACATAACGGGCTCCTTCATACTGAGTTCTTACCCTTAGTCCAGGTAATTGCATTAATGCTTCAGCAATATACAGCGCCCCGGTCAGTTTTATCTCATTAGCATTAATAACTTCCACCGTAGAAGCGGTTTCACTAAGAAGCTGTTCTCTTTTTGCCGAGGAATAGACCATTGGTATTTCCTCAAAAAGCAATGTTTCCGGGGAAACATATTCTTCGACCTGGGCAGCTGCTTGTTGCGGTAAAAAACAAAGCATTCCCAGTCCGATTACGATTAGCAGATACCGACTAATTTTTTTACGCATTTTCCCTCCATTTTTTGTCTGCTGGGCACTCTACGTCAAAATGTATGGCCGCCTAAATGACAAATGAAAGTTTGGATTTTGGAATTCTTTAGCCCCTTGCCAGCAGACAGATATTCTTACTATATCTTTTTATCTCTACGATTATAGGTTTAATCCTCTCTGTTATTATTCCTCACCTCCTCTTTGATAATTTCGAGAATGTTATAAATTACGCAACATATTTCCACTGTCCAAACATTATCATTACAAAAAAATTTATTTTTGTCAAGCTTTTTTAAATAACCCGCCATGTCCACCACAAAGCATTGGCAGATCTTTGATTTTTTGGCGGGGGGTTTAATCCGCCAGCTTGTTAGGCGGATATTAAGTTTATTCCTTTAAATGAAGATAAAGCCACGGATTGAACACAGATAAAATGAGCTGTTTCCACAGATTGAAAATCTTATTGTTTCCTATACGTTAAAAAGAATTCTTCATAACTGACTATCCCGATGGCCTGACTACCGGGTATTGCACTGGTTGTATGATGCTTTGTATCACCGGAATTTTTTATGCATTTTGATATTTTATATCGTGTATCATGCAGTTGTGGAAATTTTATTAAATTTTTATTGGTTTTTTTGGGCTCTATCTTCGCTACAAAATGATCAATATCTGTCTGCAGTTTTTGGTCTAAAATTACCGCCTTCTGGAAATCCCGTTGCGCCAGATCTTTTTTAACCTGGGAATAATAGATTATCCCGCGGGTAAAATAGCTAAATCCATGTTTTCCATTTAGTTTTATTGCAAAACGTACATCCTGCATTGCCTCATCAAGCAGGTCTAAGTCAATGTAGATAAGGGCACGGGTGTTTAAGACAAAATAGCTACTGGGATGTAACTCTAAAGCCCGGTTGACATTTTCTAATGCCTCATGGTAATCAGCCAATTTGTATAGCATCCATGCAATATTATTATACACGATGTAATCAGTGGGAGCGATTTCTAATGCTTTATCTAAATCACGTAGCGCATCTTCATAGCAGCCACTCAGGCCGTACAAACTAGAACGCAGAAGGTATGCCTGCTTTAAGCGGTCTCCTCTATCACCTCTGCTTAACTCGCTTTCAATTTTCATGGTTGCTTCTTCTATCCTTTTATCCATCCCGGATATATTGTTCATGTATACCCAGTCAGCTAAGGCAATTTTTGTTGTAGTAATTGCAAAAACTGACATTATCAAAACCAATAAAAGCCTTTTCATTCTATGGCACCTCCTCTTTAGCCAGGCAGTATTGTCAAAAATCTAACCCTAAAAAACATATCGAATTTGAGACGATCAATGAACCTCTGTCTTTTTATCCTAACCCTTTCCGCAACAAGGAGAGGGTTAGGATAAAAAGCAGATTAAGAAAAGATCATGTTTTTTTCATCGGTTAGAATTTACAGCTCACTGAGGTAGTTATTTTACTGCCAATCTTTTCCGCCATGTATCCATTTTGGAATTCATCGTTGAAGATATTATAACCACTGATTGCCATCTCTACATCATCTCGCATATATGCCACTCGGGCATTTACTAAAATGATCGGATCTATTTCATCCGTATACCAGATCTTCTTACCTTCCCAGTGGCCATATATATCTATGGAGAATGCTCCGGCTAATGTCGCCTTAAACCCCATGTTAAAAGTATTTTCTGGAATAAACCAGTCATCTAGGTCCCCCATGGTTCCATGCTCTAATGTACGATGAGTATAATTGGCGAATCCACTTAGCCAATCAGTAAAAAGATAATCAAAACCTAATTCTGCACCAACCACTTTTTGCTCTGTATCCTCATTGTAGTAGGAAGTTCTCAACGCACCATTGTAGAGGGTTGCGGCCGTAGGTGTTTGGTATATTAGATTATCATACGTATTATGAAAAAGACTGCAGTTTGCTTTCAACCTTGAACCAAACAGACCCGCATAGGCTAATTCAAAGGAAAGTATATTTTCTGCTTTAAGATCACGATTGCCGATTTCTCCCGGCACAATTCCCCCCCATGACTCTGAGTTAATGTAAAGGTTCCACATCGAGGGGTGACGGAATCCCTGTGTAATGATAAATCTCAAGATATGGTCTTCTACTGGCGTATAGATAACCCCTGTTCTTCCTGAAAAGCTCCAATCAATTTCCGAATGATGCGATAACCTACCCGCAAGAGAAAGATTAAGATTAGGGGTTAACTTGTAGAGATCATCAGCATATACCGCACCAATATCTACATCTGGTGCACCAAGCAAAATCGCGTGATCTGCGGTCGTCTTTCTTGCATAGACCCCGTAGTTAACCGTATGTTTTCCCAAGTACGAGGTATTATTAGCTTCAAGTTCATAAGTCCAATCCACCTTAACTTTCTCTTCCGGGCCGGTCCATTTTAAATGTTCACCAAAATAGCCCCTAACCCAGCCATCTGGGTTTTCATATTTAAAGGCATACACTGAATTTTTAATATCAAAAGCCATTCCAAGATACGGCATCAACTGCCGCATCATCCGAAACATTGCCCCAAGCGGGTCTGTTGTTGGTGTTCCCGTCATAAACGAACCCGTGGCCAAACAGTTACGTTCATCGGCCCGGCGTAGGTCAAGACTCAGGAGAGACTCTTCATCTAGTCTATATATAAGTTTGGTGCTGAGGGTGAATTTGGACATATCCGGATCATCCTCATCCGCCCACCGGGTGTTTTTTCTGTAGGCCGCCGCAATACTGTAATTTAAATTACCGGTTTCGCCTGCGTGCATTATTGTGCCGCGTTTAGTCGCATACTCACCTACAGTAGCTTTTACATAAGTCCCCTGAATATCTTCTGGTTTTTTGGTAGTAATATTAATCATCCCAGAAATAGCTCCTGAACCCCAATGGACTGCTGCCGGACCTTTTAAAACCTCAATCTTTTCGATCTCTTCCATGCTAAAAGGTTACGTCTCCCAGTAAGTACTATCACAATGATAGGTGTAGATGCCATTTCCATCTATTGCCCCAAACACATAACCATTAATAAGATCTATTATTCTTACATCGCGAATTTTGATCATCTGATACGAATCTGCAAGTGGAAACACATTCACCCCAGGTATAGTCCAAAACAGTTCTGCAAAGGTTGTTGCCCCGGATCGTCGGATATCCTCAGCAGTAATAACTTCCATAGTGGATAAGGCCTCCGTAAACAATTGTGGTCTTTTTGATGCTGCATACACTATTGGCACTTCCTCAAAAAGCAGCAGCTCCGGAGAAACATACTCTTCAACCTGTGCAAATGTTACTTGTGGGAAAGAACAAGCTATCACCATGCACGATATCAATAACACATACCTGCTGTTTTTTTTACGCATTTTCCCTCCATTTTTGTTTTATATTTAAATTTTCAATCCTCTCGGTTATTATTCTCACCTCCTCTTTGACAGTTTCGAGGATTTTATATGTTACGCATTCTATCGCCATTGTGCAAATATTATATCGATTACTTAAGTTTTATGAAAAGCATAACTTGAATACCCCGCCTAAAGGCGGGGTATTCAAGTTATGCTTTTCATAAATAGCCAGTAAGATATTTTAAATATTTACTTGACAATTTAAGAATAATAATGTATATTAATATTAGAAGTAAGATAAATGGAGGTGGTTTTATTATGACTTCTACAGTTTCTGTACGCGGGCAACTGGTTATTCCTTCTCGACTCAGAACGAAATATAACATCAAGACTCATTCTAAAGTAGAATGGATCGATGCCGGGAAGGTCATAACTTTAGTTCCGATCCCAACAGACGTAATCACTTCATCCAGAGGTATTCTTAAACAAACATCTACTAAAACGTTACTGCAACGTAGAAAAGAAGATAAAGAACTTGAAGGAACCGCCAAATGAAAGCGTACTGTTTAGATACCTTTGCTCTCATTTCTTATCTGCATAATGAAAAGGGCGCCGATCGAGTTGAAGGATTGCTGAATTCTGCAAAGACAGAAAAAGCACAATTGTTCATGCACAAAATTAACCTGGGAGAACTCTATTATACCGTATATAGAAAAGAAGGAGAAAATGTGGCAGATTTAATCTACGGAAGAATAAAAGAATTTCCCATCCAATTCATAGATGATCTCTCAGAAGGATTCCTGCTATCTGCTGCCAGATTAAAAGGTAGTTACAAAATGTCCTATGCCGATTCTTTTGCCGCTGCTCTATCCCTACAAAAAAATTTAGTATTAGTAACCGGTGATCCTGACTTCAGTCCTTTAGAAACCGCTAAGCAAGTAAAAATATTCTGGCTTGACCAGTAAAAGGGGGCGGGTTCATTTATTATACATAAAGGCAACCGTTCAGTTTTGAATAATTAAAACAAAAATTTGTGCTTTTTGGGTGATTTGTTATTAAATTTTATTATTTTTACAATACCTTTCCTCCCCATAATTCCTTCCGGAAATTACGCCAGGGTTGTATTTCTATGTTGTTATGTAATCTCTTTTCCCTATTTTTCATTTCGGGATGACCTCCATATTAGTTTTACTAATTTGGAGTATATACCATTTTGTTAGGTGTGAAGATATTCTTAAGAGTTAATCAAACTTGTCTTGATTTTCTAAGATCTCCCGGCCTTTCTTATCATAGTCATAAATTTCTATGCCTTGGTAATACCAATTAAACATATCCCGCCGTAATTTAGCCATCCAAACTTGGTTAGCTGCTTTGCGTTTCAAGTTGTAAAAAACCACCCCTTCAGCAAAGATTTTGTCATTCTGCCCTTCCTTGGTAGCTTTTTTAGTATAAAAGCGGGAGAAGAGATATTCGCTAAACCAACTGCTCCAATTATCAAAATTACACTCATGCTCATTAAAAGATTTATACCTTAGGCTGTTTACAGCTCTTTCAAACGGATACCAAAGATGTGTCTTAAGTTTATACAAATTAGCTTGAACTTTGGGGCCAATTAATTCTCCGGCCTGCTCACCATCTTCTTTGACATAGCCCTTGCCTACCGCCTGAAACAGCCCCTCGAGGATAAACCCGTTACCACCGATTATCTTAAGGGGATCAATAACATTTTTACGGTTTTGTACGGCGATTAACCGGCCGTTTTGTGTTTTGATTTTTATGTTCGTTCCATCAAGTTTCTCTATTGCAATAGTATCTTTGTCTTCAAATACCCATTCATAGCCGGGGGTTATGCGGTTAACTACCAAATAAACTTCCGGTTGACGCAGATGAAACTCGGCCCGTGCCTGTTTAAACTGGCTCTGATTAATTTTAAAAGTCTGGCGGATAAATGGCGCTTGTAATTTAGGAAAATCGCTTAGAATTTCACTCATCTGCTTCTCCAATTTTTTTCCCTATCCCACCAACGAAGGTTTACAAATATCAGGTTAATTTTACAGACCTTATATTAGGATTAAAATCTATATCATCAATCATAATCTCCCCGTCCATAGCGATCCGGTTTATCGTTGCTTCGGCATGACCTTAGTAATAATATTGCCGATCAAGATACAGCTTTATAATTTTCGTTTCAAACTCTATACGTTTTTTTGTCTCTCTTGAATTCATAATCTTATCTCGCTAAAATTTTATTTTCTATTATAATAATTATATCATATACCACGAGTCTATACAATTATCTTTTTCCAAATAAAAATTTCCCTTCACCTTGACTATTCCTGTCTTAAGACTACGGGGTATTAAGCTACGGTAATGCGGCTATGCCGAAGATCGGGATTAGGTTATATTTACCTATTATTTCTCTGTTATTTCCCCAAAGGCAAAATTTTTTTTAATGTTTCTTTAGCTGTTTCTGCAACCTCTCCTCCAATATCTCCTGCCCCGCTTAATACATTAACTGCTGTATCTGTAATCCCTTTTCCCGTGTCTTTTAACGTGTCCGTAAGCCCCACGGTTAATACCCCTAAATCATAATTGGTGAGGTTCGCAATCGTAGTATTCATAAGCGCCTTAGCTATAATTAGCTGGCCAAGTACCTCTGGATCTGTAATATTTTCATACCGCTGATCAATATTTACATTAAACTCCATAACCTTTGGCGCACCACGCGCATAGTCTTTATAAACCACTTTACCCACTTTAAGCAATAATACATCTATCTGTATCTGTGGTTTTTCTTTTTTTACTTCTTTTTTCGGCGCGGCCTTTTTTGCCTTTGCCGTCTGAACTGCTCTTAAGGAATCAATATTAAGCTGTCCCTGTTCATTTTTTACAACCATAAATTCTTTCAAATTTAATCTTACTTCTTTAAGGTGTACCTTTTTATTTAAAAATGCCCCTAAATCATACTCCACATAAATCTCCGGCATATCGATCATTAACGCATCTTTAAATTCCGGGGGATTAAATAATTTCACATCGGTTATGTCAATTAAGCTATTAATTACCCCCACATTCATCCGATTGATATCTAACTTTAGCCCGGTAATTACTTTCACCCCTTGCGTTATCGCAGTTTTCGCAATAATATTTTTGGTAAAACCAATCGCTGCGGCCAAAATACTAACCAAAACCACTAAAGTCAAAAGTCTTTTTTTTACCATATATTCTACCCTCCTTACTTATAAAGTTCTGTCGAATAATTAATCACATGCGGGGTGAGAAACAGGCTTTACTACAAGGCAGTCTATTGACTTAGCTAACATTGTATCTTATAGTTTAAACTATGAAACCAAAAATAAACATTGATACGCATATTATTAAAAAACACAAAGTAATGCTCGCCTATTTATTTGGCTCCCGGGCAAAAGGCAATGCGGCCAACTATAGTGATTTTGACATTGCTGTCTTATTTTTTGAAGAAAGCAACACTGTTGCGGATTTCTTTGATAAAACTGTTTATTTAAAAGAAGATTTAAGAGATTATTTTCCAAACGAAGTTGATCTCGTGGCATTAAATAGCGCCAATAGTCTCCTGAAATACGAGGTCATTGCAAATGCACAACTCATCTATGTAAAAAACGCGTATGCGCAAAGGGTGTTCGACACAACTTTCACCATCAGAGCAGGGTTTTGGGTATGAACAAAATAATAATCTGATCATACAAAAAATAGTAAATCAAATTCATTTATTCTTTCCTAAAAATGCGTTTTTCGGAATTCTCTCTTCCAAAGCCCTAATTACAATTTTTGCGCATGCGACAGCATCAGACTCCGCATTATGGTGTTTAAGTGGTATCCCAAAATGCCGGCACACATCCGGCAATCGGGTTGGATACAGTCCCCAAAGACAACGTGCCAGCTTCATCGTGCAGAGATATTTAATATTCGGCGGAACAATACCGGCCACAGTACAACAGGCATGTAAAACTCCATGATCAAAAGAAGCATTATGTGCAGCAATAAAATCTACTTTATTTAAAAACTTATTAATTTTTGGCCAAAGCTCAATAAAATCAGGCTTTTTTGCTACGTCTCTCCATGTAATCCCATGCAAATACGAAAAAATAAAATCTCTCCTCGGCGGCCGAATAAGAAAAGATGATGTTTTAACGATTTTTCCTTTTTCTGCAATGACTATTGATATTGAACACGCACTGTCTCTACCGTAATCGGCAGTCTCGAAGTCTATCGCTGCGAAACGATTAATTTCCATCTTCATTTTAGTTGTCGACAACTGAATTCCTAATTCGTCTTTTTCCTTGATTTTCATCTTATACCAATAATCACGGGCATTGAAGCGCGCGCTGAAGGTACAGGGAAAACGACACCGTCTTTATTTTTGCCCATAAACAATCTTTTATCCGTTCATTTCGACATAAGCATCCTTACTCCGAAAAACAAAAAAAACCCGCACCAGCCAAAATAATAGCCAGTGAAAGTTTTACTTTCCGACGGCGAATTGACATAGTCAATTTTAACGTCCGGGTTCCCCCCTTCAACGCGGGACGACATATATTTATTTATATTATACCTGCTCTCCTTTAAAAAATCAAGCACACTGTTTTTTTCTCCGCTACGGCGGATCTTCGGCAATTTTTTAGTGAAAAAACTGAAAAAATTTTTTATCTTCCAAAAATCCCCTCTAACACGCCCTTAATTATTTCTTTTTCCGGGCTTTGTTTTTGCAATTCTTCCTTTTTGGGAGTCTCGGTGTCTGATGAAATCTCCTTTTTGAATGCCTTGTCCAAAAATCCACCAATCAGTTCCTGTCCTTTGGATATTGCAAGCTTCTTGGTTAAATATTCAATGTCCGGCATAACCTTAATCTCGGGAACCGTGCCTTTGGCAGAAAATGGGACGAGTATCCCGCCGTCATCTACTTTCAAAAACCCTAAATTTCCCTCCGAAGAAATCATGCTTTCGGATAAGTCCGCGGGAATGTAAAGGTCTGCTTTCAAGTCCAAATTCAGGGAAAAGTCAAGCACCCCCTTAGCCGTAGCGCTAAAAATCTCGCTTTCAATAGCCGAGTTTATAATGTTTATCCTTTTTTCTTTGATTTTCGCAGTCATTTCTATTTTTTTAAAATATGTGTCTTTTTGCATAAGTATATCGTTATAGTGTTGCGGTAAGTTCGCGGTGAGTACATTTACTAAACCAGGGAGTATGGAAATCTTATCTAATACCGTGCGCAGGACATTTAAGTTTACCAGTTTGGCATCGTTAAAATATAAATCACCCGCTCCCGCTAAACCTGCAAGTATCTCCTCTGGCAGCTTCCCCTGGCCATTAACCTGCATATTCATACGCACGATACCTTCAAATTTTGTCGGTAAATTATCCTGTGGGATAAGCCGGCCAACATCAATATTTTTGGCATTTGCGGTTAAATTAAAGACTGGCAGAGTATAAATACCCGTTACCTCTCCGGTTAAATTTATCTCCCCGGCAGCAAATCTTAGCGATAATGTTTCTATTACCAGTTTATCGTCATTAATATTTGCCTTGAGATTAATATCTTCTACTGGATTTTTGTTATATTGATGATATAAAAAACCGCCCTTTTCTAATCTTAAATCTCCCGTTAATCCGCCTATTTTCCCCTCAGCAAAAGTAAGCGCGGGAATGTTTATGCCGAGCCGGCCGGAGATTTTATCTCCTGAGGATAAAATCTCAAGCTGCGGCAAGGCTTGTTTCAGTTTGCTTATTTCAAGTTTATCTAAATATGTATTGATTTTTACATTTTCTAATGTTACTGCCTGTCCAGTTAAATCGAGTCTTACCCGGCCGGAAAAATCTAAATTCTGTTCTTTGGCAAAAATATTGACTCTGCCGCTAAATTCTATGGGCGAAGCCAAGGAAATATCTTCCGTTCTAAAATCAAGCTCGGATATTTCGACAAAAAGCGGCGGGATTGTGTTTTTTTGCGTAAAACTAAGCCGGCCACCTTTGATATCGATGCCGCTGATAAAAAATACCGCCGGCAGTTGTGCGGCTGGTTTTTTATCCATTTCTTCTTCCTTTGTCTCAGGTAAAGGTATATTTATTTTACCGGCTTCGTCAATTATTAAATTAAACTGTGGTTTAATAACCGAGGTTTTTGCAATGTGGATTTCTTTTTTTAATATCAAAGGCATTAGGTCAATGCCAACATTTATCGCACCTATTTTACAGAAGGCATCCTTTGAAAACTCTTGACTGTCCTGGATAACAATTCCCTGGGCCTGAAGCCCTGCTTTGAGACTAGGGGAGATAAACAGTTTTAACCTTTCAATTGAAAGCTCGCGGTCGATATTTTTCCGAATTTCAGCAATAATCCGCGGTTTATATTTTTCCAGGTCAAAGCTCGCAACAAAAATAATCGCAGC
Source organism: Candidatus Omnitrophota bacterium (assembly GCA_043821285.1). Lineage (GTDB taxonomy): Bacteria > Omnitrophota > Gorgyraeia > B26-G9 > JBDRCZ01 > JBDRCZ01. The sequence continues at coordinate 1,563 of JBDRCZ010000027.1, read as the reverse complement.
AATAATCAGTACGCTTAAAAGCGCAAAAACAGAAATCAAAATAAATTTTAATGTCTTCATTATGAATCTCCCCTGCGTTAAAACCGCAGGTTTTCATATGGCAACATGGGTGAGCCAAAATATTCCTTAAGCTTGTTTAGTTCTGGCTCAGCCAGGTTGATTTAAAAATTAATCCTTACCCCTGCTTCTAAAAAATCTTTATCTAAGGCATGGATTAAATCTACATGCCGCCAGTTAAAGTTCAGGGAATATTGGCCCGCGGGAATAAGTACTCCAATACCAATTTCATTATCTGTTGCCTTACCCCGGCGAATATTATACCGGTATTCTTCAAAAAAATAAAGTATGGGATGTGGATTAATATGTTTTAATTCGCGTTTAAAAATAATCCGCGTTTCCATTTCTGCCCCATCCGGGCCGGGCTTCTCACAGAGATAATAAAAGTTCTCGCCCACATAAAGCCAGTTTAATAACTCTGTGCCCAGTTCCATGCCTAATTCATGCCTGGAATATTTCTCAAGAAAGGGGCCGCTACGGACACCTTCATCTTTGGAATACTCAAGTTTCCCACAAAAATTTTCCCAAAACGGCGTAATCTTGATTTTGTATTTTTTAAATTCCCGGGTAAATGATGTTGCCAGGCGAGATATACGCAATATCCCGTGTGTACGTGTACCATTTCTTAGGGTCAGACTAAAATAGGTTTCGTTTTCTGCAAAACTAAAATTATTATTAATAAATATAAAAACAAAAACCGCGATTATTTTCTTCATCGTTTATACCCAATCTTCCGCAACAGATCTTTGCGCCATTTCACCCCATCTTCTCCTTCGACTCCCCGCGGAGAACTGCCGTCAATAACCCCGATTATTCCTCTGCCTTGCGCTGTTTCGGCGATAATTACCTCAACGGGATTTGCCGTGGCGCAATAAATTGTACAGATTTCGGAAACATTACGCAGTACCGGCAAGACATTGATTGGATAGGCATTTTTTATTATCAGGAAAAAACAGTGTCCCGCGCCAATATCTACGGCATTTTTTTCTGCTATCTTTTTAAGCTCTTGATCATTACCGTCGGTGCGTACCAGGCATTCTCCCGAGGCTTCACAAAAACCGATCCCAAATTTTACTTGCGGCACTGTTGTTACCATTACCTCATAAATATCTTCCACGGTCTTTATAAAATGGCTCTGCCCGATAATTACATTGGTATCTTCTGGTTTTTGAATTTTAACTATTTTAAATTCCATTAGAATAGTCCTATTCTATCTCCGTCACTCTTACTACTTCATCCACCGTGGTAATACCCTGATATATCTTTTCCCCGCCGTATTCACGCATTGTCTTCATCCCTAACTCTCGGGCCTGTTTTTTAATCCCGGTCGCATCTGCTTTTTTCAAAATTAATTTTCGCAACTCGTCATTAATAACCATTATTTCATAAATCATCGTCCGGCCTTTAAACCCGGTAAACTTACAAGCCTCACATCCTTTTCCTCTAAAAATATCCCCCGTGAGGGTTTTGTGTCTGCGTTCGGTCAGTTCATCACCATCCCGCTCA
>JBDRCZ010000026.1:0-24886 GCA_043821285.1 Candidatus Omnitrophota bacterium | reverse complement strand
ATACTATTTAGACTTTGTCAACATAAAAATTATATATTTTGCAATATATTCGTGACAACATTTTTGGAGCGATTTTTTCTATAACATTATGTCAATGAACAAATTAAAATATTTTTATAGAAATATTATACGGAACATCCGCTTCAAAAAATACAAAATCCTTACCAACGCCCAGATGAACCACAAACTAATCAAAAAATACTGCGTCCTTGATGAAGAGTGCAAGGACTTGCTCAAGATGGCGATTAATGAATTAGGACTTTCGGCCAGGGCATATGACCGAATATTAAAAGTTTCCCGAACCATTGCGGATCTTGCGGAAAGCGATAATATCAGAGGGGAGCATATTTCTGAGGCAATTCAGTATCGGAGTTTGAATCGGAGTTTTGGGTAAAGAAATAACAAAAATCTAAACAAGTTCAACTCTTAAACGTTTATTTAACACATGGGCAAGTTTAATCAATGTCCGCAGTGAATATCTTCTATTATGGACATCTTCCAACCGGGATATTGTTTGCTGAGTAGTATGTAACCGTTTAGCTAACTCTTGTTGCGTTAATTCTTCCTTTTGCCTAATCTTAGCAATTTGAATGGCCAAAGAAGCATAAACTTCTTCTTCATCAAACACCTTTTTAAATTCCGGATTTTTTAATTCTTTTCTTAAATAATCTTTAAATTTTACTGTACGTTTCATGTTTACATCACCGTCCTTTACTTTTCTGTAAAAAATATAGCATTATTCTCTCTGCTCTTTCAATCTCTCCCTCAGCAATTTTATCGGTCTTCTTCAAAAAACCATGTGTAATAATAATTCTTTTGCCAAAGAAAAAATATAAAAACCGGTATTCGTTCGAGCTAAAGCTTACTCTATGTTCTCTAATTTTGCCTCGTACTATATCAGCATAAGGTCTTGGTAAATCCGGGCCTTCTTTTTCAAGCTTATCTATCCATTTTGCGACTTTTGCCTTAACTTTTATTTGCAGACTATCCAAAAATTCAATCGTGAAACATCTTCCTTTTATATCCCTGTAAAATTCTACACTATACATCTAATGCCCCTCACTTCAAGTATACACTATTTTTGATGTATTGTCAACCTTTCTTATTCAAAACACGATAGTTTCAATGTCCTGTCCAGTACGCTCTACATCTTTATATAGCTTCTTGCTTTTATATGTTTCCGGTGTGTCTATGCCGATTAATCTTACTCTTTCGCCGTTTTTAAGCTTAATAGAAATGGCAAGGGGTCAAGTCTTGCAATGCAATATTCAGCAGAGGACTGAGGACAGAAGTCAGATGGTTTTTGTGATTATGTATTTCTCTGCGTGCCCTGTGGTTTTGCGTGAGAATAAAAAAAGTATCTCGTAATAAGCATGGTTCGATTTCTTTGGCAAAGAACTGTTTGTCTTCATCTCCTCGAAACTTTTATACATTTATCTGCGTCCCCTTCGTCTTAAACATTGTTTATTTCCAAGGAGTTATGGAAGTTCATGTATGAAGTCGGGACCGTAGGTTTTCAAATATATAAAAAATTTTCCTGCTGTTGGGGAAAATTTTTATTATTATTCAATTAAACAACCAAGCAAATTTCTCCAGGCACTCATCTCATATATATACATCAGCCATAGTATGAAATAAATAACCAGCATGGCGTAACAATATATCTTATAGCGTTGTGCCTTGTCACTATCCATAACTCCTCCCATGTAATCATGTGGTTATTGCGGAAAGTTTCTTCGCAATTTAATTATACCACGTTTTCAAAAATATCCAATATAAAAAATTCTTTACCGCCGGCTATGCCGGTAAAGCCTGATCACAGGCTATTACGCCGGATAGATGATGTTTTGCATCACCAGAAATTTTTTATCCCTTTGAAAACCGTAGGTTTTCAAACTTTCCCTCCACTGCTTAGAAAAAACATTGTAGTTAATATTTTTTAAATAACTTAACTGTGCGAAATTTTTTTATTGCCCGTACGGCAATTAGATAAGAACTCGTATATAGATGCCGGTTCCCCAGGCAATCGCAGAGTAAATGCACAGAATATCCCATGGTAAACGCAAACACGTATATATTTTTCGTGAATAATGCGATTATCCAAAGTGAAAACATTAGCTCGATGCTGTGAAAAATTAAATATAGCCTTTGAAATCCCAGTGTTCCATGCTTTTTACCGGTTTGTTCACAAGCTTGATAAAATTTCGCAATGGTAAAATTTTCCCAGCCATAATGTATTACGTATTCGATAACATGATCCAGGTCAATTAAAAACCCGGCAATAAAACAGATTATCCCGGCATACAATGACTTGGTCATAAACCCAACAACTGCGCCAAGAGAAAAGGATATAATTATATGTCTGCTCGCGGTCATAAAATGCTCCTCAAGGAGTAGCTTTTTAAATCCGAATGTCGAAATCCGAAACAAATTCAAAACTCAAATGTTCAAAATTACCGCCACAAAGTCGTAGATCCGCCGTCGTATTAGTGGAGAACATCAGCGGACAGGCAAATGAATTATTTAATAATTCAATCTTCAAATTTCGTGCAATTTGTGTATTTCATGGTTAAAAGATAAAAAGCATAACTACTTTTCGACAGGATTGACAGGATTAATATGACTATTTTTCTATCCATTTTCATCCGATTAATCCTGTCAGATTTTAGGTTCTTATTCTTTCTGTCCTCTAATTTCTGTATTCTGTTTTCTTATGCTCAATACTCGATACTCAATACACCATGCGTATTTATAGCGTTAGCGAGTTTCGATTCCATTCCAGCAATAAAGGCACAGCTCTTCCTTGGGCAGGCCTACGGCCTTTACCATATCATCAATCGTCTGATATCTTAAACTTGTTACCTCTAAATCCTGCCTGATCCATTCAACCATTTTTTTATATTTTTTTGCGCCGGGGTCTAAGTAATCTGATATATCATCCACCTCCCGGCCCTCTAAGACAGCAATTGCCCGGCGGGCAACTAATTCATTCCTGCTGCGGGTTGAAAGGCAAAATTTGCAGGCAAACATCAGTGGCGGACATGCGGGACGAACATGTACTTCTACTGCTCCGCAATCCTTGAGTTTTTTTATGGTAAAATTTTTAAGCTGTGTCCCCCGGACAATCGAATCTTCACATAATACCAGTCTTTTCCCCTTGATTATCTCTCGTATCGGGATAAGTTTCATCTTTGCAATTAAGTCTCTGGTGTCTTGAGAAGGAGGGGTGTAGCTGCGGCCATAGCCGGGGGTGTATTTAATCAGCGGCCGGCGGTAAGGCTTACCTGATTCTATCGCATACCCTAATGCATGGGCAATCCCGGAATCTGGCACTCCGGCAATAAAATCAACGTCTAATCCATTATCCGCCTTTGCCAAAAACCGGCCGCACCTTTCTCTGACTACCTCGACGTTTATCCCTTCGTAATTAGCGGCCGGGAATCCGGTATATATCCACAAAAATGTACAAATCTGTTTCCGGTGGGTATCACTTGGACGTTTTGGTACTAATCCCTGTTCATTAATCAGAACAATCTCTCCGGCTTCCAGGTATTTTACAATTTCAATATCAAAATTTATAAACGCACTGCTTTCCGAAGTTACTGCCCAGGACATTTTATTCCGGCCGATAACCAGCGGGGTATATCCTTGTCTATCTCGTGCCGCATATACGCCGTGCGCATGTAAAAGTAAAAGCGAACATGACCCCGCTATTTGATCAAACATCTTCTCAATACCATCAATTAAATTATTACCCTGATTTATTAATTTTGCCACCAGTTCTGTGGTATTAACCACGCCTTTACTGACTTCGCTGAAAGATATCCCCTGCTTCAAAAGGCTGGCGGTGAGTTGTTTGGCATTTTCAATAAGCCCGGCGGTGACAATACAAAACGGACCAAAGCGCGAATTCAAATATATTGGCTGTTCATCACAATCACTAATTACCCCAATCCCCTTATTCCCTTTCATGTGTTTATAATCTTCATAAAATTTTGACTTAAACTGGCTTTGTTCAATATTATGTATCTGGCGGGTAAATCCATCTCCTAACACTGCCAGCCCCCCATACTCTGTACCCAGATGCGAATGATAATCCGTACCGTAAAAGAGTACTTTAGTACAATCGTCCTTACTAACCACACCAAAAACACCACTCATCTTTCATCTCCTCCATAATAAAAAAATTCCTTCGGAATCTTTTTATCCATTTAAAAACCTCTCGTGTTAAAATCTTCCCTTAACCTGACTTCCGCACTTTTACAAATTCAGGACAAATGATAACTATACTTCGTCGACAAAATAAAATTTATTTTTTAAAATGGGTGTCTCGCTATAAAAAATTAGTAATCATTCAGCTTTTATAAAGAAATTCATGCCATTCTCTGTGAACTTTGTGTACTCTGTGGATAATTTTTATTTTATTTTTTACCCAGATTTTACAATATCGCTCATGTTTTTTATCGCATTTCATCAGCAATAACTCGTTAGTATTTAGAAAATATTTTACAATTTATGGTGTCCCATTACGGAAGTCAGAAAATTATACGAATTAGTTATTGAACCGAGTCCACCTATGCGCGGTGGGCTCGGTTAGATTTATGTTTCAAAGCCAGCCACACATTGCCAGGGCACAGATGGTCTTGGCATCAATGATTTTGCCTTCCTTAAAAAGCCGTTTAACCTTTGTTTTTGTTATGGTAAATGTTTTAATAATTTCATCCTCTTCGGTAAGCTTCCCTCTTTTCATCAGTCCTTCGGCCCGATAAATAATAATCTTTTCTGTGGTGTATCCGGGCGCCGGATAGATTTTCCCAATACAAACAATCTTTTTTGCGGCATAACCGGTTTCCTCAATAAGCTCGCGCCGGGCACAAGGCAAAGGTAATTCTTTTGCTTCAAGTGTACCGGCCGGTAATTCATACAAATATTCCCGCACTACCGGTCTTAGCTGGCGCAAAATAATAATTTTATCTTTTGTTAAAAACGGCACAATTAGTACTGCCCCGGGATGTTTCACCACCTCAAGATTTGCAATATACCCATTAGGCAGTTTAACCGCTTTGGTTATAAGATGAAGTAATTTTCCCTTAAATATTTCCTTTATCTTCTGCATAGCATCACTATTTTCCCGCAGCGATTAATACCCATAGTGAATCTACCCCGCCTAAAGGCGGGCATCTTCACTTCATCTTAGGGGATACTTCCCCTAAGAACCTCTCTTTTTAGGTTAGATGTCTTCAAAATTTGTTCCTGTTTGAAGCAGTCTCCAAACACGGATAAAAGGATGAGCCTTCATCCCCGCCTAAAAGACGGGGTTCTCGGTGCAGACTTTTATAAAAAATTTTCCGTACTACATTGCCTCATCAACTTGACATAATATCGTGTAGTTTTGAAACAATGGTCGTCAAACTGAGAGAAATTTTTTATCTAATTAAACCAAAGACCGGTAACCAAATATTTTTCCCCGCGTTTAGAAATAACCAGTTGTATCAATACATCATCGCTGGACTTATCAAATCTTGCTTTCCAGTAAATTACCGTCATTTTGCCCTTGGTTAAAAACCCCAGATATTCCTTTTGCGAAAAATTGCCAATGGTACTTTTAATCTGCTTATTCATCTCTAAAAATTTTTCTTCGTCAATCGTCTCCTTTAGCGTATCATCAAAATCCATGGAAAATACACTATAGTCATCTGTTTTAATCCCGGCTAAAATATTGTCTAATACCGTCTCCGCTATTGCTTGCACCCCTTTGTCGGTCGTCCCAATCACCTCGGCCATCCCGGTAATGTCATTAAACATAACCCCGCGATAAACACAACAAATAATATATTTCTGCGCATATTTTTCTCCCCTTTTAGTTACGGTGCTGTTAAAAGTATCCGTACATTTTCTAAGTAACCACAGATAACATAGAAAAAAATGTTTATCGGTTATGGTAACATTTGTAAAATCCGAAATCCTAATATCTAAATCTAAATAAATCCAAATATTTCAATTCCAAATTCCAGATTCGCAAATTCCAAATCTTCGAATTTTCCAATCTTTGAATTTTCGAATCTTCTAATTGTTAAATATTCGTGCTTAGGATTTTATTCTCTTGCCTTAAGCGTTACCGATGTTTTTATACTCAATACGCGATACGAGTATTACTAAACCTAAACTCCCCTTTAGCACCAACTCCTACTGTAATCTTGTCCCCTGATTTAAATTCCCCGTTTAAAATCTTCAGCGCCAGTACATCCTGCAGTTCCTTTTGAATAAGCCGGCGCAGGGGCCGGGCGCCAAAATCCGGGTCATAGCCATCCTGAGCAAGTTTCTGTTTTGCCTTATCTTCTACCTTTAACAACATGCCTTTTGTTTTAAGTTTACCTTCGAGTTCTTGAAGCTGCAGTTCTACGATTTTTGCAATATCTGCGCTGCTTAAACGGTTAAAAATTACGGTCTCATCCATGCGGTTTAAAAATTCCGGCCGGAAGTGTTTTTTTAATTCCTCTTGTATCTTTTCCTTAATACCCTCTTTTGCGGTTATATTTTCCTGAAAATACTCACTGCCGATATTTGATGTCATAATAATCAATGTATTTTTAAAATTAACCACCCTTCCCTGTCCGTCTGTAAGCCGGCCGTCTTCTAATATCTGCAGCAGAATATTAAATACATCATGATGCGCCTTTTCTATTTCATCAAACAAAATAACTGCATATGGCCGGCGCCGGATCTTTTCCGTAAGCTGTCCCCCTTCTTCGTATCCCACATATCCCGGGGGGGCGCCAATAAGCCGGCTGACAGTATGCTTTTCCATATATTCTGACATATCAATGCGCACCAAGGCATTTTCATCATCAAACAAAAACCAGGCCAGGGTCTTAGCTAAATAAGTCTTGCCTACGCCGGTCGGTCCCAGAAAAATAAACGTGCCCACCGGACGGTTAATATCTGATAGACCGGAGCGCGACCTGCGTACAGCATTGGCGATAAGTCCAATCCCCTCATCCTGGCCAATAACCCTGGTTTTTAAGTGCTCTTCCATGTGCACTAATTTCTCAACTTCACCTTCCATGAGCCGGGATAAAGGGATGCCGGTCCACTTTGATACAATCTCGGCAATATCCTCTTCACTGACTTCTTCTTTCAACATCTTTTTCTTAGACTGAATTTCTCCCAGTTTTCTGTTTTCAACTTTAAGATTTTCTTCAAGGTCTCTTAACGTCCCATAGCGGATTTCGGCAACTTTATCTAACCTTGCCTCTTTTTCAAAACGAGTCTCATCCAACTTTGCCCGCTCGATTGCTTCTTTTATTTTTCTAATCCGCTCAATAATCTCTTTTTCCTGCTGCCAGTGCAGTTTCATTGCCTTGGATTTTTCGATAAGTGCGGCAAGTTCCGCATCAAGTTTCTGAAGTCTCCCCACAGAAGATTTATCTTTTTCTTTTTTCAGCGCCTGTTTTTCAATCTCAAGCTGCATGATTTTGCGCTCCAGCTCATCTATCTCTGTTGGCAGGCTGTCAATTTCAATATGTAATTTTGAGGCGGCTTCATCGATTAAATCAATCGCCTTATCCGGCAGGAAGCGGTCGCTGATATATCTATCCGACAAGGTGGCTGCGGCAATTAAGGCACTATCCTTAATTTTAACCCCGTGATATACTTCATATCTTTCTTTCAGCCCGCGCAAAATGGCAATCGTATCTTCTACCGAAGGCTCACCGATAAAAATCTGCTGGAACCGGCGTTCCAGGGCTTTATCCTTTTCAATGTATTTTCTATATTCATCCAAAGTAGTTGCCCCGATGCAGCGCAGTTCCCCTCTGGATAGGGCCGGTTTTAACATATTCGAGGCATCCACGGCTCCTTCTGCGCCGCCGGCGCCGACTAATGTGTGCAGTTCATCAATAAACAGAATAATTTCACCACCCGCAGCATTAATCTCTTTTAAAACCGCTTTTAGCCGGTCCTCAAATTCTCCGCGGTATTTTGCCCCGGCAATTAAGGCGCCAAGATCTAAGGCAATAATCCGTTTATTCCTTAAAGTGGTGGGCACATCTTTATCAGAAATCCTTTTTGCCAGACCCTCGGCAATTGCGGTTTTCCCCGTACCCGGGTCCCCGATTAACACCGGATTATTTTTTGTCCGGCGGGAGAGTACCTGTATGGCTCTTCTGATTTCCTCATCCCGGCCAATAACCGGGTCAAGTTTTCCCTGCCTGGCAAGCATCGTCAAATCCCGGCCATAGCGCTCAAGGGATTGATATTTTTGTTCTGGGTTTTGATCAACCACCCGGTGTACCCCCCTGATCTCTTTTAAAACTGAAAAAATAGTATTTTTATTTAGGCGATATTTTTTTAGAACACTCTGCAGCTGATTATTTTTATCTTCGATTACCGCTAACAACAGATGTTCGACACTTACATACTCATCCTTTAAACCCTTTGCTTCCCTATCCGCCAGCTCAAACACATTTGAGAGGCGTGGTGAAAAATAGCTCTGGCTGGCGGTGCCTTCTACTTTAGGTTTTTGCAGTAAAATATCTTTGATCTCTTTCTTAAGTACCGCAATATTTATCCCTAATTTCTCGATCACAGAAACCGCAATGCTTTCCTCAATCGAGAGCATCGCGATAATCAGATGCTCAACATCAATCTCCTGATGCTGATTCTCTTTGGCAATTTCTATTGCCTTTTGCAAGGCCTCCTGCGCTTTAGTGGTAAATTTTTCAAAATTCAGCATATCGCAATCTTTTAAATATCTGGTTCTGTCGAAAATTTTCGTATTTTTAAGCAATCACAGAACCACTGATTACATAAAAAGAACCCAAGACACAGCGTTCAAAAAGAAATATCTTCGTGTGTGGGTTAAAGGATTCTCCATTTTTTTAGCCACGTTTTTTTATCCGTGTTCAATCAGTGTTAATCCGTGGCTTTATCTTTTTTTATAAGCCTAAGTATCTGCGTAATCTGTGGTTAAGGTTTATTGCTTCAATCCTGTACCACCCGTGGTTCTGCGAAAAATTCCGGCGCGATTTTAAAGTTTTCCCGCAAACATAAACAACCCAATAATTATAAATAGCGTTGCCCCAATATATCTTATTATTTCCGGCCGGATATATTTTCCTAATACTGTCCCGATAAAAACCGAGACCGCGGTTATAATAATGTATGCAGCAACTGACCCTGCCCACACAGAAAAAGGCCGGCCGGATTTGGCCGACATCCCAATACCCACAAGCTGCGTCTTATCCGCAAGTTCGGCAAAAAATATTGCGCTAAAGGTTGCCAAAAATATCTTCCAGTCCATGGGGGTTTCTCCTTTTAATCGAAAGCGTTCACCCCCTACAGGGGGGGCAGGCAGTTATCAGTTTACATTAAACGCCAGGATCTGCTATGCAATATACTATATACGACATACAATTGTCAGCCTTCTATCTTTTCCATAGGCTGGCCGCAGCAAACAAGCTCTCCCCCGCCGACTTTTGTTACGGTAACCTCATTGCCGCAAACATTACATCTGTATTTTTCCCCAACATTTTCTACCGTCATAATACACCCCCCTCATTAAAATGACAAATGTCAAATGACAAATCTCAAATGAATCTTTAAATAACTCAATCTTTAAAAAAATATTAACAATTTCTAATTGCTCTAATTGACCTAATTCACTATAAAGTCAAAAATTTTTTATTTAATTTTACCTTTTTAATTCTCACTTTTTACTTTTTTTCATTCAAACCTATATACTTTTCTTATCTTATCAATTACATTCCAGGTGCATTTAAGTCCTTTAGGAAAAAGCACCATGTCCCCTTTATTTATTTCTACCTCTCCAGCCTGGGTTTTAACTTTTACCTTACCTTCCAAAACATAGGCGCGTTCATCCGAAGCATACTCCCAGTCAAAAGTGCTCGGTTTACACTCCCACGAACTCCAGTTATCCACGTTTAAAGATTTAAGCTGTTCTTTTGTTGGTTTTTCTACTTTTATTTCTGCCATATACCAACTCCCTTATTTTTGCTTCGCAAAAATGGAGTAATAGAAAATCGATAATAAAAAAATTCCTTCGGAATCTTTTTATCCATTTAAAAACCTTTCGTGCTCAACCTTTCCCTCCAAAAGATCACTCTCTAACAAGCTAGAGGGAATAATCAAGTTTGTAATGTTTATTGTACCCTACGTGGTTCACTGGCTGCTTAGTATAAAATCTGAATATATTTAACCTTTTATACTTGTTTCGTGGTATAATACATTAAAAGGAGCTGCCATGAAAGAGGTCGCCTCGATTAAAAGAAAGAGAATCTGCAAATTCCTCCACTGTAAGTGTATTTTAAGTATTTATAACCCGGAAAGCTACTGTTATACACATCAGAAGGAAGCGGATAATAAAAAGTCTCACTCATCATCCAGCATCAGCGTCCGTTAACAATACAAACTCTAAGAACCACGTAGGATTTTTGACCTTCAACTCTGCTGCGTAATTTATAGTTTCTATTGGGCTATTCGAGACGTCTTACGATTTATTAACGGTCACTATCTCTGCGCTTCGAAAAGCAATCCTTGCAGTATACCGGACGATCTCCACTGGGTTTAAAAGGGACTTCACATTCTTTTTTACATTCTGCGCATGTTGCCTTGTGCATCTCTCGCGGACGCCCGCCATACCGATCACCTTGTCTAAATGCCATGTTTCCTCCTTGCCTGCCAGTACGCAGGCTTGTTTACCAGCATTGAATGTGCCGCACGTTTTCCTCACCCTCATTCAACGCTTTATCTGTTAAATGTCCTTATTCTCTCTAATGTTATTCCCACATCTATAATCTTTTATAAAATTTCTAATCTCTACGTACCCGCATCAAAAACGAATAAAGACACAAGATATTTTAATACAAAACAGGTAACTTTTACAAGAAATAAAATAAAAAAATCCCTTCGGAATCTTTTTATCCAATGAATCTTCCCCGCGAGCCTGCTGCAGGGACTGATCAAGTTTAAAATTCTATCTTCATCCCCCCGGTCAAAGCAAATCCCGGCAGCGGGTAATCCCGCACGCTTTGGTATTTTCTATTCAACAAATTGTCCAGATTAAAAAAGATGTTAATGTTATCCTTAATATTTTTATCCATATTCAGGGTAAACACGTGGTGTCTTTTTATGTATACCGTATTACTCGCATTATGAAATCTCCGGTCTTGAAACTGCCATTTTAATCCCATATTCATCCCGAACAATCCGGTGTATTTCAGAGAAGTCCCGGCCTTATGTTTTGGCTGATAGATTATATGTTTACCTATTTTTTTATCCTTTGCCCTTAGATAAGTATAATTAAAATCAATATGCAACTCATCAAACAACTGTACGTTCCATCTTTGTTCTATGCCGTTAATTTCTGCAGCATCTATATTATTCGGTCTGAATAATCCGTCTGTATCCTGCTGCCAGTTAATCAGGTCATCATGCTCACTGCTAAAATATGTCAGCTCGGCTCGACATATTTCCGAAAATATGCGCTCAATGCCAATTTCCCCGGTTATCCCTTTTTCCGGCTTTAGGTTGGCATTGCCTTCGGCAAAACTACTCAGCGGCCAATAGAGGTCATTAAACGTTGGCGCACGAAATGAACGGCTGATTAAAAAATGTGCCTTTGTGCTATCATCTAATTTGTAAAGCAGATTAAAACTCGGAGAAACCTCACTGCCAAAGTTAGAATAATCATCCACCCTTACGCCAAAATTCAGCTTCAATTTGTCCCGGAAATTTAATTGATTTTCCAGATATGCGGCGCGTACTGTATAGTTATGTTTTTCAGTTACCGTGCTATCATTTAAATTGCTAATATAGTCAAACCCGCAAATTGCCCGGTAACCTGAGAATATTTGCTGATTATATTTCAGATTTATCCCTTTGGTCTTTGTCGTATGTGTTGCCTTATCTAAAGGGGTCGGTGTTTCAATGAATTCCAAGCGGTCATAATTTTGATATACCCGCGATGAAATTTCTATCTGATCATTCCATGGCTTTGCATCCCAGATGAGATCAAGAAAATTCTTGCGGTCAATCTGCTCGTCATCTGTATCCGGGTATGTTACCAGCCCCGGCAGCCCCAGATTATCTTCAAAAAACCCGGCATTAAGATTTATCCGGTTATCCGTACCAAACTCATAAATTATTTTACTGTTTATATCCTTGGCCTGATATTTAGAATTATCCCGCTGGCCCTCAGAATTATTATAGCCGGCATTAATCGTATAACCCAAATTTTCAAATCCTGCTCTATGGGAAAGGCGTTCCTGATATGTCCGGAATGTGCCAAAACTGCTAATGAGCTTTGTCTCCTGCCCATGTTTGGGAGGATTTTTCGTAATTATATTTACCACCCCGCCCATGGCTGATGAGCCATACATACTCGAGGCCGGTCCGCGTAAAACCTCAATCCTTTCAATATCCTCTACGGCTACGGTACTTAAATCAATATCGCCTGAACGAGGATTATTTATTGGCCGGCCGTCAACCATCACTAATACCTGCTGGGCGGTTGCCCCGCGCATATTGATGGTCTTGTTTGCCCCAACCGCACCATAATTATTAATTGTTATTGACGCGGCGCCTTTTAATACGTCTGAAACATCGTTCGGGTGCTGGAATTTTATATCTTCTGTGGTAATTATGCTTACACTTCGGCCGGATTCTTCATAAGACTCAGCAAATCTGGACGGGGTAACCACAATCGGCTCCAATTCCACAAAATCACCGGCAAAACAGGCAAAACTAATTGACAAAACTACTACTCCTGCTAAAACAATATTTAAACCTTGCCCCTTCTTGCTTCTCATTTCTTTCTCCCCCTTAGAGAATACTTTCCGATATAGGTAATCGACCGGGCTCGCCACTTTTCGCGGCATTACCGTTGCGAGGCAGCTCTCTGAATCGCACAGAGACTTCCTTTACCTATGCGGCATAAAAAATTTCCTTCACCTTGACTATAGCAATCATAAGACTACAAGGTATTATGTTAAGGTAATGCTGCTATGCTGCAGCGGAAATTTTTTATATTTTATTTTTGTCTTTTATGCTCAATACTCGATACTCCATACGCAATACGGGTATTCCGCCACAAAAATTGGCGGACAGGCATTACCATAACCATTACCGTCTTTTCTCCTCTGATACCACCAGTACATACGGCTTAGATGATATCGGATTTTTTTCCACTACTACCACTGTTTTATATACCTGTTCGATATTTTGATAAGTCAAAACTTCCTCCGGACCTCCTTTTTTAAAAATTCTGCCGTGATCTAACAAAATTATCTTCTGACAATATTCACTGGCCAGATTTAAATCATGCAGAATTATTACCACGGTCAACCCTTCTTCCCTATTTAATCTTTTAAGCAAATCCATAATTCCCACCTGATGGGTTATGTCTAAATGCGCGGTAGGCTCATCTAAAAGCAAAAGCCGCGGCTCTTGAGCAAAACCCTGGGCCAGAAGCACTTTCTGACGTTCTCCGCCGGAGAGTTCAAATATTTTTCTCTCTCTAAGTATTTCTGCATCACATAACTTTAATACCTTATTTATCACCTGATAGTCCCCGGCCTTAGGGTATTGAAATCTTCCCAAATGCGGAAACCGGCCCAAAAAGACAAATTCTTCCACCGTAAAGGCAAACGGCATCTCAACACTTTGCGGAATAACCGCAACTTCCGCGGCAAATTTCCGCGGGGGAATATTTCTGATATTTTTATCTTTATAAAGCACTGTCCCCTGCCAGGGAGCAAGTACCCCGGTTATACTGCGAAACAGTGTCGTCTTACCCGCCCCGTTCGGTCCGATTATGCCGATAAAATCTCCCTTTTCTACAGAAAAAGAGATATCTCTAATAACCTCCCGATGATCATAACCTGAGGACAAACTGTCTATGCGTAACATATTCATCATAATGACAAATGTTCCGCCACAAATATTGGCAGACTCAATACACAATACTCAATACACAATACGTATTTTAAACTAAATAACTTCCCATTTTCCCGACCGCACCAGCAGGGTTAAGAAAAATATTCCTCCAAATATTCCAGTAATCACCCCGACGGGCAATTCCAGGGGGGAGACAATCGTTCTTGCTAATGTATCACAAAACACCAAAAATGCCGCGCCTAAAATTCCCGCGGCTGGCAGCAACGTACGGTGGCTTATCCCAAAGGCAAAGCGCACGATATGCGGGATAATCAGTCCGACAAACCCAATAACCCCAGAAACCGCGATACAGGCACCGGTAATCAATGAAGCGAGAAAAAAAATAATTGCCTTAACCCCGGACACATTTAAGCCTAAATGTTTTGCCTTTTCTTCTCCTAAACAAAGCACATCTATATCCCGGCCCAAAAAGATTAAGCTCAAAATCCCCGGAAGAATAAAAAATGCGCTTATCTTTATCAGCTTTATATCTGAAAGGGTTAAGTCCCCCATTAACCACATAATTGAGTGATACACGTCTGCTTGTTTTGACAATGCAAACAGCAGCAGCACCATCGAAGATAAGAGCAGACTTAAGGTTACTCCGCCTAAGATTAAGGTGGGATTACTAAAGCGTTTGCGCGCGGCAATCGCATATACTAAAGATATTGTTGATAAACTGCCAAAGAAGGCAAAAAAGGGCAAATAAATCGCACTTAAGCCCAGCATGGCCGCCAAAGTTACGGCAAAAGCGGCGCCACTGGCAACCCCTAAGGTATAAGGTTCAGCCAGGCTGTTACGCAAAATTGCCTGAAATGAACCCCCGCAGCAGCTAAGTCCCGCACCAACTAAAAGCCCGAGGATTATGCGCGGGATTCTAAGTTTGAAGATAATTACGGCAATCTGTGATTTTATCTGAGGATGAGTTAACGCATAAATAATATCCGCCGGGGCAATTTTACTGCTGCCATACATAAGTGCCGTAATAATACTTATAAATAAAATAACCACCAGCCAAAAAAAACCGGCCGCTGCTTTCTTACTCATCAATCATAACCTCAGGATGAATCAAGTTAGTTAACACTTTTAATCCTTTAAGAAAGTTCCAAGGTGTCGGCTGACAAACTGTGTCTGAATCAACGACAAAAACTTTATTTGCCCAGGCCGCGGCAAGCTCATCAAACTGCAGCCAATATCTCTTTTCCCGCTCCGTACGCTCGCCCATAGTTACGATAATGATTACTTCGGGGTTTCTTTTAATCACCTCTTCAGCGCTTATGCGGGCATATGCTAAGTTAAGATCAGAAAATAAATTCAACCCGCCGGAGTACCGAATCAAGTCTGCAGCAAATGTTGTGTTATTTGTCGTTATCAGCGGCGCGGCATTTAGCTGCCAGAATATTTTCTTTTGGGGTAAATATTTAACTTTTGAAAAAATAAGCTCGGTTTCTTTTTTAATATCCCGGACCATTGTTTCTGCCAGATCCTCTTTACCCACCAGACGCCCGAGCCACAGAAAATTAGCACAGATTTCGGCAAAATTTTCAGCTTCTTCCATCACCTCTACATTCAGTCCAACGTCTTTTAACCTTGCGATTGCCTTTGGGCTATTACCGGCATAGGTGGCGACAACAATATCCGGATTTAAGGAAAGTATTTTCTCAACATTTGGTTCAAGTAACGTTCCGACAATTTTTTTCCCTTCGGCCCGGCAATAAGTGGTAACGCCAATAATTTTGTCCTGCTCACCTAAGGCATATAAACTATCCGTAATTGAAGGCGCCAAAGAGACTATCCGCGAATATTCTCCCCAGCAGGTATTCACGCTGCAAAGTAAAAAGGAAAATACCATGGCCAAAATAAGAACATTTATTTTTAACCACCAATTGCACAAATTGTCACGAATAAATATGTCCCCATTCGGGTTAATCTGTGTTGTTCGTGATTTAATTTTTTTTAGCCGCGGATTCACACGGATAAAATACAGCTCTTTAGTCATCAAATCATTTAACCTCTCTTTTTGACCGGATGAACCCCGTAAGAAAATATCAACTGACTCTGCTTGAGATGCGTTTTATAACTACTTTTGTTAATAGCATACCTTTTTTACCACTAACATAAAGATAACCTACTGAAAACCGCCAGCTTTTCAGTTAGGTTCATCGTCTGGTTATCTGTTTTTTATTTCTCTTTTAACTACAGAGGACACTGAGTTCACAGAGAAAATCTCTGCATACCATCTTTTAATAATTTTACGTTGATTCTAGTAATCCAGTCCCTAAATTGCGATGAACCTCTATCGCACAACCGATAACTTCCTCTGTCAATGCATTTATTTCCACTCTGTGTTCTCTGTGCCCTCTGTGGTTGAATGTTTTTTATTCTTTTTTCTTTGATGAATGAATCTTTTGGACTGTTTTATATAATTCTTTTAATTCTTTATTATTTACTCAGATAACTACCCCTGTATGATTTTCTTTCGGGGTTTATCGTGTTAATCCTGTCTATATTTTTTTTCGCCTGTGTTCAATCCGTGTTAATCCGTGGCTGCTTTTGGTCTTTCATTTGCCATTTAATATCTCATACAACCGCGCTAATTTAATATTTTCCCTTACCAGCCTGGCGAGTTTATCCAGTTCATGGTCCAGATTATGGTTAAACCCCTGAGAAACTAAGTTCCATCCCTTCTTCTGCCGCAGTCTATTTAAAAAATCTCTGCGAAAACCGTCCTGATCAAATATTCCATGAATATACGTCCCCCAGACTTTCCCTTCGCGGGTAATTGCCCCGGTTAATTCTGAAACAGGGTTTCCATTACGTTCAATTATCTTAAAGCACGATTTGCATCTTTTTAGTTTTTCTGTACGGCCGTGATGGATTTCATAGCCTAAGACCTCTTTCCCCGAACTTATCTCCGTTGCTTTTACCCGGCTTAAAATCTTTTCTCTTTTAAAACTTGTAATTATCGGCAATAGCCCCAGCCCTTTAATTTCCTTTTGCATTGATTCCGTCTGTCCTGTGTCAATAATTTTCTCACCAAGTATCTGATACCCTCCACAAATACCAACGACAACAGTTGCCGGCTGATATTTCAAAATTGAGAGTATTTTATCGGTAAGTCCTGCGGCCCTCATCCAAAGCAGGTCACAAACTGTGTTTTTACTTCCGGGAATAATTACCAGGTCAAAACCATTCAGACTCCCGTCTTGGCCAATATATTGTAAATTAACATCCGGCTCATTTACCAACGGGTCAAAATCAGTAAAATTCGAAAGATAGGGAAGTTTTATCACGGCAACGTGTATGGCCTTTTTTATCTTACGATGTTTAGCTACAGTTTTAGTACCACGTTCCAAAACCACGGAATCTTCTTCAGGAATTTTTATATCTTTAAAATAGGGGATTACCCCTAACACCGGGATCTTGGTCTTTTTCTCAAGAAAATCAATCCCGGGCTTAAGCAATGTTTCATCCCCGCGAAATTTATTAATAATAAATCCCTTTATTCTTTTTCGCTCATTAGCAGTTAAAAGCTCCAATGTGCCCACAAACTGTGCAAATACTCCGCCTTTATCAATATCCCCTGCTAAAACAACCGGCGCATGGGCAAGGCGTGCCATTTTCATATTCGCAATATCATGACGCCGTAAATTTATCTCGGCCGGACTCCCGGCCCCTTCAATCACAATAACCTCAAACGCTTTTTTCAATTTCCCAAAAGACTCGCGCACTTTCTGTTGAATCTTTGCTTTATACACCGTATATCCTAAAGCACTCATATTCGCCACCGGCTTTCCCCTGACAATAATCTGCGCGGCAGTATCGGATGTAGGCTTGATTAACACCGGGTTCATATGCACACTTGGCTCGAGGCGGCAGCTTGCGGCTTGTGTTGCCTGCGCCCGGCCGATTTCTCCGCCTTCCGTAGTTACAAAAGAATTCAATGCCATATTCTGTGCCTTAAATGGTGCCACCCTAAACCCATCCTGCAGAAAAATCCTGCAAAGGCCGGCCACGATTATGCTTTTCCCCACATCTGAACCAGTCCCGCATATTTGTATTGTCTTAGTCTTCATACTAACAATTTTAAAAACCGGGAACACAGAGTTTTTTTTGTGTATTTCGTGGTTAAATTTTTACGGCTTTTTCTCTGTGTCTTTGCGTCTCCGTGTGATTATCTGTTTTTTTATTTATAACTACTTCTTACCACTTACTTGTGCCGTATAGTTTTCTTTCGGGACGTGCTTTGCGTCTTTGCAGAATAAATTTTAACTTTTATTTTTACCACAAAAACCTAAAACACAACCTTAGTTGTGGCAAAATCATGTTTAAAAATCAGACCGTCTTTAATGCTCCTGGTATAGCTGTTCATTTGTTCTACATCCAGCAGAGATTTGACCTTATATAACCGATGAAGAAATGTTACTAATGCCTCTAGTTCTCCTTCGGCCTGAACGGCAACAATGTATTTTCGATAAGCAGCAATTTTTTTTACCGGCTGTGGTTTCATATCAATAATGTATAGCCCGGAAGTTTTAGCCAGATACTCTATTTCTTCAAGCATCTTCGCCTGAATTTCTTCATTTGAGCTGGAAACATCTAAATACGGAGCATAAATGTCATATTCTTTTGAAATTTTATCTTTATTGTTTAAAACCCGCAAAAACTTTTTAAGTTTTTTTTCGCTAAGTAGAATACGCGAATTTAACATTGATGTCTTTTTACTAAGCGGAGCAATAACAAAATAATATAGCACCAAAATACTTAGGCTGATACCAGCCGTGATAAATAAAATCCTCTCTGTTTTCGAAAGTTTTGCTTTCATTTTATTCTTGACACTACCGCCTTTCTTTTTCCAAGGGGCAAAGAATTTCAAAATCCGTAAGTTCTTTGTCTTTTATTCGGCGTTTTGTTGTATATTTCGTTTTAACATTGGTAAACATCGCGGCTTCTTCTAATTTCATGACCAGGTTAAACACATCCGACATTGCCTCAGCCTGTCCTTTTAAAATAAGCTTGTCATTTTTTTCAAAACTAATTGCGGTAATCGTTATCGGCCAAGGCACCGCCCGGGAAATTTCGGCAAATGCTTCAATAAAACTGCCGCGCTCGTTCAGCTGCTGTTTTATTTCTCCAATAAGCCCCTGCTTATTTATCAAAATTGCTGCCTCTTTTTCAATATTATTTATCTTTTCATCTAACATCTCAAAATATACCTGGCGCGCATGTAGTTTAAGCACAAGTAAACATGACAACAGAATAAAAATGGCCGCGAGCATTACCCCAATGAACAACAAGTTACTGAATTTATCTTTTAGTTCCTTTTTTATTTTTATCTCCCGGGGAATAAGATTGATTTTTTTCTTATCTACCGCAGCGGCCAGCCCGAGCAGATCATAAAAACTTGTCTTTTTGGCATAGCGCTCCAGTTCTTCACGTGCACTATTTCTTATCGGGATACCTTCAAATCGCTCAATAATTTCCACCGGAATATTAACGGTGTTAAAAAGCTTCTGCTTCAAATCCGGAAATTTTTTAAAAAGACCGCAGACAAAAATCCGGCTTGGTTTTTTACCAATGTCTTCATTTTGGTAAATAACCAAAGTTTGTTTTACATCCTGCAGAAATCTCTCTTCTTCCTTTTGCCAGTCATCTCTGTTAATCCCCAGGGCAATACTTCTGGTAAACAAAAGATTATCTTTTGAAATCACTACAAAGTCTGCCTCAGCAGTATCTATATCTAGTAACACATGTGTCTCCTGTCCTTTTGGCGTTGAAATAAGGGAATTAACATCTAAAAGCCCGTTCGAACTTAACAGCGCATCTTCCGTACTAAGTCCACATTTGGCAAACATATTTAACTGCCGGCGTACAACATCGCGGTGGATAATTGCCAAGAGAATAATTGCATACCCCGCTTCATCTTTACCAATAACATGAAAATCATAAATTATCTCTTCTTTGCCAAACGGTACCTGCCGCGGGGCATAAAGCTCAACCATGGACACGATTTCTTTTAGGTCTGCTGAGGGAAATTTTAGGTTCCTCATCGTTACCATACTACGCGGGATAACAATAACCAGTAAGGGGTTTTTGAGTCTTAACTCTTTTAATAATCTCTCGAGCACCGCAATTATATCAGAATCGCTTAAATTTGTAATATTCTCAACTATTACTTTTTCAATAATCTTTATCCGCGTCAATACGCCAAGGACAACAATTTTTATAAAATTTGCGCTGCTTTCGATAATTAAATAAAATCTCTTCCTGCCAAACATAAACTATCCCTGCCAGTAAAAAACCCTGCTATCTTCTTTTGGAGTTTTTCCCAAAATACATCTAAATTTTTTAACTCTTTGTGATTTATTTGAAGTTACGGTTATCTGCGCGTCAAACGCCGTTGAGCTAACCCCAATTTTCCCTTGATTGATAAGGGTGGTTATTTTCTCACCCAATTGTCCGCCAAATGCCGTAATAATTGCCTGCGGGGTTTCAAAAACTCCGTCATCAGCAGTGGCAATTTTTCCGTCAGCGCCTTTTCTGAAAATCGCAATATTATCTATTAGTTCATCAGATACCCCCAGACATTTTAGCACAAAATTCGATGCGGTGTTAAAATTAATTGAGCCCTCTCCATAACAAGTAATATACTCTTCTATCTTCTCATAATAATCCTGCCTCATCCCTTTTACCAAGAGCAGCTGCTGCGCGCTTATAAAAAGACCCTCCGGCAGCTTAGTTCTCATCTTTATTATTTCATCAGCCAACTTGATTATTTCATTCTCCTTAAGACTATTTTCGATATTATTAAACAAAGAAACAAAAAGCGGCTTTTCGGCACTATTTATATTTATCTTGCTTTCTTCATCCTTTAATCCATATAATAAAAATCCTTCTTGTGCATCCGCTCTTTTATAGTAGATGTCTAAACATACGCCGCTAAGTTTTATATTTTTAAACAAGTTTTCCCTTTCTCCCCGGTTATATCCATTACTCCACGTTTCATTCAAAGCGCCAAAACCATTATCATCGGTTAAGATTACCGCCTCGATAAACTTAATAATGGATATTGCCGCGGCACGGGCAATTGTATCTTCCAGCCGATAATTTGCCAGTTTTAACTCTACATGTGTCCGGTAGCCTAAACTAAATGCCG
The DNA here is from genome assembly GCA_043821285.1 of Candidatus Omnitrophota bacterium. GTDB lineage: Bacteria > Omnitrophota > Gorgyraeia > B26-G9 > JBDRCZ01 > JBDRCZ01. Next base: position 3,777 of record JBDRCZ010000026.1, on the reverse strand, counting down.
ATAAACTCAAAAAACACAAAATCCACAGTACCACAATCAATACCTGGGCCTTATTATTTACGGTGCAGTAGGGAATATTCATTTATATACATTCGTCCTTCTGTTTTCACTATTTACTTTGTGTCCCCTGCGGCAAAAAAATGTTTTTTTCTAACGACTCACCTTGCATATTCAGGGTGACTTTTACCATCCGTGGCAATTGGTCAGTGTCTTGCCATTCATCAAACCAATCCAATCCATCTGCTTTCCTGCCGTAAAACTGAAATTGGATACTACTAAAACCCTGTAATATTTCTTCCTCATCAGTATCCTCAACCATCTCTTCATCATAAACTGTTCGGCGCCGGTACAAAGAGCCGGTATTTTCTTTGTCTTTTAAATAATACCTGATTTTATTTACTTTTTTAGGTATATTTTGCCTGGTTGTTATATTTTCCACATCCGGGATTTCCACCAGACTAAAAAAATCTATCTGCTCACCCGTGCCTAAAAACGAAGGGGGCAGAAAAAATATACAGTTTTGCACTTCATTTTCCATTAAATCCAGCACTTCCCATCCTTGTTGAAAAACAAAGACGTTTTTTTTCAACAGCTTCTGCACCAAAAACCCCTGATTAAATGCGCTAATGCACGCGGTAATAACCGCAACAAATATCGTAACCGCAACCAAGAGCTCGATAAAAGTAATTCCTCTTAGAAAACTACATCTGTCCCGATTTATGACATGTTCCATCGCTGCCTTAGTCTGCACAATGCCTTTTTTACCACTAATTTCCTTCGCTTTGTATGTTTTTTAATCCCTGGTTCTAAGTTTTGCATATACGCCTGCTTTAACATTTACCTCTTTATTTTTCTCCTGCCATCTAACTATGATCTCTGCATGGGCAAGATCATGATCGGACAAAATCTCCTGGCTGCCTTCACTGGTGTTAATTTCAACATTAAATCCCTGATATGGTTTTTCAGTATATGATTTATTACTGCGGCCAAAAGAGGTGCCATTTAACTCCAGTTCGGTTAAGGTTAAATTTATAAGCGCGGCGGCCTTTCTATACTTTTCAAACCGCCTGACTCCACTTAACGTATACATAAACGACTGCATTAAAACAATAATGCCTACGGACAAAATCACAACACTTACAACAACTTCAAGCAGGGAAAAACCTTTATTTTTCATAATCCATCATAACCGGCCGGTGTAGAGTCTGATAAAACCCGTCGTGGTTATACGTAAGGCAATAGATTTGCCGCTAGCATTAAATACATATAAAACAGTTTTTAGCGTATTGCCCAAAGGGGTAAACATCAGAACCTGCGTATCTCCTTCAATGGTTATATCCTTGGGTATATGGTGCCAGCGCTGATAAGTATACTTTTCTGTTACTCCTTCTTCAGTTAAAACCCTTTTTACCCGGTATCGGTTTTGCCCGGGGTCAATTTCTATTTGATAATAAGCGCTGCTAGAAATAGCTTTTCCACGGGCAAATCTGGCGATACTGATAAATTCATTTACAAAATTATCAAACTGAAAATTTATAAACGTGTCTTTAAATCTGGGGAAAATAATTCCCATGGTGATAGAAAAAATCAAAACTACAATAATTAACTCGAGTAAGGTAAACGACTGTGTACCATGTAACCGGTTGTTATTATTCATAATGAGTACGTATTTTCAGCATACAATTAACACAGATGTTACACGGACTTTTTAATAGATATTTTCCCATTCGTGTTAATCTGAGTTATTCGTGGTGTAAATATTTTTTAGCCTCGCCTTTTTTTATCCGTTTTATCCGTGTCCAATCCGTGAAAATCTGTGGCTATTTTTATTCTATGGCATCTGTGATTAAGACTTATTCCTTTTATCTGTGCCATCGGTGGTTCTGTTAATCCGGGGCTTTATCTTTTAAATGACCCTCCATGTCCTATGTCCTTCACAAAGCATTGGCGGACCTGCCCGCCAACGCTTTGTGGCAGAAAATTTGCATTTTGTATTTTACTCTATACCCCGGCCAACATGTTCATCTGAAATACCGGTAAAAGCATGGCCATAACAATAACACCAACTACCAGCCCTAATATCAGAATAATTGCCGGCTCGATCAAAGCCGTGATTGCCTTTATAATCGTATCAATGTGCCGTTCGTAGTCCGCGGCAATATTAGCCAAAACCTCATCTAATCTCCCCCCTTCTTCACCCACAGAAATCATACTGACCAAAAAAGGAGAAAAATAGGTAACCTTCTTTAGGCTCATTGATAAAGACTTACCGTTAACTACATCTTCCCTCACGCGATCCAGTTCCTGTATCAATAATTCATTGTTCAGCGTAGGAATGGATAATTTCAGCGCCTCAAACATCGAAATACCGTTTTTCAAAAGCAGGGCAAATGCCCGGGTAAATCTGGACACGGCCTGTTCGACAACCAAATTCGAAATCAGCGGTATCTTAAGTTTTAATCGGTCAAACAATATCTTATTTTTACCCGCGGTTATCCCTTTTAGCAAAAATATTGCCGCGAAAAACGCAAGAATAAGCCAGTACCAATAATCTGCCGCCCATTTGCTGCACGTCAACAATGAGCGGGTTAGAAAGGGCAAAGACTGCCCTAAGTCTTCAAAGACAACCTGTAATTTTGGTATTACAAATGTTACTAAAAATATTATGCTCGCGATGCCGGTGATCATCATCAGCATCGGATAGACTAAAGCGGCTTTTATTCTGGCGCGCATTTCCTCCTCTTTATCAGCAAATTTATCCAACTGCTCAAGCGCCAAATCAAGTCTTCCGGAAAGCTCATCTACTTTTATCAAACTGATATACAGGGAAGAAAAATACTCGGGGTGTTTAGAGAGCGCCTGTGAAAAAGTTTTTCCGTCTTTTACCGTATCATGCAAATCTTCTATCAATTTTTTCATTTTATCTTTTGGGGTCTGTTCGAAAATTATCCTCAGGGACCGTAAAATTTCTACTTTTGACTTTACCAGACTATACATTTGTCTGGTAAATATATTTAGATCAACATTGGTTATTCCGCGATAATGGGTAAAAAAAATCTTCAATTTATTTTTGCCCGTGATAATATCATTGACAAGTTCTACCTTAATCGGCGTAAAACCAAAACCAATCAATTTCTCAACCGCACTTTCTTTTGATTCCGCAGTTATTGTTCCGGTTTCGATTTTATCAAGACCTTTTTTTACCTTATAGTGAAATATCGGCATATTTTATAAATTATTGCCTTCGGCACTAATTTAGCACTTACCTTTTTAATGGATTAGAAAAGGTAAACTAAAAGAAAAGATCGATTCAGAAAAAAAGGAAATCCCTATACGATCAAGTTACAAGTTGTAAGCATCGTAAATTCCTCACTTTTTTCCCTTTGTCTTTTTTTGTTAAGTGAGTTATTTGTCATTTGGAATTTGTCTGTCCGCCGGTTTGCTTGGCGGGACATTTGTCATTTGGAATAATATTATTATTCCAGCTCCGTTACTCTTACTACTTCATCTACCGTAGTAATCCCCTGATAGATTTTTTCCCATCCGCATTCACGCATCGTCTTCATGCCGAGTTCTTTTGCTTTCTTTTTAATTTCCACAGCATCTGCCTTTTTCAAAATTAATTTTCGCAACTCATCATTAATAACCATTATTTCATAAATCATCGTCCGGCCTTTAAACCCGGTAAACTTACAAGCCTCACATCCTTTTCCTCTAAAAATATCCCCCGTGAGGGTTTTGTGTCTGCGTTCGGTCAGTTCATCACCATCCCGCTCA